>PXRJ01000054.1 GCA_003021705.1 Halobacteriales archaeon QS_3_64_16
GTACCTGCAGGAGGAACACGACGACGGACGGCTGTTCAAGATGTTCGAGGATACCGTCCTGGCACTGGTCGTCAAGAACTACATGAACTACGACTACGTGGTCGGGAACCCGCCGTACGTCCGCATCCAGGACCTCCCCGACAGCCAGAAGGCGATGCTCGACGAGCTCTACGACGCGACGACCGGCAACTACGACATCTACTGTCCGTTCTACGAACGCGGCCTCGACTGGCTCGCCGAGGACAGCGCTTCGCTGAGATTCATCACACCCAATCAGTTCATGGTTACCGACTACGGCGAGGGGTTGCGGGAGGTCTTGCTCGAAGAGACCCGTGTCGAGGAGGTGTACGACTTCCGGGATTCGGGGGTGTTCGAGGACGCGACCAATTACCCGGCGATCGTGATCCTCGAGGACGAACCCGACGAGGCGGCCAGAGCCGACAACGAGATCCGGTGTGTGCGGGTGAAAGCCGAGTCGAACGGTGAGGATGACCAGGAACTCGACGCGACCATCATCGAATCGGTGCGCGAGCATCGCGGCGACCCGGGCTACAGCGACGAATTCATCGACGTGTTCGACTACCCCCAGGAAAAGCTCGCCAGCGAAGAGTACTGGGCGATGATGGCCCCCCGAGGAGCTGCAGGTCTTCGAGAAACTGGAAGAGCAGGGTGACGAAGTTATTGGGGACGTGACCGATGCAGTCTTCCAGGGCATCCGCACCAGTGCGAACAAAATCTACGTCGTAGAAGTGCTAGACGCCGATCGAGTGGAATCGGATGACACTGGAGGCAGTGTGATCGTGGTTCCTACTGGGAGCTCACAGGAGTACGAAATCGAGACAGATCTGCTTCGACCGTTTCTTGCAGGAGACGAGATCAAGCGGTGGCGCGGGGACTGGGGTGGATTACACGTCATTCATCCATACTATGCTGAAGAAACTGAAGAGGGGGAGCTGGAGGCCGGCCTCTATTCACAGAACTACTTGGACGAAAATCTCTCAAAGACGTGGAACTTCTTCCTTGCACACAAGGAGGCTCTTGAAGCGCGAGAAAGTGGCCGAAAAGAAGGAGAAGATGATTGGTATGGCTATATCTACCCGAAGAATCTTGGAAAATTCGAGGCGCCCAAAATCATCCAGGGGCACATCACTACGGATGCAACTTTCATGGTTGATGAATCAGGTACATGGTACTTCACTACCGCTTATGGCGTTCTACTGAGTCCCGACTACCGCGACCTCACTGAGGAGATGGCCTGCCAACTCAACTCGAAGGCAGTCGACTTCTACTTCAAGCACATCACGACGGTCAAGATGGGCGGCTACTACGAATACCGCTCCCAGTACGTCGAACGACTGCCCTGCATCACCGAGGACCGCGCGGATCGCTTCGCCGAGATGCGCGAGAACGCCGAGACCATCGTCGATATTATCGATCTCGACAGCAAGACCGGCCGTTTCCCCGAAGCGTATCTCGGTAAGTTCGACGGCGAGCTGGAGTACGTCGACTACGAGTGGCAGACCCGCCGCTACCCGGTCGACGCCACGATAGCGGAGCAGGAGAACGGAGAGTTCGCGGTGGAGGCCGGGCGCTCCGATAGCATCACCGACGCCGCGATGTACGCCGACGATCTGGGCAACCGGAAGCGCCGCGCCGAGTACGTCCACAGCGCGGTGGATGGGCGCAATGTCAAACAGGGAGAAGCGACGACGATCCCGATACCGCGCCGCGAAGAAGGCGTCGAAAAGCTCCTCTCACAGCTCGAAACCGACCAAAAAAAGGGCAAAGGAGATAGATATCGAGACTCTCGAAAAGGAGATCGACTCAGCAGTATATGATCTGTTTGACCTCACCGAAGACGAGCAGCGGATCGTCGAGGACTACTTAGAAGTGTTTTAGCGGCTTCCGGATCGAGAAGCTATTCGGAAACGTTTGCCCGCTGTGTCAGAGTAATCACTCGCTCTTCTTCCGGGTCCGCCCGAAGTTCAAGAAGTTAGAGAGCCAGGCGGGACCCTTGCGGAGGCGCTGGCCGGTTTCAGAGCCGGGTTCTCGCTCCGAGGAGTCGTCTGCCATACTCGTCTCTATGATTCCGAGGGCGAGGAGTACGCGCTGTACCAGTAACACATCTCCGCTTCGGGCGATCTCCGCCTCGTTGTCGCTGATCCAGCTCCCTGCTTCGCTCAGTAAGTGCGTCTCCCAGGACGTCTCGGGGAAATCGTTCGCGACGAGCCGGCTGAGGTATTGTGGATTCAGGCCTGCGATCGGATCCGACGCGCTGTAATTGATGACGCCGACGATGAGCGAGACTATCAGAACACCTACGGCGATCGTAGCTGCAGGCGGATCGAAATCCATAGCCTCGAGTTGGGCGGCCGACAGGACGAGCCCGACGATGACCGCCGTGAGACGCACGGTTCGCGTAGTCTTTTGATCGATATCCGCAGCGGTCGCCTGTTGGGCTTCGAGAACGGCGCGTGCTTCCTGGTACGCGATCTCGAGGCGCTTGCTCGACCGCGTCGGTCCTTCGGCTGCACCAGCAGTGGAGGCGGCTTCTCGATCCTCACTCGGTTCCCCGGTCATACTGGACTACTGATCGCTTTCTCGATCCTGGCTGTCACCGAAATCCACCACTTCGCGTGACGCCACACAGGCGCGTTCTGCCGGTCACGCTGCTCGCTGACGAGACTGCGCTGCTCCTCGACGAAGCGCATGAGTCCCTGGTTCTCCTCGCACTATACAAGTAGCTGACGACGTTCGCGATCCAGGTCGATCGGTTCAATTCGGGAGGAGGTCAGACAACGAGTAGGGGAAGTGTCAACAGTCCTAGTAGGGCGGCGAGGACGAGCGCGGCGTAGACGATCGCGCGCAGTCGGCGCTCGGCGGGCACCTCCCCGCGCAGTTCGGGACGGGTGTCCCAGACGAGGCGATAGTACGCGAGCGCACTGAGGGAGAGGAACACGCCGGTCGAGACGGCGAGTGCCGCCGGCAGCGGGAGACCGAGTTCCATGAGATAGATCGGTCCATACGAGAAGCTCACGAGAAAGGCGAGCGTCGCGACCACTAAGAACGGAACCGGATCGACCGGCTGTCCCCGGGCGTTCGTGAGTTCCACGGTCGGTCCATTGCCTGTTGGGACCATAGCTGCTCGCGTTCTCAAGAACCTCGAACAGTCACCGCACATCGGGAGGATCTAAGAGCCCGCCTCGCTCAGAACGGGTATGGCCACCGACGGCGACCCCCGCGTGTTACTCCTCATGAACGTCGTCCTCTCGGTCGCGCTCGCCGCGCTGGTCGTCTGGGGACTCGACCTCATCGACGTGCTCACGTTCTCCTGGGAGACGGTCGCGCTCGGCGCGGGGACGCTCGCAGCACTTACCTATATCGTCGTACTGCGGTGACCGACACGACAATCGAGAGGGTCTGCGCCTCGGGTTCGGTCGGCCAGCACGGTGTCCGGGGGCCGAGAAGCGAGTGATACGCGACCAGTGAGTGAGTCCCGGGATCGCTATTCGGGGCTCCAATCCATCTTGATCGTCACGGTCTCGCGATCGCCCCGAAGCAACGAAGAGGTCTCCCGGACACCGATCTCCATCGCGATCGTTGATGGCGGCGAGAGATGCACCGTCCTGTTTTCGACGTCGATGTCGAAGTCGTCCTCGTCGCGGAGTTCGGCGGCGAGTGCTTCGAGTCGGTCGGCGGCTTGGTCAAGGGTGACTTCGTTTTCGGCTAGATCTTTTGCCATGCACTTGGCGTCCAGAACGTCGACCGACATAAACATCCCCCAGACAGCAAGCACCTCGGCTCGCGGCCCGGTATGACTCGGGCACGGAGGTTCGAGACTCCCGCTAATCGATACAAAGGTCCCGGATCGAGGGCACTACCAACGGGCCCGTTGCCCGGTGATTTATACAGTGGGCAACTGCGCTCCTCTAGTAATGACGATCGAAGACCGCGAGAACGCCGCCCTCATCACCCACGCGCTGGCCGGAGAGACGCTTTCGGAACTCCGTGACGTCCGTACCGAGCAGGTCGCCTTCCGCAAGGGCCTCGTGAAACTCGGGCGGATCTGTGGCTACGAGATCATCGACGGCGCGATGGACACCGAGTACGTCGCGATCGAGACGCCACTCGCCGAGACGACCGGTGAGCGCGTCAAGGGCCTCGATAAGGTCGTGATCGTGAACGTCCTTCGGGCGGCGACGCCCTTCGTCGAGGGGTTGCTCAAGGCTTTCCCGCGTGCGAAACAGGGCGTCATCTCCGCCGGGCGCAACGAGGACGCCGGCATGACGGAGGGAGAGTTCCCGATCGACATCGATTACGTCAAACTCCCCGAGATCACCTCGGAGGACACCGTCATCGTCGCCGATCCGATGCTCGCGACCGGCAGTACGATGTGTGCGGTTCTCGAACGGGTTCTAGAGGAGGAAGCGAACCCCGAGAACCTCTTCGTGCTCTCTGCGGTGAGCGCACCGGCCGGCCTGCTAAAGGTCGCCGGGGCCGTCCCCCGAGCGGAGTTACTCACCGTCTCGATCGACGATCACCTCGACGAGGACGGATTCATCGTTCCCGGATTGGGCGACGCCGGCGACCGGGCGTTCCGAACGGCTTGAGGGCCTGAAAGTTCTCTTTGGCCCTGCCCCATCCCAGCCTACCCCGTTTCGCCCCGACTCGATTCAGTTCTCGACGACGCCGGTGTGGCGCTCCCCGCTCCGATCGACGAAACACGCTCCACGCTCCGCACGGGCGTAGCCCTTCCGGCCGGCCAGGTCGTTTCGCCCGATCTCGATCGCCGTTGCCCCCTGGTCGACATCGAAGGCGTACTCACTTACGGTGCCCCGACAGTCGTCTACCATCACCGTGCCGCCGAGTGCGACCTCCGCCGCGAAGTCGTAGGTCTCGGCGAACGTGCAGTTCTGCACGCGGGTCACCGACGCGTCGTGGGTCTTCATCGCCGCCCCGCCGAGCACCCGCTCGCCGGTCCCCGTAAAGCGGATATTGGCGATCTGGAAGTGCGAATCGAAGTTCTGCATCGAGCCGGTGATCGTCACATCGGCGAGAACCGGATTATCCATCTCGTTCGAACGCACCGAGAAGCCGGGCGTGCCGTCGATCACCACCCTGGAGGGATCGTCGGAGTTGCCCTGGATTCGCATCGGGTGAGGGTTGTGTGGGTAGGACCCAACGAAATGCCCCGCTGCGCTTTTCGGGCTCTCCTCGTAGGTGCCATCGGCGAGATAGACGTGATGACGGTGCTGGACGACGATCGGAACGCGATCGAGTGCCTCCTGGATCGTCTTTAGGGGACGGCTCTCGGTGCCGGGATTGCCGTCGTCGCCGAAGGTCGGATCGACGTAGGTATCCCGGGGTTCGGTCGAGAGCAGCGGTCGGCTCGCGGAGGCCTGGACGTTCTCGGTGTCCCGCGCTCGGTGCAGTAACTGCTCGGCGACGATGGTCGAGCCGCCCTCGGCCGGACCGGAGTGATCGTGCTCGGGGATCGTCCGCTCGGCGTCCTCCTCGCTCTCGGTTTCGGTTTCCGTGTCGGTTTCCTCGGTGGTCTCGGTGTCGGTCGGCGTGGCCTGCTGGGCCGCGGTCGGCGTGAGCGAGTCGGTGGGCCGGTCGTTCGCTTCCCGGGGCTCGTCCTCGGCACAGCCCGCCAGCCCGACCAGTCCTGCGAGGGCGCTCCCGAGGAACGTGCGGCGTCGGAACGGTTCCTTGCTCATCCTGGTAATGGCTTGTTTAGTACGCCAGTAAGTATGTCTCCGATAATCGCTCGATTACCACCAGCAGCGATCGGCTACCGATTCGAAGCCGAGGGCTACCACCGGCGGGACGCCACCGGCACGGCCACGAGAGGCCTCGAAGGAACGCCTCGATCGCGGGAATTCCGTATCCTCATCGAACGGGAGTCCTACTCGTGAGGCCGGCGGGTAGGGAGAAGCAAGGTCAGCCTCGGCGTCGGTCCCCAGCAGCCCTGCCCCAATCGAAGGCTTTGGGGGCGTCGTGATGAGTCGAGTAGTCGCAGGGATGTTGTAGGTGGCGGTGACAGTAGTCGGACGGCAATCGATTCTTATCTGGAGGCTTGCTATCCACAGATAGAGTCGTTCGTTCGGGGCCGGACCTACGACCTTGGATTGCTTTAGTCTGAAAGTTATTTCATATCCCGACTATTAATCCGCGTCAGTGCCTTCCATTCCGCCTGATTTTCGTTCTCAAATTGAGGGGTCAATCAAGCGTGTCAGCCTATCGGCCCCTCAATCGATTGCACTGTTACAGTTGCTTGTGCCGCTTTTCGCACTTGATCTGATTTTAAGTCATTACGATTCCACGGCCCTCCTTGGGATCATCGGCATACTAATAGAGATTGCTGGAGCAATTCTAATAGCAGTCCCCGAAATTGATTCACTTGATGACTACACACGTGCCGGAAAGCTCCGATATGCACTCAATAGCATGAGTGAGGGCTACGGATTTCCCATACGACAAAATCCAGACTCACCGGTCTTCGGTGGTATGTCCTCAGTTCAAGAAATAGGAACTCCAGAACTCATTGATCTTTTCCGTCGGTATTCAGAAGAACAACCGACAAACACCACTGAATCGGAACACCAATTTAGCGCAACACGAAATTACGAAAATGTTGGTTACATAGATATAAAAGAAAATCCGCCGCGCACAATTAAGGACCCCGAGGCAAGGAAATCCTGGGTCAATCACGGTCCTTGGATGACTATTTTTGGGGATGAACCGGGGGAGACCGTGGCGACTATTATCTGTGACTTCGCAGAACGCGAAATTGAAGAAGAAATTAGGCACCAAGAAGGTGGCTTCGTAAGATTCGGAGCGTTCCTTTTAGTAATTGGGTTTTCACAACAGCTTATATCCTATATTCTCCTGTTCTTGGCACCTAGTGGAGCGGCATAGAGCCGCCGCTATCGGGCTTTTTAAGTTCTGTAACGTCGAAAACCCCAACCAGAAAATTCGGTCGGAGGGTTGAATACACTCAACGAAAGCGGGCTTTGATCCAGCCCGCTAAAACGCCAGAACTGAAGCGAAATGGGGAGCGCCGGCCTGGAGTACGTCAGTGGCGGACTCTTGCCCGCTCATTGCCTCCACGCATGTGTCTCACAAAGCCGCCGCTCGATTCTTGGCGAAACCGAAGCTATCCGACCCGCCGGCAGTGGCGAATAAGCCTATTGACCCGCTATCCTGTGTCCGAACCCGATCGTCTTTGATGATCTACCAGTCGTCCGGATCTAGTTCCTTTGGCGGCATATCGTTGTATGAACAATTTTGGGTGCAGTAGCCGTCGAACCAGCGGGCGAGGCGGGCAAGGCGATCGACGACGTGGCCCGGTTCGCCGCTGCGCGAGAGCTCGTGGCCTTCCCGGGGGTATCTGACCAGCCGGGTCTCGACGCCGTTCTCCCGGTAGAAGAGATGGAGCATCTCGGCGTTGTTCACCGGTACTCGGTAATCGCGCTCGGCGTGGATCACGAGCGTCGGGGTCGAGACCGACTCGGCGTAGGTCACCGGCGAGTGAGTCCGAAGCCCTTCGAAGTCCTCCCAGGGCGTTACCCCGAAATCCCACTCGATCAGCTTGTACGCGTCGGTCGAACCGTAGAACGACGCCAGGTCGTAGACTCCACGCTGGGTGACTGCCCCCCGAAAACGGTCGGTATGGCCGACGAGCCACGCCGTCATGTACCCGCCGAACGACCCTCCAGTAACGAACTGGTTCGTCTCGTCGATCTCGGCGCGCTCACAGACTCGATCGACCCCGGCGAGGACGTCACGAGCGGTCACCGCACCCCACTCGCCCTCGATAGCGCTCTGGAAGTCCTCGCCATAGCCGACCGATCCTCGGGGATTGCACCAGAAGACCGCATAGCCCCGTGCGGCGAGAAGCTGGAATTCCTGGAACATCGACCCCGACGTGCTCCACATCGCGTGTGGTCCCCCATGGATCTCGACGACCAGTGGGTACTCCTCTCTCTCCTCTTCTTCTCGGTCGCCGTCCTCTCCACCGCTGGAAGCGTCGGGTGGGTAGAGCACCCAGCCCTGGATCTCGGTGCCCTCGCTCTCGAAGCGCACCTCTTCGGGTTCGGCGAGCGTCCGTCCGCCGAGCAATTCGGCGTTCACCTCGGTGAGTCGCCGCGAACTCCGGCCCCGGCTTTCACCTTCGTCGTCGGTCCCACTGCCGGTCACGAACACCTCGCCCGGGTGATCCCACTCGCTTCGCACGAAAGCGACCTCGCTACCGACGTCGAAACCGGTCGTCTCACCCCCTCGGACGACCGTTCGGACCGATTTCTCTCCTTCGCCATCCTCTCTTCCGGCCTTGGCCGCGGCGGCCCGGATTGCGACCTGGCCCTCGTCGGGTGTGAGGAAATACACCTCTTCTTCGTCGGGGCCCCACCGAAGCGGTCCCGCCGCCGTGCGATCGAGGCCTTCGGTGAGGGTGTGGGTCACCTCCTCGCCGCGATCATAGACCTGCACGTCGGTTCCGCGCAGCGTCGCCCGTTCTTCCGGCGTGTAGGGAAAGGCGACTTCTCCAGTACTAGTCGCGGCGAGGGTCACCTCCCAGCCACTGGTTCGAGTGATCGTCTCGCTTTCGTCGCTCACACAGTCGTGAGCGATGACGTCGAAGACCGTCGAGTCGTCGGGGTCTTCGCCGCGTTTCGCCGCGTAGTAGAGCGTCTCGCTATCGCCCCAGGCCGGGGAGACGTAGTCGTACTCCCGCTCGCTGCCGGCCGGTCGGTCGCTGTCGCTCTCGCCGTTGCCCTCCCCGTCTCCGCCGCCACCGTCGCCGGAAACCCGCTCGACGCTGTCGGTCTCGGGATCGACGGTGTAGACGCCGCTGTGGCGACCGTCGAAGTACTGTGTGCCGGCCCGGTAGATCGAGCGATCGATCACGCGGGGATCGGGCGGTTCGCGTTCGTATTCGGAGTCGCCGACCGCGAGATCGAGGTCCTCGCGGCGTTCGGCGGGCGAACGCGACTGGACGAACGCGATTTCCCCATTGTCGGGCCGCCAGGAAATCGCCGAGACGCCACCGACGACATCCGTAATTTGGCGGGCCTCGCCGCCACCGGTGGCCATCACGTACAGTTGGGGTTCCTCGCGATCCCCGCGCGTGCTGGTAAACGCGAGGTACTCGCCGTCGGGACTCCAACGGGGCTCGGCGTCGACGCCCTCGCTGCTCGTGTATCGTCGTGGACTACCCTCGCCGTCGCTGGAAGCGAGGTAGACCGTCGCCTCGTACTCGGTGCCGGATTCCGGTACCGTCCGCACGAACGCGACCTGCTCGCCGTCGGGCGAGAGCTGCGGGTCGCTCACTCCCACGAAGTCGTGGTAGTCGCTCGCGCGCATCGATCGCATACCGCAGAGGACTCCGGTACTCGAAAGAAGCTTTCTATTCCTCTCGACATCCCCCCACGGCTGAAGCCATGGGTTTCCATCTGGCTCGTCTCAACTGGTCACCGAACGGGAAACGCCAAGCGTTCGATAGCGGTACAGTCGGTCGTCGGTTAGCTCTCGTCGGTGCTCTCGGTACTTTGCTCGTCGTCGTTTCCGGCGTCGGATACGCTTCTGGACCCTTCGTCGCTATCGGTTCCCGTTTCGGTCTCGGTCGGGGTCGGAGTAGAAGTATCACTCCGAGTCCGCGTGGGTGTGTCAGTGTCCGTTTCGGTCGTCGTGTCGGTATCCGGCGCTGCGGTTGCGGTTTCCGTATCGGGCCCCTCAGTTGTGGGTTCGGTCGTCGTTTCAGTGTCGTCGTCGGTTATCTGCTCCGTTTCCGTATCCGGGTCCTCGGTCGTGGTCTCGGTCTCCGTATCGGGAGCTTCGGTCTCGGTTGTCGTGTCAGCATCCGACCTCGGTGTATCATCCCGGAGCACAGTACCATCGAGGAGGAACCGGAGATAGCCGGTGTAGCTGATGTCGGTCACCGACCCGTCGAGGAAGTAGTTATCCGACCCACTGTTGATCGATCCGCGGATCACGTTTCCGTCGATCCGGTCACTACCGTCCTCGTTGTCCGCCTCCTCGCCGTATGCTACCTCCATTCCCGATCGGAAAACAATGGAGTACGTCGCCTCCGAGCCACTGTATCCGTCTCCCGGTTCGATCAGGAGTTCCCGACCGGGGGTTTCGACCGGATTCTCCTCGATCACCTCACCATCGGCGATAAAGCGCAGATTGCCGGTGTACTTGATCGATATCCCACCGTTGTAGTAGTAGTCGTCGGTACCTCGATTGATAGTCCCGCTCGCGTACGCGCTACTGATAACGTCCGAACCGTCCTCGTTGTCCGCGTCCTCGCCGTACATAACCGGCTTGCCGGCGTCGAAGTACAGCGTATATCTACCGGGGTCGTCGTCGAGCGGTTCGATCACCAAGTGATGATCCAAGTCCTCGGGGTTGTCCGGCCCATCGTCGGGATTGGAATCGCCACAGTCACCGCCTTCCTCGATCACGTCGCCGTCGATGATAAAGCGTAGACAGCCACCGTACTCGATGTCCTCGATCTCGCCGCCGAAACGGAAGTCGTCCGATCCGCCGGACACGCCACCGGTGACATACCGGCCGTTTATCTCGTCAGTGACCCCTTCGTCGGCATCGTCCCCGTATTCGATCACGGAATCCGCCGAGAAAGTGATCGAGTAACTGGCGTTCTGGTCAGACGTCCCGAGGTGCTCGATGACTAGTTCCCGGTCGACGGTAACGGAGCCATCGCCGTCATTGCTGTTGTCACTGTCACTACTGCCGTCACCGTCGTCGTCGTTATCCCCCTGTTGCTGTTATTGGTTCTGCTCCTGTTGCTGTTCGATATCGATATCGATGTTGCTGCTGTTGTTGGCCGGCCGAGAGGACCCCTCCCCGTCCTGGGAGCTGCTGCCGTTGATGTTCACAGTGAACGTGTCCATACACCCGCTCGTAGCCGTCGTCAGTCCTGTTGCTGTAGCGATCAGGACTCTTCGTCGGCTTCGATCCACTCTCCTATCGTGTCCTTTGTCAACTAGCAACTACTTATAATTTACAGTTTATTTTAGTCAATCTATAGAAAAATACTTGCGACGCTCGATAGATCGATCGGCGCCGATGCGTCGGGCGGTTCCGTTCTCGACGTTCGAGTCCCACCGAGGTGGCCGGAGAGGTCTCCGGATAACTAGTAGAAGAGGGCACGGCCCAATCGCGTCCCAGTGGCCGCGACGACTGCCCGCTCGGTACCGGGAAGCGAACGACGGTCGATGCGAACTGCCGGCCATGCTGGCGATCCACACGGTTCAGGAAGCGACTGGCAGGTTAGTGGGTCAATATACCGTTGCGCCCTCGCCGACGCGGGTCTGGTAGGCCCGGGCGTCGATTCCTACCGAGTCGAACGCCTCAAGCATCGCCAGGGCGACCCGCCGGCGAGTGCCCTCCCGGCAGGCCCCGAGGACGGCCGGGCCGGCACCGCTGACGGTCACCCCGGTCGCACCCGCCGCGAGCGCTGCCTCCCGCACTGCGTCGTACCCCTCGATCAGCGACGCTCGCGCAGGCGTCACTACCGAGTCGCTCATCCCCTGGCCCACGAGACCGGGATCGCTGCGACACATTCCGATCGCGAGCGTCGCCGCCCGGCCAATGGTCTCGACCGATTCGGCGATCGTCAGTTCCTTGGGGACCACTCGCCTCGCGTCCCGCGTCGAGACGACGATCTCGGGCAGGCAAGCGACAAGGGGAACGTGGGCGTCGACGCGGGTGATGCCCTCCGGGGTCGCGACCGTAAAGCCCCCCAGGATCGAGGGCGCGACGTTGTCGGCGTGGGCCGCCCCCGAGACGACGGCCTCGCCCTCCGCGGCGATCGCGACGAGGTCTTCTTTCGAGCGCTCCCGGCCGTAGAGTTCGTTCAGCGCGACCGCCGCGCCCGCAGCGCTCGCCGCCGAGGACCCGAGTCCGGAAGCCGGCCGGACCCCTTTGTCGATCTCGATGTAGGCGGGCGCATCGAGGGCCTCTGCGACCGCACCGACGGTGTTGCGGTCGGGGTCCTCGGGAATGTACTGGCTCCCGATGCCCGAGACCGAGATAGTAGTGTCTTCGGCGCGGGAGACCCGAATCACGTCCGCCGGGCGCGAGAGGGCGACGCCGAAGACATCGTAGCCGCTCCCGAGGTTCGCACTCGTCGCGGGCGCCCGGACGCTGAGCATGGCTTCGCTTACGGGACCCCTCTCAAAAAGGTAGCGTCCCCGTCGTCGCGTTCGATCGCTATACGGTCGCCCTCAGCGGTCGTCGCGTAGCCGGATTTCGTCGTCGGTGACCGCCTCGATGCGCTCCTCTTGGAGGGGGTAGCTCTCCTCGTCAGTATCGCCGAACCCGACCTTGGCTTTGAGTTCGTCGGTGAGGCCGGGATCGGGTTCGACGCGGGCCGTTCCGTACTGGACATCGATCACGATGCCGACTTCCTCGCCGTCGCTGCTGACGACTGATTTTCCCTCTTCGTCTTCGGTGATCTCTGCTGCCATAGGTCGGTATCGTGTCGGCTCCGGTTTCCGTTTGTGCTTGCGCCTGCTTGCACCTACTCCATTCAGTTACACTCTCTCACACCAACTCGTACCCACTCCCATCGCCGGGGTCGATGGCTCCGACGCTGGGCGCGTCACCGGCCCGAGGGCCCACGCTTTTCCGGACCCCCACCCTCTCGCTCCGCATGTACGAGGTCGAGACGAAGGTCCGTGCCGACCACGAGGCCATCCGCGAGTTCGTCGGGGCACTCGGCGCGGAGTTTCGAGGAACCATCGAACAGGAAGACACCTACTACGACGCCCCCCACAGGAGCCTCGGGGAGACCGACGAGGCCCTCCGGGTGCGCCGAGAGACGATCGTCGAGACGGCGGGTGACGCCGAGACCGGCGGTCACGACGGCCCCGGCGAAGCACCCGAGAACGACGATGAGGAAAGGAACACGGAACGGACCGTCCTGACCTACAAGGGACCGCTCGTCGACGGCGAATCGAAGACCCGCCGGGAGGTCGAAACGGTAGTAGAGAACGCTACGGCGATCAGGGAGCTTCTCTTGGCGCTCGGCTTCGAGTCGGCCGCGGCCGTCTCGAAGACCCGCTCGATCTACGCCGCGGCTGAGGGAGAGTGGACGCTCGTCTGTGATCGGGTCGAGGGGCTCGGAGAGTTCGTCGAGGTCGAACTCGAAGCCGAGGCAGAAGACATCGACGCGGCTCGCGAGCGCGTCCGTCGCGTGCTACGGGACCTCGATGTCGACCCCGAAGCAGGGATCAGGGCCTCCTACCTCGAGATGCTACTCGACGAAGACGATCGAGCATAGTCGACTGCGGAAACCGACCAGTGAGAAGTCGTGACCACTCGTCGGCCACGTGCAATGCTCCTGGGTAATTAGAAGAGAGTGAAAAGTTTCCGCAAGTTATAGAACCGAGGAAGCGGTAGATCGGAGTAATGAGCGAACGGAACGTTCGAGTCGAGGCCCTCGATCGGCCGCCGGTCGAGGACCAGGCAGTCGAAATCGTCGAGCGGAAGGGCATCGGTCACCCCGATTCGATCTGTGATGGCGTCGCTGAAAGCGTCTCGCGAGCGCTCTCCCAGGCTTATCTCGATCGCGTCGGCGAGGTTTTGCACTACAACACCGACGAGGCCCAGCTCGTCGCCGGTTCGGCGACCCCCGAGTTCGGCGGCGGCGAACTCACCGAGCCGATCTATTTGCTGTTGGTCGGCCGGGCGACCTCCGAGTACGAAGGGGTGACGATCCCGACCGAGCCGATCGCGCTCCGGGCGGGACGGGAGTACCTCAGCGAATCGGTGCCCCACCTCGACGTTGGCACCGATATTGTACTAGATGCCCGGCTCGGCGAGGGCAGCGGCGATCTTCAAGGTGTGTTCGGCGACGACGGCGGTCTCGAAGCGAGCGAGGACGGCGGTGTGACACCGACCGAACGGGAGGGCACACGACCGGTGCCGATGGCCAACGACACGAGCTTCGGCGTGGGTCACGCGCCACTTTCGGAGACCGAACGAATCGTACTCGAGACCGAACGCCGGCTCAACGGCGAGTACAGTGCTACTCATCCCGAACTCGGCCCCGACGTCAAAGTCATGGGCAAACGCGAGGACGACCGGATCGACGTCACCGTCGCCGCCGCGATAATCGATCGGTTCGTCGCCGACATCGACGCGTACGACGAGGCGATCGAGGGCATCCACGGGTTCGTCGCCGATCTCGCGAGCGGGCACACCGACCGGGAGGTAAACGTCCACGTGAACACCGCCGACGACTATTCCACTAACTCGATCTATCTCACGACCACGGGCACCTCCGCCGAGCAGGGCGACGACGGCTCCGTGGGTCGGGGCAACCGGGCGAACGGCCTCATCACGCCTAACCGATCGATGTCGATGGAAGCCACTTCCGGAAAGAACCCCGTCAACCACATCGGGAAGATCTACAATCTCCTCTCGCCGCACATCGCTCGGATCGTCGTGAGCGAGGTCGAGGGAATCCGCGATCTCAGGGTGCGGCTGCTCAGTCAGATCGGCCAGCCGATCGATCGGCCCCACGTCGCCGACGTTCACGTCGTCACCGAGTCGGGCGTGGCGATCGGCGACGTCGAAGCCAGTGTAAGAGAAATCGTCGACCGGGAATTAGCCGGGGTCGCCGACGTCACCGACCGAGTGATCGAAGGCGACCTCACGACCTTCTGAGCGAGGTCGGGCGGCCCGTCCGATCCCCGGATCAGCGACCCTCGGCGGCTTCGATCACGCTGACGAGCCTGGCGGCGGCCTCCTCGATCTCGCCCTCGTTCGATATCGGGGTGATCGGGACGGCCGCCCGGATCGCGTGGTTCATCGCGGCCGCTCGATTGAGCTGGGAGTGGAAGTCGACCAGTCGCTCGTCGTCGCCCCGGTACTCGCGGCTCTCGCTTCCCGCGCGCCGGGAGACGATGGTCCCGGGCTCGGCCTCGATCAGCACGAAGGCATTGGGCCGGAGTTCGCGGAAGACGACCTCGGGGAGCCCGGGCAGGAATCCCCGATCGGTATGGACGGCGAGGTGGGTATCGACGACGAGCGCGCCCTCGCGCTCGCGACGCCGACGGTCGATCTCCTCAGCGGAGCGACGCTGAAGTACCCGATAGTCGTGCATCGGCAGCGAAGCGAGTTCGTCCCGGCTGGTCGCGATGCCCCGCGCGATGGCCTCTTCGACCATCACGTCGCCGAAGTTGACGAGTTCGAACGAATCGTCGAGATGGCGGCGCGCGGCCTCACAGACCCGGGAACTCCCGACGCCCGGCACCCCCGAGACGATCGTGACGCTCATCAGAACGACACCTCGTCGTGATCGATGTCCGCGTTCGACCCGCGGTCGTCGTAGAACTTCCGCCCGATGTAGGCGTCGCCGACGAACGTGACGAGCGTGTCGTACAACTCGTCGGCCGAGTAGTACTCGCTCTCGTCCGAGCGTTCGAGCACGTCGCCGATGGACTCGGGCTCGCCGTAGGGGGCGTCGAGTTCGGCGTCGCCGAGTTCGTCGAGAACGGTCTCGTGTTCGACCGGGAAGGTCAGCTCGCTGGCGAATCGGTCCCGCGTCTCCGAGAGGCGCATGCTCTACCCCACAGGTCAAGAACTATTAAAGATGAGGTTCCGGGGCAGAATCGGCCGCGGGGTTGCTCCCGGGAGCCGGGATCGGAGCGGTCGCTCCTCGCCGCGGTGGTGACGAAACCGGTTTGGGTCGGGCCGCGTAGTTCGGGGTGTGACGCGGGTCTGTATCCTGGGCAAGCCCGACCGCGAGGTGCGTTACGAACTCCTCAGCCGGGAAACCGCGCGGAGCGCGCTCGTGACCTACGATCTCGACGAGCCCTTTCCGAACACCCTGGCGCTCGATACCGTCAGTCTCGGGGCGGCGGTGTCGCTCTTGAACGACCTGAACTGGTATCTCGCCCGCTTCGCCCGGGCGGCGTTCGTCCGCGAACCGAGCGTCAGTACCACCGAATGGCTCTCCCGAGAACTCGCGACGCAGGTCAGAAACGACACGATCGAACCCGAAGTGTCGGGACAGTTCCTCGCGATCTACGGCGTCGCCGAAGGGGTACTGACCGAGCCGATGTACGTTCGCCGCCGGGACGCTGCCGATGGATCGCGAACGGAGCTCCCCGAGTACGACCTCCGAGACGTCGAGGACACGCTGGTCGTGCGGGTATCTAAAGGAGAGTTCGGTGACTGAACGGCGCGCGCCGGCACCCCTTCGTGGAGGGAGAAGCCGGCGACAATTGGAGAACGTTCCGTCGGGCGGTCGACTCCCGGGTTCGGCGTCTATATACCATTCCGTTCCGGACCGGCGTACTTTAGAGATCACATAGAAGAGTACTATTCCGTCGCTACTGGTGTCGAAGTATGGATCGCTGGAAGCCAGTGGAATTCACGTCCCACGAGAGCATGCGGGGTGCTACTATCAGCGGATCGTCGACTCCTGTTGGTTCTGTTCGGTCCGACTGGTCTTTTCCGGGCTCGTTCGTCCGTGAATCAACTATCGAACCGAAGGCGGCAGCAATCAGTACCAGCCAGGAGGGGGAACATCGAATGACAGTTCTCGCGTTGGTTTCGACGAGCCGGCAGGATTCCCTCGGTAACGCGTATCGGAGCGGTCTTCGACTCCGCGGCCGACGGAAGGACCCGCTCAGTCCTCGTTAGTCGTGATATCCGCAGACAAGCCCTGGGCCATCTGGATGTCCTTCGAGTTATTGAGCGTCCAGGCGGTCCGCTCGGTGACGGCCTCAATGACCTCCCGGGCACTGGGGTACCCGTTTCCGGAAGCCTTCACGCCGCCGAAGGGAAGTTGGATCTCCGCACCGATACACGGCAGGTTCGCGTAGGCCAGGCCGACCTCGGCGTGATCCCGGAACTGGTTGATCTGCCGATAGTCCTCGCTCACGATCGCCCCGGCGAGTCCATAGTCGGTGTCGTTGTGGATCGCGATGCCCGCCTCGATCTCCCCCGAGTAGGGGATCAACGCGACGTGGGGGCCGAAGGCTTCCTCCTGGGTGGATCGCATCTCGGAGTCGTACTCGGTCTCGTAGACGAAGGGCCCGACCCAGAGCCCGTCCTCGTGACCGGCGGGGATCTCCTCCTCACTCAACTCCTCCCGATCGACCAGTACCTCGTCGCTCTCCTCGCGCGCGAGGTCGTTGTAGCCCCGTACCTTCTCGACCTGGTCCGCATCGGCGAGTGGCCCCATGAAAGTGTCTTCCTCGAAGGGATCGCCGACCGAAACCTCTTCGGCGATCTCGACGAACCGGTCTTTGAATTCCTCGTAGATGTCCTCGTGGACGATGAGGCGCTCCGCGGAGACACAGCGCTGGCCGGTGGTCTTGAAACTCGACATGACAGCCGAATGGACGGCGATGTCCATGTCGGCCTCCTCGGAGATCACGATGCCGTTCTTGCCCCCCATCTCACAGGCCGCGAGCTTGCCTGCCTCGCCGCCGATCTCCCCGGCGATCTCGTGGCCGACCTCCGCCGAGCCGGTGAAGAGGACGGTATCGACGTCGGGCGAGTCAACGATGGCCTCGCCGGCGTCGCCATACCCCTGGACCATGTTGAACACACCCTCGGGAATCCCGGTATCCTCGAACATCTCGGCGATGATCTGGCCACACCAGGGGGTCTGCTCGGCGGGTTTCCAGACCACCGTATTGCCTTCGACCAGCGAGACGGCCATATGCCAGAAGGGAATCGCGACTGGGAAGTTCCAGGGCGTGATACAGCCCACGACCCCGCGGGGCTTCCGGCGCATGGAGGCGTCCTTCGCGGCGATCTCGCTTGGCACGACGTCGCCGTGAGGGTGGCGGGCGTTGCCCGCGGCCCACTCGACCATGTGGTAGGCCTCGACGACGTCCGCCCGGCCTTCGGCGATCTCCTTGCCACACTCCTTCGTGACGATCTCCCCGAGTTCGTCGGTGCGATCGCGGAGTTCGTGGTAGATCTCCCAGAGGTACTCCGCGCGATCGGTATAGGAGAGCGCGCGCCACTCCGCGGCGGCCTCCTCGGCAGTTGCGACCGCGCGCTCGACCTCGCGGTCGGTCCCGCGCTGGAACTGCCCGAGGGTCTCGCCCGTCGCGGGATTTGCGCTCTCGAAGGTCTCCTCGCTCTCGCCGGCGGTCCACTCCCCGCCGATGTAGTGCTCGTAGGGTTCGGCGATCCGTTGGCTCATGGTTCGGGCAAAGATTGCGCGCCAGTGTTAATAAAGGATCACCCTAGCTGGGGTTCGGACCGACCGTCACGAAGGTCGATCTCGTCCGCGAAACCGCTCACTACCTGCCTCGGGGCCTGAATCGCTCGAAGCGAGTCCGCCGAGGCGAGCGCCCGGTGTGGGGATCAAAAGAACAGCGAGGGGATCCCTCGAACGGTCGCTGCCGACCTTTTTACTCTCGCACACCGTAGGGACGATTATGAACTTCGAGGTACCCGACGAACACCGGATGATCCGCAACACGGTTCGGGAGTTCGCCGAGGAAGAGATCGCGCCGATCGCACAGGGAATCGAGGACGAACACCGCTACCCCGAGGAGGTCTTCGACGCGCTCGCGGGTCTGGACGTCATGGGCGTGCCGATCACCGAGGAATACGGTGGCTTGGGCGGCGATCAGCTCATGTACGCCTTAGTCACCGAGGAACTAGGCCGGGTCTCGGGGTCGATCGGGCTGTCCTACGCTGCGCACGTCAGCCTCGCCTCGAAGCCGATCGAACTGTTCGGCACCCACGAACAGAAAGAGCGCTGGCTCCGACCGCTCGCGGAAGGCGAGGACATCGGCGCGTGGGCGCTCACCGAACCCGGTTCGGGCTCGGATGCCTCGAACATGGACACACACGCCGAGAAGGAGGGCGATGAATACGTTCTGAATGGAACCAAACAGTTCATTACGAACGCTTCGGAGGCCGGCTCGATCCTCGTCAAGGCCGTCACCGATCCCGGCGCGGGCTACGACGGCATCTCGACGTTTATCGTCGATCCGCGCGCGGACGAGGGCTTCGAGGTGACGACGATCTGGGAGAAGATGGGCCTCAATGCCTCGCCGACCTGCGAGATTCAATTCGACGACGTACGCCTCCCCGAGGATCGCCTCTTGGGGAACGAGGGTGAAGGCTGGACCCAGACGATGAAGACCCTCGGGGGTGGGCGCATCTCGATCGCCGCCCTCTCGGTCGGCCTCGGCCAGGGTGCCTACGAAGCTGCCAAAACCTATGCGACCGAGCGCGAGCAGTTCGACCAGCCCATCTCGAAGTTCGACGCCGTTCGCGACATGATCGTCGCAATGGATCGGAAGATCGAGCGCTCGCGCCTGCTCACCCACAAAGCTGCTACCCAGTACGATGCGGGCGGCGACGTGGGCAAATCGAGCGCGCTCGCGAAACTCGACGCGAGCGAGACCTCTCGCGAGGTCGCCGAGGACGCCGTTCAGGTGCTGGGCGGCTACGGCTACACGACGGACTTCGCGCCCCAGCGCTTCTACCGAGACGCAAAACTCATGGAGATCGGCGAGGGTACCTCCGAAATCCAGCGGATGGTCATCGGGCGCGAACTCGGCCTGTAGACCCACTTTTTTGCTGGCGTCCTCGCTCACTACGTTCGCTGCGGGGCCAGCAAAAACCTGGACTAAAAACCGCTCGCTCACCGTGTTCGCTCGCGGCGGAGTTGCTCGCACCACACCGCCACAGCAGCCGAACACACAGTCTGAGCACTGCCGTACTCCTCGGCAGTACTCAACCTCGCGTGAGAACGCCTCAATGCCATCGAACTCGTTTTTCATTATGATCGAAAACGTCAGTGATCGGCGTTCGCCAGCAGTGCAACAGGAGCTACAGGAGTAGTTATTTACCAGCGCACACTAGTGATATCAGCGTGCGACGAACACACGATAAACAGCAGTCCCGCCGGAGATTTTTCGATGCAATCACGGGCGCGACAGCACTCCTCGCCGGTTGTTCGGGCAGCGACTCGGCCAGCAACGATAGCGGCGGGACAGAAGCCACGCAAACACAGACCACACAAACACAAACCACAACAGAAAGGTCAAACGGAACGAATACGACGACGAGTACGGAAACGAACACGACGGTCGAGACACAAACCTCGACGACACCGGCCGGTGGTGGCGAGGGGAACCTGGAGGTCCTTGAGTCGGAACTCTTGATCGACGAGGGGCAGTACACCACCGACATCGCGATGACCGGACTGATTGAGAACACCGGCAGCGGAACGCTTCGAGTTCCAGAGATCGATGTCCGGTTTTACAACGAAAGCGATTCCGTGCTCGATAGCACGAGCGAGAGCATCGCGTTTCTGGAACCCGGCGATCAATGGGATATCTGGTCAAGCTATCTCTAGGAGGAAGCCCCCGCGACCGGCGAGATAAGCATCGCCAATACGGAGGGCTTTCAGACCGAACTCGGCATCCCTGACTCACTTGAGCTAACCGAAGAGAACCTCGAAACAGGCACGGACCCCACAATCAAAGTGACGATCGAGAACACATCTCAGGACTCGCTCGACGTCTCTGCGTTCGCCGTATTCTATGAGGACGAGACTATCGCTCTCGGAGATGGGCTCGACTCACTCAGTGAATTGGCAGGCGGCAAGTCGTGGTCAGTCACGCTTGAATCACTCATCACGCCAGAGGAGCGCGCCGAGCGTGTCTCTGACTATGCACTGTACGCGAACGTTCTATAGTGTGCCACTAAAAAGTCGCCGTCAATTTCCAGTTGGTTGGGCTTCAAGTGCTGCCGCCGTCTCGAAGCCACCTATGCAACCCCTGTGTTCATTCGTCGATAATAGCGGTCCCCACTCCCCTCTACAACGACCCGCTCGAACCGACTGCCAACAAATCCTTTGTGAGCGAATGAGTGAGTAAACGATTCCGAGGCTACATTCGCTGTTCGCTAGTCTCGCAACGCGATGGAGCCGGCGTCTAGCGGCGCGATAGGTGCCAGTATCGCATCAGCGAGTGAGCCGTCTTTGACGGCGAACGAGCGGCTTTTTGGTGCAGATTTTTGCCGAGCCCACAGTGAGCGCCGTAGGCGCGAGCGAGGACCTCGGCAAAAAGGTGCGTCACAACACCCAGGTAGACCGGGTGTGAAGCTAGGTCATGGCCGTAAACACCTATCCGGCATCGCTCGTCGACACCGCTCGCTCGCTGCGCACCGGCGAACGATCGGTCCCCGAGTACGCGATCGAATTATGCGATCGCCTCGATGAGATCGAACCCGATGTTCGGGCGTTCGTTCCCGGGTCGTCCCGTCGCGAACGCTTGCAGGTGGCCGCGAGCACTGTCGAAACCGAGTCCCCCGACCCGGCGGATCGAGGCCCGCTTTACGGTGTTCCGGTCGGCGTGAAAGACATCTTCCACGTCGATGGCCTTCCGACGAGAGCCGGTTCGGACCTTCCGCCCGAGACGCTCGCCGGGCCGGAAGCCACCGTCGTACGCGAGCTACGGGCGGCGGGCGCGCTGGTACTCGGAAAGACCCACACCACCGAGTTCGCCTATTTCGAGCCCGGCCCCACCAGGAACCCTCATGACAGGGAGCACACGCCCGGCGGCTCCTCCAGCGGATCGGCAGCCGCGGTCGCCGTCGGGGAGTGCCCGCTGGCGCTCGGTTCTCAAACTATCGGGTCGGTGATCCGCCCGGCGGCGTTCTGTGGCATAGTAGGACTCAAACCGACCTACGGCCGGGTGCCCATCGAGGGGGTGATCCCGGTCGCGCCCTCGCTCGATAACGTCGGTTGGTTCACTCAAGATGTTTCGGGCGCGCGGCTCGCGGCAGCGATCCTCTGTGAGAACTGGGCTGCCGGGACCGCCGAGGACCCGAAGACACTGGATCGTCCGACAATCGGCGTGCCCGACGGCCCCTATTTCGAACAGGCCTCCTCGGAGGGCATCGAGGCCTTCGAACAGCAGGTCGAACGCCTCGACGAAGCCGGCTACGAGATTCGTCGCGTCTCCCTCTTCGATGACATCGGGTCGATCGACGAACGCCATGAGACGCTTATGGCCGCCGAGATGGCGATCGCTCACGGCGAGCGCAGGTGGTATCCAGCCTACGCCGATCGATATGCCGACGCGACTGCCGACCTGATCGAGACGGGCAGAGCGGTGAGCGCCGGAACGATAGGCGACGTCCGTACCGATCGGGAAGCGACCTGCGAGGCGCTCCTCGAGACGATGGAGCGGGAGGGGATCGACCTGTGGGTCTCGCCCGCGGCTCCCGGCCCGGCTCCCGAGGGGATCGACGATACCGGCGACCCGGTCATGAACCTCCCCTGGACGCACGTCGGCGCTCCCGCACTCACGGTGCCCGCGGGCACAGTCGGTGGGCTCCCGGTCGGCCTCCAGTGTACTGCCCGCCCGATGGACGACGAGCGACTGTTAGCCTGGGGCGAAGGAATCGAAGCGACGCTCGCCGAACGGTAGGAGAACGGACATTGCGTAGGTTCTTCGAGTCAGCCGGCATCGACCAGCCTGAGCCCAACCATGGGCGAACGGAGCGCGCAACGACCCGACTGATGAACGCAGTAGCGACAGTAGCTTACGGCCAGTTGCCGCCCTGCTCGTAGGCGTCGACGATCCGTTCGAGGGAAACGACGTACGCCGCCATCCGGAAGTTCGGCAGGTCTCGGTCCTTGAAGGCACTCTGTAGGTCCTCGAAGGCATCAGTGATCACGGTCTCGAGTTCATCGTTGACGCGCTCTTCCGACCAGTAAAAGCCCTGGCGATTCTGCACCCACTCGAAATAGGAGACCGTCACGCCGCCGGCGTTCGCGAGCACGTCGGGCAGCACGTAGACGTCTCGGTCGGTGAGTACGTCGTCGGCATCGGGCGTCAGAGGGCCGTTCGCCGCCTCGACGATCACGTCGGCTTGTATGTCTTCGGCGAGGTCGGCGTCGATGGCGTTCTCCAACGCGGCGGGCACCAGCAGATCGACGTCGGCAGTGAGCAGGTCCTCGTTCGAGCCCACCTCCCCGTCCTCGTAGTCGGTAACGCTACCGGACTGTGCTTTCCGATCGCTCACCGCGCCGGCATCGAGTCCGTCCTCGTCGTGAATCGAGCCACTCGAGTCGCTGACCGCGACAATGCGGGCTCCCTTGTCCGCGAGCAGGCGGGCGGCGATCGCTCCGGCATTACCGTAGCCCTGGACGGCGACGGTCACCTCCTCCAGGTCGGTCCCGAGATACGAGAAGGCCTCCCGGGCTGTGAGCATGACCGACCGGCCGGTGGCCTCGAGACGCCCTTCGCTGCCGCCCGACTCGAGCCCTTTCCCGGTGACGACACCCGGCGCGGTCGTGTTCTCTAACTTCTCGTAGGTGTCTTTGATCCAGTTCATCTCGCGCTGGCCGGTATTGACGTCTGGGGCCGGGACGTCTCGGTCGGGGCCGATGACCGGGCGTAGCTCGGCCGCGTACGAGCGGGTGATGCGCTCTAACTCCGCCGTCGAGTACTCCGAGGGGTCGAGCGCGATCCCACCTTTCCCGCCGCCGTAGGGGATGTTGGCGACGGCGGTCTTATACGCCATCCACCCCGAGAGGGCCTTGACCTCGTCGCGGGAAACGCCCGGGTGATAGCGGATCCCGCCTTTGTAGGGGCCTCGATCGCCATTGAATTGCGAGCGATAGGCATCGAAAGTCGCGATCGATCCGTCGTCGCGTTCGATCGATAACGTTGTCTCCAGTACCCGTTCGGGCTGTTTGAACCGCTCGAGAACGTCCTCGGCGACGTCCACGTACGTCCCGGCGTCGTCGATCTGTTCCTGGAGACTCTCGAAGGGATTGACCTCGTTCGCCATGACGCCCTCTGGTGGCTACTCGTTAAATAAACGTGCCGGAACACTTAGCACTGATAGAACTAGTATGTGTATAAGGAGTAGCGCTCGATCGATCGCCGATCCATCGCGTCGGTGGTCACAGCCGGTCTCAGCGGCCGGTTTCGGCTCGGTCTTCGTCCGCCGCCGCGCTGGCGAGCGCGACGATCCGTTCGGCCTGGGCGATCAGCGGTGGGTCGATCATCTCGTCGTCGACCCGGAAGACCCCTCGCTCCTCGGCGTCGGCCGCCGCGCGCGCGTCGAGCACCCGCTCGGCCCATTCGAGGCGCTCGGAGTCCGGGGTAAAGGCCTGGTTGATCACCGATACCTGGGCAGGGTGGATCGCCATCTTCCCGTCGTAGCCGAGGCCCCGAGCGAATTCCGTCTCCTCACGGAGCCGATCCGGTTCACCGATCTCGGTAAAGATGGTGTCGATCGCGTCGATACCGGCACTGGCGGCGGCGAGGACGACCTTCTCGCGGGCGTAGAGCACTTCGGTCCCCTCGGGGGTACGCTGTGTACCGACGTCGGCCGCCAGGTCCTCCGCGCCGAAACACAGCGCCTCGACCGGGTGGGATTCAGCGATCGCCGGGGCTTCGAGCACCCCGCGGGCGGATTCGATCAGCGCGACGATCGACATCGGTCCGTCCCCCGCTCCCTTCTGTTCGCTCGCTTCGTCCTCGGTCTTTTCGTTCCGGTCATCGAGGGAGGCCGCGAGAGTTTCGACGTCCTCGGCTGAGCCGACCTTCGGCAGCATGAGGCCGTCGGGGCGGGCCTCGCCCGCGAGCACCCGCTTGAGGTCGGTTGCCCATTCGTCGGCCGTGACTCGCACGAGTATTTCGGAACTGGAATCGATCTCACCGAGGACCTCGTTCACGGCTTCGCGAGCCTCTGCTTTCCTACCGGGCGCGACGGCGTCCTCGAGGTCGAAGACAACGACGTCGGACCCTGCATCGGGAGCCTTTCGCAGCATTTCGGGGCGGTCGCCCGGCGAGAACAGGACGCTCCGGCGCGTTCGTGGCATATCGGCTCGATCGAGCACTGAACCCTTCGCTCTTCGGGTCAATCGACCGGTCCCGCTACCGATGAGCAAGTCGACGGCCTCGGTTCGCGGCTCTCCCCAGCATCCGTGACCCCTGGCACTATCAGTTCGACCGCTACTGTTTTCGACCCCGGCCGATAGGCAAGCACCATGACCGGACTGTACTACGAGGACTTCGAAGTCGGTCAAACTATCACCCACGAGAAGCGCCGGACGATAACCGAAAGCGACAACCAGCGCTTCTGTGACATGACGATGAACCAACAGCCCTTACACTTAGACCAGGCATTCGCGGCCGACACCGACTTCGGCGAACCGTTGGTGAACGGCCTCTATACGATGAGCCTCGCGGTGGGATTGACGATCCCCGAGACGACCGACGGGACGATCGTCGCGAACCTCTCCTACGACGACGTCTCCCACCCCGAACCGGTCTTCCACGGCGATACGATCGGCGCGGAGACGAGCGTTCTCGACAAACGCGAGACCACAGACGGCGAGCGCGGGGTCGTCGAGATGGCGGTTGAGGTCACGAACCAGCGTGGGGACGTGGTCTGTGAGTTCAGTCGAACGGTGCTCTCGCTGAAACGCCCCGAGTGATCGCCACGAGGGTCGTCTCGTAATGCACGCGGGTCGGCCCATCAACCCCACGTCCAGTGGGCGTCGAGCACGTAGCGATAGACGCCCGAGACGAGTATCGCAACGGCGTTCGCGACCAGATACGCGAGACCGCCGAACTGGACGAACAAGAACAGCAGGCCGGTCTGGAGGGGGATCGCGCTCCCGCGAACGAGGTTCGTCCGTACTAACCCACCGAGCAGCGACTCGCGACTCTCGTGGGAGCGGTTCTGGAACGTCCAGGCGTTGTTGAAGAAGTACTGGGTGACGATCGTGATCTCGATGGCGACGACGCTCGCGAGCAGATAGTAGATTCCGGCGACGTCGACGAAGGTCCACAGGAGAAGCGTCTGGAGCCCCGCCGCGAGCGCCCCGACGACGAAAAACCGCGAGAGGCGACGGTGTCTCGGGTCCGCGAGGAGGCGATTACACCGGGAAGCCATGCTCCTGTTATCACCGGAGAGCGACTAGAAGCTGTCGATCCCCGGCCGGCGAACTCTTAGTTGCTAGTGAATCGAAACGTTCTCCCGACGTATCGTTCGGACGCCATCGAGTGGGGCCTCTACTCCACGGACCTCGCGGCTGCTTCGCGTGCTCGCGTACGCTCGCGTTCGCGACGCTGGGCGGGCCCTTCGTGCTCGCACTCTGTCTGTCCGGGGGGCTCGCGGCCGATGCCCTCCTGGCGGGTGATGGAAAGCGGGTGGCGCTTCTGGCTGGCGTGGCTCTCGTCGGCGGTTTGTTCGTGCTCCGCGGTCCGCCGGCCATTTTTTCTTCCCGAGGAACGCCGTCGGCTGGCGAGCGAGTCCGATCTCCCGCTCCGACCCTAACGATTGTTCGTTGCGAGCACGATCGGTGCAGCCCTCCTGTATTTCGCGGCCGAAATCGACCCGATAGCTCCCTTCCTCGTGTTCCTTAGTGGGAACATCGATGCTGGTCCTCCTTTCGGTGCTCCGTTCGGAGGGTGTGATTGATCCGGAGGCACTAACTCTCGAATACGACTCCCGAGATGTTTCCCCTGCCTGCGCTGACGGACGTACGAGTGATCACGGTCGGGTCGCTCGCGGTCTGTTGGCTCTCCTTCGAGCGTGGGAGCGTCGGCGCACGTGCACCTCGCCTCCTCGTGGTTCCTGCCGAAGCCTACCGCCGAGCGCGACCGGTCTTCGAGCGGGCGATCGAGAGTCCTACGCAGGCCGGTCGGACCGCGCCCCTCGCCGAACGCGTGATCCTCTTCGTCTTCGGAATCGGATTGCTCGCGCTCGAACCGGTCTTCCGGGCACTCACTGTGAGGAACTCGGAAGCAAGGCTGACCGTTACGTATCTCGGGGCGATGATGGGAATTTCCGGCTTGTTGTTCCTCCGGTTCGCCGCCGTCAGCTGACCTCACACCATCGACTGACCGACCGACGACACGGCGCGATAGCGCACGGCTTTTTACCGTCGGTGAGCAAGGCTCATGACAATGCTTTCGAGAGGGTGTGAACAGTGTGCCAAAGGCGGGAAGATGGTGCTGTTCGTCTATGGCTACTGTGACCAACGCGATTGTTTCTACTGCCCGCTCGGCGACAACCGGAAAAACGTCACGCAGGTGTACGCGAACGAGCGCGAGGTCAGCTCCGAGGAAGACGTCCTCGCCGAAGCCGAGCGAATGGGCGCACTCGGTACGTCGATCACAGGTGGTGAACCACAGGAAGCGATGGAACGGACCTGTCGGTACCTCCGCCTGCTCAAAGACGAGTACGGCCCCGAGCACCACCCCCACCTCTATACGGGTATCACCGGCGGCCGGCAGAACATGCGCCGCCTCTCGGAGGCCGGACTCGACGAGATCCGCTTTCACCCACCCTACGAGCAATGGGGCGACCTCCACGACACTGACTGGGAAGACATTCTCTATATCGCGCGCGAGGAGGGACTGACACCCGCCTTCGAGATTCCGGGGATCCGTGCCGAACCCGAATTTCTGGAGTTCCTCGACGAGGGGGCCGCGGACTTTTGCAATGTCAACGAGTTCGAGATGAGCGATGGCAACTACCGCCGGATGCAGGAGGAGGGCTTCGAGCTCCGCGAGGGCCACATGAGCGCCGTTTCCGGCAGTCACGACGCCCTGGAGATGGCGAGTCATCCGAAGGTCTACTTCTGTACGAGCGTCTTCAAGGACGCCGCCCAGCACAGAAATCGGCTCCAGCGGATGGCCGAGCGGGTCGGCCGGGAGTTCGACGAGGTGACCGACGACGGTACCCTGGTCTACGGCAAGACCTGGGAGAGCGCCGAGCAACTGGCCCAGTTCGGCGTTCCCGAGGAGTTTTACACCAGCAAATCCGAACACGTCGAACTCGCCTGGTGGCTGCTCGAAGAGATGGTAGAGGAAGGTGACGTCGAGCGCGGCGAGGTGATCGAGCAGTACCCGACCGTCGAAGGGACCGTGGTCGAGCGGACGCCGTTGGCGTAATTTTCGGTACGAATCTCTACGCGAGTGAGTGAAACGAACGAGCGGAAAAGGTGCGAGGGTACGGTCCTCAAGCGGACGCCACTGGCGTAGCACTCTAAGTTCCTCGTGTGCTTTTAGGGACGAAACTAACTTATCGAGGGAACACGTCAGTATTTCGTAACGAGAGGTACGCCTGCTATGATGTCCCCCCGCCTATTCGCACTCATTATTATCGCCTTCGCCGTCCAAGGTGGCGGTTATTTCGGAATGGCCGGAATCAGCGGGGCGGTCCTGTTCGTGGATATCGGCTGGTCGATCGATTTCGCTCTCGCGGTCACAGATTGCAGGAATCGCCGACGTCGCGCTCGGTTTAGGGTGGGGGATCGCAGGCTTTGGACTGTGGACTACCCTCACGATCCCGTCTTCGTTCGCTGGGGTATACGAGTGGATCTGGGTATTCTTCGCGGTGTTCGGCGTGTGGAGTGGGATACGAATGCTTCAGGGAAACAAGCGTTATCGGCTGTTGGAGCCTGGCGAAACCATGCGCTCCAGACGCGAGCAAGTCGGCTGGGCGAGCACCACTGCGGGAATTCTCAAGCAAGAAGTCCTGCGGTCGATCGGGGTGTTCGGATTGCTGTACGTGCCGACGTCCCTCATCGCGGTGATTGGCCCGTCGCTCGACCCGGCTGCGTTCATCACCTATCTGCCGGCGGCGTGCCTGACGGTCGTGACCGTCGCGTGTATCGCGTGGCTCCGTATCGAAACTAGGGCCGGCCCGATGCCCGAACAGTTGCGGGAGGCACTCGGCACGTACCGAACGAAATGAAGGCGCAACACTCTCCGGTGTCGTCGCATACAGCGAGCGTAGCGAGCCGTTTCGCCGCGAGCGAACGGGGTGAGCGAGCGGTTTTTGTGCGATGGTCGTTCCCGTTCGCTCGCTAACGCTCGCTTACGAGAACAGATTTTTGCTGGGGCCCGCAGTGAGCGCGATTGAAGGGAGTCGTTCGAAAGACGCTTCGCGTCTCTCGTGATGACAAAAGGCGCTTCGCGCCTTCTGAACCACGCGAGCGAGAACCCCAGCAAAAAGGTGCGCGGTGACAACGCGTAAGCGTTTAGAGCGCTGCCTCGCTATAGGTCACGATGCCCGAGTGCCCCCTCGCCGACGACTGCCCAAGCTACTCCGAACGGGTGACTGGAATGGGCTGTCAACACTACGGCAATCGTGGCGGTGCGGAGTGGTGTAATCACTACAACTCACCGATCTCCGAACTGAAAACCCAGCCAGTGAAACCCGGCGAGGAAGTCGTCGTCGACGTCTTCGACATCCACCGGTCGGGGGCCGGCGTCGGCCGGACCGACGACGGCTACGTCATCCTCGTCGACGGCGTGTTGCCCGACGCCCGGTCGCGCGTGGAGATCAAGACAGTGCGCCAGAACCACGCCCAGGCCGAGGAGTTAGAGCGCCTCCCGATGGACGAGAACGGAGAAGAAGGAGAGAAAGGAGACGAAACTAGCGCGGGCGATGCGATCGAAGAGGCCACGAGCGGTAGCGAGGAAAGGAGCGACGAGGAGAGCGAGGAAGCGAACTCGCGGCGGCGTCCCCGTCGTCCCGAACGACTGGGAAGTCGCGAGAACTTCTGGGGCGGTTGAGAGGGACAACGCCGACGTAGGGGAAGCGCCGACGTCAGTTACAAGCGCTGTGGACGCGAACCAGGGCACGGGTATGAGTATGGGTGTGTGGGAACACGCAGGACGATCGGACCGATGACCGAGAACGGAGCCAGCGACGCGGCGAGGCTGCTCGAAGAGATCGGCTTCGAAGCCGAGCGGAGCGTACTGACTCGCCGACAGGCCGAAGTACTCGCGCTCCGCGAGCGCGGGGCCGCCCAGGCCGACATCGCCGCCCGGCTTGGCACCTCCCGGGCGAACGTATCGAGCGTCGAGGCGAGCGCTCGTTCCAATATCGAGAAAGCCCGCGAGACGGTCGCGTTCGCCGAGACGCTCCGTGCCCCAGTACGAGTTCCGATCGAGCAGGGCACCGATCTATATGACGTTCCTTCGCTAGTCTACGACGCCTGTGACGAGGCCGGTGTGAAGGTCAATCACACGGCTCCGGAATTGATGAAGATCGTCGGCGACGGGGCAGGCGATGCGGTCACCGGCCGCAAGGTGAAAGCCCCGCTGTACGTCGGCGTGACCAGCGAAGGAACTGTCCGCGTCCGTCGCTCCGAAGTATAGGGTATAGGGCCGTCTCGATCGAACGATCCGGTCGTATCGTGTAGGCGAGCGGGCCTGCCAGGTCGTACCGGATCTCACCAGGTCTCGATGCGCTGTTCGTAGATGTCCTCGACACAGCCCTCACAGTCAGGATGATCGGCCTCGTAGCACTCCGGTCGGCCGGCTTCGTCGATACGAACCGCCCGGCGCTCGGCGTACCGTCGGCAGACGATCCTGGCCTCGCCGTCCTCGTCGGTCGGGAGCCCGCGTAGCGCGGTTTCTTTGGCCTCGTCGTAGGCTCGCTTCGCCTCGGCGTACTGGCGGCCAGCACTCCGGACCCGTTGCTTGAGAAGCCGCTCGATACGACGGCGGTTGCTCATCGACCGTTCCTTGCCGATCGGCGCACAAAGGACCGTCGTTGCTGTCGGCGACCGGTGCGTCGGACCGTTACGCCGGATTTCGAGCGGTTTGGAGGAGGGCTCCCTCGACCGACGACTTCCACTTCCACCTCGCATGGGGAAGTTTTTATACGATGGCCGGCCAAGCGTCGGTTGTCTCCCATCGAGAAACAAGGCGGAGACAGGGAAAGACTATGACGGACGTACACCAGCACGCAGTAGATATACACGAACAGTTTTCGGACCACATAGACGTCGACGTTGAGGACGTCGAAGCGCGCCTCGATACGCTAATCAACGAGTACCGGGTGCCCGCCGAGGAAGCCCGCCGGAGCGTCGTGAGCCACTACTTGGACGAAGCCGGTCTCGAACGCGAGGACATCCGGGGCGAAAGCGAATCCCGGAAAATCGAGTCGGTAGACGCCCCCGAGCAGTGGATCGACGTCACTGCAAAGATCCTCGAACTCTGGGAGCCCCGCAGCGAATCGGTGGCTCAGGTCGGACTGATCGGCGACGAGACGGGGACGATCAAGTTCACCAAGTGGGCGAAATCCGATCTCCCCGAACTCGAAGAAGGGACGACCTATCACCTCGGGAACGTCGTCACCGACGAATATCAAGAGCGATTCTCGGTCAAACTCAATCGCACGACCGAGATCGAGGAAGCCGAGGAGGACATAGCAGTAGAGGCACCCGATAGCGAGCGCAGCGAGAGCGAGGCGATCGAACTGGCGGCGATCGACACCGACGAGCAGTGGATCGACGTCACCGCGAAGGTCACCGACCTCTGGGAGCCCCGCAGCGAGTCGATCTCCCAGGTCGGACTGATCGGCGACGAGTCGGGCACCACGAAGTTCGTCTCCTTTGCGACCTCGGATCTCCCCGAGCTCGAAGAGGGAGCCGTCTACCAACTGAGAAATCTCGTCACCGACGAGTACCAGGGTGATTTCTCGGTCAAGCTCAATCGCACCACCGAGATCGAGCGCATCGAGGAAGGCCTAGAGGTCGGCGACAACACCGTCGAGAGCGAGGGCATCCTCATCGACATCCAGAATGGCAGCGGCCTGATCAAGCGCTGCCCACAGGAGGATTGTACGCGTGTGCTTCAGAACGGGCGCTGTTCGGAGCACGGCGAGGTCGATGGCGAGTTCGACCTCCGGATCAAAGGCGTTCTCGACGATGGAAAGGAGGTCCAGGAGACGATCTTCGATCGCGAGGCGACCGAGGAGCTCGGCGGAATCGACTTAGAGGAAGCCAAGGAGATGGCGATGGACGCACTCGATACGACGGTCGTCGCCGACGAGATCAGCGAGAAAGTACTGGGCCGGTACTACCGAGTCGCGGGCCCGACGCTCGGGCGCTACCTGCTCGTCAACGAGATGGCGGAGATATCCGGGCCGACGGCCGATCCGGAAGAACTGCTGATCAAAGCGAGGTCGATATAGATGAGCTCCGCACCCACCCGAGAAATCGCGCGCCGCGTGTTCGCCCGCGAGTTCAACGACGCCGGCTACACGTTCAAGGAAAGCGAGGACGAACGCGCGCCGGTGTACTCGCTATTGCCAACCGGCGAGCGCGCCAACCGGATCCTCGCGGTTGGGACGCTCACCGAGACCGAGGACGTCGGCGAGGATTCGGAGTACTGGCGGGGCCGAGTCGTCGATCCCACGGGGACGTTTTTCGTCTACGCCGGCCAGTACCAGCCCGACGCGGCGAACGTCCTGCGGGAGGTCGAGACCCCCAACTACGTCGCGGTCGTCGGCAAGCCCCGCACCTACGAGACCGACGAGGGCGATACCAATGTCGCCGTCCGACCCGAGTCGATCACGGTCGTCGATAGCGAAACACGGGATCGCTGGGTGACCGAGACCGCCCAGCGAACGATCGAACGGATCGAGGCCGCCGAGGAGGAAGGCAGCGAGTACGCTCGGATGGCGAGCGAACAGTACGACCGGCCCGCCGAGAACTACCGAGAGGCAGTCCTCAGCGCACTCGAAGACCTCGATAGCGAGACCGACGGAGAGGACGCCGACGCCGGAATCGAAGCCGCCTGAGCGATCTCGAGGAGAGATTTCGAGTAGCCTCGATCTTTTTGCGGTCGAATCGGGCTGGTACTGTCTGACGAACGATTAAGTGTGCGTAGCGTAGAGGAGTGCAGTACGAACGGCAATGGGCAACAAGAACAAGACAATCTCCTTTCGCGTCAACGAGGACGCCTTCGAGACCCTGCGTGAGATCGCAGAAGAGCGCGACCTCTCGCTGTCGGCGGTGTTTCGCAACTACGTCGATATGCTGGTTGCCCACGGCGGCCAGGTCGAGGTCGTCCCCGAACACGAGGTCGACGACTCGGGGCCCGCGGACGACCCGACCGAGTTCCCGCCGAAGATCGAAGTGCCAAAGAGCTTCGTTCGCAATCACGAACGGCTCGAACTCGAGGCCGAACACCTCCGCGAACAACTCGACGAGTACAAGCGCTACGTCACCCATCTGCGCGAACAGCTCGACGAACAGGACGCCGAGGACGTCATCCAGCTCGAGGATCTCGACAGCGAGAGCGAACCCGAAACCGACGAGCCCTACCGTCTCGGCTGACCGTCCGTCCCGCCCTTCTCACTACCCGTCCGGTTGCCGCCGCCCGATTCCGTCAAGCGGCAGCTCGTAGCGATGATTTCGTTGTCCGTTCTCGAACACCGGCTATCCGAGGAGTTCGCGGGTTCGATCGGCGGTTCGACGACTCATATCTTCGTGACCGTCCACGCGGGCGAGATGTTCGACCGCCTCGAGCGTACGAACCGCGCTATCGAGAAAGGAGAGTACGTCGCCGGAGTAGGCATACAGCCCGTAGTCCTCGCCCATCACATCGACGACAGCATCGGGCCCGAAGCCCTGTAACCTGAGTTCGATGAGGTACGCGATGAACTTCCGCTCGGGGTGGCCACAGTAGGGGTTGGTCTCACAGGCACAGTCCAGGAAGTCCTCGGCGAAGGTAAGCACGCGCTCCTGGTTGGCGTCGTCGAGTTTTGCGATCCCATCGCCGGAGAAGAGCAAATCGAGGGTTGCACCGCTGAAAGCTCCCTTCGGGATGGAGCGTTCGAGCTGGGAGGAGAGCTGGCGGTGGTTCTTGAGATAAATCCGATCGGTGATCGCCACAGAGGGGATACTCGTGGCGATCGAATAAGGCTCACGGACCAGTTCTTTCGAGCCCAGCGCACACCGAGTCGTAACGTATTTTATTCGCGCGTGGATAAGAAAGGCTGTCGAAGCGTGTCCGGGTTGGGGTAGTGGTTATCCTTCAGCCTTGTGGAGGCTGAGACGCGGGTTCGATTCTCGCACCCGGACTCTTCATTCCTGTTGCAGTGAGCTACTTCCCAAACCTAAGAGAGACGCCACAACGAGGATGTAGAAGGTGGGTTCAGACGCAAGCCTCGCTGGCAACGTCGAAGGAAAATACGAGCTATACTCTCTGAGTCCTCTACCGATGCAGTGGTCGCCTATCTCACGGAGTGGCCCCGGTGAACCGGCCACAGAAGTCCTCCCAACAGCCTCGACAGAGCCGATACTGAGTGCGCTCGTTCTCCGATTCGCTTTCCTCTTCGAGGTCGATCCGCCACTGTAATTCGGCCCGCATATCACACCCGGCGCAGGTAGTTTCTGACATTATTCAGTACAGGGACTCCACAGGAAAAGCACTTTCCCTACTCTCGAGAACGGCACGCGTTCGCCGCCCGAAGAGGCCGTTTCCGGTCGCTCGCTATCACGACTCGTCCACGGTGAGTTGAGATATACGAAGGGGTCGGTTGCCCTGCGACCGATCACTCCGAGTGCGCCGAGAGATCGGCTTCCAGATCGGCCCAACAGTCCCGACAGACCATCTTGACCGCTTCCTCCTCGCCACCCGGTCCGCTCTCGTCGACGAGGACCGCCCGCGAATTCCGATACTGATTGGGACTGATACCCTGCCCACAGAGCGCACAGTCGGTGCCGGCGGACCCGTCCTCGGGCGCGTCGGCCGAGACGCTTCCCGTCCGGTCCGCGCTTCCGTGCTCTCGTTCGCTCATGCTTCCTCCGGGGTCGGTCCGGCGAACCGATCGGTCATCTCCTCCCAGCAGGCCCGACACACCGAATAGCGGCTTCGCTCGGTCGAGCCATCTCGGTTGGTCTCGAGGTCGATCCGCCACTGTGACTCTCCCGACGTGTCACATCGCGCACAGACTGTCTCGCTCATGAATGGGGGCGTCCTCAGTACCGAAGGATTCGATGGTGTACCCTGATATATGTTTGCTTCGCTTCGGGGAACCGACGAAAGCGACGAGAGCGCCGTAGAAGTCAGTCCGTCGCGGGCGAGCGGGCCGTTCCATCACTTTCGTCCTCATCGTTCTCTACGTCCGCAAGCGCCCACCGGATCACCTTCGCTTCGACGAGATCGCGGGTCTCGATCGCCTCGTCGGCGTCGTACTCGGTGATCACACGGTCGCTTTCGGCGAGCAACCGGCGTTCGGTCGGCGATTGGTTCGGTTCCTCGCGCACGTCGTTGAGCAACGCCTCGAAGTCCTCGCGGATGTCGAAGGAGGCTCGCGCGACGTTACATCGTCCGAGGGGCCCCATCCCTATATCGAGCACGAGATCACAGACGAGCTCCCAGTCGCTCGCACAGAAGTGAATCGACACCTCTCCGATGATGTCGCGCCAGGCGATCGGCCCGGCGTTGTCCATGAGGGGCACGACCCTGGGCGGGAGATCGAGTCGAGCGACCGTATCGCCGTTTCCACAGAGACAACACGGCATCTCCGTTTTGCCCGTGTACATACTATTGTTAAGGGCCCCCGGACCAAAGGACCTGCCGGACGAAACGGGGAGAAGACGATCGACCGCGAGGCAGGTAGCTCCTGGGGACGGACGAGTCACCGATCCCGAGCGACGGGACCGGAAACCGTTTAACCGAACCCAGGCGATCTGGGCTATGGACCGCGAGGAGCGCTACCGTCTCGTCGCGCGCAACACTGCCGAAATCGTTACCGAGGAGGAACTGGACTCGCTTCTCGATCGGGACCCGACGATCTACATCGGCTACGCGCCGACCGGCGAGATGCACATCGGCCACTTCACCACGATCAGAAAGCTCGCTGACTTCCTGCAGGCAGGACTGGACGTGAAGGTCCTGATCGCCGACCTGCATGCTCACCTCGACGACGAGAAGAGTCCCTTCGATCTGCTGGACGCCCGGTCGGCGTACTATCGCGAGGCAATCGAAGGCATGGTCGCAGCCGCCGGCGCGGATCCCAAGCAAGTCGAGTTCGTTCCAGGCCGGGAGTTCGAACTCTCCTCGGAGTACTCGCTCGATCTGTTGCGGATGGCCGCCGACACCACCGTCGCGCGAACGAGACGGGCGGGCAGCGAGGTCGTCCGTCAATCGGAGAACCCCACACTGGGTGGGTTGCTCTACCCGCTGCTCCAATCGCTCGATGTCGCGGCACTGGAAGCCGACATCGCCTACGGGGGGATCGACCAACGGGGCATCTACATGCTGAGCCGCGAGGTGCTCCCCGAGCACGGCTACGACGCCCCGGTCTGTCTGTTCGCCCCGCTGCTCTCGGGGCTGACCGGCGGGAAGATGAGTGCCTCCGAGGCGGGCTCGAGTATCACTATCACCGACGATTCCGAGGCGGTCAAGCAGAAGGTCGCCGACGCCTACTGCCCCCAGGGTGAAGTAGAGGACAATGGCGTGCTCGAGTACCTCGAGTATCTGATCTTCCCGATTCTCGACGAACGAAAGGACCCGTTCGTCATCGAACGCCCCGAGGAGTATGGTGGGAACGTGACCTACGAGGGCTATGCCGCGCTGGAAGCGGATTTCGTCTCGAAGGGGCTTCACCCCCAGGACCTGAAGACGGCGGCAGCGACCTACATCGACGAGGCCATCGCGCCGATCAGAGATCGCTTCGCCGATCGGCCCAACCTCCTGATCGAGGCCTATCCCGAGACGTACGATTGAGCCGCTTTCGGGAACTACCGATCCACCGGCGTCGAGAAATGGTGAGCGTGACCGGAACCGTACTACTCGTCGGTCGTGTCGTCCGACGAGTCTTCGTCTCCGCTTTGGCTCTCGCCGCTCTCTTCTTCGACGTCCGTCTCAGCGTCGGCCTTCGGCGCTAATCCGGCGTTCCCGGCATTGGGCCCCTCGTCGGGATCGACGTCGGCGCTCGCCGTCGGATCGCCGTCCTCTCCTGTGTTCTCCGCGAGGTCGACGTCCTCGTCGCCGGCACTCCCGGCTCCGGCGGCATCCGCCGACTCCTCGTCCGCTTCGATCTCGCCGACGTCGACGCCGCTGCCGACCCCCTCGGTCTCACCGACGTCCTCAGCGTCCTCGATGCCAGGCCCTTCGCCTTCGGCAGCGGCCGGCCCGGCACCGACACCCGTGCCGACGGCATCGTCCGCGCCGATATCGGCCTCCGCCCCGGTCGGTGCGGTCACGCCCGTACCGGGTCCTTCGTCCCGCTCCCGGATGCGAGCCACGGGATCGCTCTCGCGGAGTCGGTTCACGCGGTCGTCCTCCTGAATCCGGTCGACGGGGACGCGTTCTTCGACGCGGGCGGCGTAGTCGCTCTCGCGAGCTCGATCGATAGCCGCCTCGGTCTCCTCCTGGCGTCGAGTGAGCGCGACTGCGGCCCCGCCGAGAAGCGCCAGTCCGCCGAGCTGGAGAACCCACGAGCCGACCGAACGACCCGAGTCGGCCGCCGTCGCTTCGGTCTCATCAGTCGTCTCGCTTTCGTCCCGATGGAGCGCGTCGCTGACGTCCGCATCGGCGCTCTCTTGATCGGCCTCTTCTTCGTCGCCGCGATGGAGGTAGAACTCGACGAGTTTCAGCTTCGGTCTGTTTGCCATACCCTGCGGTGGCGGGCGTCGAGCACTTATGGGTTCTGCCGCCACGGAGCGGTTCGTCCGTGCGTGCAGGTATCACACCGTTCTCAGCCGTGGTTCCCATCAGCGATCGATTCCCGGTCGGTTCGCCGGACGACGGCTCCTGTCCCAACGATCAGTCTGATGACGTCGGTGTTATCTGGTTACCGTCGCGCTACGGAACGGATATACGTGCTCGTCAGCTGAGTCGAAGCCGTCGTGCAACCGATACTCGACTCCGAGTTCGATCCCAGTCCCCGTATCGTTCGTCGATCAGAGGCCTCGCCGGAGAGTCGCCGATGAGACCCACCGGACTCGGCCGGCTGCTCTTCGGTGGCGTGCTCGCGTTCAACGGAATCAATCACTTCCAGAACGCCGAGGAGATGACCGGCTACGCCGACTCGAAGGGCATCCCGGCCGCGGACCTCGCCGTCCCGGTCTCGGGCGGTCAGTTGTTGTTCGGCGGTCTGGGGATCGTCCTCTGGCGACTCCCTCGACTCGCTGCCGGTGCGATCGCGACCTTCCTCGCGGTCACGACGCCGACGATGCACGACTTCTGGAACGCCGAGGAGGAAGCTAAGCAGGACGAGATGATTCACTTCCTCAAGAACGTCGTCATGCTCGGCGGGGCACTCTCCTTGCTCTCGGTTGCGGACGACGACGCCGAATAGGGGAATAGAGTGAGTTCGCCCGACCAGTCCGTTGGCTCGCCGTGTCGCTTCACAGCGATGCCCGTCTCGTCGGTATGTAGTACCCGCCGCGAGATCGCAGTGACACAGCTGTAACTGGGGGCGTTTTGTTCCTCGCGAGCGTACTTGTTAGTATGACGATCGACCGAGCGGATCAGGACCGAGAGCAGGACCCCGACGCCGAGCGCGCGCCGATCGACGCCGCCCCACCGGACAGTGCAATCTCGGTGACCGGTACCGACCATATCACGCTCATCGGCTCGAACGAGGAGGACACAATTGCCTACTACCGCGACGTGCTCGGCATGCCCCTCGTGCTGCGCCAGCCCAATCTCGACGACCCCAGTTCGACCCATCTGTTCTTCGATACTGGCGACGGGCGGATTCTCACCTTTTTCGTCGGCGACTACTCGTCGGATCGGACACCGCAGCGACCCGGGATCGGCGCGGTCCATCACATCGCCTTCCAACTCGATCCCGAGGAGTTCGAGGAAACCAAAGCCTCCCTCCGCGAAGCGGGCCATCGCTTCAGCGAGTTCGACCGCGGGGCCTTCCATTCGCTGTATACCCGCGATCACAACGGCCTGACGATCGAACTCGCGACCGACAAGTACGAAATCCCCGACGACCGCCGGGGCGAGGTGCTCGCGGCGGCCCATCACCATCGCGTCGAAGCCGGAGCGGAGTACGTCGACGACGAGGACTTAGAAGCCGCCTTGGAGGAACTGGACATGCCGATCGAGCGATACGACCTGCCCGAGGCGGCGAGTGGGGCCGGCGCAGGGAACTGAGGAATTCGGGCGTCTCCCGGTAGCCGGATCGCTGATTCGGGACCTGCGTACTGGAAGACACACCGTCCGACCAGCTCGACGAACGCTGCTCGTCGAGCGATCGAGTCCATCCGGGAGAACGCCGCGTGTGCTCGCGCCGTCGTCCCGAAAACAAATATACTTCGCCGGACAACGGACGACCGATGCTGTTGGTCCTCTGTGTGGACCTCGACGACGATCTCGGTCGCAAGGCGGGCGTCGAGACGCCCGTGATCGGCCGCGAGGCCGTCGAGTCCGCGGCAGTCGCGCTCGCCACTGTCGATCCGGAGGACTCCGATGCAAACGTGCTGTTCGAGGGGATCCACCTCTACGAGACGATTGAAGACGAAACCGTCGAGGTGGCCGCTGTCACCGGCACTGATGGGGGCGATGTCGCGGCCAACCGGGAAGTAGGCAGAGAGGTCGATACGGTACTCGCGAGCCTCGCGACCGGCGAGGACGTTCGGGCACTAGTAGTCACCGACGGCGCCCAGGACGAATCGGTGATCCCGGTGATCCGCTCGCGTGTCGCCATCGACGGCGTTCGCCGGGTGGTCGTCCGCCAGGCCCAGAACCTAGAATCGGTGTACTACACCACTAAACAGGTGCTCGACGACCCCGAGACCCGGGGGACGGTTCTCGTTCCCCTCGGGATACTACTACTCATCTACCCGATCGCGATCGTCGCGGACTACTACGGCGTGACCGGCGCGGTCGTCTTTGGGCTCACCTCCGCCCTGTTGGGTTTGTACGTCCTCTTCCGAGGGCTCGCGCTCGAGGAACGCCTCGATTCCTTCGCCGAGCGCGTTCGCTCGGGGCTGTTCGCCGGCCGCGTGGTACTGACGACCTACGTGGTCGCCGCCGCGTTGCTGGTGATCGGCGGGGTCAGTGGCGTCGAGCTCGCGGAGGGACCCGGGGGAGCGAGCGGCGGCGACCCTAGCGCGGCACTGCTCATCGCGGCGCTCGTCCGCGGGTCGGTGACCTGGTTCGCCGCCGCGGGCGTGACCGCGAGCCTTGGGCGCGTCGTCGACGAGTACCTCGCCGATCGCTTCGAGTGGCGCTACCTGAATGCTCCCTTCTACGTGCTCTCGATCGCGGTCGTGCTCTATTTCGTCAGTGGCTACTTCCTCGGGAGCGTCCGGCTCGATACGCTGGCCGCGGCGCTCACCGGCGGCACCTTACTCGGCCTCGCGAGTACACTTGCCTTCGCTATCGCCGAATCGCGGTTCCCGCGTAGGCCGGAACCGACCTGAAGTGGGTCTTCGAACACTAGGTTCGAGTATCGGCCCGCGGTCGATCGACCTTTCCGAGCGCCGATCCTAAATCGAATCATGTCGGTGAGGACCAGCGGCGTCTACCGGGTGCTACGGAGCCCGCGCGACCAGGAGGAGTTACTCTTACTTGACGTTTCGAGTACTGACCCGACCTACGTGCCAAGCGAGGGCTACGAAGAGCCCTTTCAGGAGCGAGTCGACGGTCTCGAACCCGGCAACCGTATCGAGGCGACAGTCGAGTGGGACCCGGAAGGCAGTCCCCGGCTCGGTGAGTTCGAGGTGCTGACACGCACCTACATCGAGTTCATCGACGGCGCGACGGGAATCTTCGAGGCCGCCCACGAGACCGCAGAAGAGGCGGCCATGGAGGGCGAAGCGATGAACTCTCGGGTCACTAAAAGTACCGACAACGAGGACAACGGCGTCGTCTACACCTTCGCGAAACAGACCGGCGAACGCGATCTCTACGAGGAATTCGAGGAGGGAATCACCCCGCTCGAACCGCTGATCGCCCGCCTCGGGGAGGGCGGTGCCGATCCGCCGTATGATGTTTTCGTGATCCGCCCGGCCGAGGAGTCGTTCGTGATCGTCTACCTCGCGCTCGAACGCGAGGGGTTGCTCGCCCGGACCGTTCGGGATACCTACGGCTGAGACGCCGCGACGCGACCTACCCGTGATCGTAGCCACGATCGGCCAGCGAGTCGCCGTCGAGCGTTATTTCCTCCTCAACAGCACGGCCGATCGGCCGCACGTCGACTGGGAACGAGGTGGATTCGACGGTCTCGATCTCGTCTTCTGGAACAGTGAACAGGAGTTCGAAGTCCTCGCCGAAGGTGGTGCCCAGCTCGCGGGCGTCCTCGGGGTCGGTGAGGCCCTCTAAGCGCTCGTCGATCGGAAGGGGCGATTCGAGCGCGAGTCCACAGTTACTCGCTTCGGCCAGCTGGTGGGCCGATCGCGCGAGCCCGTCGCTGCTATCCATCATCGCACTCGCCGAGGGGGCGATCGCGACGCCCGCCTCGACGCGCGGTGAAAAGCGAAACAGGTCGTTCGCCCGCTCGAGTTCACCAGCGTTGAACAGCCGGAGCGCGGCGGCGCTTCGCCCGAGCGTGCCAGTGAGATAGACCGTATCACCGGGCTGTGCACCCGACCGATAGACTGGCTCGTCGACTTCGCCGAGTGCCGTCGTCGCGACGGTAAACTCCTCGTGGGCGTCGAGATCGCCGCCGACGTACTCCGCGCCGACGGCAGTACAGACCTCTTTCGCACCCGCGAGGAACTCGGATAGCTCCCTTTCCTCGAGGGTCGGCGCGCCATACGCCGCCACCGCCGCGACAGCCTCCGCACCCATCGCCGCGAGATCGGAGAGGGAAGCGCCGACCGATCGCCAGCCGGCGGTATAGCGACTGGTCCCCGCGGGAAAGTCGGTGTTCGCGTGTAGCATGTCGGTCGTGAGCACGTTCTCACCGACGACCGCCGCGTCATCACCCGCGGCCGGCAGCGACGCCGCGATCGACTCCAGCGCATCCCGTTCGCCTATCCTGACCATACGGCCTGTCCTACGGGATCGATACCCCCTGAGAGTTGTTATCCGAGTACCGCGATCGAACGCGTCGGCGACGGGGAACACGATCGACACCGTGATCGATGTGATCCTGGGCGAGCGTGAAGCCGGTCGTATACATGCCGATTACGAACCCGGCACCGACCGTTACCCCGAAGATCGTCGCGCCGGACGGATCGAGTACGTTGATATACGACGGCAACAGAGTAACGAGGGTTATAAACCCGAACCCGTCGGCGAACCGTGTGGAATAGAGGACCCAGAACTGCACCCGGTCGTCGTTCACGACGGTCGTCGCGGCGACCGAGCGAAAGCGGTTTCGAAACGACCACTACGGGGGATCGCTCTTTAGTTCCGACACACAGCCGGCGATCACTACGGGGATCGTGGTATCGATTCAGCGCCGGGTCGAGGAAGGAAGACGATCGAAGTGCCGTTACAGCGGCTGCTCGCTTCGATCGAACTGCATGGCAGACTCCTCACCAGGGGACCGACAACCCCGACTCGCCGACCTCGGTCGTGTGCGTCATGAGTCCGTTCCGGAGGGTTCAAGCGGGGTACCGTCGTTAGCCGGGCACAATGGACGGCGACCTCAGAGCGACGATCGTCGGCTTCCTCGGGGCGCTCGTCGTCCTTGGGGCGCTGTTCTGGTTCGTCGGGATCGGTGACGTCCTCACGATTCTCGCGGGTGCTCGAACGAGCGTGCTCGTCGGGGTCGGTCTGGTCGCGATCGCCTGGCTCTCGGCGTGGGGGCTGTCCTTGCGCACCGTATTGGGAGCGCTTGGGGCGACGATCACCGCGCCGATGGCCGTACTGGTCTATGCAGCGGCGACGTTCGCGAACAACGTCACGCCCTTCGGCCAGGCCGGCGGCGAACCCATTTCAGCCCTCCTCATCTCGCGGGCCTCGCGCAGCGAGTACGAGACGGGGCTGGCGGCGATCGCGAGCGTCGACGCGCTCAACTTCGTGCCTTCGACGATGCTCGCACTCGTGGGCGTGAGTTACTTCGCCGCGACGATCACGCTCGGGCGCCAACTCGAGTTCGCCGCCGCCGCCGTCGTCGGGATTGCGATTGCCCTCCCGGTCGGAGCCTTTCTGGGCTGGCGCCACCGCTATGACATCGAGGCTCGAGCGATCGAGGTGCTCACGCCGCTGTTTCAGGGGGTGGGCCGACTCGTTCCATGGCGGTCGCCGCCGGAAGCGAGCGCGCTCGAAGCGCGGATCGAGGGTTTTTTTACTTCGGTCGATCGGGTCGCCGGCAACCGGGAGGCACTGGCGCTCGCGCTCGGCTTTTCCCTCTTGGGATGGATCGGGCTCGCGATCTCGCTGTGGCTCTCGCTTTTCGCGCTGGGGATCACGACGGCCTTTGCGGCCGTACTCGTGGTGATCCCCGTCGGGGCGATCGCCGGCATCACGCCGCTGCCGGGCGGATTGGGCGGCGTCGAGTTCGTCCTCGTCACACTCCTGGTCGCCACGACGGGCGTCGATCTCGCGACCGCGACCGCCGCCGTCACGATCCACCGAGGGGCGACCTACATGCTACCGACGATCGTCGGCGGCGGCACCGCTGCGGCACTCGGCGTGACTCGTCGTAATAGCAAGGCCTAGCCACGTTACTGGGATCGGCGAAGACACGACGGCTACCCGGAACGATCGTCGGTCGTGGTCCGGTGGTCCGCTCTGGAACCACCGCGCTCCCGGGGGGAGGTCGGTCCGCGGAGACGAAGCCGACGGGGTTAAGTTTCGCCGCCGGGCTATCCCAACCATGACGACGTTCTACGACGTTCCAGCCGAAGATCTCTACGACGCGCTCGCCGACCGCCTCGCCGAGGACTTAGAGACCCCGTCCTGGGCGACCTTCGCGAAGACGGGCGTCGGCCGGGAGCTGCCGCCCGAACAGGCCGATTTCTGGGAGCGACGGGCCGCGAGCGTGCTCAGGAAGGTCGCCGAATCCGGCCCCATCGGTGTCGAGCGTCTGCGCAGCGAGTACGGCAGCACGAAACAGGGCTCGACACGCTATCGCACCGCGCCGCCGCGCTCCTCGTCGGGCAGCGGGAAGATCGTCCGGACACTCCTCCAGCAGTTGGGCGAGGTCGGCTACGTCGAGCGCGCCGAGGGCGAGGGTCGGCGAATCTCCGGCGAGGGCCGAGCGCTGCTCGACGAGGTCGCAAGCGAGGTCATCGAGGATCTCGACCGCCCGGAACTCGAACGCTACGCCTAACGGGTCCTGGAACACCACCGACACCGAACGTTGAGGAACACGGCAGTTTTCACCGCCCCGAACCGATTAGCCAGGTGTGTCCCATCCGTTCCACATCGTCGACGTCTTCGCCCAGCAGCGCTACACCGGGAACCAACTGGCCGTCGTGCGTGCAGCCGGCGACCTGAGCGACCGCGAGATGCAGCAGATCGCGGCGGAGATGAGCTACTCGGAGACGACCTTTATCGAAAGCGAGGAGCAAAGTGCCGAGGGCTATCCGGTCCGGATCTTCACGCCCGAAACCGAACTTCCTTTTGCCGGTCACCCGACGCTCGGTACCGCCTGCGTGCTCCGCGAGACCGTACTCGGCGACGACAGCGAGGTGGAGGGGGTGATCCCGCTCTCGCTCGGGGTCGGTGAGGTGCCGGTGACGATCGAGCGGGGAGAGGAGAGGGATAGTGGAGAGGACGAGCGGTTCTGGATGCGCCAGCCCGACCCCTCTTTCGACGAGCAGGTCGATCCCGGCCTCGCTGCGGGAGTGCTGGGCCTCGACGAGGGCAATCTCGACGCCGATTTCCTACCCTGCGTCGTCTCGACGGGGCTCCCGACGCTCGTCGTCCCGCTTCGATCGACCGAGGCCGTCCGGGAAGCGCGGATCGACGACGCGAACTACGGGGTGTTACTCGACGCGACGGACGCGGGGCTCGTACTCGCCGTCTGCTCCGGAACGGTTCAGCCCGAAAACGACCTGCACGTCCGGGTCTTTGCCGAGGCCCACGGCGTGAGTGAGGACCCGGCGACCGGCTCGGCGAACGGCTGTCTCGCCGCCTACCTCGCTCGCGAACGGTATTTCGACTCCTCGACCATCGAGGCCCGCGTCGAACAGGGCTACGAACTCGATCGACCGTCGTTGCTTCTCCTCCGTGCGAACGATAGAGTAGGTAGGGCGGGCCGAACCGGGAACTCGGCGACCGAAAAGCGGGCCGGCAGGAAGGATGGGGACGAAGCGGGCAGCGGGGTTGAGGTCCGCGTCGGCGGCCGTGTGATCCCGGTCGCGGAGGGTGAGTTACTGTAGGGCCAGATCGATACGTTCCGATCGTTCGGTCTCGGGATCGAACGACCGAGGGGAGCGATGGTGTGGCAGCGATAGGCGTCCTACACTCCGTGTGGTTTTTTACTCGCGTAGCCCCAAGCGGGGCTATGAGCGGTAATGGAGGCGAGGACGACATCGAACAGCTTCGCGAGGAACGACTCCAGCAGCTCCAAGACCAGCAGGGAGGGGGCGGAGGGCAGAACTCCGAGGCCGCCCGGGAGGCCCAACAAGCCCAGCGCGAGCAGGCCGAAGCCCAGAAGAAAGCCCAGCTCCGCAAGCACCTCACCGACGGCGCGAGAAAGCGCTTGAACTCGGTGCGGATGTCCAAACCCGACTTCGCCGACCAGGTCGAACGTCAGGTGCTCGCACTCGCCCGGAGCGGCCGGCTCGGCAACCAGATCGACGAGGACCAGATGCGCGACCTCCTTCAGGAACTCAAACCCGACGACGGCGGGTACAACATTCGACGGCGATAGCTCGGCACCCCAACGACCGGCTCGCGCTCTCTCGGCGACGGAGTGACCCGCGAGCACGCGGGACCGCAGCGACGAGGTGACGTCGGCGACGCCGCCGGCTGCGTGCAGTGGTCGATAAGTCAATAGTACCGATCGGATCGCCGGGTTGCTATCGCGCCCACAACCTTCTTTTCGATCGTTTCGTTCGTCTTCGTATGTCCAATACGACGACCGCCCCCTCGCCGACGGATGGATCGATCACCGACTCGCTTCGGCGGTGGTTTCTCGCCGGTAGCGCGCTCGCGATCCCGACGATCGTGACGCTGTTCGTCGTGACCTTCGCGCTGAATTTCCTCTCGAACGTGCTCACGCCGATCGTCGAGGCCGTAAACGTCGTCTTCGCCGATACGCCGCCGGCTTGGTTCATCCAGATCGCCTCGATACTCTCGTTGATCGGCGTCGTGCTTCTGATGGGCATGATCACCGAATCGACCTCGAGCGAACGGCTCGCGAGTGGTTTTCACACCGGGATGGAAGCGATCCCTGGCGTCGGGACAGTCTATACGAGCTTCCGGCGGATGAGCGACGTACTCGTCGAGAGCGATACGGATAGTTTCCAGGAGGTGAAACTCGTCGAGTTCCCTCACGAGGGAGCGTACTCGATCGCGTTCGTGACCGCCGAGTCGATCGGCGCGATCGAACAGGCGGTCGACGAGCCGGCGATGGTGACGCTGTTCGTCCCGCTCGCACCGAACCCGGTGATGGGCGGGTTTCTGACCTACGCCCCGCGCGATCGGATCTACGACGTCGATATGACAGTCGAGGAGGCCGTCAGCGCACTAGTCACGAGTGGCGTCACCGCCAGCGAACCCGACGAGGAGGCCTGAGCGGAACCTGCTCTCATTTCTCTCTTTTCTCTCATTTCGTGCCACCGAACGCCGATGGGTTCGGTGCCCGTTCGGTTCCGTCGGGACAGGGAGCGTGCTATCGGGACGGGGCGGTCGGATCGGCGAACGAAAGGTCCAACCCGCCCGCTCGGCAACCACCTCTCATGTACGATCACGTGAAGGGCGTCCGGGACTTCTACCCCGGTGAAATGGGTGCCCGGCGGGCGGTCATCGACTCGCTCGAAAATGTCGCCCGTCGGTATGGCTTCCGGGAGATCGGGACGCCCGCCATCGAATCAGCGGACCTCTACATCGAGAAGAGCGGCGAGGAGATCGTCGAGGAACTCTATAGCTTCGAGGACAAAAGCGGCCGGCACGTCGCGCTCACCCCCGAACTCACCCCTACCGTTGCCCGGATGGTCGTTGCCAAACAGCAGGAACTCGCCAAACCCATCAAGTGGGTCTCGACCCGGCCGTTCTGGCGCTACGAACAGGTCCAGCAAGGAAGGTATAGAGAGTTCTACCAGCTCAACGCCGACGTCTTCGGCTCCAGTGAACCGGCCGCCGACGCCGAGGTCCTTGCCTTCGCCGCCGACGCGCTGACCGAACTCGGACTCGGAAGTAGGGATTTCGAGTTCCGGGTCTCCCACCGCGATATTCTAGGGGGGATGCTCGAATCGATCGATACGGACATCGATGTACAGGCAGCGATCCGAGCGGTCGACAAGAGCGAGAAAGTAGAGCAGGGGGAGTACTACGGCCTGTTGGAAGACGCCGGTCTCGACCGGGAGAGTGCACGAGAATTCGACCGGGTGCTCTCGAGCGGCGATTTAGAGGAGGTCCTCGAGTTCGCCGGGACCGAGCGGGTCGAGAGCGCCGTCTCGAACCTACAGACGGTACTCGACACGGCTAGTCGTCTCGGCGTCGGCGAGTACCTCACGCTCTCGCTGGAGACCGCCCGCGGCCTCGATTACTATACCGGAGTGGTCTTCGAGTGCTTCGACTCGACGGGGGAGGTAAGTCGGTCGGTCTTCGGCGGCGGTCGGTACGACGGCCTCATCGAGAGCGTCGGCGGCCAGCCCACGCCTGCGGTGGGTGTCGCGCCGGGGCTCGCCCCCCTCTCGTTGCTCCTGGAACGGGCCGGCGTCTGGCCTGACGAGGCGATCGCGACCGACTACTACGTGCTTCGAGTGGGTGAGAGCGATCGGGTCGAAGAAGTCGCCGCACGGATCACCCGCGAGCTTCGCTCGGGCGGTCAGGTCACCGAGACCGACATCTCGGGGCGGAGCTTCGGTGCTCAGATGGGCTATGCGGACTCGATCGGTGCCGAGACGGTCGTGATCGTCGGCGAGCAGGATCTCGCGAACGAACAGGTGACGATCAAGGAGATGGCAAGCGGCGATCAGACCACCGCGCCGGTCGAGGCCTTCCCCGGCGAGCACGACCGGCCGACCTACGACGACTTCGCCTGAGATGGTCGCGTGTACGTATCCGCCGGCCCTCGCGCCGGGTTCGACGGTCGCAATACTCGCCTCCTCGCACGCCCCACCGGAAGCGGCCTTCAGTACTGGAATCGAGCGCCTCGAAGCCTTCGGTCTCGGCGTCGAAGTCTTCGAGACCGCCCGGCGAGACACCGAGTGGCTCCGGGCGAACCCCGAGGCACGGGCCGCGGATGTCGAAGAGGCCTTCGCCGACGACGGTATCGACGGGGTGATCGCGGCAATGGGCGGCAATCGGGGGCTGCAGACCCTCGAGCACGTCGACGAGACGGTCCTCCGGGAGAACCCAAAACGGTTCTTCGGGACGAGCGACAACACCCACCTCCATCTGCTCTTGAATCGCCTCGGGATCGTCTCGTTTTACGGTGGGCAGCTCTTCCCCGATCTGAGCACGGACCCGGAGATTCGTTTATACACCCGCGAGTACGTCGAGCGCGCATTCGGCGACGCTTCGCTCGGCCCCATCGAGCCGGCCGGCGAGTGGACCGACGAGTACGACGACTTGGGGAGCAACGAACCCCGCGAGTGGTTCCCCGGGGAGGGCTGGATCTGGCACAACCCTGCCGGAGAGATCCGAGGATCGGTCCTGGGGGGCTGTTTCGCTATGCTCGAATCGCAGCTCATGCTCGCGGATACTCCCTTCCCGGCCGTGCTCGACCCGGGAGATGTCTTCGCCGTCGAGACCTCCGGCGAGGTGCCAAACCCCGCTGAAGTCGAGCGCTTCTTCACGGTACTGGGCGAGCGCGGCGTGCTCGCGGACCTCGGCGCGGTCCTCGTCGGCCGTCCGGAGACTCCCGGTGGGACCCTGAGCGACCGGGAGGACTACCGGCGAGACCAGCGAGAGACGATTGCGCGCGTCGTCGACGAATACACCGAGTCGCTGCCCGTCGTCTTCGATCTGGACTTCGGACACACCGCACCGAACCTCCCCCTGTCGCTCGGCGCACCGATCGTGATCGATAGCGAGGAGCGCAGTATTACCTTCCCAGCGCCCGAGGCCGAACCGACGATCGAGTCCGGAGGGTAGATGGGCATGGAGGAGGCAGGCATCGACCGGCCGTCGATGCGGGCGTTCCGGATCGCGTACGACGGCCAGGGCTACTGGGGGTTCCAGCGCCAGCCCGACGTCGAGACGGTAGAGGACGAGCTCTTCGACGCGCTGCGGGCACTCGGTATCCTCGAGGAGAGCGCTCGGAAACCTGCGGGCTACGCTGCGGCCGGACGTACCGATAGGGGTGTTTCGGCGCTCGCCCAGACGATCGGGCTCCGGTGTCCGGGGTGGTGTACGCCGCGAGCACTAAACGCCGAACTCCCGGGAGCGATCCGAGCGTGGGCGAGCGCCGACGTTCCGAGCGACTTTCACGCGACTCACGACGCGACGAGCAGGGAATACACCTACCACCTGCACGCCCCCGAGGTCGATGGCGATCGCCTGCGAGCGGCGCTCGACGCGCTCTCGGGAACCCACGACTGCCACAACTTGACGCCCGACGAGCGAAATACGACCCGAACGCTCGAGACGGACCTGGAGAGCGACACCGAGGCTCCGTTCTTCGTACTCCGGGTTCGTGCTGAGGGGTTCTCGAAGCAGTTGGTTCGCCAGCTCGTCGCACTCGTCCGCTCGGTGGCGACCGGCGAGGTGCCATTTACACGCGTCGAACGGGCGCTCTCGGCGGAGCGACTCGACGGCGGGGCAGGGGTCGGCCCGGCACCGGCCTCCCCGCTCGTGCTCACCGAAGTCAGGTATCCTGGCGTCGAGTTCGCAGTCGATCGGGAGGCGGCCGCGAGCGCTCGCGAGGTCTTCGAGCGACGGCGGATCGAGCACGCGACCCGAGCGCGCGTGGCCAGCACGGTCGCCGACAACGTTCGATAGCCACCGCTAACCGATCGTCTTACCACTCTGCCGGCCAGATACCCGCTGCACGCATCCCCGGTTCCGCGCCGACCTCCCGCAGGCGCTCACTGGTCTCAGCGGGTGGAACCCGATCGATTCCGACTTCCTCGCTGGCCAGCTCACCGAGGAAAAGCGAGAGCAGAATCGCGTGTTCGCGCAGATCCCTGGGATCTGCCTTCTCGCGGGTATCCGCGCGGGTGTGCGTCCAGCCCCGTTCCCACTGACCGCTCGATCCGGGTCGTTCGCTGTGGAACTGAACTGTAGGCACGCCCTCGCGCAGGAACGGCCAGTGATCGCTGTAAGGATGAGGGGACGTTTCGAGAGCGAGTGGATGCCCCGCGTCGTCGAGCACGCCGGTCGCGAGATCTCCTAGGTCCGTCGAACCGTGGGTGATGGCCTGTAGATTTCGAAATCGGCCGGCACCGTCGATGTTCACCACGGCTTTCACCCGATCGAGAGCGAGCGAATCGGCGAGTGCTTCCGCGCCGATCAGCCCGAGTTCCTCACAGCTCGTCGCGACGACTCTAACTTTCCTGTCGAGATCGAAGCCGGCCAGCAAGCGTGCGGCGGTCACGAGCACGGCGACCCCACAGCCGTTATCGAGCGCCCCCTCGGCGATGTCGTGAGCGTCGTAGTGAGCCAGCACCACGATCTCCTCCTCGGTGTCGGGACCGATGGTCCCCACCACGTTCCGGCTCGTGCCCGCCTCGGTCCGGGCCTCGACCTCTAGAGTCGCCTCGCCGCCCTGTCCGGCGTACTCCCGTAGCCACGCGCCGGTCTCCGCCGAGACCCCGACGCCGGGCGCGTCGGCCTCGAGATCGAACCTCAGACTTCCGGTCGGCGGTAGCTGCCCGGGAACGTGATTAGCGAACAGAACCCCTACGGCACTACTTTCGACCGCGTGGCCGAACTTCTCCATGCGATGGACGTAACGCTGGCCCGATGGCGTCGTCGTCCCAGTCACGGCGATCGCACCTTCGAGATCAGCGGCGTCGATCTCCGCGGGCGTCCCGTTCCCGACGTTGACGAGCCGTCCCCGAACGTCGCCGGCCGGTGAGTAAGGAAGCGCGGACGCTTCGAAGTAGCGCTCGATCGACCCCTCGCGAGCGAAGGGACTCTCACTGGAACCACCGAAACCCGTGGATCCGGCGGAGTCGTTATGCTTGCCAGTGGCGTCGGCGGCACCCTGGTCCTCGCCGTCGGCGGCAGGGACGCGAACGGTGAGGGAAGTCTTCCCTCGTTGCCAGCGTTGCATCGAGAAGGGTTCGATCGCCGGATCGGTGTTCGCGTATTCGAAGGCTTCGATCAGGAGATCGGCGGCGCGGCGCTCGCCGGGACCGCCGCCGAGCCGGTCGCCGGTCTCGGTGAGTGCAGTGAGAAACTCCCAGGAGAACGTATCGCGCCAGGCACGGCCGACGAGTGCGTCGACGGATCTGTCTCGCATACGCCTCGGGAGGACGGCCGCAGTGAAAAGAGCGGCTACCGTGGCGGTCGATCAGTTGCCGCTGGCGCGGGCGCGCATCGAGACCAGTTCCAAAACGGCGAAGGCACCCGCGAGGGCAACTGCGGTCGCGGCGAAGGTGACGCCCGCCGACCAGTACAACAAGAGGGTCGTGAGGGCAACGACGAACGCGACCGACCGCGACCGGCGATCGAAGAGGGCGGCGTAGCCGAGCGCGACCCCGAGAACGACCAGCCCGATCGCCGGAAGGAGCAGGCCGGTCAGTACTTCCGGCGCGACGAACAGGACGTCGATACCCTGTACGTAGGGCATCTCCAGCAGGCGTTGCACGAGCGAGAGGTCACGGATACCGGCGTAGAGAGCCAGCCCAGCCAGTCCGAACCCCACAAGCGTCGCGAGGTCGACGCGAACGTTTCGATCGGCGCTTGCGGAAGCCACGTGAGTACATATCATCGTCTTCCTACGTAGTTCTTTGGGCCGCTATTGCACTCGAAACTACTGTCTCGAGGTGATCGAAGCGATGGCGTCGGTCGGGCGAGTGGTCCGTTGGTCCTATACCGATGCCGGGCGAGTTTTATTGCCCCGATCCCTTGCCCGGATATGAGTTCGGTACCCGCCCGGAACGAGATCGCCGACGAGTACACCTGGGATCTCGAGGACATCTTCGCGAGCGACGAAGACTGGGAGGCAGCCTACGAGGACGTCTCCGAGCGTCTCGAGGACCTGCGTGCTTACGAAGGCCAGGTCACCGACGATCCCGAGACGTTGCTGTCGGTGCTCGAAACGCGCGAGGAGCTCATGCGGGGGGTGGCGAACGTCGCTTCCTACGCGCGGATGCGCCGCGACGAGGACACCCGGGATCAGGACTACCAGGCACTCGCGGCCCGGGCCCAGTCGCTCGCGAGCGAGGCCGCCAGTGCAGCGAGTTTTTTCGAGCCCGAACTCCAGGCGCTCGATCGCGACGATCTGGAGGGCTTCGTCGAGCGCGAACCGGAACTAGAGACCTACGAGCACTACTTCGACGACGTCCTGCGGATGAAACCCCACACCCGCTCGGCCGAAGTAGAGGAGCTCCTCTCGGAACTCGGCGAGGTCACCGGAGGTACCGGAGAGGTCTACAACCTGCTCGCAAACGCCGACATGTCTTTCCCAGTGGTCGAGGACCCCGCTGGCGAGTCGATCGAGATCACCCTGAGTAACTTCACCAAACTCCAGAAGCGCCCCGATCGGGAGTTCCGCCGGACGGTCTACGAGGAGTTTTACGACGAGTGGGAAGGAGTGCGCAACAGCGTCGGTGCCGCCTACCGCAATAGCGTGAAGGCCGACCGGAAACACGCCCAGGCTCGCTATTATGACAGCGCTCGCGAGGCCGCGCTGGACAGCGCGAACGTGCCCATCGACGTCTACGATACGCTCGTCGCAACCGTTCGGAGTAACTTAGAACCGCTCCATCGCCATGCCGAACTCAAGCGCGACTCGCTTGGAGTTTCGGAACTCCGGATGTGGGATCTCTACACGCCGATGGCAGCAAGCGAGGAGCCCGAAATCCCCTACGAGGACGCCTCGGAGTACGTGATCGAGGCGGTCGCGCCGCTGGGCGAGGACTATCAGGAACGACTAGCGACCGGGTTGGATTCGCGGTGGGTCGACGTCTACGAATCGGCGGGCAAACAGTCGGGCGCGTACTCCAGTGGGACGTATGACTCCCAACCCTTCATCCTGATGAACTATCAGGACGACATCGCCTCGATGTACACCCTCGCGCACGAACTCGGCCATTCGCTCCACAGCGAACTCGCGAGCGAGGCCCAACCGTACGTCTACAGCGGCTACGAGATCTTCGTCGCGGAGGTCGCGAGCACGTTGAACGAAGCCCTCCTCACCGAGCACCTCCTCGATACCCTCGAGGACGACCGGCTGCGCGAACACGTCCTTGACGAGTATCTCGAACGGGTGCGCTCGACGCTCTTCCGTCAGACGATGTTCGCCGAATTCGAACTCCGGGCTCACGAGATCGAACGCGAGGGCGGAGCGCTCACACCCGATCGTCTCGACAACGTGTATGGGGATCTCAAGGGTACCTACTACGAACCCGCCGCGATCGACGACCGGATCGCCCGCGAGTGGATGCGTATCCCCCACTTCTACCGGGCGTACTACGTCTACCAGTATGCCACCGGGATCAGCACCGCACTTGCCCTCTCCCGGAAGATCCTGGAAGAAGGTGAGCCCGCCGCCGAGGGGTATCGGGAATTCCTCCGGCGCGGATCACGGGCCTACCCGGTCGAGTTACTCGCCGACGCCGGCGTCGACGTCACTTCCTCGACCCTGATCGAGGCGGCGATCTCGGAGTACGACGAGCGGCTCTCGGCGTTTGCCGATCTCGGCTGAGGCCCCGCCGGCGTCCGCCGAGCGACACAGGCCGCGCGGCGCGTAATAGGGTCCTTCGTTCGATCGCCCATCGATCCGTCTACCCGGCGATGATTCCGCCCTCAAGCTGGAAGCCGACCTTCGGTGCATGAGGGGGCGGCCGTGACCCAAAGGCACTTTTAGGTCTGTGCCGTAGTGCCGTCGTCAAATGTCACGCAGTCCCTCCATCCCGGATCGGCCGCGATTGGACTTAGATCCCGAGATGTCCGCCGAGGAACGCCTCGAAGCACTCCGAGAGCACTTCCTCACGATCGCCCAGGTCAACGACGAACTCGACGAACAACTCGAGATCGCCGAGGACCGTCGCGAGGAGTTCCAGGAGGAAGTCGACCAGCTCGAACGCGAGAACGGCGCGCTCAAGACCTCTTCGCTGTACGTCGCGACGGTCGAGGAGGTAACCGACAACGAGGGCGTCGTCGTCAAACAGCACGGCACCAACCAGGAAATCCTCACCGAGGTCGCCCCCCGGCTACGCGAAGAACTCGAAGCCGGCGATCGGGTCGCGGTCAACGATTCCTTCTCGATCCAGACGACCCTCTCCGCGGAGACCGACGCCCGCGCTCAAGCGATGCAGGTCGATCACAGCCCCCAGATGGCCTACGAGGACATCGGAGGACTCGACGACCAGATCCGCGAGGTGCGCGAAGCCGTCGAGATGCCACTGCTCGAATCCGACCAGTTCGACGAGGTCGGCATCGATCCACCCACCGGCGTCCTGCTTCACGGTCCGCCCGGGACCGGCAAGACGATGCTCGCGAAAGCGGTCGCGAACCAGACCGACGCCACCTTCATCAAGATGGCCGGCTCGGAGCTAGTTCGAAAATTCATCGGCGAGGGAGCTCGTCTGGTACGGGATCTCTTCGAACTCGCTTCGGAGAACGAGCCGGCGATCATCTTCATCGACGAGATCGACGCGGTCGCCGCCACCCGCACCGAGTCGAAGACCTCCGGGGATGCAGAGGTCCAGCGGACGATGATGCAGCTGCTCAACGAGATGGACGGCTTCGACGAGCGAGGGGATATCTGTATCATCGCCGCGACGAATCGCTTCGACATGCTCGATCGCGCTATTTTGCGGCCGGGTCGCTTCGATCGCCTCATCGAGGTCCCCAAACCCGACGAAGTGGGCCGCGAACTCATCTTCAAGATCCACACCCGTCATATGAACCTCAACGAGGACGTGGACTTCGAGGCGCTGGCCGTCGAGGCCGAGGATCTGAGCGGTGCGGAGATCGAGAGCCTCACGACCGAGGCTGGTATGTTCGCAGTGCGGGACGAACGCACCGAGATCAATATGGAGGACTTCCGCTCGGCCTTAGAGAAGATCACCGACGAGGAGAGTGCGACCGAACCCGTAGCGTTCCAATAGTACCTTTTTCCTGGCGTCCTCGCTCGCTACGCTCGCTGCGGGGCCAGCAAAAGTCTACGCTAAAAAGCCGCTCGTTCCCTCCGGTCATCTGTTCGCGGGCCGTAGGCCCGCTCACAAGGTCCGAGGGACCTCCGGTCCCTCGCTACTCGTCCGCCTGCCGACTGTTTCACTTTCCATCGAGCAGGACAATCACGGTAGATCCGTTCTACCGTCGCCGCCCCGAGAGAACGTCGGCGAGCCAGCCGAGTGCGTCGAAGATCGCCCCGATCAGTCGCCACAGCGCGCGGCCGATCGTCGAAAGCACGCCGACGGTGAGCATCGTCGCGATTACCAGCCCGATCGCCGTGACACCGAATCCGAGCGGCGTCGTCGGGATCAGTGCGGCGACCTCGTTTATCCGCGGCGGGTTCGGCAGCCGACCCTCCGGCTCGCGGGGCTCGTACTGGGGGGTGGGGGAACCTTTGACGTAGCGATCGACCCACTCTTCTAGCTCGGGAGCGTCGCTCACCGCGACGACGGTCGCGACGAACCGCGGGTAGGTGAGTCGCCGGTCGTCGCGGTTGAGCCGCCGGAAGACGTCTTTTAGGGTGTGCTCGCCGTCCGTCCGATTCCTGATCTCCGTATCGAGCGCTGCGAGGACCAGTGTTCCCTTTCGGTAGGGGACGGTCGGACGCTCCCAGGTCGCCGGCTCGGCCAGGGTGCTCTCGCTCGCGCTCACCCGGTGGGATGTGAACCGCCACTCGTACTCGAGGCCGCTCACCAGATCGAGTTCGTAGGCGAGGCGAGCGGCGTAGTACTCCGCGCTTGCCTCGACGAACCACTCCATCGCCCGCCCGCGATCGGCGAAGCGCTGACGGGTGTGGACGTACTCGTGGAGCCAGACGTTCTGGACGCTCGATAGCGACGATCCGGCACGCGCCCAGTAAGCGTTTCCGACCGTCGCGCCAGCGAGCCCGACGGTACTCGCCCGCGAGCGACCGGCGAGCGCGACGACGATCACTTCTCGATCGGTCCCGCCGATATCGAGGTCCCGCGAGGCGCTCGAGAGAGCGTCGAACAGCCGCTCGCGAGAAGGGCCGAGGCGTGTTCCCTCGGGGACGACCAGTCGAAAGGTCGTCCCGTCCTCGGTCACCCGCTCGTACTCGGCATGAGGACCGTGAAAGACCATCGCGTTCGCGAGGACGGTCCGTTCCCCGGCGACGTCGTAGGCATCATACCGGCGTTTCGCGAACAGCGGGGCCGTCCGACGATCCTCCGAGGTGCGCCAGACCGTATAAAGTCGTGGTGCAGGGACGAACGCGACCGAATCGTTGAGGATCCCAGTGGATGCCTCGGTGTATCGCTCCAGATCGTACCGAACCGAGAACGTCGGTTCGCTGGTGGACTCGTCCCAACACAGCCGGTTCGACTCGCAGCGCTCGAAGCCCTCGGTCCCACGGATCTCGGTCTCGCCCGTCACGACCCGCAGGTCCCGAACCGACGCCGGTAGGTCGTAGCGCACCCTGATGGCGAGCGTCGTCGGGGTAACGCGCTCGACGGCGATCGAGACCCCCGGTGCCGATTCCGGCGCGGCGGTCTGTTGGGTGACTGTCCCGATCGTCCCGATTGTCCCGACCGTCTCAGCCGAGGGTAGTGACGCCGCTGCCGACGGTCCCGACGCGGGTCGTCCGGTCGCCTCGTCCGCCGGCCCGACAGGCCCTGCCATCGCTCCAGCGGGTGCGCCTATTTCGTCCGCTCCGCCCGTTCTATCGACCGCGCCCGCCTCGCTCCCGGGCCCGGCGAGCGCCGTCGCCGGGGTGGCGACGACACAAACGAGCAGGAGCACTCGAATCACGAGGGAGACGCGGGGCCCCATCGATAGGCGATTCGGGTTAATGGAATAAAAACCGTTCGTAGTCATAACGAAATTTTCACGATCGAATCGCGGAAACGGGTGAGTTTTCAGCCCGGGTCCCGCCAGCGCCGCTATGGCCAAACAACCCCACCTGCTCGTCGAATCCGGCGACGTTCACGATGTCGCGCTTTTGCCTGGTGATCCCGGCCGCGTCGATCGCATCGCTGCCCAGTGTGAGGACACAGAAACGGTCGCGCGGAATCGCGAGTACGAAGTCGTCAACGCCGTCTACGACGAGCAACCAGTAACGATCTGTTCGACGGGGATCGGCGCGCCCTCGGCGGCGATCGCTATCGAGGAACTCTCGAAGGTCGGCGTCGAGAGCTTCCTTCGGGTCGGAACGACCGGTGCCGTGCAGGAAGGCATCGAGATCGGCGACATGGTGATCGCGACCGGCGCGGCCAAAGACGAGGGGACGACCGCGCGCTACGAGGCGAAATCCGTTCCGGCGGTCGCGGGCTTTTCGATCGTGCGAGCACTCGTTGATGCGGCGAAGGCACGCGGGGACGCCGTCCATGTCGGGCCGATCGCGACCGACGATGCCTTCTACGCCGAAACTGCGGGTGTCGTTGAGGACTGGGAAGGGGCCGGACTGCTCTGTGTCGAGATGGAGGCGGCGGCGATCTTCGCGCTCGCCCGCCGGAAGGGCCTACGGGCCGGGGCGATCTGTACGGTCGACGGCAATCTCGTCGAAGGCACCCAGAAGGGCGAGACCGACGACGAGGAACTCCCCGCGAAGGCAAGGGACAACGTCGAACGAGCGATTTCCATCGCACTCAACGCGGCGCTGGAGCTGTAGGATTCGTAACTATTCTCGCGGCCGCGTCGGTCCCACGCCCGTCGGTAGCCGGGAGCCAACCCGCTCGTGAAGGATCGAGCGGACCACGCGATTACAGGGAAAGCCACTTTTAGACGGGATAGGTACATACTCGCATGGACTCGCTGCGCTCGCGTCTCTCTACTCTATATCGCCGTTGTCAACGGATCGAACGCCGCGAATTCGGCGAGTTCCGCGAATGGCTCGAGCGGACACAGAACCTGTTGCACCTCTCGATGCTGGTGTTCGTTCCGCTCCTGATCGCGGTGATTACCTACGTTGCCAATCTGGTCGACGTGCTTCCTTTCCTGTTGTTCCCACCCCTGGCGTCGGGCACCTATGCGCTGTTCGCTTCGCCCGAGAACCGGTACGCCGAGCCGCGCCGGTTCATCGGTGGGATGACCGTCGGGGCGCTCTGTGGGTGGATCGCACTGGTAGGCTTCGCGAAGTACTGGTATCACGTCCCGCCGGAAGCACTCGAGGTCCACGCCGCGGCGGCGGCCTTCGGGATCGCCCTGACCGGCGTCGTCGCCTGGGGACTGGACGTTGAGCATCCCTCGGCGTTCTCGACGGCACTGCTCGTCCTCGTCTCCGGCTCGGAGTTAGCCTACGTACTCAGCGTCGCCCTTTCGACGACGCTCGTCGCCGGGGTCTATCTGGCCTGGCACCACTGGGTCTACGAGCAGCGCGCCCAGTACCTCTACCAGTCGACGAAAGGCGACGATCACGTTCTCGTCCCGATGCGCGGGGCCCACCGCGTCGCAACCGCCTTCTTAGGCGCGCGACTCGCCGCGGCGCATGACGTCGGGAAGGTCGTTCTGCTCGATATCGTCGGCGACAGTGAGATCGCCCGCGCCGAGCGCGACCACCTCGAGGAGCCGACGGCACACACCACGCCCGGGATAACGACCGAAATCAGTGCCGACGGCGGGCAAAGCGGGTTCGCCGACTCCGGTCCTGACCGTTCCGGTGGTGAGGAAGGAATCGAGGGCGACCCGCGTTCGAACGGGGAGGAATCGACGACCACGGAGAGAGGGTCCGACTCGCGGAGCAGAGAAGACAGGGAGAACGCGGAGACCGGGAACGGCGGGAGCGTAGCCGTCAACGACGAGACGATGGCGAACGCACTCGCCCGCGATCGCATCGAGGACCGCTCGCCGAGCGATCGGGTCGAGGGGGTAGTTACGAACGCCGCCGAACAGCTCGAGGGGTGTGCGAAGCGGATCGAGCAGGAGATCGGCGTTCCCTGTGAGGTGGCGGTCGTCGGCGGCGACGACAGGCGGGCGAAATTGGTGTTAGACACCGCACGCAGGCAACACTGTGATCTCATCGTTACCCCCTACGAGACCGAAGGGAACAGTCTCGGCCCCTTCGTCAGGGAACTGTTCAAGGGGGAGGTCGACACGCTCGCCCACCAATCGGTCGACGGCCGCGGGGAGTGGTCTCGCGTCCTGGTGGCTGTGCGCGGCGCGAACGCCGTTTCCCACACCATGATCGACTTCGCCGAACGGCTCTCGACGAATCACTGTGACGTCAGCGTCTGTCACTGCATCGACGAGCCCGAACAACGGCGGGACGCCGAGCGGATGCTTTCGGATCTCGTCGAGACCTGTACCCAGCACGTAGAAACCCGCGTCCCACAGGCCTCGATCGAGGAGTTCCTCGAGGCGAACGCCGCCGAGTACGATCTGGTGGTGCTTGGCGCGAGTACGGATCGCAGCGCGGCGTCGCGCTTTTTCTCCTCGCCGACCTTCGAGCGCCTCGGCGATCTAGAGACCGACGTCGCGATCGTCCACCGATGAGAGGCACTCGGCGACGTCGAACCCACCGTCGCCAACCCGACCGATCGCCGATCGCTGCTTTTCGTCGATTCCAGGAGCGCTCTCGACCGTCTATAGCGCAGCGTCATCCTCGACTTCGGCGTCGCTGCTGTCCTCTTCAGCCGGGAAGGCTCCCTCCGAGACCCGCTCGGCAAAGGTCCCGATCGCTCCTTCCATCTCCCCGCGAACGTCCCCGAAGGATTCGGCAAAGGGCGGGGAACGTGTCGAGAGGCCGATAACGTCGTCGACGACCAGTACCTGGCCATCGGTACCTGGACCGGCACCGATGCCGATCGTGGGTACCGAGAGCTCCTCAGTCACCTCGCGAGCGAGGTCCTCGGGGACGTGTTCGAGTACGAGCGCGAAGGCCCCGGCCCGCTCGTGTTCGCATGCGAGTTCCGCGATCCGCTCGGCAGTCTCCTCGGAGTCCCCTTGCTGAGCGTAGCCCAGTTCGTTGACGCGTTGGGGGGTGAGCCCGAGGTGAGCTAGTACTGGGATTCCGAGTTCCACGAGGCGTTCGGTAAGCGACACCGTGTGAGAACCGCTCTCGATCTTGACGGCGTTCGCGCCTGCCTCCTTGACCATCCGGCCGGCGTTCCGAATACTCTGTGCTTCCTCAACGCCGAAGCTGAGAAAGGGCAGATCGGCGATAACGAGGGGCTCTTCGGTGGCCCGGGAAATCGCGCCGGTGCGACTCGCGATCTCCTCGACGGTAACCGGTAGCGTCGAGTCATAGCCCAAGGCGGCGTTCCCGACGCTATCACCGACCAGGAGGGCGTCGATCCCGGCTGCCTCGCAGATCGCGGCGGTCGGCGCGTCGTAGGCGGTCAGCATCGTCAGAGGTTCGTCGGTGTCGGCGCGGAAGTCCCGGACCGTTCTGGGCATAGCCGGTGTCGGTCCCCGACCGTGATTAAACGTGTCCGTTCTCTCCGAGTCCGCGACTGGGCGATCGCTATCGGAACGGGGTCGGCGCTGCGAGAAACGGGGTCGCTCTCGAGGCGGGGAGCGGCGGGGTTACAGCTCGATCTCGAAGCGGGCACCGTCACTCTCGCTTTCGCTGACCGCAACGGTCCAGCCGTGAGCCTCGGCGATGGTCGCGACGATCGAGAGGCCGAGGCCGGTGCCCTCGGCGCTGGTAGTGTGGCCGTGCTCGAAGACCGACTCGCGCTCGTCTTCAGGGATGCCTGGGCCCTCGTCCGCGATGAAAAAGCCCCGCTCCGAGCGTCCGACCCGTACGGTCACGCTCTTCCCCCCGTGCTCGAGGGCGTTCCGAAAGAGGTTCTCGAAGAGCTGTTCGAGGCGGCTCGCGTCGTCTTCGACCGTCTCGAGTTCTCCATCAGTGACCAGTTCCGCGTCGTTCGTCTCGACTGTGTTCCAGGCCGCTTCGGCGATGTTCGATAGTGATACGGGTCGTACGTCGCCGACCGCCTTGCCCTGACGGGTGAGAGCCAACACGTCCTCGATGAGACTTCCCATTCGGTCGTGTGCGGTCGCGATCTTCTCGAAGTGTGCGTCCTCGCCACTCTCGCGGGCCACTTCGAGATAGCCGTCCGCGACGGTGAGGGGATTTCGGAGGTCGTGACTGACCACGCTCGCGAACTCACCCAAGCGTTCGTTCTGGCCTTCGAGTTCCTGTTGGTGTTCGCGGCGCTCGAGGATGCCCTGGGTTCCGCCGACCAGGAGATCGACGAACGCCAGTTCGAGGCTCGAGAACTCCCGCTCCCGAGGGGACCGATCGGCGAAACGGACCGTCCCGTAGACCACGTTGTTGGCGACGAGCGTCGCGCCCACGTACGTCTCGAGCCCGAAGCGTTCGTACGCCGGATCGTCCTCTCAGCCGGCCTCGGCGGCGTAGCGGGCGGTCGTTGGGTCCTCCGAATCTATCGTCTCCCAGCAGTAGGTCTCCGAAAGCGGGCACTCCTCGCCGGGCCGGATCGCCTCGTGGGGGCCGTGGGCTTCGACGATGTGCTGTGTGCCCGCTTCGATATGCGTGAGAAAGCGCGATTCGACCGACGAGGAGGGAGGAGAGGACACGGGAGCGAAGCCCCGGACCGTCGGGTTCCGACCTCGATCGCGAACGCTTATCGCCCCCAGCACCGAAGCCCGGGTGTGCCCGATCCCGTCGAGACGACCGACCCGGAAGGGGTCGATTTTACCTGGGTGATGCAGACGACGTTCGTCCTCACTATACTTCTCGGCGCACCGATCGTCGCGCTCGCGTCGATCCCGGCGACCCTGCCAACCTGGGAAGCGAGAGCGAGCTTCGCGATCCGGGTGGGCGCGATCGTCTGGCTCGTCGTCGCGATCGGGGCCTTTCTCTACGCGCGCCGGGAGACCGGTGAGAACCAGAGTGGTCCCGATTCCGACCTCGACTCCGAGGACGATCGAGACGACGCCGGCAACGTCGGCGACACCGAGCAGGACGGCAATCGAGACGGCGAGTCGGCGGCGTCCCCGGAACCTCACTCCCCACCGTCGGAACGAAGTTCGGAGACGTAGGCGAAACGACTGCCAGCGCGGGCGGCGGTTCGCTCGTCGCGTTCGGAATCACCCACGAAGAGGGTTCGCTCGGGCGTCGCCCCCAAGGCTTCGATCGTCGCCAGTAGGGGTTCGGGATCGGGTTTGTACGTCGAGACGGAATCGCGGCCGACGACGCTCCCAACCCGGTCGGCGAGTTCGTGGGTCTCCAATGCGAGCCGGCAGGCCGACTCGCAGTTGAGCGAGCAGATCCCGATCGGAATCTCCGACCTCTCGCTTCGCTCGTCGTCGTCCCCCCGTTCGCCTCTCTCCTGTTCTATTTCCTCGGCGAGGGCAGCGGCGAGCGCCAGGCGTTCGGAGCGTCGTGCTCCCTCGCGTTCGTGCTCGGCGATCGTTGCCTCAACGACCTCGCGGTAGCCATTACTATCGGCGAACTCGAGCATCGTCCAGAGGCCCTCGGGCGGGTCGACGCCCTGGTTCCGAAGCACCCGATCGACGTCGCTGGCGACGGCTCCCCAGTCGACGGCCAGGCGCACGAGGGTCCCGTCGAGGTCGTAGACTATCGCGTCGAGCGCGTTGGCGCTCACCGCCTCGTCGATAGCAACCCTCTCCGTCTCATTCATTTCCAACCTGCCTCACTCCAGTAGCTCGCGGCCGATGACGTCCTTTTGGACCTGGGTGGTACCCTCGTAGATCGTGGTGATCTTCGCGTCCCGATAGAATCGCTCGACCGGGAAATCGGTCGTGTAGCCATAGCCGCCATGGATCTGGATCGCCTCGTTCGCCACGTCGACGGCCGTCTCGCTCGCGGCGTACTTCGCCATACTCGCTTCGGTTCTGATATCCTCGCCCGCGTCGTCCTTGCGGGCGGCATCCCGGGTCAGCAGGCGGGCGGACTGCGTGCGCGTGTGCATCTCTGCGACCTTGTGCCGGATCGCCTGGAAGTCCGCGATCGGTTGGTCGAACTGTTCGCGATCGCCAGCGTACTCCACTGCGGCGTCGAGAGCGGCCTGGGATACGCCTACTGCCTGGGAGGCGATCCCGATCCGCCCGCCGGTCAGGATCGATAGCGCCGCGGCCAGCCCCCGTCCCTCCTCGGTCAATCGGTTCTCGGCGGGGATCCAAGCGTTGTCGAACGTCAGCGACGTGGTGTCGCTCGCGCGCAACCCGAGTTTCTCCTCTTTTTTGCCGACTTCCACACCCCTGGTATCCATCGGGACGAGGAACTGGGTGATCGAGTTCGGGTCCTGGCGGTCGGTCTTTGCGAAGAGGATCGCGACACCAGCTCGAGAACCGTTGGTGATCCACTGCTTATCGCCGTTCAGCACGTACTGCTGGCCCTCGCGTCTCGCCTCGGTACTCATCCCCGCGGGGTTCGACCCGGCGTGGGGTTCCGACAGCGCGAAGGCCCCGACCGGTCGTCCCTCGCTCATTGCCGGCAGCCAGCGCTCACGTTGGGCTTCGGAACCGAACTCGGCGATACAGGCGGTCGCGAGACAGTGCACTGAAAGCGCGGTGGCGACCGCGAGCGAACCGTGGGCGAGCTCCTCGTTGACGACGCTGTAGGTCAGCCGGTCGGCGTCGAATCCACCATAGGCGTCGGGCGTCGTGAGCCCGGTGAAATCGATTTCTGCTAATGCTTCCCAGGCGTCTTCGGGGAATTCCCCCTTTCGATCGGCCTCGGCGGCACCGGGCCGGATCTCCTCGCGTGCGACCTCCCGAACGAGATCCCGGATCGCCCGCTGCTCGGCCGTGAGTTCCATACCGAACGAACGTGACGGGGCGGGCAAAAGCTATCGGTCCGATTTCCCCCTTGCGCTCGTGGGCGATCCGTCCGTCTCGTCCTCGTCATCCTTCCCCTCCGGTGTGGAGGTTAACCCTTCGAGTACGTCCTCGGTGTGCTCGCCTAACTCCGGGGGCTGCCGGTCGGTCCCGGTCGCGGCGTTCGAGAACTGCGCGGGGAAGGTAACCAGCGGTAAGTCGACCCCGCCGAGTTCCAGATCGCTCGCCACCTCCGACTCGCGAAGCTGGGGGTCCGCGAAGGCCTCTCTCGTGTTCTTGACCGGCGCGGCGGGCACGCCTTCCTCGCGCAGCACCGAGAACCACTCCTCGGCCCCGCGCTCGGCGAAGACGTCCTCGAGTTCGGCGGTGAGTGCCTCCCGGTGTTCGATTCTGGCGGCGTTGGTCGCAAAGCGCTCGTCGGTTGCTAAATCGGGACGATCGAGCGCTTCACAGAGCTGTTCGTAGGTGCCATCGCTCGCGACCGCGAGGGCAAGCGGGTCGTCGGCGGTCGCGACGACGCGATAGGGTTCGAGCGTCGGATGAGCGGTCCCCAACCGCGGGTAGGCCTCGCCGGTCGCGAAGGACCACCCTGCCCGCTCGGAAAGCAAGGCGACAAGTGATTCGAACAGTGGGACTTCGATGTGGGTGCCGCCCTGCTGTGGGCGGGCAAAGAGTGCTGTGAGGATACAAACCGCGGCGTACATCGACGCCGAGAGGTCGCCGATCGGCAGCCCCGAGCGGACGGGCGGCCCTTCCGCCTCGCCGGTGATCGACATCGTTCCACTCAATGCCTGGGCAACCATGTCGAACGCAGCCAGGTCACGGTAGGGACCGGGTAAGAATCCCGAGATCGAACAATAGATGACCTCTTCGTTGTACTCGGCGAGCGTCTCGTAGTCGAGCCCCCACTTATCCATCGTCCCCGGCCGGTAGTTCTCGACGACGACATCGGCACTCTCGACCAGTGCGAGGAAGGTCGTTGCGCCGTCCTCGCTCGATAGATCGAGTTCGACGCTCCGTTTGCCCCGATTGAGCGAGGCGAAATAGCTCGTCATGCCCGACTCACCTAATTCGGGCTCGATCGACCGGGTGAGATCCCCGACCTCCGGGCGTTCTACTTTCAGGACCTCCGCACCGAGGTCGGCGAGTAGCTGGGTCGTGTAGGGACCAGCGAGCATCTGGGTACAGTCGAGCACACGCACGCCGGAAAGCGGTCCCGCGTTGTCGGTAGCGTCTGCCATACCCGGCGGTCGCTTGCCGCCGTCAAACGCGTTGTGGGACGCTACCGAACGCGATCGGATTCCCGACGATCGAACGTCCGGCGGCCGGTCGTCGACCGATTCCTGCTCGCCTGCCGGCCTGTTCCGTCACGTTCCTTACGCCGTATCCCGCTTCTCCCCTCGACGTCGATATCGAAGCAGGTAGGCGAGTACTGCTATCGGGACGCCGAAGACGAGTAGGTAGGGCAGGACGTACGCGAGGCCGACGACGATCGCCCGCAACACCGTTCCGACACCGCCGAAGGAGTCGAGCACGGCTGCCAGGACGCCGGTGTCGTACCACGCCCGACTCCGGTCCTTCGGCCCGGCGAGCGGTTCGGCGAGATCGACGACGATCGTCGAGAGCGCGACCTGCCGCCGGAGGGACTGCTGTCGGGCTTCGAGGCGCTCGATCCGTGATTGTACCTCCGAGAGACGCTCCTGAATCGCGAGCAGGGCCTCGGTATCGTTGGCCTGGGCGTAGAGCCCCCGCAGTCGCTCGCGCTGTGCCCGGAGGTTCTCGAGGCGCGCTTGGACATCGACGAGCTGCTCGGAGACGTCCCTGGTACTCGTGTTCGACGCGCGCACTTCGCCCGCGCGCTCGATTCGCGCGAACACGGTAGAGAAGTTCTCCGAAGGGACACGAACGACGAGTCGGCTAGTGACCACCGTTCCCTCTTCCCGATCGTCCCGTCGGACGCGCGAGGAACTCACGAACCCGTCGGCGTCCCGGACGGCTCGAGTCAACTCGCGCTCGGTCGCACTGACGTTCTCGACGGTGAGTGCTACCCGGCCGGTCCGTACCAATGCCTGCCGTCGCTCGGTCTGTAGCACTTCTTCCGACCCGATCGCCTCGGCGGTTCGCTCGCTGCCGGCTGAGTCGGTTTCCCCGCCGGCACTACCGGCACCACCGCCGGCCCCCGCTGTCTCTGCCATCGCCTCGCTGCCGACATCGCCGCCCGCACTGGCGTCCCCGCCCCCTCCATCACTCCCGCCGGAGCCACCACAGCCCGCGAGAACGACTACCAGCGCGAGAACGAGCGGCACCCACCAGCGACGGCCGTTGGACCTCATTGCGCGGTAACCAGCCGAAGACGGCAAGTACTTTATGGATGTTTTACATGCTGCACTAGTATTAGGTGGGATGGTCCCGATGTCGACCGAGCTACGGCGGGGCGAGACGAGGCGAGCCAAAGTTCTATGCTCCGGGCCTCGGTTGGGCAGCTATGCCCTACGAGACCTACGAGAGCATCACCGTCGACGTCGAGAACGGGATCGCGAACGTCGAGTTCCACCGCCCTGAGAAACTCAATGCCCTCAATAACGCGGTCATGCTCGATCTCCAGCGGGCCTTTGGGGAGATAAGCATGGACGAGACGATCGACGCGGTCGTGCTCTCGGGGGAAGGCGAGGACGCCTTCTCGGCGGGCGCGGACATCCCCCAGTACGCCGGTCCCGCCGCCGAGCACGACCCCTACCAGAAACACCGCCAGTCGCTCTTCTACGATGTCTACCGCGCGCCGCTTGACTGTCACGCGCCGACGATCGCGAAGATCGACGGGTACTGCGTCGGGGGCGGGTTGATCCTCGCGATGTACTGCGATATGCGGGTCGCAAGCGAGAACTCGCAGTTCGGCGTCCCG
>PXRJ01000055.1 GCA_003021705.1 Halobacteriales archaeon QS_3_64_16
CGGCTGGTGGGTGTGGCCCGCGACGCCGACGGTCGGCCCCGCGCTCGCGTGCTCGGCGACGATGCCGGCGACGCGCTCCTCGTAGCCGTCGAGGTCGCCCGTGCCGTGGGTGACGACGAACTCGACGCCGCCGCGTTCGACCGTCGCGACCTCGGGGAGACCCAGGTCGGGATCGAGGTTGCCGCGGACGGCGGTGAGCTCCCGGGTGCGCTCCGCGATCCGGTCGAACGACCCGGCGGCGTCGAAGTCCCCCGCGTGGATCGCGTGGTCGGCCCCGGCTACTTCCTCGCACACCCACTCGGGGATTTCGTCCGCTCGCGAGGGGACGTGTGTATCGCCGAAGACGGCAATTCGTACCATACCCAGGAGGTCGTCGCCGAGCGGAGAAGTCCTTTCGCCAGTGATGCGGTCCTCGCCGGTCGATCGGTAGCCGAACCACGCCCGGTTCGTCCACGGTCGGGAGAAGTAAGGAAATCGCCGATCGATCCCTGTCATGGATAGCTCACACGTCCTCACCGCTCTTCTCCGCAACGCTGGGGCGGTACTGGTACTGCGCCGGAGCGACGAGACTGGTGCCAACGGCGGACGGTGGGCCGGCCTCACCAGCCACGCGGACGGTGAGTTCGATCGGGACGCTCTCGATCGACGAACCCGAGCAACGATCCGCGAGCAAAGCGGTCTCGACGGGGAACTGACGCTCGTTCGCACCGGTGAGTCGTTCGTCGTCGAGGAGAGACGAGGGGGTGAGGAAGACGGAGCCGAGAATCGCCGAGTCGTCCACCCCTACCTGTTCGATGCGACGACCCGCGAGGTCACGCTCGAGTCCGGCACCGACTGGGAGTGGCTCCGACCGACCGAGATCCGCCGCCGCGAGACGATGCCGGGCCTGCGGGAGTCCTACGAGCGCGTCGCCCCGACCGTCGAGACGATCGCGACCGACCGCGAACGCGGCTCGGCGGCGCTCTCGACGAGCGCGCTGACAGTGTTGCGCGATCGTGCCGGCGTGCTCGCCGACCGCGCACAACGCGGCCGAGACCGACGGGAAGCGAACGGCGAAGACGGCGAAGACGACGGCGGCGACCCGTGGACCGAACTAGCGATATTGGCACGCGCCCTCCGAAGTGTTCGCCCGAGCATGGTCGCTATCGGCAACCGGGTGAACCGTGCGATGGCGACGGCCGACGATCGGACCCCGAGCGCCGTCGAAGCAGCCACCCAGGAGGTGATCGAGCGAGCGGCGAGCGCGGACGAAGCGGCGGCCGCCGTCGCTGCCGAAGCGCTCGCGGATCTCGAAGCCTCGGCACCTTTGATGGACGAGAACGACGGGAACGACGAGGATACCGATGATGATAGTCCGGACGCCTGTGGTCCGCGAGTGCTCACGCTCTCGCGATCGGGAACGGTGATCGAAGCGCTCCGAGCACTGGAGCCCCCGCCCCGCGAGGTCGTGATCGCCGAATCGAGACCCGGCGGCGAGGGACATGCGGTCGCGGCCGAATTGGCTTCGACCCATCCGGTAACGCTCGTCGCCGACGCGGGAGTCGCACACGCACTCGGCAGCGGTGGCGGGGATGGCCGGGGTGGAGATGGAGGTGGCAACGAAGGTAGCGGTGCCAGTAGTCGCGAGCGGGCGATCGACGCGGTGCTCGTCGGTAGCGATACGATCTACCCGGACGGGAGCGTACTGAACAAGGTCGGAACCAGGGGAGCGGCGATCGCCGCCGCCTACGAAGGAATTCCGGTTTACGTCGTCGCCGCGAGCGCGAAGATCAGTCCCGAGCTACCCGCAGAGCCCGATCTCGAAGCCGGGGAAAGAGAGAGGCTCTACGCTGGCGAAATCGATGTCGAAGAACTGAATCCGACATTCGACGTGACGCCTGCCGACATCGTGACCGGAGTCTGTACCGAACGAGGAATGCTCGAACCGGACGACATCGAAACCCTCGCCGAGGAGTTCGCCGCACTCGCCGCTTGGGACGTGGACTGATCGGGGCGATCGACCGAAGTCGGATCTACGCTCGCTCAACCGGCGTCAGTGGAGTGCCTTTGGCGAGGCGGGCCGCGTTCGACCCGAGCGTCCGGGCGAGTGCCGGCGTCAGTTCGGATGTATCGAAGATCGGCTCGTCCCCCGGGAGGCGCGCGACGCTTCGTAGGCGAGCGACACTCCTTCGCCCTCGGCCTCGTGGACGACCCAGGGCACCCCCTCCTCTTCGAGGCCGTGTTCGATCCCCGCGAGCAGGTCCGGCTCCCGGTCGCCCGCGATCCACACCTGGACGCGTGGTAGATCGTCGTCCCCCTCGATCGGCCCTCGACAGCCACTCATAGGCCGTGTCGTGTGTTCACGAGCATAAGCTCGCCGGTGGAGTCGGCGATTGACGATCGATGATCGGTAACCGACGCTCCCCGACCGCGCTCGATCAGGCCGTCGTGCGTTCGAGCGCCGTCGAGAGGTCGGTCGGGATCTCGAAGTCGAGATACGACCCGCTCCCGACGTGTGAGAGCACGAGCCCGGTGGCGACGGCGTTGCGCGGGCCCAGCTCCGAGCGGACGTTCGCTCGGCCACAGACGATACCGTACTCGGCCATCGCTTCGGAGACGAGTTCAGGGATCTCGAAATCCAGTGCCGACCGGCCGACCATCACGACGAAGGGCAGCCGGCGAATGCTTTCGGTCGGGGTGATCAGGTTGAGCGCACGCTCGGCGTTGGCGACGAAGACCTTGCGTTTGGCCCGGCGGCGGGTGCGGCGGATCTCCTCGACCGAGGCGTCGATCGGGACGGCTCGCATCCCGCCGTCGTCTTCGAGCAATACGGTTCGCCCGAACAGTTCCGGCTCGACCGACTCGTCGAGAAAGGAGACGGTACCATCCTCCTCCCGGACTCGATAGAGGTCCTCGATCTTCGCGGCGGGGTGTTTCTTGATGGCTTCGGCCAGATCCCGGTCCTCGATCCCCAGTTCCGAGTCGATCATCATCGTCACCATGTCGCCCGCCCCGGAGAGGTGGATCGAGTCGATCGCCCTTTGTTCGTCCATGTAGGCCGCGTCGGTCGACCCGCCGCCGAGATCGAGGATCGCCAGCGGGTGGTCGGTCCCGGGGGTCGTGAGCGAGCCGAGAACGGCCATGTTCGCCTCGATCCCCTGGATGAGGACCTCCGTATCGAGTTCGGCTTCGAGGCCCGCGGCGATCTGGTCCATCGGGAGCTGTTGGGTCTTAACCATCGCGGCGAGGGCCACCGCGCTTTCGGTGCTGTGTTCCTCGGCGACCGAGCCCTCGACCTGCTGAGGGACGAGCGTATCGACGGCCATGATATCTCGAATTTCGATCGCGTCGACCGGCTGGCCGGTCACCTCCGCCATGCTCGCCCGCGCCCGGTTCAACATACCGCCGATATTGGACCCGCTCTCGCCCCGGACGTCCGCGACCGGCCAGCTGTCCATGACCGCCTCCATGATTCGATCGGCACCGTCGTCGACCGGCACGTCGGTCGTGTTGCCCCGTTCGTCGACGATTTCGAGGTCGCCGGCCGGGATCGTCCGTTCTTCGACGTCGCCCTGGGGGGTCTCGATCACGACCGCGGATTTGTTGCCGACCAACGCGCGGGCAACGGGAATGATCTTCTGAGTCTCCTCGGGGGAGAGATCAAAGACGGTCGCGATACCGTAGGGGTTCGACAGCTCGTCGATCGTCTTGCCTGTAGAACTCGGCGCGACCTCGATCGCCGTCGGCTGGCCGCGGGGTACTTTCTCCAGTCCGGCGACCTCGTCGACGATCGGGATCTCGACGTCGGTGCGGTTGTCGATCAACACCGCGTCGTCCCGCTGGACGATCGCACCGGCGATCTCGAAGCCCGCCTCGGCCCACTCGGAAATCGTCGCGGCGGCAGCGGCGAAATCGACCGTCTCGGGAACGAGGAAGACGACCGGCTCCTCGGTAGCGAACTCCTCGGGGTCGGCCGTGATCTCGACGCCGATACCCCTACCTAACCCGACGCCGCCCGGCGTCGAGGGGTCGTGACCGATCATCGTCGATTCGGTGATGACGGTCTCGGTGATCGTCTCCATCGCGACGTCCCCGATGACCGGTGCGGCCTCGTTGAGCAACACCCGGTCGATCTCGCTCACCTCGATGCCTGCCGTCTCGGCTGCCCGCGAGAGCGCGTTCACGACGCCGGGGACGTTCTTCTTCGTGCCCTTCAGCCCGGTTGTCCGGTACAGCGCGCTCGAGACGAACTCGCCGTCGGCGCCGTCCGCCGAGCGGCCGAAGAGCGCGACCTCAGTGCTCGAGTTCCCGATGTCCACGCCCGCGACGTACTCCATAGCTACCCCACCGACAGAAGCTACAAAGGTGTTGCTCCGAACCTCTTTCTGGTCCGATCCGACTGCTGGTCGGCCATCGAGACGGGATGCCGATCGCCGAAGCCAGCACCACGTCGCTCGGGCACAGTCCCTCCCAACGAAAGGGAGGTTTAGCGAACGATAGTTTCGTTTTCGTTGAAAAGCGTGAAAACGCGAAGATATATGCGCTTTTCCTCCGAGTACCCATGTGTAATGTCAGACGATGACACGACTGCGACGGACGGATCGGGGGAGCTCGAAGGGACTGAACCGAGGCGCTCGAAGCGTTTCGAGGGCCTCGACGAGCGGGGGGTGACCGAGGACGGGTTCGTCGAGGAGTGGCCGGAGGTGGGCTTCGTCGCGATGGAAAGCCCGAACGACCCCGATCCGAGCGTCACTGTCGAGGACGGCCGGATAACCGAGATGGACGGCAAGGAGAGGGAGGATTTCGACTTCATCGATCGGTTCATCGCGGACTACGCGATCGATGTCGAAAGAACGGAGGAAGCGATGGCGACCGATTCCGTCGCGTTCGCCCGTGACCTCGTCGACATCAACGTCCCCCGTGAGGAGGTTATCGGACTCTCGACGGCGATGACGCCGGCCAAACTGGCGGACGTGGTGAACCAGCTCGACATCGCCGAGATCATCATGGCGATGAAGAAGATGCGCACGCGCCAGACACCGGCCAACCAGTGTCACGTCACGAGCGTCGAGGACAACGTGGCCCAGATCGCCGCTGACGCGGCCGAGGCCGCGTTGCGTGGCTTTCACGAGGCCGAAAACACCGTCGGCGTGGCCCGGATGGCACCCCTTACCGCACTGGCCCAGCAGATCGGCGCGCAGTGCGGCCGGGGTGGGGTCATCACCCAGTGTGCCGTCGAGGAGGCGACCGAACTCGAACTCGGGATGCGCGGGATGACCGGCTATGCCGAGACGGTCTCGGTCTATGGCACCGAGGACGTCTTCAAGGACGGCGACGACACGCCGTGGTCCAAAGCTTTCCTCGCCTCGGGCTATGCTTCTCGGGGGTTGAAGATGCGCTATACCTCTGGGGCGGGCTCGGAACTCAACATGGGCCAGGCTGAGGGCAAGTCGATGCTCTATCTCGAGACTCGCTGTATTCTGGTAACTAAGGGCTGTGGCGTCCAGGGCCTACAGAACGGCGGGATCAGCTGCATCGCCATCCCGACCTCGGTACCGGCGGGCGTCAAGGAAGTCGCCGCCGAGAACTTAGTGACGATGCTCGCCGACTTGGAGGTCGCCTCGGGGAACGACCAGACGTTCACCCATTCGGATAAGCGCCGCACGGCCCGGATGATGCCCCAGTTCCTCGCGGGGACCGATTTCATCTTCTCGGGGTACAGTGCCGTGCCGAATTACGACGACATGTTCGCCGGCTCGACGTTCGATTCCGCCGATTTCGACGAGTACAACGTCATGCAGCGCGATCTGCAGGTCGAAGGGGGCACCCGACCGGTCGAGGAGGACACCGTACTCGAGTACCGCGAGCGGGCGGTCAGAGCGCTCCAGACCGTCTTCGAGGAACTGGGCTTCCCGCCGATCACCGAGGAGGAGGTCGAAGCCGCGATCTACGCCGACGGCAGCACGGACATGCCCGAGCGAAGCACCGCTCAGGACATCGAGGCCGCCGAGGAGATGCTGGAGGCGACCGTCACCGGGGCCGATATCGTCACGATCCTCGCCGAGAACGGCTTCGAGGGGATCGCCGAGAACTTGCTTGGAATCCTCAAGGGCCGGGTCGCGGGCGATTACATCCAGACCTCGGGGATCTTCGAGGGCGACGGGGAGTTCGACGTCGTGAGTGCGGTCAACGACCCCAACGAGTATCAGGGCCCCGGAACGGGCCATCGCTTGGAGGGCGAGGACTGGGAGGAAAAGAAAGGAATTCGCTTCGCCGTCGACCCGGAGGACATCTGAGATGGCACGCGCCCAGCAGCAGAGCGGCGGCGAACGAACCCTAAGACTGACCGAGGCGGGCACTGCAGAGGACGGAACGGATACCGACGAGGTCGTCATCTCGATCAGCGCCGGGTTCAACGAACTGAAAGACGAGACGCTCGCGGGCGAGCGACACGCCGAGGTCCTCCGGGAGATGATGGCCGGCATCGAGGAGGAAGGCATCACCTCCCGGATCGTCCGCTTCACCGACACCCTCGATCTCGGGGTCATCGGGCTTCGCGGGGCCCGTCTCAGCGGATCGGGCATCGCGATCGGCGTTCAGACTCGTGGCACGACGCTCATCCACCAGGCCGAGCTCGTGCCGCTCTCGAATCTCGAGTTGTTCCCCCAAGCCCCGCTGATCGACTTGGAGACCTTCCGGGCGATCGGGCGGAACGCGGCGCTCTATGCCAAGGGCGAGTCGCCCGAACCGGTGCCCGTCGGGAACGACCCGATGGCCCGCCCGAAGTACCAGGCGCTCGCGGCGCTCTGGCATATCAAGGAGATGGAGCATACAAACGAGGAGCGAGCACCGACCGAACTGACGGTTTCCTTCGAGGAACGATGACCGACGACATCGAGTACCCGCTATCGGACGATCCGGGCCGAGTCGAAACGCCTGCCGGAACGAAGTTATCGGAAATAACTCTCGAAAAGGTCGTCTCCGGGGAGATAGACGGCGAAGAACTCGTCATCGCGCCCGAAACCTTAGAGAAACAGGCCCGAGTCGCAGAGCGGGCAGGACGGACCCAGGTCGCACGGAACTTCCGGCGAGCCGCCGAGCTCACGGCGGTGCCCGACGACCGGATCTTAGAGATCTACAATGCACTCCGCCCGAGCGGTGCGGACAGGGAGACCCTACAGGCCGTCGCCGAGGAACTCGAGGCGGAGTACGACGCGCCGCTTAACGCCGAGCACGTGCGCGAGGCCGCGGACGTCTACGAGGAGCGCGGCCTCTTCTGAGGATTCCTCGGCCACCGGTCCTCGTCTCCGAGGAGGGTAGATGTGATAGAGCGTGTCAGCCCGTGCAGAGGGATGGTATCGCCTCTCCTACAGCCGTGGGTGGGCCTCGACTGCACGCATGTGCCGACAGGACGGCCGGCCGACCGGTCGCTGCGCGACGTGACAGTTGCAGTCCACGACCTGCCCCTCTTCCAGCGAGACGAGGTGCTCGACCTCCCGTTCGATCGGGCGATCGATTCCGTCCCTATCCCTGTCTCCGTTCCCGGTCCCGTCGTTGGCCGCCGAGACGCGGATCGTGCCGTCACCGAGAATGGTGAACGCGTAGCTTTCGTCGTACTCCTCCCAGCCGAGGTCCCTGTTGCGAGCGATCGTCTCCCGAAGGACTTCGAGGTGTTCGCGCCCCCGGTCGGGACCGTCGGGATCGTGGTCGAAGTCGTCTTTAGGCATGGATCGATCCTCGAAGCGCTGGCAGATATGCGTTCGTACCGCGATCCGGCCAGCCGTCGGGCCTCGGGGAAGCCCGAGAGGGGCGTCATGCGACTTCGATCTCGGCGACTCGGTCGAGAAATACGTGTCTTCGCCCTCGCCTTTGGTGGAGGTCGTTTGATCGACCTACTCTCTCGCATCGAGGACTTCGTAGCCGACGTTGAGGTCTCGCAGTTCGTTCGTGTGGCTCGCAACCGTCGTCGCGACGGCCAGCAGGACGACATCGATGCCCTTCGCGGCCGCCTCCTGTATCGCCGCCGGGGTGCCGAACCGGATATCGGGTTCGATCTCTAACGTTCGTATCGCGGCCAGTGCCTCGGTGCCGGCGACGGCGAGCAGATCGTGTGTCTCGATAGCGTCGGCGACCCTCTCCAGATCGAGTGCCGCGCTGCCGCCCTCGCGGATCGGCGGCACGGGGACGATAGTGACACTTCCCAGATCGTAGTCGAGAACCCCTTCGAAGTTCGTGACGCCGACGTCCCGGCCGGCTTCGGCATCCGTCACGGCGATCGCCGTCGTGCCGCCCGTACTACTCGTACCACCGGCCATCGCGTGCAGCACGCCATCGCGCATCGTCAGCGAAACCGCTTGCCCCTCCTCGATGTCGGTCGTCGCAATCGCGGTCTCGATATCTACCTGCCCGATGACCTCCGCGGAGACGTGCTTGACCAGCCCGCGAAGTGCGTCGGTCTGTGAGATGAGCCAATCGACGCCCTCTTTCGTGACCTCGTAGCGCCCGCGGCCGTGCTTCTCGACGTAGCCCTCCTCGATCAGGCCCTTGAGGTAGTCGCTCACCGCCTGGGGAGTGACGTCGATGGCGTCTGCGATCTCCTGTTGGTTGACCGCCGGCTGCCGGTCGGCGATCTCGACCAAGATCCCGTACCGGGTGGCGTTGCGCTTGCTTTGAAGCACGCCGGTCGCCGCGACCCCCTCCGCGTTGCTCGTCATTAGTAGTATTGAGCACCACTGAAACAAGTATTTTTGTGTTAGGATTGATGAGAGCGCGTTCAGCGAGCGTTTTCCCGCCACTTGTAGCAAATACAGTTGTAGTAAAACAACCAAAATTGTTTTATGCGCCACGGGAGTTGTTATCGGCGATGGCACGCGTATCGCTTCCCCACGACGCGAAGGCGGGGCCGACCAAACCGGCGGTTCGGGCCGTCCTGCACAGTAAACTCGACCTCGATCGGGGCGATCACTTCGTCGAGGTCGGCTCCTGTACCGGGGCCGTAACGATCGAAGCGGCCCGGGCGGCGGGTCGGGTGACGGCCCTCGAACGGAAACCCGAACGCTTAGAGACCACGCGGAAGAACCTCGCGGCCAACGACGTTCGCGGCGAGATCGAACTCCGAGAGGCGGAAGCCCCCACGGGGCTGCCGACCGACGCCGACGCGTTGTTCTTGGGTGGGTCTCGTAACTACGAGGCGATCCTCGACCACGCCCTCGAGACGGGGGTTGACCGGGTGGTGATGAACGTCTCCCGCTTGGAGGTCGCCGGACGTGCAACCGAAGCCTTTCGCGAGCGCGATCTCTTGGAGGGAGTCCTGCAGTTCCAGGTGAGCCACGGCTACGAGTTGGCGGGGGCGACGAGTTTCGACTCGGAGAACCCGGTCTACATGCTCGTCGGTGGAGTCGATGAGAAAACTGGCGTCGCCGCCGATGGAGGGCAGTCGTGACGCTGTATGGTGTGGGGCTCGGGCCCGGCGAGGCCGACCTGGTGACCGTTCGCGGGCAGCGGGTACTCGAGGCGGCCGACGTGGTCTACTCGCCCGGCCGACTTTCCCGGTCGGTCGCGACCGAACACGTCCCCGAGGAGCGCATCGGCGACATCGATTTCCCGATGACTCGCGACGAGGAGAAGCTCCGGCGCGCCTGGAAAGCGGCGGCTGCGGAGATCGCTCCTCAAGCACGGGAGGGCACCGCCGCGTTCGTCACCCTCGGCGATCCCAACGTCTACTCGACCTTCGGGCACCTGCGCCGAACCCTCGGGGCCTTCCATCCAGACGTCGAGGTCGACGTCGTCCCCGGGGTGAGTGCGGTCACGGCCTTTGCGACCGCACTCGGCGTCGAGATCGCCTCGGGGGCGAGCCTCGCCCTGCGGGAGGGGGCTCGCGGCGCTGCGCCGACGGGCCCCGATCGACTACTCCTGTTCAAGGTGACCGACGTCCCGGCGACTCACGAGAAACTGACCGCGGCGGGCTACGATATGGTGTATGGCCGCCGGCTGTTCATGGAACAGGGCGAGACGCGTGTGACCGACGACCCCGACGAACTCGCCGACCGGGACTACTACACGCTCGCCTACGCCGAGAAGCGAGGGCTCGACGACGAACCTGTGACCGCGAGCTTCGAGATGGCCGACACCGAGGTCGAAACTGAGACTGAGGCCGGTGAAGCTTCGGATACCGAAGTAAATGCACAGGCGGACGGCGGTTCCCGATTGCTGGGCGACCGATCGGACGTGAGCGACGCCGTGGCGATGGAACGCGCTGAAGGAATCGCCTGGGGCGATGAGATCCCGGAGGTCTCGCCGCGATGAGCGATCCGGATGAGAGCGGCCGAGAGGAAGCGGGCGACTCACAGGGAGCGAACGACCCACAGGACGCCATCGACGCGGAGTCAAGCCGCCGGGCCGGTGAGCGCGACCCGCGGATCGGTGAGTACACCGCGGGCGAGATCCAAGAAGGGATTCCGTTTATCGGGGCCGGGCCGGGCGACCCGGGACTACTCACCGTTACCGGCCGGGAGTTGGTCGAGGCGGCCGATCTGGTGGTCCACGCCGGCTCGCTCGTGAATAGCGAACTGCTCGATGCGTACTGCACCGACGCCGAGCAGGTGAACTCCGTCGGCAAGGACTTAGAGGAACTCGTCCCGCTCATGCGCGAAGCCTACGAGAACGGGCGGGCGGTCGTCCGGTTGCACAGTGGCGACCCGGCAATCTACGGCGCGGCGCTCGAACAGATGGACGCTTTGGAGCACGAGGGCGTCCCGACCTACCTGGTTCCGGGGGTGACCTCGGCCTTCGCGGCGAGTGCCACCCTCCGGACCCAACTCACGCTGAATGGGGTGGCGAATCACGTCGCCTTCACCCGTCCGCAGGGAAAGACCCTGGACCCGGAAGAAGATCACATCGGCGAGTTCCTCGAAATGGGCGACGTGACGACCTGTCTGTATCTCGGGACCCACGCGGTAGCGGAGACGATGGACCGATTGTTGGAGGCAGGCCACGATCCCGAAACGTCGGTCGCGGTGGTCTATCACGCCTCCTGGCCCGACGAGGACGTTCTCACCGGGACGATCGCGACGATCGGCGAGCAACTGGAGGACGCCGGCTACCGGGCGTCGGCGATGGTCGTCATCGGTGATGCCGCCCGGAAGGTCGGCTACGAGCGTTCGTACTTGTACGGCGACTGGGCGAATCGCTCAGGGGAGAACGCGGAAGGGGAGGCCGACGACTGATGTGGGTACGACAGCCTCAGCGACGACAGCGACATCTCGAAAGCCCCGGATCGCTCCGGTCGCGCGGTTCGCTGTGCTCCTCGGGTGCTCGCTTCGCTCGCACACCTGCGGTGCTTACCTCACCGTGCTTCCCGGAGCGATCCGCCCCTTTCAGTCCCACCTTTAGTTCGTCAATCGACGGGGTGGGACTGAAAGGGGCCGCGGCTTCTCGATCGGTCCCGGGTGAAGTAAGCACCGCAGCGAGGCGAAGCCGAGCGAGGAGCACAGCGAGCCCCGGACTGTCGAGAGCCGCGGGGGCTTTCGAGACGCCGTTGGCTGTTGCTACAGTTGCGCCATCGCAATCGGCTCGAGAATCACGCGGAGATCGAACATGAGTACTGATACGACTGAGACGACTGAGACGAGCGATACGAGCGAGGAACCGGGCGGCCACTGCGCGACGCCGGATTCGGACGGCGAGGTGGCTGAGAGAATAGCGATCATCAGCTTCGAGCGCAAGCTAGAGACCGCAGAGGAGATCGTCGACGGGACCGGCGAGAACTACGAGCAGGTCGACATCATCGAGTACCACGGCGACGTCTTCGCCGAGCACTGGGGCGAGTACGACTGCTTTGTCGGGTTGATGGCCTCGGGGATCGCGATGCGAAAGACCGCTCCGCTGCTCGACAGCAAGTGGGACGACCCCGCGATAGTCGTGATCGACGAGGCCCTCACCTGGG
>PXRJ01000056.1 GCA_003021705.1 Halobacteriales archaeon QS_3_64_16
CGGCGAGTTAAATACCGGTTACGAACCGAGTGTATACCTCGCCCGCTCCGTCTCTCGCCCGGAATGGTTCTTGTCCATCGCGCCCGTCCGAGGAGGCATGGCCGGCGAGGATCACGGAAGCGTCACCGAGGAGAACACCGCCGAGGATGGCGCTTCGCTCCTCCGCGAAGGCGTCATCGGCGTGGCTGCCGGAAGCGCAGGAATGGCGGCGATGACCGGCGTCCTGTTCGGTGGCGTCGCGGTCGGGGCTTTCGATTTCGCACCGATCGCCGGTCTGGCAGCGATCGTCGGTCTGGGCGAGAACCGATCGATAGGATACGCGCTGCTCTCGGTTGCGGGCGTAACGATTTGGCCGCTGCTATTTGTTGCGATCGGTGATCGCGTCCCCGGTAGATCCCCACCGCTTCGGGGCCTCTCTTTCGGTACCGTGATGTGGAGCGGGTTGGTCCTCGCGTTCTACGCAGGTCAGTCCGGGTCGACACTGGTGTTCTATGCCGCATTCACCCTCCTCGCCCATTGGGCCTATGCGTTCGTCCTCGGGGCTGCCTCTGAGGTTTTCGCCGAGCGAATGCCCGACTTCGATATCGAGAACCTACCGTTTGTGTAGACAAAATCGAGACGAGCCCCGTGACTTGGAGAGCTGACCTGCCGACGGGCGAGAGAATTGTCAGGAGCCCTCAGTAGGTCGGAGGCAGGCACACGAGGGGAGCACAGCGTCGGTTACTCGACGTAAGGGTCCAGCACCTCTTTTCGGCGGAGTTCGTTCCGGTCGCGATACTGATCGACGAGGCGAAAGAGGGCGTTCGCGGTCGACCAAGTGGGCAAGCGCTGGTTGTAGACGATAACGATCCCTTCGTGTTCGTCGTCCGAAAGCGGCTTGAAATGGATATTGTTCGTAACGACCATGAGGTTTTCCCGCCGAGCGTAAGGAAGGATATCGTCGAAGTCATCAGCACCGGGAAGGACCGAAGATACGTGTTCTCCCCTGATGCCTTCGGTTTCGAGATAGGCTGCAGTCTGGCGCTCTAGGTTCTCGTCGATCAGAAAGCCCCACTCGTTCACCGCCGATCACCGCTCGTGATCCGGCCGGGACGACGGCTCGGACCCGGCGTCATCACCGATTGAACCTTCGGGATCGACGTGGGATGAACGTTCGATCTCTTCGAGTAGCTCCTCGTAGGCCCGTTCGCGCTCCTCGTCGATTCGTTGCATCTCGCGCGGATGCTCGTGGTAGTAAGCGAGAGCGCGGTAGACGTCGGCGTGCTCGAGATCGTAGCGATCCGCGACCGCTCCCGGCTGGAGTCCAGCGCCCTCGACGTGATCGCGGATCTGCAGGACGCTGACGCGCCGCTCCTCGATGTGGGGTTCGCTCATCAGATTCCGGACGATACGTTGCTCCCGTTTCGCTTCCGCCGTTGTGCCTCTGTAGTCGAGCAGGGTACAAAAACCTGCCCGCTACGGAGAACGCAGGAGAGCGTGACTGCGACCGGCGCTATCGATCAATCCTCGGCACCGACGTTCGATACCGTCTCGGATCCCTCTCCGCCGTCCTCGATTGAGGCCAGGACTCGCTCGTGGAACTCCTGTAGCACGCGGCTCTCGTCCTCGGCGAGCACGACGTCACTGGCCGTGAGCGTCGCGAGCCCGAAGGCCCGTGGCGTCGGGGAGGAAAGCCGCTGACTCCGGACCGCAATCTCGCCGGTTTTGATGGCCCCTACCACGTTCTCAATCGCCTCCACGTCGAGCTTGTCCTCCAGTAGCTCCCGGTAGGTCTCCTCGATCACGGCGAAGTTCTCCAAGTCCTCGGCGAAGCCAAGCAGCATCTCGCTCGAGACCTGTTGTTGGCTGACGGATTTCTCGTAGCCCTTGTAGCGCTTGAGAATCATGAGCGCCCGCGTCGCGTCGATCCTGAAGTACCGCTCGAGCAGGTCGGTGCCCCGCAGGCTCGCCCGGAGATCCCCGCGGACCGCCTCGGGATCGATCCCTTCGATTATCCCTCCCAAATCGACCTTTCGATTGAGCGGCATCGCGAGCGAGAAGCCGTTATCGGCGACCGCGACCGTCACGTTCGCACCCGCCTGTTCGGCACACCGGTAGGCGAGCAGGCGCGAGAACCCGTCGTTGAACCGCCTGCCGTAATTCGAGTGGACGTAATACCGGCGCTTGTACTCGGCGTGATCGGTCTCTTTCTCGATGGCGAGTCTGCCAGGAGCGCTCACGCTTTCAGGGCCGGCGTACTGGACCTGTTCGTCGAACATCCGGGCGAGTGCCCGTAGTGCGTTCTCGTCGATCGGGAACTCCCGCAACCACCGTCGGACGGCTGGCGGCCCGCCCTCCCCCAACCGATCGAGTAGCTCCCCCTGGAAGGCAAGGATCTCCCGGCCGAGATCGTAGGATAGGGGGAGGCGCTCGGCGAACCAGGAGGGGACGGTCGGCCGTGCGCCCGTCGGGTCGACGTAGACCTTCGACCCTCGCCGATACCGGAACTCGTAGCGATCTCCGCCGAGGACGAACACGTCGCCCTGCTCTAAGGTATCGAGGTAGCTCTCGTCGAGCTGCCCGACCTGTTCGTTCCCCCCACGGGTGAACACCGAACAGGAAAAGGAATCGGGGATCGTCCCGAGGTTCGTCATGTAGATGACTCGAGCCAGGCGACCGCGCTTGCCGATCAGGGCCTCGCCGACCTCGAAGTCGGGGTAGTGGTGCTCGCCATTGGGCGGGTCGTTCGTGTCACGCCAGATCTTCGCGTAGACGTTGCGATCCTCCAAGCCCTCGTAGTCGGCAGTGAGATAGGCAAACAGCGTCTCGAGATCGTCCTCGGTGTACTCACGGTAGGGATAGGCCCGCCGGAGAATCCCCGCTATTTCCGCCTCGGGCCGGACGGCGTTGATCGCCATCCCATAGACCTGCTGGGCGGCGACGTCGTGACAGTTCTCAGGGACGAAGACGCGATCGACGAAGTTCTCTTTTGCCTTGCGGGTCATCACCGCCGTCTCGATCAACTCGTCACGATCGAGGACCAGTACCCTGCCCTTTACTGTTCGTCCGAGACGGTGGCCCGCCCGCCCGACCCGCTGGAGCAGGCTAGCGACGGATTTCGGCGAGCCGACCTGCACTACGAGATCGACGTGGGGCATGTCGATCCCGAGCTCGAGGCTCGTCGAGGTGGTGACGACGTCTATGCTGCCGTCCTTCAGGCGTTGTTCAACGGCCTGGCGGCGTTCGGTCGAGAGGCTGCCGTGATGACACCCAGAATCCTCCTCGGTGAAGCCGTGGTGCTCCCGGAGGGTATGTAACACCCGCTCGGCTCCCGAACGAGTGTTGGTAAACACCAGGGTGTTCGTATGCTCCCTGACTAATTCGGCCAGTTCGTTGTAGAAGCGTTCTTGAACCGTGTCTCGGGGTGTGTTGATGAGATCGGCGGCCGGACAGGAGAGTTCTAGATCTGCCTCCCGGGCGAAGCGGGCATCGACGATCTCGTACTCGCGGGGCTCCCCGCCGGGCGACTCCCGACCCACCAGGAACTCGGCGATCGTATCGAGCGGTTCGACGGTCGCCGAGCAGCCGATCCTCGTAGGCGACGTTCGACACATCGTTTCGAGGCGCTCGAGCGACAGAGCGAGGTGGGTACCCCGCTTGTTCGCCGCGATGCTGTGGATCTCGTCGACGACGACGTATTCGATACTCTTCAGCTTCTCCTTGAACTTCGGGGAGTTGAGCAGAATGGCCAGCGTCTCGGGGGTGGTGTTGAGGATGTGGGGCGTCTCTTCTAACATTTGCTGACGGTCCTGAGAACTCGTATCGCCGTGGCGAATGGCGTGGCGGATCTCGATGCCCTCACTGTTCTCGTCCTCGATGCCCGGTTCGGACTCCTCGGCGGCGGTCTCGGCGATCTCCTTGAGGGGCACCTCGAGGTTGCGGTGGATGTCGTTCGCGAGGGATTTGAGCGGCGAGACGTAGAGACAGTACACTGAGTTCTCCAGCCCGTCTTCGCGCTCGCGGCGATAGAGGTCGTCGACGATCGATGCGAAGGCCGCCTGGGTCTTGCCACTGCCCGTCGGCGCACAGACGAGCGTGTTCGTCCCCTCCTCGACCAGCGGGATCGCCCCGCGCTGTGGCGGGGTGAAAAAACCGCCGTTCTCCGAGACGTACTGGCCGAACTGGCGTACCCACCACTGCCGCACTGCGGGTTCGAAGGACGCGAGTACCTCCTCGTCGGCGATCGACACCGATCGAGGATCGAACCCCAACTTGGCGTCGAGGTCATCGAGTAACTCGCGTCCGCTCATTGATTCGTCCATGATCCACTGCCGGAAGTGGGTTGGGCCACCGGTAGCACTAGCAGCCCCGAGGAGTAACGAACAGGACTCGATCGAACCGGCCGATTACTCTCGAAAGCCCCGGGCGGGAGTCGTACTCGAAGCCGAAGACGGCTATCGACCGACACCCTTACGAAGTCCTCGCATCGATGCCGGTCCACAATGGATGACGTTGACACGCAGGTGAGCCGACGACAGTTCCTCGGAGCCACCGGCACGACGGCCGGCGCAGCGCTCTTGGCCGGCTGTCCGGACGGGTCGCCCGCCGATGGGGCCAGCGGTTCGGGTGGTGGCGGGGAGAACGGGACGGAAGCCGGAAACACGAGTGCGAGCGGCGGGGGGAACGCCGACTCGATGCTCGATCTGGTCAACGACTCGATGACCTCGCTCGATCCGATCGCGGCCTCCGATACAGCGTCCGGGGAGGTCACGACCCAGCTCTTCGATGGGCTGATGACCTACCCGAACGGCCAGGTGCCGGTCACCTCGCTCATCGTGAAGGGCTACCAGCTCTTCGAGGACTTCACGACCTATACGTTCACGCTCGAAGAGGGGGTGCAGTTCCACAACGGCGAGGAGGCGACTGCCCCGGATTTCGCCTACGCCTACGAGCGCTTGGCGGGCTCGCCGAACTCGCTTGCGATCTCGGACATCATCGATTCGGTCGGTACCGTCCACGAGAAAGACCCCGAGGGCAAGTACCGGCCGGGAACGCTCGCGACCGAAGCGGTCGACGACTACACGTTCCGCTTCGAGATGGGCGAGCCCTTCGCCTCCACGCTCCAGGTGATCGCCAACGACCAGTTCGCAGCCGTCCCCGAGGGAATCGTCGGCGACATCCGGGCTATGAGGGTCAGACGCCCCAGGGCCGATTCGAGAGCGAGGAACCGATCGGGGCCGGGCCCTTCACGCTCGCATAGTGGGAGTCGGGCACCCAGGCCGTCGTCGAGCGCTTCGGGAACTACCACGGGATGGGCCCGGCAATCGAGGGGGTCCGCTGGCAGGTAATCGAAGACACCAGTACCCTCTATAATTACGCGATGAACCGGAATGCGGACGTGTTCAACATTCCAACCGCACAATACAGCCGGGAGAAATCCACTGTCGATCGGACGGACGACCAGGACCGGAAACACGGTACCTATGGATCGCCTCGGAACGGCGCGACGGTAAACTACCTCGGCGTGCCGACGCTATCGGTGTTCTACATGGGTTTCAACATGCCGAACGTCCCGAGACCCGTCCGGGAAGCCGTCGCCTACCCTGAATCAGGACACCATCGTCGAGCAGGTGTTCAGGGGTCGGGGCGTGCTGGCCTATCACTACATGACCCCGAGCGTCTATCCCGGCGGGCCCGATGCCTACGAGCAACACGCCAAACAGCAGTACCCCTACGGCTACGCTGAGGCGCAGCTCGATCAGGCTCGCCAGGTCATGGAGCAGGCCGGCTACGGGCCGAACAATACGTTCGATCTGACCTTCACCATCTACCAGTCGGCCACCTGGGATCAAACGGCCAAACTGCTTCGCGATCAGCTACGGAACGCACACGTACAGATGGAGATCCAACAGGTCACCTTCTCCTCACTGCTCGAACGCGTCCAGCAAGGCACCGTCGAGGCGTTTTCGTTGGGCTGGATCGTTCCCTGGGCCGCCCCCGACGCCTTCGTCAAACACCTCAATCCGGCGGCCTCCGATACGGGAGCGAGTTCCCCGGAAGCGTACAACAACTGGCCCTCTGATCTTTCCTCCGCACAGCGAGCCACCTCGGCCTGGGATCGCCTCGCGAGCCACCCCGAGCCGACCGACGAGGCCGAGCGGATCCGCAACGACGCCGCCGTGGCGATGGAGAAGGCGAACTGGGAGGGGGTTTGCGAACCTGCCGGTCTATCACGAACTCACGAGTCGGTTCTGGTATGACTCGGTCGGCATCCCGCCCTTCGGCATCGCGGGCGATTGCAAACAGAAGTTCAACGACGTGACACTCGGGAACTGAGCCGGCCGATCGGCGGGACGCAGGCGACACACCTACGCGTCTCGGGGGTGTGGGTGAGGCGTTCTTGCGCGACCACCGCCAGTACCTCGCGCGCGACCTCGAGGGATCAGTGCTCGATCTCGGGGCCGGTACCGGCGACATGTTTCCGTACTTCGCTCGGGCGGCTGTCGCCGAGAGTGAGGGCGAGGGCACGGACGCGAGCGAGAACGGGACCGACCGGGGACTCACCTTGCAGGGAATCGAACCCGACCCGCACATGAAGCGCCGCGCCGAACGGGCGGCGAGCGAGGAGCCCCTCGATATCGACCTCCGGCTCGCCCGCGCCGAATCGCTGCCTTACCCCGAGGACTCGATCGATATCGCTGTTGCCTCGCTCGTCTTCTGTACGATTGCCGACCCCGAGCGCGCGTTCGCGGAAGTGAGTCGGGTACTCCGTCCCGGCGGCGAGCTACGATTCCTCGAGCACGTCCGTTCGGCGGGCCTCCTCGGGCGAATCCAGGATCTCTTCGCGCCGGCCTGGAAGGTTCTCGCGGCGGGGTGTTATCTGAATCGGGATTTTAGAGGCCTGCTGGCCCGCAGTCCCTTGGAGACGACCGAGATCGAGACGATCCGGGCACCGCCGCCCGCGACGCCGATGCTGCGCGGCAGGGCATACAAGCACTCCTGAGACGACTTCCGGCGAGTGAACGCACGATCGGGGCGGAGGAAGGACTTTCTTTCACGCTTGGAGAGCGTTCGAGCGACCGATCGGTACCCTGAGAACGAAAGCAATCGCTTTAGGACCCCAGCACATAGGGGTTGTGTTATGGTAGAAAGTACTATCAGTTCGATTATCGGATTCGTCGTGGCATTGCTCGTCGGTGCCTTCGGGATCTACGTCGGCGGCCGGGTTATTACGGACGCCGACAGTTACGTCTATGCGATCGTCACCGCGCTAATCGGGTCGGCGATCTGGTTCGTCGTCTCCTTTTTCGTCGGGTTCATCCCGCTCATCGGACCGATTCTGGCGCTGATCGCCTATCTGTGGGTCATCAACTGGCGGTATCCGGGCGGCTGGATCTCAGCGGCCGGGATCGCCATCATCGCCTGGATCGCGGTGTTCGCAGTCGTACTCTTGCTTTCGGTCATCGGGATCGTCACACCGGAAGCGGTCGGCGTCCCGAGCATCTAAAGCTGTAAGTCGTCGGTTCCCGGCACCGATCACGCTGCATCGAATCGAGGTGAGTGAAACACGCCGAGATCAAGACTGGCACTGGAGTTATGAACTGGACTGCACAACGAGATCCATGAGCGTTGGACTCCTGTGGTGGTTCCGTGAGTGAACTTTCGGTAACCTTTCTAGGAACAGGCGCTGCGATGCCCGACGGCGAGCGCGCCCAGACCGGGCTGTTGCTCGAACGGGGGGACACCGATGCCAGTAAGGGTAGCGACGGTGAAGCCCTACTACTCGACTGTGGCAGCGGCGTCCTGGGGAACCTCGCTCGAACCGAGCCGGGCTACGAAGGAATCTCGACAGTTTTGCTCACCCACCACCACCTCGATCACGTCGCCGACCTCATGCCGCTGTGTAAAGCACGGTGGCTCGCGGGCAGCGAGGAGCTCGCGATCGTCGGTCCACCGGGGACTGAAGCGCTCGTCGAGGGACTCTTCTCGGTACATTCGTACATGCAGGACCGACTCGATATCTCGGTCCGGGAGGTCACGCCCGGCTCCTTCGAGGTCGGGGGCTATAGCGTTCGAGCGATCGAGACGCGCCACTCGATGAAATGTCTGGCCTATCGCTTCGAGAGTTCCGGCGATGGCGGTACGGAGACGGCGAGGAGCGGAGCGGCCGACCCCGAAGTCGAAAACGAACCGTCGGTCGTTACGTTCAGCGCCGACAGCGAGGCGTTTTCCGAACTCTGTGAACTCGCCGACGGCGGGACACTGATTCATGACTGCTCGTTTCCCGACAGCGTGGACGTCTCGAATCACCCGACGCCGACCCAGTTGGGCGAGGCCCTCGCCGGGAGCGAGGCGACGATCGACCGGGTCTATCTCACCCACCTCTATCCCCACACTAGGGGCAATCACGAGCAGATGATGGACTCGATCGCCGCGCAGTACAACGGCGACGTTCGCTTCGCGCAGGACGGGCTTACGATCGAAATCGAGTGAGGTGTTCGGAGGCTGTCGACGTCCTCACCGTCTTCACCGCCCTCACTGTCCGAGCGTCGGGGAGCCCTCGGGGGAAGGGTGAATACCGATGGGAGCCGACCGTCCCCGTGACCCGATCCGAACGCGAGCGCTGGGACGAGCGGTATCGTACCGAGGAGTTCGAGCCCTCGACGTCGCCCTCGCCGCTACTTCGGGCCTACATCGATACGCTACCGTCGGGCCGCGCGCTCGACGTCGCGACCGGTACCGGACGAAACGCCCTCGCGCTTGCGGAGAACGGCCACGCGGTCGACGCGATCGATATCTCCGGGGAAGCACTCAAGCGCGCCCGGGAGCACGAACGCGAACGGTACCGCGAGCGTGAGCACGGGGATGGGAGCGAACAAAGCGGAGAGGACTCGCTCGCCATCGAGTGGGTCCGAGCCGATATCGACGAGTACGACTTCTCGGAGTCGACCTACGCGGCGATAAACGTGAGTTACTACCATGGCCTCGATCGCCTTACCGACATCAAACGGGCACTGAAGCCGGGAGGGATGTTATTGTACGAACACCACCTCCGGTCGGCCGACCCGGTCGAGAGCGGACCGAGCACCGATCGGTTCCGGTTCGGCTCGAACGAACTCCTGCGGGCGTGTCTCGATCTCACGATCCTCCGCTACGAGGAACGGACCACCGAGCGCGACGGCCGAACCGGTGCGCGAGTTTACCTTCTCGCTCGGCGATCGAGCGGTCCCGCACAGACCTATCCCCGGGAGCCGACACCGATCGAGTGACGCCCAGGACTCCGGCGACGGCCGCGATACCTGCCCGGAATCGTCGAGGGAGGACCGTACTGCCGGTTCAGGAGAGCCGGTATCGGAGCAATGCGGCGATCCCGCCCAGGCTGTCTAACTGGTTGCCCGGCGCGAAATCGCTCGAGAACACGGTCACGGTTCCGCCCTGGTGTTCGGTGTTCTCGATGATCCGATCGGCGTCTTTTTCCCACTCGCCACCGTCCCCTCGTTCCTCGCGCAGGCGCTCGTCGATGATCAGTAGCTGTTCTACCGCGCCGAACTCCGCGGCCTTCGAAACGGCATCGACGCCGTAGGTCGCAGGCTCCTCGCGGGCGATCCGGCCGGTGAAGTCGTCGATCAGTTCGGCTTCCTCGGCGATCCGAGTTTGGGCCTGGACCTCCTCGACCGCGCCGCGCTTGAGTACCTCGTGAACCCCCCGGTCGCCGATCGCGCTCGTATCGACGGTGGTAGTGATCCCCTCCGCGACCGCGGGGTGTTCGCGCTCGATATGGGAAAGCGCGTCCTGCTTGGTGAAGCCAGGACCGGCGAGTAAGATCGCATCGACGTCGAGGTGGCGAAGGACCGAGGCGAGTTCGTCCAAGAGTTCCGAACGCTCACGGGCGTACTCGCCCTTACCAGTAGGACCGGTGAGCGAAACGCGCTCCTCGGTGCCGTATTGTGCGACGGTATGGACCGCTGCCGCGCCCTCCTCGATCGTCGCGATCGCGACGTCGGGTGCGTCGGTCGCCTCGATGGCTTCTTCGAGGCGCTGTTCCTGGTCGGGTTTCCAGCGTTTTTCGATCTCGAGCTCGGTGCGTTCCTCGACATTGAGGGTGTGGTGGGCTCCGATCTGGTCCTCGCGTGAGGCCCACGTGATCAGGCCCGAAACCCGTAATCTGTTCGCGAACTTATCGAACTCGGCGGACTCGGCCTCGAGAGTCACCCCCATCGGCTCGCGTTCCCCGCCGGTGTCCCGGACTCGATCGTCGGCCCGCTGGATTCGTCGGGTCGTATCGCCCGAGACGAGATCGCCGGGCTCGATGAGATAGGTGAGATGCCAGAGGTCGTCGAGACTCTCGGGAACCAGTGTAATCCGCTCCCGGCTGCCCTCGACGCGCGTCCGGCCGTTTTCGCGCATGAGTTCACTTCTCCGCCCGGCGCTAAGTGCCTGGCTCTTCGCGAGCGACGATCGGTGGGCGGCCGATTCGGCGCTGCGAGGAAGGACGAAGGAATCGAAGCGATCTACGATCGGCGAGTCGCAAGCAGGGCCATCCCGAGCAGCGCAACGATCGCGACGCCCATGCCGAAGCCGGGGGCGTTCGTCTCGGTGGTCTCCTCGGCCGCGTTGCCGCTCATAGCCGTACTGGGACTCACTGCGGGTGCGGCCTCGGTTCCGCTCTCGCTACCGGCCGCGCTCCCGTCGTCAGTTGCGGTCGGGGTCTCCGTAGCGGTCGCCGTGTCGGCGAACACCGACTCGTCCGTGCTAGCGGAGGTAGTTGTCGAGTTGTTTTCGCTCTCGAAGGCGCTCGTATCCGCTGTTGTGCCCGTGTCGTCCACACCGGGGACCTGGACCTCCGCGTTGTCGAAGATCGCCGATCCGCTGTCGTCGAGGTAGGGCTGGTCGGTAGTCGCTCCGACACCCTCGTACTCGAACTCGCCATCGTCGTCGGTATCGCGGTAGAGCACGGCATAGAGCGTCTGCGTTTCCTCGATTCGGTTGGCGAGGCTGATTTCGATGTCCTCGCTCTGCTCGGCGTCGAGGTTCTCCGAGACACCGATCATGCTACTTCTCACGTCGCCATCCATCAGGCTCTCGTTGTGGATCACGACGAACCCGCCATCGGGCAGCGTCGCCGACTCGACGACCACTCTCGTCCCGTCATTGGCGGCTTCCTGATCGGCGAAGACGACCTGTGCGGACCCGCTGGCCGTCGCGGGGAACGCCGAGTCGTTCGTCGTCTCAGTATCGGTATCGTTCGTCGTAGGAGTCGTATTCACTTCTTCGTCTTCGACCGGCTCACAGTCCTCGGCGGCCGTCGTGTCGTCGGTCGTCTCGGTGTCCGCGTCGGTATCGTTCGTCGTATCGAGTGCGGTAACCGTCTCGTTCGTCGTGTTATCGCCGAAAGGATCGTCGCTTGCGGTGACCGGTTGGTCGCCGACCGAACTCCCGGAACTCTCCTCGAGAGTGCTCTCGTTTTCCTTGCCGAAGGTCTCCCAGTCGTCGGTGCTGCTCTCGCTACCAATAGTGTCACTCGTCGAGTCGAAGCTCGAATCCGTAGACGTCTCGCCGACGGTCGAGCCTCCGGTCCGATCGAAGTTGTCGACGTCCGGTCCGGCCGGGATCTGCTCGTCGATGACGATCCCGTTCAGGAGGAGCTCGATCGCCAGCGAATCGTTCGTGATGTCGGTCTTCGAGACACTGGCGGCGATACGCGCGTCCTCGTCGGCCTCGATGTCGATCGTCTCGTTGCCGCTGCCCTCGATCGGAATGTCCGAGTTCTCGGTGACGATCGTCCCTCGCCACTCGCCCTCGTAGGTGATCTGTAGCTGGTAGCCCGAGCCGTCCGTTTCGTTCGTCGTCGTATCGTCGGTTCCGTTATCGACTTCCGTGTCCTCTTCGGGCGGACAGACCGTCTCGTTGTCGGGCGTGACCTCCTTACCCGAGACCGGCGACCACTCCGCCGGCCCGCCGGCCCGCGTAGCGCTCGATCCACCCACCGCGAAGGCCCCGATGCCCGCGAGGGCGACGCTCGCGACGACTAGGAGGACCAGCGCTCGGCCGCGCGGCGTGGCTGGCCCGCTCCGACTCTCACTCATATTTCCGATTTAGTTACAATCGGATTTATATCTATCCATTAATGAAAGCGAGTGTTGCATTGTAGAAACCGACTGCGGGCGGCGGTTCGACCGCGAAAAGCGGGCGATAATGCTGTGTTTCGGCTGTCGCAGTTGAGGGCTGGGAAGGGGTCGGCCAGTGGTCAGTTAGTCCTCGACGATCCGACTGCCGCCCGCCGGGAGGAACTCGGCGATCTTATCGGGGCTGGCGATCTTCCGGACGAAACTCGTATCCCGGAAACGCTCGCGGAACTCCCGATAGAGCGTCTTCGCGGCGTCGTTCTGTGCGTACCGGCCTGGCTCGAGGGCGATCGACGTCTCGACTCGTGGCTCGATGGCTGCGGGCGGCCCGCCGAGTACCCGGGTCTCGGGTTCACAGGAAATTCCGACGGCCGCCCCCACTGGGGTATCATCGAAGTAGGTCCGATCGCCCCGGATGACAAAGGCTCCTTTCTCCACGTACTCGCCGCTCTCGGGGGTCTTCGAGACCTGGTCAGGATCGACCATGTAGACGTCGCCGGCATACCGACCGTTCTTCCAGACCGTCGAGTACGAGACCGCGAACTGCGCGGCCTCTGCGAGGGTCGCCGCCGAGAAATCGATCTCGCGGGCGGGTTCGGAGGGACCGGTGGCTTTGAGCACGGTCACCGGACCGCCCTCGATCTGGGTGTGGAGGAAGCGATCGCCCCGGTCCATGTACTTCTTCACCAGGTCCTCGTTCTGGTCGGCGTTGCGCCCGCCGAGCACCAGAAAGCCCTCCGAGGTGCGGAACCACCTGAATCGCTCGTACCACTGCTCGTTCATCCGAACCGGAATCGAGGGCTCGGCGAGCCAGTCGGTCTCTCCTTCCTCTTCTTCGGCTCTCCCTTCTTCGGGGTCGTCCTCGGCTTCCCATTCCCCTCGACGCTGCTTCGCCTCTGTGAGGTTCTCACGGGTGTTCTCGATCGCCTCCTGTGCGCCCTGTTTCTTCTCGCCGATCCGCTTGGCTTCGGTGTAGAGTCGGTCGGCGTTGCGCTCGACGCCCATGCCCGTCTCGAGGTCGATTCGCTCGCCGTCGAGTTCGATGGTAATTGTCCCTGTTGCCGGGTCGAGGTCGTGGACGCTCTCGGCAGCGGGGATCCCCTTCTCTTCGCCCTCGGCGAAGCGGGCTTCGATCTCCTCCCAGCCGAAGTCGGCCTCGCGGGCCGCCCCGACCGTCGAGAGAATGTCGTCGACGAGATCGTAGTGGGAGTACAGCGACTCGGCCTTCTCGCGTTCGGCCTGGGCCTGCTGTTCGAAGTCCTCGATGGCCCCTTCCTGCTGGGCGATGATCCGCTTCTGTTTCTCGATCTCGCTCTCGAAGTCCGGCCGGCCCGAGCTGCCGCCGCTGCCGCCTCCCTCGCCCCCGCTTTCGGCTGCCTCCGCGCCCTCGATCGCCGTGAAGTACGCATCGAGCGCCGCGTTGAATCCATCCTCGATCGGCTTCGAACGGAGCTCGTCGTACTCCTCGAGGGGCAAGGGCGTGACGTCGACGGGTGCGTCTCTTCCTTCCTCGCCGTTATCGTCCGCGCTCTCGTCGGTTTCGGCGTCCGCGTCCGCCTCGCTGGCTCTATCGGTCCCGTCGTCCTCGTCGTCTCCATCGCTGTCGTCGGTATCGCGCTCGTAGTAGAGTCGCGGCTCGAGACTGCCCTCGAGCGCGTCGACGAGCCGGTCGGTCGCCCGGTAGAGCGCGTCGAAGTCCTCCTCGCCGGCTGCTTCGATATCGAGTGTCTTCTCGACCCCCGCGCGGGTGCAGAGTTCCTCGGCATACAACCCCCCGAAATTCAACTGGGTCGCGAGCGTCCGGACGAGGTCGGTATCCGAATCGGCCATCCGCGCAGCGAAGTCCTCGGCGCTCGCCTCGAAGGGATGGAATCGGGCGTCAGGGTACTCGTAGACCGCGCCGGGAGCCACGGTACGGGACTGGAGGCGCACGGTATCGAGGCAATCGACCACGGTTCCGGTCTCGTCGAGCGCGGCGATATTGCCCTGGCCGAAGAGTTCAGCGACGATCTCGGTGTTCTCGTCGTCGCGCTCGAACGAAAAGGTAAGAACGCGGTCGAAACCCTGCTGGGATACACCCGCAAAATCCGCCCCTGAGAGGCGATTGCGAAGCATCTTCGCGAAATCGGGCGGGCGTTCGGGAGCGTCGGGAACGTGTTCGGGCGGGGAGATATGGGCGCGTTTGTCCTCGCCGACCTCGATCAGTAGTTCGAGTCGCCCCCGGTCGAAGTCCCGGCACTTGAGCCGGAGGAGCTTCCCGGGATAGAGATAGGCCTTGTCGACCTTCGCGCCGACGAAGCCATTCAATTCGCCGACCAGCGCCGTGAGATCGACGCTGGTCAGTTCGTGTTTTCGATCCATAATAGAGCGAGGGAAGCGCCCGGAAAAGGCGTGTTGATCGTCCGGAACCCCGAAGCTATGAGTACGGGCGTTCTACTGATCCCATGACCGACGAGACCCACCTCCGGAGAACGTTCGAACTCGCTCGCGAAGCAGCCGCGGACGGAAACACCCCCTTCGGATCGCTGCTGGTACGGGACGATGAGGTGATCGCCGAGAGCCGGAACACCACCCGCACCGAGGGCGACATCACTGCCCACCCCGAGTTGAAACTCGCGCGATGGGCCGCCCGGGAACTCGCTGACGGCGAGCAGGGGGCGGTAACGATGTATACGAGCACCGAGCCCTGCCCGATGTGTGCCGGCGCGATGGTGATCGCCGGGCTCGACCACGTGGTCTACAGCGTCGATGGCGCGACCGCCGCCGAGTTCGCGCCCGGGGACGGCTCGATGCCGAGTTCGGATCTCCTCGAGCGTGAGAGCGACGTCAAGGTCAGTGGACCGATACTCGAAGCCGAGGGAAAAGACGTCCATCGAGAGCACTGGGACGACGAATCACAACGAGAGTAGGCAGCGGAGATCGCCAGCGACAGGTAACCTCGCAGCAACTTCGAAGAATGAACAGGCGTCCGCTGCAATTTCGACGATCATCGGGTCGCTCGGCGTCCGAACACGAACACGAGCAGGGCGAGGAGGATGACGCCGGCAGACGTCTCCGCGATGGCGAGTACCTGCCCGAGTTGCTCTTGGGGTCGGAAGTCGCCCAACCCGAGCGTAGTGAAAGTCAGCGTGCTGAAGTACATGGCCTCAAAGAGTGTTACCGAAGATGTCGAGTTGCTGGTTCGGGTGATGAGGCCCAGTACGTCGTAAGCGAGCCCACAGCTAACGACGACGAGCACAGCTGTAGTAAGGATGCGATACGGGCTCTCGCCGTAGCGGACGACGAGGTTCGACGCCCACGACCGGAGCCAGGGCCACCACTGTCGTTCGTTTCTCTCTCCATCGCGACTGAGGCGGCGTCCACGCTCCATGTCCTTGCGCCAGACGTAGGAGGTA
>PXRJ01000057.1 GCA_003021705.1 Halobacteriales archaeon QS_3_64_16
GACCCGACGGCCGCCGATCTGCTTCGAGCGGTCGACTACAGTCCCCACGAAGCGACGGTGCTCGCCGAAGGCCAGCCGGTGCCCGACGATAGCGTGATCGACGCCGACCGCGTGCAGGTGCTCAGACTCGTCAGTGGCGGGTGATCGGTGGTGGCTAACTGATGAGCGACCAGCCGAGACGAGTCAGTGGGAACGACGCCGATCCGGGGGTGGTGATCCGCTTCGCTGATCGTGAGGACTGGATCGGGGTGATGAGCGTGCTTGACGGCGCACTGCTCGATGTCGATGCAAAGGAAGTGCGCGAACTGATCGGGGCGAATGCGGTACTCGTTGCACAGGCGAGCGGGAGCGAGCGCGTGCGGGGCGCGCTTGTCCTCGCAGAGGCCGGGACCAACCATCGGGGAAACGAGCCGGAAACCGACTCTGACACCGAGACCGAACCCGAAATCGAGATCGATGCGATCGCGGTTCGGCGTCGTTACCGCGATCGAGAAATTGGGAGCGCGCTGATCGATCGGGCACGGCGTGAGACCGACCGGGTGCTCGTCGCCGAGTTCGACGAGCGAGTCCGGCCCTTCTATGCGGCGCTCGGCTTTCGGATCGCGCCGATCGCCGACGGTCGGTTCCGCGGGCGCGATACGAGCGCCAGTCGTGAGTGAGGTGAGCGACGATCGCTCGATAGGGAGAACGATCAGAGATGTGGTTCGACGAGATCGCGGCCGGCATCCAGCAGTTCCGTGACTCGCGACTCGCTCCCGGCTTCGGCGTAGACCCGGAGTTTGGGTTCGGTCCCGCTCGGGCGCACGAGGATCCAGGCCCCGCTCTCGAGAAGGATCTTGAAGCCATCTATCGTCACGACCTCCTCGACTGCCCGGCCGGCGACCCGATCGGGTAACTCTCCTTCCAAGCTCGAGAGGACGCGTGCTTTCTCCTCATCAGGACACGCGAGGCCGATGCGGTCCTGGTGGATCTCTCCATGTTCGCCGAGTAGGCGATTCACGCGATCGTCGATCGGTTCCTCGCTTTCGGCCGCCGCCGCCACCAGCGCGACGAGCACGCCGTCTTTCTCGCGGATGTGGCCTCGGACGCCAAACCCACCTGACTCCTCGCCGCCGATCAGCGCGTCGTGCTCGGTCATCCCCCGAGCGATCCACTTGAAGCCGACCTGGGTCTCGTAAACGCTTTGGCCGTGGGCCTGTGCCACGCGGTCGATCAGGAAGGTCGTCGGCACCGACCGCACCGCCGATCCCGAACCGCTCTCGAGCAGGTAGTCGTATAGCACCGCGAAAAAGAGGTTCGGGTCGAGGTAGCCCCGTTCGGGCGTGACGATCCCGATCCGGTCGGCGTCGCCGTCGTTCGCGATCCCGAGATCGGCCGCGCCCGCTCCCACCTCCTCGATCAACTCCTCGAGGTTTTCGGCGGTCGGTTCGGGCGCCGTGCCTCCGAAGGTGGGATCGTCCTCACAGCGCAATCGGGAGACCGACGCTCCGGCCCGATCCAACAGCGCGTCGGTCACGCCCCGACCGCTGCCGTAAATCGCGTCGTAGGCGATCTCGGTGCCCGCGATCCCTCTGGTGTCGAGAAAGTCGAGAGCGTGTTCGGCGTACGGGCCGACGAAGTCGATCTCGCGCACTTCTCCCTGCTCGGCGTCGGGCACCGATCGAGGTTCGGCGAGACCCGCTTCGATACGCTCGGTGACTTCCGGGAGGGCGGGGGCCCCATCGCTCGGGATGAACTTCACGCCATTGTACTCCGGAGGATTGTGACTTGCGGTGATCATACACGCCCCGGCGAGGTCCCGATCGACGATCGTCCAGGCGACGATCGGCGTGGGCGTGTCCCGGTCGGGAAACAGGACGTCGAAGCCGTTGGCCGACAGGACCTCCCCTAGGTCTTCGGCGAATCCTGGGGAACTCTCCCGGGCGTCGTAGCCCACGGCGACCGGTCCTCCTATGTTCTCCTCGTGCAGGTAGGTCGCCACACCCTGCCCGACCATCCGCAAGCGAGGAGCGGTGAACGTATCGAGGGTCGCGCGCCAGCCGTCGGTACCAAAGGTAATCGCGTCGGCGTCCATACCCGCCTCTGAGTGGCGGATCGGGAAAAACTATCCACCTGCTCGTGGTTCCTGCCTCGTCGCTTCGCGGTTCGTCCCCGCCGACCCGATCGGTTCGATCGCCACCGATCACAGTCGATCCCCACTGACCGCCGGTCCCGAAGCGGTTTTGCACACTCCTCGCGTACTCGAGGTATCCAATGGTCACCGTCGTCGCGATCAACGGCAGCCGCCGAGAGGGTAGTTACACCAAACTCGCCTTGGAACTGGCCCTCGACGCGGCGGCCGAGGCGGGCGCGGAGGTAGGCATGATCGACCTCGGCGAGCGCGACATCCCACTCTATCACCCCGACCACGACCCTGGCGAGGAAGTCTCGGAACTCATGCGGGAGGTCAGAGAAAGCGAGGGCGTCATTGTCGGGTCGCCGGTCTACCACGGTTCGTATTCCTCGGCGTTCAAGAGCTTTCACGACTATTGTGGGTTCGAGGAGTACGAGAACACCTCGGTAGGACTCCTCGCCTCGGCCGGCGGCGGTTCCTACGGTAGTACGCTCGATCACCTCCGGGCGACGATCAGAGGGGTCCACGGTTGGGTTGTCCCCCAGCAGGTCGGCATCCGTGGTGCGCGCGACCACTTCGAGCGCGGCGAACTCACGACCGAGAGCCTGGCCGAGCGCATTGCGGAACTCGGCCGGGTCGTCAGCGAGGACGCCCGGCTCCGAGCGAGCGACCGAGAGGCGGTGCCCGCCGAGGACTGACCAGCACCGATCGAACCCCGAGGCTACGGCGCTACGGTGATCGCGTGCTCGCCGTCTCCCCGTCCTCCTCGTCGCGCTTGACCGCCTCGCCGCGTTCGATCAACCGTTCTTTTTCCTCGCGCGAGAGGCTCTTGATCGTGTGTTCGCGCGAGAGCGCGGCCGATTTCGTCTCGAGTGTCTCGACGTAACACAACTCGACGGGCGTCCGGCCACGGGTGTATTTCGCCCCGTTGCCGGCCTCGTGCTCTCCCAGTCGGCGCTCGACATCGGTCGTGTAGCCGGTGTAGATCGTGTCGTCGCGACACCGGAGGCAGTAGACGTGATGGACCACGGTCCACGGTGGACCGAGGTAGTCAAATGGCTTTTCCGTTCTCGACGCGGTGTCTCGCGGCCTCGGCGATCCCGGCGTTCGCCGAACAGCCCGGACAGGCGAACAGCCGGCCGTACTCGTCGGCGAAGACGCGCTCGAAGCGTTCGGAGACGTGCTCGCCGCAGTGGTCACACTCTGGCATGGTATGTCTCGGCGGTCGTGCCGCCGTACTCACTACCCATTCGTTGCAGTATAAAAATCTTAGTAAAATAAGGATCAACTAATTTCTATGAAGCAGCAACTAATGCCACTGGAGCTGCTCGTGCGACCGTCGGGTCGGTCAGGACGACCGGGCCGCGTCGATCGTCCGGGCGAGCTGGCCGGCGTGAGCACCGGCGACGAACCCGGCGTCGATATTGACTGTGACCAGCGGCGTACAGGACTGTAGTGCTCCGGCGAGTGCCGCCTCGCCCGCTCCTCCGTGGCCGTAGCCCGCGGCGACGGGCAGGGCGATCACGGGGACGTCTACCAGCCCCGCGAGCACGGTCGGCAATGCTCCCTCTCGACCGGCGGCGACCACGAGGACGTCGGTCTCCCGCAGGTCCGGCAGCACATCCAAAGTGCGGGCGAGGCTCGCGACGCCGATGTCCTCGACACGTTCGACGGTCGCGCCGATCTCCTCGAGCGTGATCGCGGCCTCGCCTGCCGGCTCGGCGTCGGCGGTGCCGGCGGTGACGATGCCAACTACTGCGTCGAGATCTGGCCGCTCGAAGTCCGGCGCGTGGACGGTGAGCGTACGCGCTCGCTCGTCGTAAGCGAGTTCGGCGTCGTCCGCGACGCTTTCCCGCGCCGCGAGCGCCTCGCGGACCGCCTCGACATCCGCGTGGTCGACTCTGGTTGCGAGCGCGCGGTCGGTCGTCTCGACCGCGAGAGCAGCCAGTTCGCCGATCTCGGCGGGTCGTTTTCGATCCCCCAAGATCGCTTCGGGGACGCCGGTGCGGCTCGCGCGTGCGGCGTCGAAGCGGCCGGCCTCGGAGGTCGTATACCCGCGCAACCGGGCGTGTGCGGCCTCGACGGACAGTTCGCCCGCCGCGAGCGCCTCTAAGGTCTCCTGCATGGTGGGGATGAGGCGGTCGAGCAATTCGTACCCATCGACTCGCACTGGAATCCGCTTGACCACCTCCTGCAATCTGGCGATAGGGGCCCGGTATCGGACGATTATGGGAACTATTATAAGGGTGGTTGGCAACGTGAGACCTGTATGGCAGACCTGATCGTCAAGGCAGCCGTGAAGGAACAGCTCGACTCGATGAACGTCTCCTCGGATTTCTACGACGCGCTCGACGAGGAAGTAGACGAGCTGCTCGCGAACGCCGCCCGACGGGCGGAGGACAACGACCGAAAGACGGTCCAGCCGCGCGATCTGTAGATCGTCGGTCGGCCGATCACTACGGTTTTTTCGCGAGCACACCCCGATCAGCCGCTGCTCGCGTCGCCCCTCGTTGATAGCTCGGCGCGGAGTCGGGGCCGGTCCGGGTTCTCTCGCCGAGGCGGGATCGATCGAGCGGCGGCGACAGGACGCAGTGCCTATACGAACTCGCTCCGTTGCTCGTGCATGTTCGGCACGAGCGGGATACGCGGACCGGTCGGCGATGAGGTGACGGCGGATCTCGCGCTCGCGGTCGGGCGCGCTCTCGGAAGCGATACCGAGCGCGTGACCGTCGGTCGCGATCCGCGCGAGAGCGGCCGTCTCCTCACCGACGCCCTGACGGCCGGCCTGCGCGAGACGGGCACCGATGTTCTCGATCTGGGACTGGCGGCCACGCCGACGGTCGCCCGGGCAATAGCGTGGTACGACGCGGACGCCGGGGTCTCGATCACGGCGAGTCACAACCCGCCCGCAGATAACGGCATCAAGCTCTGGCAGGAAGGCGGGCAGGCTTTCGACGGCGCACGGAGAGCGGAGATCGAGCGCCGCGTCCGCAAGGACGAGTTCGACCTCGTATCCTGGAACGAACTCGGAACCCGCACCCGCGAGGACGCTACCGACCGCCACGTCGACGCGCTTCTGGCGGCGACCGACCTCGCCGCCGAGGACGTACCTGCGGTCGCGATCGATCTGGGTAACGGTGCCGGCGGCGTGACCATCGAAGCGCTTTCGCAACTGGGGTGTGGAGTCGAGACGCTCAACGCCCAGCCCGACGGTGAGTTCCCGGCCCGTCCCTCCGAACCGAACGAAAAGACCTTGCGTTCGCTCTCTGCTCTCGTCGCCGGCAGCGATGCAGAGGTAGGATTAGCGCACGACGGCGACGCCGACCGGCTGGTGGCGATCGACGGCGACGGGGAGTTCGTCCCGAAGGACGCCTTACTCGCGATCTTCGCGGGCGAGGCCGCGAGCGAGGGTGACCGTATTGCCTGTCCGGTCGATACGAGCCTCGCGGTCGAGGACTACCTGGCCGAACGCGGGATCGGTGTTACCTACACGCCCGTCGGGGACGTCCACGTCGCCGAAGCGCTGGGCGGCGAGGTGACCTTCGGCGGCGAGCCAAGCGGGGCGTGGATCTGGCCCGGCCAGACCCGCTGTCCGGACGGCCCGCTCGCGGCCTGTCGACTCGTCGCGCTCTGTACGCAGCGCCCGCTCGCCGAGCGAGTCGGGGACGTCCCTGCCTATCCGATCGAGCGGGCGAACGTCGAGGTCGAAGGGAAAGAAGCGATCATGGACCGCGTGCGCGAGCGTGCTCTCGAGGGAAGCGAGGGTGAAGCCGGGGGGGGCGACGCAGGCGGTGGCGGAGTGAGTGAGGACGATCGCGAGGTACGGACGCTCGATGGCGTCAGGATCGACACCGAAGCGGGGTGGTATCTCGTGCGCGCGAGCGGCACCCAGCCACTGATCCGAGTTACCGCCGAGGCACGCGAGGCCGACCGGGCCGCGAGGCTATCGGAGCGAGGGCGCTCGCTCGTCGAGAACGCACGCGGGTGAGGCCCATCGGCCGCCGGAGCAGTCGCGATCGGTTGCCTGCGAACGACCGGCCGGGCCTCCACAAGTCCGTTATCCTCGCCGGGTCGATCGCGCCTGGCGGATCTGTGCCCCATCGCGGATCTTGTCCTCGCACTGCGGACAGACTCGGGGGTTTTCCATTCCACTCGGCGTGAACACCCTCGCATACGCGGCCGTCACGAACGCACTACAGTTCTGACATTCCGGCATACGCTCCGCATGTCTATCGCCCGCCTATAAAATCGTAAGGGAAACCTACCGTTCTCCGACCATGATTTTAGAAGAAGAAAAATGAAATATACGACCGACAGCGATTCGCTCCACAGAGCGTCGATCGGTCGTCCTCTCTGAGCCTATTTTCGACGGGCGATACGACATACGAACGCTCGGTCTCGGGAGGAACCCTCGGGCGCGCAGTGCCCCGACTGGCCGTGAGTGCAACGGGCAAGTGAGACCGGCGGCAGTCGTCTCTGATAGCGCGTCGGGGTACACCCCTCTCGAAAGGCCGGGAGCAGTACGGCACCCGATTTATTTCTATGATTAGGCGACGATCAAGCGTACTGAAGTGATCAGCGAATGGAACGCACCATGTATACTACTGGTGATCGGTGGAGACACCCCTGGACCGAGCATACTGTTACGATCGTCGACGTCACCGAGCGCACCGTCACCTACCGGACCCACGGCATGGAGTTCCGGGCGACGATCGACGGTTTCGAACGGTTGCTTGACGGGAGCTCGCTCCTCCGGGAGTGAGGCGGCGCTTCTCCCAAGGAAAGGAGTCCCGACGACCGGGTAGATCGACCGAGGCGAGATTTCCATCGCCGGCACCGTCGTCGGGAAGCGAGAGCGCCGAACGACGACCTCCGAGTGCCGCCGGACGCAGCGAGAACCGGCTACGGACCGAAATCCCCGCGAGAAAGCCAACGGTTCCCTCGGTCCGCGATGACTCTCCAGTGGGCCTCTATCGGCCCCTATCGCGCAAGTAAACCCTATCCTATTATTAATAATATATTACCTTCCTTGAACAACCCTTATTTCAACAATCTATTAACGAAATATTGCATGGCAAACGACCCCGAACGGCGAGAGCGGCGCTCCGCGAACCGTACTCAAGCGAACCGCGACGAGCGAGGGCAGCGCAGTTCAGGTGGCCTGCCTGCGGTCGGTCGCCGGCAGTACCTCCGGTTGGTCGGTGCTGCTGGCGTCGCGACGACGGCGGCAGCTACCGCGGGTACTGCCGGTGCTACCACGCATTACACGACCTATACGGTGGGTTCTGGCGAGACCTTTCGGCGCGACCTCGGCAGCGACGATACCCTCGAGAACGTCTTCATCGACGCCACGGCCAACGACACCGACGTGGATATCGACGCGTACGGCAGCAACTGGACGATCCGCAACGTCGGCATCAAGGGCCAACTCGACAGCACGGACTCCTCGGTGTTCACGCTGCAAGTCAACGAGGGTAGTACCGGTTTGTTCGAGAACATCTACCTGGGCGCGGGCTCGATCGACGGCGGTCACGGCGGTCTGTTCGTCCCGACGAGCCACGAAGGACGACTGCTCGTGCGCGAACTGAACGTCCAGTACTGGGCCGATAATGGCGAGTACGCGAGCGCCCCCGGCCGATCGGAGCGGGGCGCTCGCGGTGGGCTCGTCGAGATCGAGCGCTCCTACGCCCGCAATAATAATATCGCGGGCTTCCGTCTGGGTACCGACCGGTCGGTCGTCCGTGACTCAGTCGTGCTCGTCGACGAGGAACCCCCGGCGAACAGCAGCGGCGCGATAAACGCCCGGGGGATCTGGGTCAAAGAGGGTGGGAGCGTCGAGATCGAGAACTGTGACATCCTTCTCGACCATCCCGAGGGGAGTTACTGCGTCTGGGAGGGCGATGACAACTCCGTCAGCCTCGCACGAGTGATCGACTCGGAGATCGCCGCCCGCGACGGTGCGGACGGCAAGTACAAGGGCAACGTCGAGATGATCAATGTTGGCAACGACCCGAACGTCGAACAGCCCCCTGACGTCCCGCTGAGCGCGAAGGAGGCGGCCCTCGGGCGAAACCTCTCCAAATCGATCGAGTTCGCCGGCGGCACCGATAGCGACATGCTGGCGTACACCCTCGAGACCACCGGCGAGATCGCCGGCACCCGCTCGACCGAAGCGGGCGATGACGTCTCGGGCGGACAGACGGGTGGCACCCAGGCCGCCGGTGCGACCGGGGGCGATAGCGATATCTTCACCTACTCCGGGGAACTCACCAGTCTGAACGCCGACGTGCCCGCCGATGGCTCTCTCGGCTCGCTCACAATCGATCGCTCGAACGGCCGGATCAGGTTCGAAGGTGGCTCGCGGAACACCGACCGATACGAGTACTACGTTCGCGTGACCGGCTCAATCATCCCCGGTGAAAGTACCGAGGACCACGACGCTGTCTCGAACGAGGCAGCCAAAGGTCGCCTCGTCAGCGCCAACTACGATGCCTACGATTACACCGGCGAGATCACCGACTTGCGGGCCCGCCTTCCCGAGAACGGCTCGCTGCTGTCGGTCAGCATCGACGCCGCCTGATCGAGTATCGGACATCCGGTCGCGACCAGCGGACGGGCGCGACGACCTACTTCTCGTGGTGACTTACTTCAAGCGTGCTGTCCTCGACAGCGAGGGTGAGCATCGTCGCTATCGGTGCGGGATCAGCCCCCGTTGCGCTCCCGGGGTTGAGCAGACGGGTACCCTCGACGGTCGTGTCCGTCACCTGATGGGTATGGCCGGCGATCGCGACCGCCTCCTCTCCACCCTCCTCGCGGGCGATGGCCGCGACTCGCCGTTCGTAGCTAGCGGGATCGCCGGTTCCGTGTGTAATGACGAGTCGTACTCCCTCGGTGTCAAGCACTTCGACGTCCGGCAGTCCCAGATCGGGATCCATATTTCCCCATACCGCCGTCAGATCCCCATCAGTGAGGTCCTGTACCGTCTCGAAGGCCTCCGGAGAGTCGAGTCCGCCGTTTGTGTCGCCGAAATAGGTCGAGGCGTACGCCGGGAGTTCGGTTCGGTAAGTGCCGAGCAGCTCGTGAATCGGGGCATCGTGGTACTTGCCGGCGATCTCGCCGGTGGTCTCGAGGGTGTACGCC
>PXRJ01000058.1 GCA_003021705.1 Halobacteriales archaeon QS_3_64_16
TGAGCAGCATCACGACCAGCAGTTCATCTAGCGGTAGCAACTGATTCGTTCCTCGTACTATTTGTCTACGAAAGCCCCCGCGCTCTCGACGACGGCGGGCGAAGTAAGCACCGGAGGAATGACCGAAGGGAGCGACGAGGCGCACAGCGAGCCCGCCGTCGTCGAGAGCGCGGGGGCTTTCGTAGATAAATAGTACGAGAAACGAATCAGTTGCTACCGCTAGATGAACTGCTGGTCGTGATGCTGCTCAGAGGTTCGAGGAACTCGCCCCGCCGTCGATCGGGATCGCGACGCCGTCGACGAAACTCGATCGGGGCGAGGACAGAAACGCCACTACCTCGCCGAGTTCGATCGGGTCGCCGATCCGCCCGACCGGAATGCCCGATCCCCGCGCGTCAAGCCCTTCCTCGTAGCTATCGTACTCGCCGCGCTCGACGGCTTGCTCGACGAGGTCCTGGATACGGGAGGTCTCGTGGGCACCGGGCAACACGGCGTTCGCACGGATCTCCGGCGCGAGTTCCTTGCTCAGGGTCTTCTCTAAGCCAAGCACGCTCATTCGCACCGCGTTCGAGAGCACGAGCGAGTCGATTGCTTCCTTCGTGCTCAGCGAGGTGATATTGACTACTGTGCCGCCACCGTCTGCCTGTAAGTACTCGGCGGATTCCCGAACCAGCCGGACGACGCTCATCACCAGCAGGTCGAACGCTTCGTACCAGTCCTCGTCGGTGGTCTCCATGAACGGCCCGGAGGGCGGCCCGCCGGCGGAGGTCACGAGGTGATCCATCCCGCCGAACTCCTCTACTGTGCGTTCGACCAACCGCGAGACGTCCGCTTCGTCGGTGAGGTCGCCCGGCTGGCCGACCACGCGTGCGCCCTCGGCAGCTTCGCTCTCGAGTTCTGATACCGTCTGTTCTAGCTGCTCCTCGTCGCGTCCGTTGGCGACGACGTTCACGCCTCGGCGGAGGAGTGCGGTTGCCGAGGCCCGTCCGAGCCCGCGACTGGATGCCGTGACGAGTGCCGCGTTGCCGCGTACCTGTGAGTCCATAGCCTTCGTGTTCTCCCCGGCAGGCTACAAAAACGCTTCGCGACCCTGACCAGTAATGTTAATTTCGGAGCTTAGAAGAAGGCAGCGGTCGAGCTGAACGGTTAGAGAGCCCCCGACCCGCTCGGCGAACCCCGGCGAAGCAAGCACTACAGCGACCGAACCCAGTGAGGGAGCGAAGCGCGCAGCGAGCCGCGGGAGCCGAGCGGTCGGCCCCTTTCAGTCCCACCTATGGCGGCTGTTCGGTGGGCAATTGCGTAAGCCGACACCCACTCCTGGTGGCCGGGGAACTGTATCCGGTGATACCCCGTTCAGCCGCGCTCGCACCACTGCTTGTTGTGATCGGCGGACCTTCGACTCCCCGACGCCACGAAGTACCGGTCTGCTGCGAACGATGTCGTGAGCATACGACGAAAATCCACTATATCGGCGGATCGTGCCGGGCGAGCGTACCGAGTCGGCTGCTCGATAGCCCTGGAGAGCGACGCCGTCGGACTGTAGCACGATCCCGCTCGCTTTTCGAACTACGGGACGTACGATATCGAACACTCCGACGAAACTACTTCGGGTCCGACCAGTACGACCGGAGTCGTTCCCTCGCCTCCCGTTGCCGATCGGGCATCACCTCCAGTACCAGGATACCTTCGAAGTACTGTCCAATGAGTTCGGAGAGCGTCCGCATGTCTATCGAACCGTCCCCGAACCCGAGGCCGTCTTCTTGCAAGCTCGAATCACAGAGATGGACGACCCGGACCTGGTCGCCGAACTCCCGGAGGAGCTGTTCCGTTACCGAGAGATAGTCGCGTTCGGCCATGTAGAGATGGGCCGTATCGAGAACGAGTTCATGGCCCGGATCGAGGATCGTACCCCGGATATGGCGCTCGCTGATGCCCGGGTTGTGCTCGTAGCCGTACGCCGACCTGAAATCGAGTGCTTCGAGGTCGGGCGTGAACGTATGGACGATCCGATTCGAGTGCACCACCAGATAGGCTCCGAGCGCATCGGCGAGTCTATCCGAGCGGTGTAGCCACTCCGGTTCGTCGATCGGAACGTGTAGCGTGTGGACCGAGGCGACCTCGATGTCGACCGCCTCGAGAAGCTCGATCGTCGCCTCCACGTCCTCGAGATGTGATCGTTCGAGATAGAGCTCGATAGCGTCGCAGCCACGAGCTACCGCCCGATCGAGTTCGTCCGGTTCGGCCGGGGCCTTCCCGGCAACGGTGATTCCTTCGTGCATCGACGCTGGTAACTCCGTCCTCACGATTCCCACTAGTGGTGCTACTTCGTTTCGATTCTCGGCGATAGCTGCTCGGATCCGATCGCTTCGGGGCTCACTCGATCGATTCGAAATTCGGCTCGCCGTCCTCGAAGGTGAGTTCCGACCGACCGACGATTTCCGCTTCGGCGGGCAGCCGGTCGGCGAGCGCTTCGGAGATCCGGAACGAGGAGAGATGGGAACTGTCCCGGATCCAGGCGACTTCGCTTTTCTCCGGGTCGTAGGTCCCGACGCTCGTCAGTGCCGCGGTTACTGCCTGCTCGTCGGTCGGCAGCGCCACCGGGAGAGAGGCCTTCGCGAGCGAGGAACTGGTCAGGGCGTTCGCGTACACCTGCTCGAAGTCGATCGCGTTCGCTACCAGGGTCGTCGTCACGTCTGCCAGCCCGATACCCATCCCATTACCGTGGGTCGCCTCGGTCAGGCCAAGCACACAGATCCGATCGATTTCTGGACTCGCCGGATCCTCGGCGTTCAGCACCCGATACCGCCCGATCACGTTCGTGTCCACGCCGGTCCCTGAGACGTCCTTGCCAATGCGCTCGACGATCAGCGCGTCGAGCGATGAAAAGGGTAGCGTCGGCATGTACTCCCGGGCCCGATCCAGAAGCACCTGCTCGCCGTCGGGCAGATCCCTGCTCGCCAGTGCCTCGATCGTCGCGATCTCCTCGCGGCGATTCTCGATTATCGCGAGCCCGCCGATCACGGGAATTTCTCGCTGAATCGTCTCGAGTGCCTCGGCGATGACCGGAACGTAGCCCTCGGTGAGCGCGCGCTCGTGGATCGCCCGCGCACCGGCCTGCTTGCCCAGACCGACCGCGAACATCTTCGTGAGCCCGCTCTCGAAATGGCCCTCGAAGTTGGTGTGGGGTTTAATTCGATTGACCGCGAGGACGGCGTCGGCCTCGCGTGCCGCCTGTGCGAAGTGGACCGACTCACCTTCCGAACGAAGTTCGATCGTCTCCATGCGCGGATCGATCGCACACTCCAAGTTCTCCTCGGTGAGTCCGAGGCCAGCCAGCGTCTCGACCTGGCCCTCGGGGGTCGCGCCGCCGTGCGAGCCCATCGCCGGAACGATGACCGGCTCGAAGCCCCGAGCGCGCACCGCTTCGATCGTCGCCCGCGCGACCGGAAGAATATCGGTGATCCCCCGGCTCCCGAGGCCAATCGCGATCGTCCCCCCCTCCGGAATACCACTGTCCCCGTGATCGCCATCCGCCCGGTCACTGTCGCCGCCATCGTAGCTATCGAGGAGTCGGTCGGCCTCCGTTCGTGCTCTCGCGTCCACGTCCTCACATTGCGGCGTCTCGGGGTCGTACCGGACGTCGAGAAAGCGCGGGAACCGGATCGAATCGAGCACGCCGTCGATGATCTCGCTATCCGGAAACTCCATGTCCGCGAGACGACCGAGGCCGACTTAACTCCGGGTGTCGGCTCCGACCTATCGATCCCCTTCGTCGTCGGTCAACGCGTCGCGGAAGCGCCGCGTGACGTGGGCGAAATCGAGCTGCGGCCGTGCTTCGGGATCGACCGGTTCGACCCGACAGACGACCATCGCCGCCCCGTCGTAAGCGAGTGCCTCGGCGTAGCGCGCCTCAAACCCCTCGACCGTGTTGGCCTCCCTCGCCCACAACCCACAGGCCCGGGCCGCGTCGGCATACTCGATGCCGGTGACCGGCTGTCCGCCGGTCGTTCCATACACCTCGTTCTCCCAGACGACGATCACCAGGTTCGATGGGCCACAGGCCGCGACCGTCGAGAGAACTCCGAGGGACATCAGTAGCGAGCCGTCGCCTTCGAGGACGATTACCTGCTCGTCGGTCGCCAGCGCGAGGCCGAGCCCGATCGAGGTGGTCACGCCCATACTCCCCCAGCAGTAGAAGTTCCGCGGTCGGTCTTCGACGCTCGCCAACGCGTAGGAGGCCACCCCCAGATTGGCGATGATCGCCGCGTCCGGACTCTTCTGTAAGAGGTGTTCGGTACAGGCGAGCTGATCGGCTCGCTGTCGGTCCGAGTCCCCGGTGTCTTCAGAACTCATCCTTGGCTCCCGTGAGCGTCGCATCAAGGAGGAGAACGTAGGGCTCGCTGACCGAAAAGGCTGTCTTCACTGCTAGATCGACCGCCCGCTCAACGTTCGCCGACGATTCCATAGTGCTGTTTCTGATCCCGATGTCGTCGAGCACTTCTCCCGCGGCGTAGCCGAAAGGGACCTGGGCGTCGTTGAACTCCCCGAGATCCCCGCGCCGCGAGACAATCCCCAGAAATGGGATGCGGGCGGGCTTACTCAGTGAGGCGAGGCCATTGATAGTCGTCGCGAGACCGCTCGATTGACAGAGCAATGCCCCGCGCTCGCCGCCGAGATACGTCCCCGAGAGCACTCCGATACCGTGTTCCTCGCGCGCGAGGGGCACGGTCTCGAAGTTCGCGTCGGCCTCGACTCTCTCGATCAACCCCTCGAGCGCCGAGTCCGGCAAATAGGCGACCGTCGACACGTCGTTCTCTCGAAGGCCCGCGATGACATCGTCGATCCACGTCATGCGCTATCGAACATTGATCGACTACTTAGCCCTGTGGTCGTTCCGTTCGTTCCTGCGGGCAGTCGAGTGGCTGTCGAGGTGACTCGCGTGGCATCGGCACCCAAAGGACTTTGCGTTCCTCTCGTGTCGATCCTGGCCATGGTACCATCCGAAGGGCATTCGTCCGGTCGCGACCGATTATCGTCGCATCGTCCTCAAGCGTCCGATAGGGGCGGGAACCGATACTTCAGGAGCCAAGGCGATGCGTGACTTCTCGAACCAGGCGACGAACCGCGCGCCCGAGCGCGACGTCGCAATCACCGGTATTGAGACCTGCGTGATCGAGGGGAACTTCGAGTGGAACCTGGTGAGGATACACACCGATAGCGGCCTCACAGGCATCGGCGAGGCCTACCGGGGTGGTGGCGTCACCGAGATAATCGAGTATACCGAGCGCTTCCTGCTCGGTGAGAACCCTCTGGATGTCGAACGGCTCTTCCGCCGGATCGTCCAGGAGACATCGGGCCACGGCGGGACCACGGGTAAGGTCGTTACCGCTGCCTCGGGCATCGAGATCGCGCTGTGGGACCTCGCGGGCAAGGTGCTCGGCCTGCCAGTCTACCAACTCTTAGGCGGGAAGTACCGCGATCGCGTTCGCCTCTACTGTGACTGTCACGCGGGCGAGGCCTACGCGCTTGAGGACGGCTCGCATGCCCCCGCCGAGAGCGAGGCCTACGATCCCGACGCCTACGCCGCGACCGCCAGCGAGGTCCTGGACGAGGGGTTCGACGCGCTGAAATTCGACCTCGACCAGCCGGGAGACAACGATCCCGACCCCTACAACGGCCGGCTCTCGAACGCCGCGATCGAGCGCAAACGTGCGACCGTTGCCGCGGTGCGGGAGGCGATCGGCCCCGAGATCGATCTCGCCTTCGACTGCCACTGGGATTACTCGATAGACAGCGCGAAACGCCTCTGTCGGAAACTGGAAGGCTACGACCTCATGTGGCTTGAGGATCCGATCCCGCCCGAAAACACGAGAGCGCAGCGCGAGGTGACTCGGGGTTCGCCAGTGCCGATCGCGACCGGCGAGAACCGTTTTCGGGTGCATGAGTTCGAGGAGTTGCTCTATGACTTCGGCGTCGATATCGTGACGCCGGACCCGACGACCTGTGGCGGGCTCGCCGAGTCCAAAGCGATCGCGAATCGGGCAGAGGAGAACTATATCACGTTCTCACCCCATAACGTCTGTGGGCCGATCGGGACGATGGCCTGTGTACACCTCGGCGCGACGATCCCGAACTTCGGCGTGCTCGAATACCACGCGCGAGACGTCCCCTGGTGGGACGATCTTCACACCGGCGACCCGCTCATCGAGGACGGCTCGATCGAAGTACCTGAAAAACCTGGCTTGGGCGTCGAGCTCGACGAGGACGTCGCTCGTGAACATCTCCACGATCCGGGGACGATGTTCGGCTGAGGAGGAGGCTACGAAACGTCCAGTCGGCAGTTCCCGGTCGTGCCGGTCGGCGCGGCGAGCTACTCCGAGGCCTTTCATATCCCCTGGCAGGTCAGGCGTGCGGTTCGCGAGGAGTGCCGGGGAGCGTGCGACGATCTCTATTGTCGATGACCGGCCTGGACGACCCAGTACGCTTATGGTAATACGTGATTAGCAGTACCCATGGTAGACATCGAAACCGAACGCGAGATGAGCCGGTCGGCGGTCGCGGAATACCTCAGAACGTTCGCGGACGAACTCGACGCTCATACCGGGAGTACCGACGGAACGGAGACGAACGGTCGAACGGGCAACGGCGATCAGCAGAGGAACGGTGGCTCGAGGGAGGACACGGACGTGAGGAGGGATAAGGACGTAGACACCATCGAGGACTCCGAGTCCGACTCCAGGGAGGCATCGAGCGCCGATAGCGAGACGAACACCTCCGAGGGGGGGTACGCGACCGAAACCGAGCGCCGGAGCAGAGGCGCCGAGTCCTCCTACTCGAGTAGGGGCGACTCGAACAGGGCCGATCTATCGGGCGGTCGGGTCACGTTCATGGTCGGCAACGAGAGCACGACGATCAACCCACCTGACGATCTCACATTCGAGGTGAGCGTCGATTCCGAGTCGGCGCTGATCGGCACCGGAACCGGTCGCACCGCTCGCTTCGCACTCCACTGGGACGAGGCGGACGTCGAGGACGAGAACGACCTCTCGATCAGGTAACCCGACCGGCGACCGTGGATTCCCGATCGATCGGCAGTCGTCGCTCGCAACTCTTTAGTACGAACCGAGTACCCGGTGAAGCGACCCGACAGCGACAGTCATGGCGGGTTCGACGTGCTGTTGATCCGATCGTACTCCCCGCTTTCGTCGGCGGCTCGCCACATCGCGACGACCGCTCGTGTCACGAGCGACACTTCGCCGACGCGAATACAGGAGGAGTCGGCACTGGCGGTCGAAGCGTCCGGTGGCGGATGGAAGTGTGTCTCGAGCGAGTGGGTGTTCGGATGGCGGTCGAATCGCCAGTCCACGTCGGCGCTATCGACGTAGTGAAAGGAGTAGTTGTCCAGTTCGCTCCACTGGATATCGAACCGGGCACCGTCGGTGTCGCCGAGACCATCGGTCAGTTCGACGTATAGCTCCGTGGGGCTGAGGGGATCGTCGTGTCCAGTATCGGCTACCAGCGGCTCCAGGTCGATCCAGAGATTGCGGATACGGTTGAGTGCAGGGACTGAGATAGCGCCGAACTTCCCCGCCTGATCCCCCTCGGTCATGCACTGAGCCGTTCGCTCGCCTCCTCGTAAGCGAGTGCCGCCTGGGCGACTGCGAGGTTTTGCCGGGTGGTCTTCCAGGCCGTGACCTCTGCCCATCCCTCCTCGTCCTTTCCGGAGAGTTTCCGGGCGAGTTCCTCGGGCGAGAGCGCGTCGTATGTGTCCTCGTACTCACGAATCTCGGTTCTCGTTCGCCGGACGCCATCGAGGAGTTCGTCGCGGTCGATCCGCTCGCGCAGATCCTGGATTCGATCCATCAGGAGTCGATCTTCGTTACGCTTGTAGTGGGTGGTGCGGCCGTCCTGCTCGGCGACCGCAAAGCCAGTGTTCACGAGCGCCTTGCAGTGACGTCTGGCGGTGGGTTCGCTCACGACCGCGCGCTCGGCGATGGTCGCCGCCGACTGCCCGTCGCGGGTGGTCTCTACGATCTCGTACACCCGTTCGAACGGCGTCGTCTCGGCCGCCACTGTGCCTCGGCGCGCTCGTTGATATCGTCCCATCCGTCCTGCTCGATCATCGTGCCCTCTGGAATACGGGAGAACAAGTATTTTTCTAGAGAAATTATTCTGTCTCGGTTTCACTGCTGAAAGGATCCAGCTCGCCTACTTCTCAGCGCTTCGAATCACTCTCAGCTACGACTCCAGTACCGAGCGCGCGACGCAATGCCGCGAGCCCCTCGTCGCGCCGCCGTGTCGCCCCATCGGGATCGTCGTACTCGTAGAAGCCGACCTTATCCGCGACACCGCCACGGCCCGCCGCCAGCCGTTCGTCGAACAGTTCCTTCGGCGCGTCGTCGTCCGCGAGATGGGGATACAACTCGGTGGCGATCGTCTCGAAGAGTTCCAGTCCCGCGAGATCGACGGTCTCGAAGGGACCGACCACGGCTGTTCGCCGAGCGTACCCGTCCCGCACTGCTCGGTCGATGTCCTCGATTGAGGCGACCCCCTCGCTGGCGAGGTGGGCACACTCTCTGAGAACGGCGAACTGGATCCGGTTCCAGACGAACCCAGGGATATCACGCTCGACGAGGATCGGGTCGCGCTCTGCCCGTTCGACGAACTCGGCCGTCCTCGCGACCGTCCCCGCGCTCGTCTCCTCACCGCAAACCACCTCGACCGGCGCGAGCAGATAGGGAGGATTCCACCAATGGCAACCCACCACCCGATGGGCTCCCTTGGGCACGCCAGCCGCGATATCGCTCACCCGTAGCGAGGAGGTGTTCGTCGCTAGCACGGCCTCGGCAGGCGCGTTCTCGACCGCGCTCTCGAACACCGCGTGTTTCGTCTCTAGGTTCTCCGAGACGGTTTCGAGCACGACGTCGGCCTCGGCGACGCCCGCGCCGAAATCCGTGGTGAACGCGACATCATCGAGCACCGCTTTCGATTCGATGTCGGCCAGGCCCTCCCTCCCGAGGAACTCGATCGCGCGCTCGATTCGCTCACGGGCGCGCTCGAGGTTCGACTCGCGGTGATCGATCAGCGTCGCGTTCATTCCGACGAGCGCGAACTGCACACAGAGCCCATAGGGCTTATATTCTCGGTGAGCGGTCGACCCGGTGAGACACCGACAGACATTCTACCCCGCTCGCCGACGGCATGCCATGGCCTACGAGCATACGCCCGTCACCGTCGCGGACAAGCGTGCAGTCGTTATCGGCGGGACCAGTGGTATCGGCCGAGCGATCGCACTCGGGTTCGCCGCCGAGGGCGCGGACGTGATCGCTACGAGCCGAGACGCCGAGCGAGTCGCCGACGTGACCCAGGAGATCCGCGAGCAAGGCGTCGAAACGGCCGCGATCACCTGTGACGTCGCCGAGCGCGCCTCCGTCGAGGCGCTGTGTGAGGAGGTACTCGAGACCTTTGGCGGCGTCGACGTACTGGTAAATTCCTTCGGCGGTGCTGCTCGACAGTCGGTGCCGGACGTGCCCGAAGAAGAGTTCGAACGAGTAATGAACGTCCAGCTCGCGGGAATCTACCGGGCGACACAGGTCTTCGCGCGTGCGATGACCGAGCAGGACCGGGACGATGGGAGTATAATCGAGGTCGGCTCGCTCTCGACGTCGCTTTCGATTCCCGAGTTGGCGGCCTATACCACCGCGAAGGGCGGCCTCGAGGCGTTCACTCGTGTTGCCGCCCGGGACTGTGCGCCGACGCGAGTGAACGCTATCCGGCCCGGTTTCACCGAGACGCCCCTCACTGCCGAGGCCTACGCCGAAGGCACCCATCGTCACGAGCGCATCGCCGAGCGAACGGCCACGGGCCGAGTAGCACAGCCCGAAGAGATCGTCGGCGCGGCGATCTACCTCGCGAGCGACGCGGCCTCGTATACGACCGGGGAGCACATCACCATCGACGGCGGGTTCGCCGCGGGCGCATTCCAGGAGTGAGGGCCGAGTAGCACCGTCAGTCGCTCTCTTCGGTTTCGCTCTCATCAGTTGTCTTCCGGGCTTCGTGGGCGAGCAATCCGGCGATCCCGAACAGACCGAATCCGACGCCCCGGGCGAGCGGGCGGGAGACCGCCCGGCGCTTCGCGTCGCGGTAAACGTAGAACCCGACCGTCGGCCAGAACAGGAGTACGTACAGTCCGATCCGCAACAGCGCCCGTTGCCTGCGAGGAAGTCGATATCAGGATCGCCTCGTTACCCTGGCTTCGTGTCAATTGTACTTGTACTTTCGGAGAAATGATTTTCGAGCGGCCGGTCCCAACGTACTCAGTCGGTCGACAGCTTCGGCTCAGGAGTCCCGGGCCGCCTCGCTCGCGACTCGGACGGCATCGATCATGCTTTTAGACGAAGCGATCCCTTCCCCGGCGATGTCGAAGGCGGTGCCGTGATCGACGCTCGTGCGGATGATGGGCAAGCCGATCGTCATGTTGACGCCGCTCACGGCACTGCCCTCCCCGAATCCGAGCGTCTTGATCGGGATGTGGCCTTGGTCGTGATACATCGAGACGACACAATCGAACTCGCCGCTTGCCGCTCGCACGTAGACCGTATCCGGCGAGATCGGCCCCTCGGCGTCGATCCCTTTCTCTCGAGCGCGCTTGACGGCCGGGGCGATCTCCTCGCCGTCCTCGCTGCCCAGCAGGCCGCCCTCGCCCGCGTGGGGGTTCAGGCCGGCGACGGCGATGGTCGGACTATCGATTCCCAGCTCTCGGAGGGCGTCGTCGGTGACCTTGACTATCGAGACCACTCGGTCGGTAGTAACGAGGGAAATCGCCTCGCGCAGCGGGACATGCGTGCTGACGTGGGTCACTCGCAGCGGCCCCTCGATTAGCAGCATCGAGTACTCAGAAACGCCCGTCCGCTCGGCGAGCAATCCAGTGTGGCCGGCGTGCTCGGCTCCCGCCAGCCGAGTCGCGCTCTTGTTGATCGGTGCGGTCGCGATCGCGTCGATCTCGCTGTTCAGGGCCAGCTCGATCGCGCGCTCGACGTACTCCAGGCTCGCTTTTCCATACTCCTTGCGGACCGCACCGTAGACGAGTTCATCGACGTTGTCCAGATCGAGCACGGCGACAGTGCCGGGGTCGTCGTTCGCTTCGGCGGCCGACCTCACCGATCGAGTCTCGATCTGGGCGTCGGTCGCGCGTAGTTCGGCGGCTGCCGCCAATACCTCCTGGTCCCCGACGACGACGATCCGTGCGTGCTCGATCAGTTCGGGGTATGCGGCGACGATCACCTCCGCACCGATGCCCCCCGGATCGCCCATCGTGAGGCTGACGATCGGTTTCGGCTCGCCGTGTTCGTTCCCGTCCGTTCGTTCGGTTCGCTGGCTACTCATGATCGATCGTTCCCTGCCGGAGACGCGCCAGGCAGTTAGCTATTGTCCGCTCGGTGCCGAACCCGCCGGCTTTCGTAACCAGTACTACGCCGTCCGCTCGCCCGCCGACGACCCGCCCGACCGGCACGCCGCGCTCGATCGCCCCGCCCTCCAAATGGATCCCGCGCGCGTCGAGTTCCCGGAGCACTCTCACGGCGCTTGCGCCCCCGGTCAGGAAGAGACTCTCGGGTGGGTCCTCGGCGTATACCGTCTCGGCGACCGCCGCGAGCGCACGTTCGATCCGCTCGCCGACCTCCTCCCTCTCTCCAGCCGCCTGGCCCGTATCCCGCGCCCGCTCGATCGCCCCGCCGTCGGGTGCCGACGTCACGACTGCCGGCTTTCCGTCGGACAGCCTCTCGATCGCCTGGCTGCCCGCCGCGGCCCCAGCGGCCTCGGGATCGACTACTGCTCGCGCGGCGTCGAGACCGATTACCCAGTCGGCGGGAAGCGCTGTGACCTGTTCGATCGTCCGCGGGTTCGCGCTCCCTGCGACCGTGAGTACTTTCTCGGTGCCGGCTCGTTCGGATTTCTCCGATTCGCTGTTCGATGGTGCGCTACCTGTTGGTTCGTCGTTGGTCGATCTGCTCTCCGGGAGCCGGACGTGTCGCGCGAGGCCCGCACTGCCGACGTAGAGCACGTCGCCGTCTACCGCGGCGGCCGCGCGGGCGATCGTATCGAGGTGGTCCTCCTCACTCGCGTCGCAGGCGACGATCGCCGGTCGTTCGACGCCCGAAAGCAACTCGCGAATCGCCTCGGGACCTCGCTTCAGTTCCTCGATCGAGCACTCGACGATCGGATAGGTCGAGTCGGTGAGCAGTGTCGGCAGGTTCGCGCTCGCCAGTCCGTTCGTCCCATCGAACGCCTCGGTGACGGGCGCACCATCGACCAGGTGAGTGCCCTCCGTCGTCGTGCGCCCGGTCGCCGGGAACGCCGGAGCGAAAACGATCAGATCGGCTCCCGAGGTCGCGATGGCCGCGTCGATCTCGGGCACCAGGTTCCCTCGGAGCGTCGAGTCGATCTTCTTGTAGAGGACCTCGGCGGGATAGGCTTCGATGGCCGTCTCGACCGCCCGCGCTGCCTTCTCGGCCGACGCCGAGCGCGAGTCGGTATCGACGACGCAAACGTCGCGAGCGATTTTCCCATTCTCGCCGCCGAGTTCCAAGACGCTCTCGAAGCCCCGAGCCGCGAACTCGTGTCCTGAGTCCATCGCCCCGGTCAGGTCGTCGGCGACCACGAGCGCTCGAGCCATGACTGTCCTACGACCACGCTTCTCAAAACGCTATTCGCTATTCGGTCGCCGGACCCAGTTAGATCGTCCCGATCGCTATGGTTGCCCGTCGTCGCCTGGTCTTGTTCGTAGTCCTCGCCGCCCACAGGTAGATACTTCTCCGTCACTCACTGGCAAGCACAATGTTCGACGTACCCGATCGCGAGGCACTCGAAGCCGTCAACGACGTCTCGATCTCCGAGTTCCCCCGCGTCGCACCGATCCGCCACGAGCGCGATCACCCACAGGTCGACGACGTCGAGACAGCGACGATAGAAGCGCTCGGCACGATCGACTTCGAGGGGCTCGATTCTGGCGCGGAGATCGCGATCACCGCCGGCAGCCGGGGCATCCAGGACAAACCCGCCGTGCTCGACGCCGCGGTCGCCGAACTCAAGCAGCGGGGCTTCGAGCCGTTCTTGTTCCCCGCGATGGGCTCTCACGGCGGCGCGACCACCGAGGGTCAGGTCGAAACGCTTGCTAGCCTCGGGGTCACCGAGGAGTCGATCGGCTGTGAGATCAGATCCTCGATGGACGTCGAAGAGGTAGGGGAAGACGAGGAGGGCCGACCAGTGTATGCCGCGACCGACGCACTGGAAGCCGACGCCGTCGTGCTCGTCAACCGAGTGAAGGCCCACACCGATTTCTCGGGACGAATCGAGAGCGGCCTCTGTAAGATGGCCGTTATCGGCCTCGGCAAGCAACGCGGCGCGGAGGTCGCGCACAACGCCGCGATCGCGAAGGGCCACGAAAACGTCTTCCCCGAACGCGCCGCAATCCTCTTCTCGAACACCCCGGTCGTGGGTGGCATCGCTATCGTCGAGAACGCCGACGATCGTGCGGCCCACATCGAGGGCGTGCCGGTCGGGGAGATCACCGACCGGGAACCCGAACTCCTAGAGCGCTCGAAGGAGCTCTTGCCTACGTTACCCGTCGACGACCTCGACTTGCTGATAGTCGACGCCCAGGGCAAGGACATTTCGGGCAGCGGCATGGACACGAACGTTCTCGGCCGCCTGCTCGTCCACGGCCAGCCCGAACCTGAGAGGCCGGACTTCACGCGGATCCACGTCCGCTCGATCACCGAGGGCTCACACGGCAACGGGATCGGGGTCGGGCTGGCGGATTTCGCGCACCGCGAGGCCATCGACGCCCTCGATCCCGCCGACACCTACCTGAACGCGATCACCGGCGGCGAACCCGCCCGCGCCCGACTGCCGGTGATCGTTCCGACCGACGCCACCGCGCTCTTACTCGCCTATTCGACGACCGGCACCCGCGATCCCGAGGACATGCGGATCGTCCGAATACCGAACACGCTCGATCTCGGGGAATTCCTCGCCAGCGAGTCAGTCGCCGAAGAACTCGCCGATCGTCCCGATATCACGGTGGGAGACTACGAATCGATCGCTCTCGAGGACGGCGACCTCGCCGAGCGCTCCTACACCGAGTTGCGATAGGCCGAGCCCTCGATTGGCCGCGGCTGCCCGGTATCGATGCGAAACCCCTCGCTATAGTAACAGTGCGGCTCGGCACTCGGTGCATCGAGGCCGATTTGCTTGAACAGTCCGCCAGCCTCGACGGTCGCGTTCACATCTCGCAGTTGCCAGTCCGTCCGAGAGATCTCGCCGACGCGGAGCCCACTGTCCTCCGATTGACGCTTCTCGGACCGACGATCACCGGATCGCCGATCGCTCCGCACGAAAAACTGCGAGCGGTCGGTAAGGAACGCTTCGAGCGAGCCCGATTCGGGCTGGAAGTTTGGACCCGTCGGTCGGTAACGCACACGGAAGCGCGTCGGTGAGACGGAGCGTGCGAACCCTCGTCGTCGGCTCCGGAAGCTGAAGGCATTGCGCCGACGCTCGGCGTCGATCCGCGTTCGCGAGATCGGGAGCCCGAGGAGACGCTCGCCGACCGCCCGACCGAGCCGATCGTTCGTGTGGATGTCGAGAAAGAATACCCCTCGATCGTCGCCGTAGCTGACGTAGGTTCGAACCACCAACTGGGGTCCGGACCGTTCGGCGGGCACCCCGCGAGCGGTGGCCCGCACGTCCCGGATCGCGAGCGCACTGATCCAGGCTCGCCTGTCGAACGTATCGACCGAAAGCGCGTCGGGGACCTGTGACCGGAGCACGTCGGGATCGATTGGCCAGTGACAGAAGCATACGTCGCGCCCGACCGTCCGAAGTGGTCCTCGCGCCATATCTTCCTCTTCCCCTCGGTGCGTTTCAGGCTGCCGTTCGGGTCCAAGTGGAGGCATCGACGGTTTCCTCGCTCCCGGTTCCTGTTCTTCCCGTTCCGTTCTCCTATCCGAGATCCGGAGTCCTCTCTGATCTATTCGTAGACGTGGACGCTGCCGGTCGCGTTGGCCTCGATGTAATCCCAGTCGTACTCGACGCCGAGCCCCGGGCCGTCCGGGACCTCGACGTTCTGCCCGGGGTCGATGCCCTGCAGCACCTCGATGGCGTCGAGCAGATCCTCGTTCGTCACCTGGCCGACGAACCGGCCGTCCTCGACGACGAGCACGCGGTCGCTCGTCGCCCCGCTCATCGCCC
>PXRJ01000059.1 GCA_003021705.1 Halobacteriales archaeon QS_3_64_16
ATCGGGTTGTCGGACTGAGTTATCGAAATACTACCGATCGCACGAGCGAATGCGGCGCTATCGAACGAAAACGGGAGTCCCTCTACCGGAAAGGAACACGGCCTCGGATCGAAAGGGGAGCGATCGTCACGAGCAGGCCATCCACTGAGGCAATCGCGAGCGTTCAGACCTCGGCGTACTCCTCGTTGAAGGTCCACTCGCCAGCGTCGTTTTTGACCATGAACTCGCCGTAGTACGGCACCCGGTTGTGCACGACTTCCTCGAAGCTCTCGCGGATCTCCGATTTGCTCATCTCGCCCATCGACCGGAGATCGTCGTTGCGATTCAGACAGCCCTTGAGATAGCCCTCGTGGGTCACTCGTACTCGATGGCAGTTCGCACAGAACCCCTCGTTTTCGACGGGATCGACGATCTCGACCACTCCCCCATTTACCCAATAGCGCTTCCGGTCGTGCATCTCCCGCTGCTCGACGCGATCGGCGATATCGGAAAGCCAGTTGTGCACGCGCCCGATGTCGATGTTCCACTCGGGTTTGCCGGTCAGTTCGGGCATGTACTGGATGAGCTGGAGCTGCAGGCCCGAATTGTCCGCGACGTGTTCGACCATCCCCTCGACGTAGCCCGCGGTGTGGGTGAAGACCACCATATTGAGCTTCACCGGATCGAGCCCGGCATCGAGGGCGGCCTCGACGCCCTCCATTACCTTCTCGTACGCGCCGGTCTGTGTGATCTCGGCGAACTCCTCGGGATCGAGGGCGTCCTGGGAGACGTTCACGCGAGAGAGCCCGGCCTCTTTCAGGTCCTCGGCACGACCGGGCAGGAAGGTCCCGTTGGTCGTGAGCGAGGTCTCCATGCCTTCAGGTGTTCGGCGGATGATCTCCTCTAAATCGTCGCGCAACGCACGACGTCCTCGGTGTCCATTTCGTCGTCCTGTGGGTCCATCGGTCCCCGGGTGTCGCCCAACCCCTCGTTGTGACAGTAGACACAATCGAAGTTACACCGATCGGTGAGAGAGACCCTGACACCGCTTACCTCTCGGCCGAACCCGTCCACCAACATAGTGCTCCGTTCCGTGTCTATCGGTTTAAACGCCGCGGGAATCAACCCCGAAACGCAACTGGATCTGGTTACCTTGCCCCAGTAGCGCCGGCGGCGTGAGTTTCGATCGGTGACGATACCACCGGCAAGCCCTTACCTTCGAACCTCCGAGAACTCCCCAATGACCGCACTCGTAGTCCCCCTATCGAGCGGCGTTCGCTTCCGAAAGCATTGGACTGGCGAGCGCGCCGACCGTGGGACCAGCTACCGACCGGTTGGGAGCGAGCTACGATGACCGAGGATACCGATCGCGTCGACCTCGACGCCCTCGATGTCGGCGAGGACGAGGAAGAGAACGAGCAGCCACGCCGCGGCGAGTGGTTCTGGAACGAGGAGAGCGGAGCCGAGGTCGCCGCGGAGAGCGCGGAGGCCGGGAGTTCGGCGACCGACGACGAGGCAGGCGAGACGGGCGAGGTGACGACTCCCGGGACAACCGATACCGGTGCGACCGACGAGTCCTCCGAGTCGGATGCCACCGCAAACGACGACGGGCGGGCCCGCGTCCCACACGTCCCGCGGGAGAACAAGAACCAACCCGTCGGGATCCCAGTCGCGGAAGGCGGGGCCGGCGGTGCCTCCGCGCGCGCTGCCGCAGAGCGCGAAAGCGATGCCGAGGAGGAGGACGACGGGGCCCCAGCCGAGGACGGGGAAGAAAGAGGCGGGACGGTCGGTACCGGTGATTCGGGCTCGCCCGCGAGCGAGATGACGATGGCCTTCAGCTACGACGCGATGAAGCGCTTCGCCTCGCCCGTACTCGTGATGGCAAATGCCGAGGAGTGGACCGACTGGATCGGCCTCGTCGGCGAGGTCGACGCCTACGTCATCAACAAATACGTCCGCGAGGAGGGTCTCGACATCGACTTCTTCAATGGTGCAGGGGACGGGCCGGCCGACCGCCTCGCGGAGATCACGACCAACCCGAACTCGATGTTCGCCGCCGAGCGCACGGTCCTGGTCGGCACGGAGGGAGACTGGGAGATCGCCGACCGGGCCGACTGGGAGTTCGTCCCGCTTGAGGCGGCCGCCGACGCGGCCGGCTGGGACCTGAAGGACCCCGCAGAATGACCGAATCGTCGCCCCGCTGTCCCCTCCTCCACTTACCGCCCGGTCACTTGACGCCGATGCCGGGTGCCAAGTACCGGGGTCGAGTATCAGGACCGGGCAACGTTTTTATCCGTGGGCGGACTCAATCGGGCAGACACTGTCATGGCGCTACGAGACGCACTCCAGATGAGCAAGCTGTTGGTATTCAGCCTCTTCCTGTTCGGGGGGTGGCTCCTATTGAGTGCCCTCCAGGTGGTCGAAACGATGGGGTCGTTCGATTTCGGGAGTCAGGTCATCGGCCAGGGCGGGACGAGTGGCGTAATCGGCGTTCTCGTCATGACCGTCTTCGCAGGGTTGTTGTTGTATCTGTACAGCGAGATCGGCCAGAGTGACCCGTCCCCCGAGCCGTTCCCACCGCGACGCGGCAGCACGGATCGGTCACGGTCGTCGACCGAAGACGATCGGCACTGATTACTACGGACGACCCTACTACCCGACCGATGTACTACGAATGCAGTGACTGTGATCGTCTCGCTACGTTCGTCGAGAAACACGAACCGGCGTTCGCCACCCGATGTCCGGTCTGTGAGGAGGTAACGCACTGGACGCTCGCGTTCGCCGACGAGGAGGCTTCCTTTTGACCGTTTCCTTCGAGTTGAGCGAACGGTTTATGACAGCGGCAGCCGAATGGGGTGAGATCCGCCTCATGGACCGACAGGAAGCCCTGGAGGCGAAAGTGGAGCAAGCGTTGCTCGAAATCGAACACTTGATCTCCGGTGCGACGGCCGTCGAGTTCACCGTCGAAGATGACGTCGTCTACCACGAGCCGACCGAGGAGCTCACCGCCTTTCTCGACACCCAGGCGAGCGAGACTGGTACCGAGGAGGCTGTACTGCTCCGATCGTACGTCGACCTGTTCGCCCGGACGTTCCTTGACGAGGACTCCTCGCGGCCACCGAACGCGCCGCCGCAGTGACTATCCGAGCCGTGCTCTCGGCTCGACCGCCCACCCGTCGGCTCGGTAGTTCGGCCACGACGGGCGAAGATATATCAGCGCCGACCCGGTACAATCGATCGATGGCACACAGAGACACCGGTTTCCGGCCGAACCTCGGCGTCGAGGGCTATAGGGGGCTCGAACTCTGGGAGTACGATATCGGTCCACAGCAGAAAAACGACGGCGAGGTCGACGGCGACATCGATCTCACGGAGTTGCTCGGCGGTATCGACGAGATCGAAGACGATTGACGACCCGCACAGAACGGGACTCGACCGCGGCTCCGGCTCGCTGGTTTACTCCTCGACACGGAAGCCGGGAAACGAACGATCGGCCCGTGGCGGCACGTAGAAGTTCGCCGTCGCGACCTCAGTGATGAACTCAAGGATGCCGTTGTTGTCGCGGTCGGTGATGGCCTCGGAGTCGTCGCGAACGTACCAGCCGTTCATCGCGCGGCGGGTCTCGATGAAGTCGTCGATGGATTCTTGCAACGAGAGGAAGTGAACGCCAGCCCGGCCACCGTCGGTGGTATTAAAATCCCGCCGGAGTAAGAGGGGCTTTCCGTTCTCGCGAGCCTGTGCTACCTTCTCGTGGTGGCCGACGATATCGTGCTCTGTGGCGTGTTCGCGGACCTGGTCGCTGAACGGCACCGAGTCGGCGAAGTCGGTCACGTCTCTAGGCGAGAACTCCGGGGAGAACATCTGTGCGGCGCGGTCGGCGTCTCCGAGTCCTTGAAACCACTCCGAGAGCGATTGTGTGAAGTGCGTGAGTGCCATCGTCGTCCCGCCGGCGAACCGATCGTCGAGGATCCCTCCTTCGATGGTGACGGCGTCCTCGGTGGCCTGCGTTTCGCTCAACCCTGAGCGAAACCCCATGAACATCGGTGCGTGCTCGGGGATCGATGCGTCGTCGGGGATCCCCTCAGCGTCGGTGTGCTCGGCGGGCAGTCCCTTCCCAATGAACCCTGTTCGTTTCCCGGCGACCGCAAAGACTTCACCGAGGCGATGGTTGACCGGCTTTCCGCCGAGCGAGGACGCCGGCCCGAACATCGCCCGTTCGACCGTCCGGAGCCGCGAGGGGACGTCGCTCGAAAGCACGAGGGCGGCCTCGAAGTCCTCAAGACGCGGGTCGTCGGTCCGCGAGAGGTTCTCCGGTCGACGCACCGGTGCTGCATCGAGCATATCGAGCGTCTCGAAGTACGAGGGGCCCCACGCGAGCATGTGAAAGAGCCCCTCGGGCCGCCACTCGTAGGCGGCTTCGACGGTTCGCATCGCCCGTTCGACCGTCCGGGCGCTCTCGGCAGTCGGAGGGGCGTCCAGTTCGAGCAAGAACACGACGTGGTGGCGTGGGGTGATCGGGTTCCCATCGCCGTCGGTCCGTAGGAACGCCTCCTGGGCGTGCTGGCGCTCGGGGAGTTCACGAGGGTTGGGCGGCAATCCGAGTTCGGTTCCAGCCGTTGGGAGTATCGACCGTGAACAGCCGGCGAGCCCGGCGGTACCCGCGACGCTAGCGAGCCGTGTGAGGAGGTGGCGACGGGATCTCATTGCTGGAGACAGGTACTGGGATAGACTACGATCGTGCGGGACAAAACGCTATCGCTCGAACCGGCTTCGTTAGAGAGGCCGGTTTTGCCCGAGACCGCCAGGAAAAACGTCTCTAACGACTGTTGAACCGACTCTCTCAACAGAGCCGCTCGAACCGGAAAGACGGCGGCGCCGGCCCCTGCGGACAGCCCGAGGCCCCGACCACTGGCCGCGGATCCGGGCGAGCACTTATGAGCGTCGCGTCGTTGCTACTACCTATGTGGCCGTGGGAGACGCTGCTACACGCCTCGACACAGCCCGATCTACCGTTGACACTCGATCTCGCGCTGTCGATCGTCGGTATCGCTGTCGTCGCGTTCGTGATGCTCACGTACGTATTCTACCGCGATTACCGGGGGACCTTCACGTGAGCGCACGGAGCGTCCGTACGGCCGGTCGTGCTCCCGCTCTCCCCACCCCCGGAACGGAGACGATAGCCTGATGGGAGTCGAAGACGCCGAAACTGGGAGCCACGCGGCCGGAACGACGATCCGCCGGACGGCGCTGTATTACCTCCGTGCCGGAGTCTATACGCTCACCGCCCTTCTGGGACTGTCGTTGCTCGTCATCGGGACGATTGCGGTCATCGCCGAAGCCAAAGGGACCTGGCACTGGATGATCCATCTCGAATCGACCGTTCGGTACATGGCGGTCTTCATCAGCTGGCTGCTGGTGGCTCTGGTGCCGCTTACGGTCTCGTTGCTGTACGGCCGCTGGCGGTGGGACGATGCGTAGATTCAGTCCCTTCCCCGTGGACGGCCGCACGCTCGCGCGAGCGGGTACCGTCCTCGCCGTCGGTCTAGCCACGCTCGTCGTCGCCGTCGTCGGTGCCGTCGCGTTCGTCGCCGAGGTGAACGAGACCTGGGAGTGGTACTTCCTGATGGAACGAGCGATCGCCCTCGCGACACCGTTTGCGCTCGCTCTCGTCGGTCTCTCCGTGATCGCTTGTTTCTGTCTGGTCGCCGTCACGACTAGCGAGTGATTACACGCCCTCAGTTCGCCCGGTTCCGAGTTCGGCTACCTCGACCCGGATACCATCTGGGCGGCGAGGTCGTCCTCGAACGCGATGGCTCCCGCGAGTACATCCGCGACCGCTCGGTAGAACCGGCTATCGGCTCGGTCGTGGAGCTCCGCGACGAACTCCGCGATCCATCGGAGGAGGTGTTCGTCGAGGAAGACCCGCTCGTACCCGAACGCTTCGACCTGCCCTCGCTGCTGGCGTTCGATCAGGTTCCGAAGGAAGGCGAGTTCGACCGCAATGTAATCGTCCTCCTCGGGGTATTCCTCGGGGGAACTCCAGCCGGCCGCGCTGTAACTCGCCTGGACCTCGGCGAGCCCCTCGCCGATGAAGTCGGTATCCTCGCGGTAGTGGGTCTCGTGAGCGAGTATCGGCGGGCGCGGGCCGACGAACAGCTGGCTGTACTCCCTGCGTAGTTCCTCGTGGACCGTCTCGACGGGTCGGTCGCGGTTCGCCTCGACGAACGCTTCGAGCGCCGAAAAGCCCTCGTCGAGCCCTTCGTTCACCTGCTTTTCGGGTAACCGAGACCCCTCGAGGAGTTCTTCGAGGAACGCCTCCTGGGGGACGTCCCAGAGCGCCGCGATGAGGAAATCGACCAGCTCGAGCCTGGCAGCGTAGACCGTCTCGTCGTCCATCTCAGTCCCCCCCGCTCTCGAACAACAGTGCCGCCCGGCAGTCCCCACAGTACTCGAAGACGCTCCGGTCGCTCTCCGGAGCGACCCCTGAGACGAGGTCGCCGACCTCACCCTCGATCTTTTCGGCGGTTCGCTCGCTGGTAAAGGGGTCCCCACACCGGACGCACTCGCGCATCGACCCTTCGAGCACCCGCTCCCAGGCAGGGTCCGTCCCCTCCTCGTCATCGCGATTCTCCGGGAGCAGCGTGCGATCGAGACCGTCGTGCATCGTGATCGCGCTTTCCGGACAGCCCTCTTCACAGAGCCCGCAGTTGACACACCGCTCGTGGTTGAACTCCAGTCCCTCGTCGGTGCGCCGGATCGCGTCGGTCGGACAGAGGTTCGAACAGGTCGGAGTGAGGGTACAGGCATCGGAGACTTCCATCCACCCGAAGTCCCTCAGCCCTCGGATCACCTCGCGGTCGGGGTCGGCGTGGTCGAGGATCACACGGACGCTTTCGAGCGTCCAACCGTGGCTGTCGAACGGCGGGTTCGCCCGCTCGGCGTCGATCTCCCCGGTCGCCTCGTGGCCGACCGGTACCGGCGAGGGGTCGAGTTCCTCGGTGAACCCCTCTAGTTCCTCGGCGAACGCTTCGGGCTCGCCGGGCGTGAAGAAGCCGACGCGCTCGCCGAGCCCGAGGTCGGCCGTCGTGGTGTTGAGCCGCTCGACTAGTGCGGCCTTCGGGTCGGGCCCGGAGTGGAGACACCGATCGCCACACCCGATCACGGCGACGCCGTCGGCACCGGCAGCCAGTGCGTGTATCGCGTGGGCCTCGCCGACGGTGTCGGTGCAATTCACCCGGACCGGCAACACCGGAGGGTACTGATACGCCGAACCGCTCGCCGCCCGGCCGTACTCCCGGAGCCGCTTGGCCGCGTACTCGGAGCAGACGAACGCGATCACCTGTGGATCGATCGCCGGCGTCCGGCGCCGGAAGAAACCCTCAGTGTCGGGTGCTTCGAGCAGCGCCTCGACCTCGCGAGCGATCCGTTCGTTCGAGGGCTCGCGGAGCTGTACCGCCCCCGTCGGACAGGAACTCGTACAGGCACCACAGTTCTGACAGGAGATCTCGTCGAAAGCGACCTCGTCGATCCGCGGTCGATCGACGGCCTCGTGGGGACAGGCTTCGACACAGGCTGTACAGCCCTCCTGGCTCGACTCGCCCGCGGCACACACCTCCATGTCGAAATCGAGGAATTCGGGCTTCGTTACACCCCCTAAGAGGCTCTCGACGGCGGCGATCGTCCCCGAGTCGACGTGGGTATAGAAACCGAGCTGACCGCCGCGAGCCGGCTTCCGTGCGCCGGGATAGACGACCTGATCGGCTTCGATGGTTCGTGTCGTCCCGTCGAGAACGATCGCGTCGGTCGGACATACCTCCGCCCACTCGCCCCCCTCCGCCCCGGGCGCGATGTCGACCGGGTAGCTACGTACCAGTCCCTCGGGACCCTCCCGGACGCATTTCATACACGAGATACAGTCCTCGTTGACGCGAGCCTCGAGGGCGATCTCGAAGTCCCCGTACTTCCCGTCAGTGTCGACGACGCGACCGCGCTCTACCGTAACGTCGCTCAGGTCGGCGTCGCTGTCGGCGAACTCCTTCCCGTCGGCGACGAGTCTCACGTCGGCGGTCCCGGCGAGTGCGGCGGCGGTTTCGGCGTCGCCGATCACGGCGACCGTCTCGCCGGCGTCCCGGGAGACCTCCCGGGAGACCGCCTCGTGTCGGAGACCGATGTCGGTCGCGTCGATCAGACGAGCGGTCTTCTCGGTGGCGGCGCGTTCCTCGTGGACCCATCCGGCACCCTCGCGCTGATCGACGAAACGTATCGCCTCGGGATGGAGCCCCTTCCGATCCGCTAGGTCTCGGAACTTCCTCTGACAGCGCGGCTCGGGTGTCGTGATGATCAACTGGTCGAGTTCGTGGTCGTCGATGAGCTGTTCCATCGCCGGGAGCCCGTCCTCACAGAGCAGGCGCGAACTCGCCACGAGATCGACGTCCTCGACCCCCTCGCGCACCCCTTCGAGATCGATCGCACACGTATCATCACACGAACAAACGAACGCCCCGACGTTCATCGTCGGGCGTCGGGTAAGGACGAGTAAAACCCTTCCGCCCTCATCCACTGGCAGTAACGTTTCGGCGATCCTAAAACATAGGCGGTTACACGCTCGGGATCCCAGTAACCGACCCGAACATTCATGATCGGCGAATAGAAAGGACGGGCGACGCGTGAGAACCCATGTCAGAAACATTGTCAGAGGCAGATCACCGGTGGGGACCTAACCGATGAGTTCGGAACCGGTCTCACTGGATCTCGATCGACGGTCGTTCATGAAAGCGAGCGCGTTGGCCGGCGGGCTCGCGCTCGGTGGGGGCGCAACGGGCCACGCGCTCGCCCAAGAGGGAGGCGAGGAGCCTCCGGACGGCGCGCTCGGCAACGAAGGGGAGATGGTAAAGACGGTCTGTAACTACTGTTCGGTCGGCTGTGGTTTCAAAGGCGAACGGAAGGGCGATGCCTTCGTCGGCCAGGAGCCCTGGTTCGAAAACCCCCACAATAACGGTTCGCTCTGCTCGAAGGGAGCGTCCATCTACGGCACCGAGCACTCCGAGAAGCGCCTCAAGCACCCGATGCGACTCGAGGGCGGCGAGTGGCAGAAGATCTCTTGGAGCGACGCCTTAGCGGAGATCACCGACGAGTTCGAGCGCATACGCCGGGAACACGGTCCCGATAGCGTGATGTGGATGGGAAGCGCTCACTTCGCGAACGAGGAAGCCTATGCCTTCCGGAAGCTCGCTGCCCTGTACGGGACGACGAACGTCGACCACCAGGCACGGATCTGTCACTCGACGACGGTCAGCGGGCTAGCGAACACCTGGGGATACGGCGCGATGACGAACACGTTGAACGATTATCGCAACTACGACCTGCTTTTCATCATCGGGCAGAACCCCGCCGAGGCCCACCCGATCTCGATGCAACACATCTTAGAGGGCCAGAAACGCGGCGGGAAGATAATCAACGTCGATCCTCGCTATACGAAGACCTCGGCCCACGCCGACGAGTTCCACCGGATGCGTCCCGGGACGGACGTCGCGCTCATGATGGGGATCATGCGCTATCTCAGGGACCAGGGCGAACTCGATCGAGGCATGCTCGCCGATCGGGTCCAGGGCTGGCCCGACGTCGAGGTCGAACTCGATAAGTACGACCTCGATACCGTTGCAGACATCACTTGGATCTCCCGGGAGAGCATAAAACATCTCGGCGATCAGTTCATCGAGCACAAACCGAACATCCAGATCGAGTGGGCGATGGGCGGAACCCAGCACAACAACGGCACCCAGAACATCCGTTCATACGCCCTCACCGGCCTCGCTACCAGCGGGATCGGCCGCGCCGGCGGCGGGATGCAGGTGATGCGCGGGCACGCGAACGTCCAGGGGGCGACCGACCTCGGACCCAACAGCCACATCCTCCCGGGGTACTACTCGGTCGAA
>PXRJ01000060.1 GCA_003021705.1 Halobacteriales archaeon QS_3_64_16
AAGGTCTGGACGCGTGACCCCCCGGCGGATTCGATCTCGGCGTACAGCACCTCCTCGCGTCCGGCGTCGAACTGCTCGTACAACGTGTGTTCGACCCCGCTGATGATCGCCTCGATGTCCTCGACGTGGGCGGTGCCGGTAACGTCCTCGGCGCTGGGTTCGTCCTCGATCCGGAGGTCGTCGCCGGAGCGATAATCGAGCGTCTGGGTGCCGCGCTGAAACCCCCGCGGGGAGTCGGTCGTATCGTAGGTACGCGAAGGCTTCCAGCGCCGTCGGCGCTCGGCGTCGCGCAGTTCGTGCACCAACTCGTCGAGCGTCTCGGGGTTCCCGCGGGCCTGCTTGCGATCGAGGCGACGATCCATCTCGTCTTCGAGCGAGTCGATCGGGTCGGGCACCGATCCGTCCTCGGGCATCTCACCGGCGTCCCACGCCTCGAAGGGGTCGGGCTCGGGGTCACCCCCCTCGTCGGTCTCGATTACGCCGTTGCTTTTCATCCGCAGAAGTACGCTCGCGTAAAACAACGCCCGACCCGAGGTTCTGAGATCGCCGGCGTCGAGATGTGAGAGATACGTATCGGTCACCGAGACGATGTCGATGTCCCAGGGCTCGATCTCGCCTCTCTCGGCCAACCCGACGAGCAACTCGACCGGCTCGATCTCCTCGTCCTCGACCACCTGTGATTCTTCGGTGGCCTCACCTTCGATCGTCTCGGCGCTCTTACCCGTGCTCGCGTCGGCTTCGGCGGTTCCGTCGTCTTCGTCCGTCGCTGGTTCCTCAGTCATCGGCGGGCACTTCTCCCTCGCTCTCGTGTGAGCCGGCGAGGTCGATGCCGGTCACCGAGGAGACGTTGTCCTCGCCCATCGTGACGCCGATCGCCCGCTCGGAGCGTTCTAACATCGCCGCTCGGTGGGTCACGACGACGAACTGGGCCTCGCCCGCGAGTTCGTCGACGAGCTCGCCCACGCGTTCTGCGTTCGCCGCATCGAGGAAGGCGTCGATCTCGTCGAGCGCGTAGAAGGGCGCGGGGTTGTGCCGTTGGAGCGCGAAAATAAAGGCTAGCGCCGTGAGCGATTTCTCCCCGCCCGACATCGCGTCGAGGCGCTGGATCGGCTTGTCGCTCGGCTCGGCTTTCATCGTCAACCCACCCTCGAAGGGGTCGTCTTCCTCTTCTAAGTGGAGTTCGCCAGTGCCCGCAGACAGGCGCTCGAAGATCGCCTGGAAGTGTGAATCGATCGCCTCGAAGGCTTCCATGAACGTCTCGCGTTTCTGCTGTTCGTAGGAATCGATCCGATCGGTGATCGCTTCCCGTTCCTCTTCTAAGGTGTCTTTTTTCTCCCGGAGGTCCTCTAAGTCGGCCTCGACGGTATCGTACTCCTCGATCGCGAGCATATTGACCGGCTCCAGTTCGTCCATCTCCGCTTCGAGGGTCTCGATACGCTCTTCGAGTTCCTTGTGGTCGGGAATCTCTTCGCTGTCGTACTCACCCACTTCCTCGGAGAGGGCGTCGATCTCCCATTCGAGTCGCTGTTTGGTCTCGCGGCGGTCCTCGAGACGACTCTCGATAGTACTAAAGGCCTCTTTCGCCTCGTCGCGGGCTTCTCTGGCCTCACGCAACTCGCCCTGGAGCTCCTTTCGCTCTTCTTTGAGATCGGTGAGTTCCTCCTCTAACTCCGCAATCGCCTCGCGTTTCTCGGCGAGAAGCGTTTCCTGCTCGTCGATCGTCCCCTCGATCTCCTCGATGCGCTCTTCGGCCTCCGCCTTCCGATTCTGGGCGCTCTCGAGGTCCTCGTGCAGCCCTTCGATGGCCTCCTCGGCGTAGCGCTTCTCGAGTTGGTACTCGTTCAAATTACCGTCGAGGTCGTCCATCCGCTCTTCCTGATCCGTTATCTCCCCGCGGATCGCCTCGGCTTCGGACGTGAGTTCGGGGATGTCCGACTCGGCGAGTCGTTCCTCTAACTCCTCGATGTCACCTTCGACCTCGGCGATCCGCTCGTCGTACTCAGCGACATCGGCCTCGATGTCGTTCATCTCCTCGTTAGCGTCCGCTCGTTTCTCGCGGAGTTCCTCGAGGTCGTCTTCGAGCTCCGAGACGCGCTCCTCGGCGGCCTCGATTGCTTCCTCTTTTCGTTCGAGGTCACTTTCGAGCGACTGGACGCTCTCTTTGGCGTCGGCGCGCCGGTCCCGGGCGGAATCGAGGCGGCGTTCGAGTTCGTTCGTCGACTCCTGGAGCGAGCGCCGTTTCTCTTCGAGTTCCGAGATCCGATCAGCGACTTCCTGGAGGCGGCCGGTACTGGAGGTAAAGGAGTAGCGCGACCCGCTCGACGAACCGCCGGTCATCGCGCCGCTACGTTCGACGAGATCTCCCTCCAGCGTCACCAACCGGAAGTCGCCCATCAGCGATCGAGCAGTACCCATGTCCTCGACGACGAGCGTCGAGCCGAGCACGTAGGAGAATATTCCCTCGTACCGGCTATCGAAGTCGACCAAGTCGTACGCGAAATCGATCACACCCTCCTGATTCGGCAATCGGGGACGGGAGCGGTTGTCCATCTCGGTGATCGGGAGAAAGGTCGCCCGACCGGCGTTGCGCGACTTGAGGTAGTCGATACAACGTTGCCCTACCCCGTCGTCCTCGACGACGACGTTCGCGAGCCGCCCGCCCGCGGCGGTCTCACAGGCGGTGGCGTACTCGCCCGAGACGCTGCCCAGTTGGGCGACCGTCCCGTGGATTCCCGGCTCGTCGCTGCTCAGGATCGTCGAGACCGCCCGGCTGTAGGAGGAGCCCCCGTCGTCGGTCTTCGCTTCGAGGTCGGCGTACTCCTGTCGGGCCGCTCGAAGGGTTTCGTCGAGATCGTCGAGATCGTCGCGCAGCTCGCTGCGTTCTTCCTGTAGGTCTTCGATGACCGCCTCGATCCGGGTTTCGTTCTCGCGGGCTCGTTCGAGTTCGTCGACGACGTCTGCCCGCTCTGCACGGAGGTCGGGCACTTGTTCTTCGGCGTCCTCGATATCGGCTTCGAGGTCTTCCTCCTCGGTCGAGCGTCGACGGACCGTATCGAGCAGTCGGTCCTGCTCGCGTTGGCGCTCTGCCTTCTCGTCTTTGAGCGCAGAGAGCGCCTCGCGTTTTTCCGTCAGTGCCTCGCGCGTGCTCTCGTACTCGCTATCGATGGATTCGATCTCGGCTTCGACCTCCTCGAGGTCCTCCTGTAGTTCCTCGATCTCGCCTTTGATCGAGGCCTTCTCGACTTTCGTCTCGCGCACGCGGGTCGCGAGGTCTTCTGCGGTCTCCTGTTTGCGATCGAGTTCGACGAACGCCTGCCGGCGCTTGTTCTCGCTGTCCTCGGCTCGCTCCTCGGCTGCTTCAATAGCGTCTTCCAGACGGGCGATCTCGCCTTTGATCTCCGCGATCTCGCCTTTGATCTCGAGTTGTTCTTCCTCGCCTCGGTACTCGATCTCGCTATTGATATCCGCGAGGTCCTCTTCGAGGCGGGTGACTTTCCCCTGGCGCTCGTCGAGTGTCCGCTCGCGGTCGGCGAGGTCGCCTTCGAGATCGGCGATTGTCGCCCTGATCCCCTCGAGATCCTCGCGCTTGCCTTCGAGTTCGGCGGCCTTGCGGTAACTCTCATACTCGCCTTTCTTCTCGCGCAGCTCCTGGTACTGGAGGGCGCTCTCGCGTTCGTCGGCGAGTTGTTCGAGGCGACTCTCCTTCTCATCGATGCGGAGGGCCGCTTCCTCGACGCGCTCGGTGACGATGTCGAGTTCCCCGAAGGCGTCCTCTTTCTTCTCGTCGAAGGCAGCGACCCCGGCGATCTCGTCGATGATCGTCCGGCGCTGGGCGGGCGTCATGTTGATGATGCCCGTGACGTCCCCTTGCATCACGACGTTGTACCCCTCCGGTGTGATGCCCGCGGTCTCCAAGAGGTCCTGAATGGCAGAGAGGTTGACCGAGCGGCCGTTGAGGTAATAGTACGAATAGTAGTTCGAGTCGGTCTCCTTGACCCGGCGCTTGATGGTGATTTTCCCCACCTCTTCGACTTCCTCGACGCCCATCGCCGCGGCGATCTCGCTTGCGGCGAGCGTGCGGTTCTCGTTGTCGAGAACTACTTCGACGCTGGCCTCGCGGGGGCCCGCCGATCCCTCCTCTTCATGGCCGGGATTGTAAATGAGGTCGGTGAGTTTCTCCGCGCGGATGCCCCGCGCACGTGCAAGGCCGAGTGCGAAGAGCACGGCGTCGATGATGTTCGATTTGCCCGCCCCGTTCGGGCCGCTAACGGTGGTGAAATCCTCGTAGAAGGGGATCTCGGTGCGGCGACCGAAGCTCTTGAAATCGTCGAGGATCAGTGAGTCGATGTGCATTGGGTGCGCGAACGTGTCATCGGTCGTACTGGCGACGGCGATACGGTGGTACGGTGTAGCGTGGTAGTCGTGCGGTACCTGGTGCTCGACTCGATCGTTTAGGCGACGATGATGCTGTCCATCTCGTCCATGTCCTTGATCCTCTCGTCCTCGGTGCCCTCTTTCTCGCTCCCCTCGTCGGTCCCGGTGTCTTCGCTCTCGGCGGCGTTCCTGCTCGTTTCTTCGCTCTCGGCATCCGTAGCTGCGTCGCTCTCGCTTTTCCCCTCGGCATCCGCGGTGATATCGCTTCCCGCGTCTCGCTCGTCGTCACCGAGGAGTTCCCCGTCGATGATATCGCTTCGGCTCCGGCGGTCCGATTCTTCGTCGTCGGCGATCACCGCTTCGAGAGTCTCTACACGATCTTTGGTGTCGACGAGTTCGTCGGTGAGGCCATTGAGCGTGGCTTCGAGCTCTCTGACGCGCGATTCGAGTTGCTCGACGTGGTTACCGGCCATATATATGCAGGGCGGCCGTGCGCATATAAATCCGCGTCAGACACCGCTTCGGGAGCGGAGTGGCTACTCCGAGAGCGCCGGGGCGTAGTGGATTCTCGGGGATCAATATCGAAGCATCGCCGATCACCTTTTCTGACGTTCCACAACGACGGCGGGCGATACAGCGGTTACCGGGCTCGTGGCCGAGGAGATGAGAGAGATCACAGTGACGATCGACAATCGAGACTCGCTCGGTAGACTCCCGCTCAAGTCCGATGGTTGCCGCCGACCGGTAGTCATCGACGCCCGCCCGCGTGAAGAAAGTGGCAATAACCATACAGTACGTAAGACATGTGGCGACCGTCGATACCCTGACAGCTCATCGCGAGCGGGGCGTGGTCTGTCGTCGAGTCGTGATAAGTGTCGGCCACGGGGACTGCTCGCCGGCACGCGATCGAGCGGCGGTCCAGGGCTATCATCCCGAAAAGCCGTATCGACGGGCCCGTTCGTACTCCGATGCCCCTACTGTTCCGGCGGTGCTTCCGAACTCTCGCGTCGGAAGAGGAATTTCATATCACCGGCGAAGACGACGTCGTCCTCCTGGGTGGTCATCTCCCCGTCGATCTCGACGTAGCCGGCGTCCTCCCGACTCTCGAGGTCGCGTTTCGTGGCGACTTCGAAGGTGGCCGAGACGGTATCACCGATATAGACCGGGTTCGGGATGTCCATGTAGTTCATGCCGAGGAAGGCTACTACAGTTCGCTCGACGACGCCCGTGCGCTGGAAGAGGCCCGTCGCGAGGATAAACGTCATCGGCCCCTGGGCGATGCGCGCGCCGAAGGGCCCCTCTTCGGCGTATTCTTCGTTCGTGTGCAGCTCGGTCCAGTCGCCGGTGAACATCGAGTGCATCACGAAATCCGCTTCCGTTACCGTTCGGCCCGCGCTCTCGAAGGTCTGGCCGACTTCCAAGTCCTCGAAGTACTGTGGCTCGTAGCTGATGGGCATACGCTATCGTGTGTATCGATCGTCAAATAGGTTTCTCGCCGATCCTGGGTGCTTTTAGATCAGTTGAGCTGCCAGATCGCGGCGTTGAGCGCGCTCGCGTAGGCCACCCACGCGACGTAGGGTGCCAGTAGCAGAGCCGCCCGCCGCGAGACGCGCGCGAACAGCCCCGTCGTGAGAAGGACCGCAAGCAGGAGCGGGACGATCACGATCAGTCCCAATATGGGCGACTGGAGCCCGAAGAAGGCTGGCGACCAGAATCCATTAAGCGCCAGTTGCACCGCAAAGACACCGAGTGCGACTCGGACCGCGTGTGACTACTGTTCACGCCGACGCCAGACGAGAAAGGCCACGACGCCCATGAGCAAATACAGAAGCGTCCAGACCGGTCCGAAGACCCACGATGATGGGGTGAAGCCGGGTTTCGTGATCGTGGCGTACCACGTCTCGATCGCGGGTGCGGTCGCGAGCGCGCCCAGAATCCCGACGAGCTCACAGGAGAGGACGAACCCGATCAGAACGCCGATCTCCCGGCGGTCGACCGTTCGCCTGCGGTAGCTGAGCTTCATCCACGGGATACGCACGTGGGGACAATAGCCCTATCGCGCCGACGTGGGTTACCGGACGGAGCGACGATTCGAGCGGCGCAGGCGACGAACTGACTCGATCGAGCCAACCGAACCGACCGAACCGATCGAGCGACCGCTCAGTCCTCCGGCGATCGGCCCGCGTTCTCGGTGGTCAGTGGTTCGCTTTCCCGCCCGGTCTCGGATCGGTTCGCTCCCGCGCGTCGTCCGTCCGCCATTTCCCGGCGGTCCCGGTCTTCGGCCGCCCGCCGCTCGTCGGTCACGTCTTCGAGGGTCACTCGGCCCTCGGGCACTCGGTAGGCCGCTAAGAGCTTCTTCTCGGCGTCGGCGGAGTCGTCGGTCTTATCGACCGCGTAGGCACTGTAGGTACAGGCGTCCCGGGTGAACTCGACGACCGAGTAGCCGTTATGATGGCTGTCGAAGTACTCGATATGGGGGTTCTGTGCGCGGACGCCCCAACCGATCAGTTCCCCGATCGGCTTCTCGAGTCGGGTGCCGCCGAGTCCGAGCCCCTCGGCGACGGTGACGCTCGTCATCGCGGGCGTCATGAACTCGACGCCGAGGCGATCAGCCTCACTCACCGGCCCTCGCAGCCGCGTTTCGATCGCGTCGCGGTACTCGGTCTGTTTGTAGCCGGCGATGTAACAGTGCATATCGCCGGTCAGCGTCACGAAATTCGAGACGTCGGCGCGATCGAGCGCCCGGCCGATTGCGCGGCGCTCGCGGGTGTAGCCGTCCCAGCTTCCCGGCACGGGATAAAGCGAGGCCCGTCCTGCCCCGACTCGGAACGGTACTGTGAGTACTTCGTCACACCATATCGTCCACAAGGCCTCGGCGTTCCTCACCTCATCTACGAACCACTCCCGTTGCTCGGAACCGAGCATCGTTCTTCCAGAAGGCTCGTTCTCGGGAGCAACGGCCCGCCCCGTGGGCAAGCCCTCGCGGGGCGCGCTGCGGAAGAGGCGTTCGTCGGTGATGATCAGCTCGAGTAGGTCGCCGAACTCGAAGGTCCGCCAGAGGCGAAAGCGCTCGTGGAGCCCCTCGGCGTCGGGATCGTAGCGCACCTGGACGGGCATGTACTCCCACCAGGCGTGGATCGCGTCGGTAGTCAGGTCCTGCATGAACTCCGGGTCCTCGCCGCGGGGGTGTTCGGCACCCGGGGCATCGCGCTCGTAATCCCAGTGGAGTTCGTTGGCAACCTCGTGGTCGTCCCGGCCGGCGATCATCGTGTGGCGACGCAGCGCGCGCTGGCAGTGCGGATCGCGCTTGTAAACCCGGTAGAGATAGCGATAGTCCGCCAGTCCCCAGGCGTGGTCGTGGCCGCTCGGCAGCGTGATTTCCCGATCGGAGAAGTCCTCGCTCCGCCCAGCGAACTGACCCTCGGCGGACTCGTAGACGAAATCCCCGACGTGCAGCAGGAAGTCGACGTCCTCCTCAGCGATGTGGGCATACGCTCCGTAATACCCGTTCTGGAAGTCCTGGCAGGTTACGACGGCAACGGAAAGCGAGTCGATCTCGGTATCGGAGTCGGGCAGTGTCCGGCAGCGCCCGATCTCGCTATGGTAGCCGTCGTGGGTGAAGCGGTAGTAGTAGGTCCGATCGGCCTCGAGTTCGCCCTCCAGATCGACTTTGAGGGTGTGATCGTGGGCCACGACGATCTCGGGGTCGGTGACGACGCCCCGGTAGACGACTCTCTCGAAGTCCTCCTCGGCCGCGACTCTGATACCGACCGGCTTCTCGGGGTCGTGTTTTTCAGGATCGAGGCGCGTCCAGAGCACGACGCCCTCGGAGGTCGGGTCGCCGCTCGCGACCGACTGTGGAAAGCCCGTGCCCGCCTCACGGGAGGGATCGATAGCGAAGGCCGATCGGTCCTCGGTCGTCTCCGGTGCGGCCGGCAGCGCGAGATCGGCCGACAACCGATCGGCCAGTCCGGCGTGCCCCGCGGAGTCAGCGTCGCCCCGCGCAGTTCGTTTTGCGGCTGGCTCGCGCCCGTTGTCGCTGGGCCCGGTCATTATTTTCCTTTCGGACGCCGTCGGTTTGAGTGTACTGGCTCGATCGCTCACTCGTGGCGTTTGCGGTGCTCCCGGTGATCGTACACTCGCTTTGCCTTCCCGGTCGTCGTTCGCTCGATCGACCCCGGCGCAACGATCTCGAGGGAATCGACCGAGATCGTCACTATGCTCTCGATGCGCTCTCGCAGTCGCTCGCGTAGTTCCTCGAGGTCGCCGGGGAACTCCTCGTGGCGCTCGACGGTGATCGCGATCGTATCGAGGCTGTCCTCGCGACGCAGGTCGATCCGATAGAAGGGTGCTACAGCCTCGATATCGAGCATGGCGGCCTCGAGCTGGCTCGGATAGACGTTCGCGCCCCGGACGATCAGCAGGTCGTCCGTCCGGCCGGTGACGTTGCCCATCTGCACGGCGGTACGCCCACAATCACACTGCTTGTAGTGCAAGGAAGTAATATCACCGGTGCGATACCTGAGCACTGGCAGAGCCTCTTTCGTGAGCGTGGTGAGCACGAGTTCGCCTTCCTCGCCCTCGGAGAGGACGTCGCCCGTCTCGGGATCGATCACCTCGGGGTAGAAGTGGTCTTCCCAGAGGTGAAGTCCATCTTGGGCCTCGGCACACTCGATCGAGACCCCCGGCCCGATTATCTCCGAGAGCCCGTAGATATCGATCGCCGTCGCGTCCAAGGCGGCCTCGATCTCGGCCCGCATCGGGTCGGTGAAGGGTTCGGCCCCGATGATCACCGTCGAGAGGTCGAGATCGGCTGGATCGACCTCCCGCTCGTCGAGGGTTTCGGCGACGTGCAGCGAGTAGGAGGGCGTACAGGCGAGCACGTCGCTGCCTAAGTCTACCAGGAAATCCAGTTGGCGCTCGGTGTTGCCCCCGCCAATCGGGATCACCGTCGCTCCCAGTTCCTCGCCGCCGTCGTGCAGGCCGAGCCCACCGGTGAACAGCCCGTAGCCATAGGCGTTCTGGAGGGTATCGGCCGGTTCGACGCCCGCGGCCGAGAGCGAGCGAGCCATCACCTCGCGCCAGATCCCCAGATCACCCGCCGTGTAGGCGACGATTTTGGGAACTCCGGTCGTCCCCGAGGAGGCGTGCAGCCGGGCGAGGGCCTCGCGAGGGACGGCAACGAGGCCGTCGGGGTACTCGCTCCTGAAGTCCGCTTTCGTCGTGAACGGAAGCCGGTCGATATCGGTAACGTCCTCGATGTCTCCCGGCTCCACGCCCACCTCGTCGAGCGCCGCGCGGTAGAAGGGGACGTCCTCGTAGGCCCGTCTCACTGTTCGGGCGAGCCGGTCGGATTGCAACTCGCGTAGCTCCGCCCGGGGGGCCTGTTCGATCTCGTCGTAAACCATACACTCCATCGATGGGGGAGGATTATCAATCAGTACGTTCACACGGTGAGCGATCCCTGGGGTTTCGGCCCGACGGTTATTGAATGTGGGGAGCGAGGGAACTGAGAGGGAGATACGAAACAATACTACACGAGTAGTAACGACGTGAGGATATGCATACGGACGAACCGGCAGGTCATGCCGAGGGAGCGATCGACCGCCAGTGGTGGAAGGAAGCAGTAATCTATCAGATCTACCCGCGGAGTTTCAACGATTCGAACAGTGATGGTGTCGGCGACCTGCCGGGGATCGTCGAGAAGGTCGACTATCTGGAGAACCTCGGCGTCGATCCGGTCTGGCTGTGTCCGGTCTACGATTCACCCCAGGCGGACAACGGCTACGACATTCGGGATTACCGGGCGATCGACGAGCGCTTCGGCACGATGGCCGACTGGGAGCGGCTGGTAGCGGAACTGCACGATTGGGAGATAGGGCTGATCATGGATCTCGTCGTGAATCACACCTCCGACGAACACGAGTGGTTCGAGAAGTCCCGCCGGCAGGAAGGAAAGTACGAGGAGTTCTACTGCTGGGAGGATGGCCCCCCGAGGAGCCGCCGAACAACTGGGAATCGTTCATGGGCGGGCCGGCGTGGTCCTACGACGACGTACGGCAAGCGTGGTACTTGCACCTCTTCGAGGAGAAACAGCCCGATCTCGACTGGCGAAACCCCGAGGTGCGCGAGGCCGTCACCGAGATGATCACCTGGTGGCTCGAGAAGGGGATCGATGGCCTTCGCCTGGACGCGGTCAACTACCTCTCGAAAGCGCCCGGACTGCCCGACGGCGACCCCACCAACTCCCCTGTCGGCATCGAACGCTTCGGGCACGGCCCCCGGATCCACGAGTACCTCCGCGGGCTCTACGACGACGCCTTCTCGGCGTACGACGTCGTGATCGTCGCGGAGATGGCCGGTACCACCGTCGAGATGGCCCGGGAGTACCTCGGCGAGAACGGCGACGGCCTCGATATGATCTTCCAGTTCGAGCACATGGGCGTCGATATCGGCCCGGGCGGCCGCTGGGGACTGGACGAGTGGGGCGAGTGGGATCTCCGGGAGCTAAAGGAAATTACGACCCGCTGGCAGAAGGGTCTAGAGGATTCGGGGTGGAACGCACTATATCTGGGAAATCACGACCAGCCACGGATCGTCTCGCGGTTCGGTGATGAGAACTACCGCGAGGAGAGCGCGACGCTGCTGGCGACCTTCCTGTAGACACTACGAGGTACTCCCTACGTCTACCAGGGCGAGGAGATCGGCATGACCAACGCCGAGTTCGAGAGTCTCGATTCGCTCGACGATCCGATGACGGTCGGGGCAATCGAGGAGTTGCTCGAACGCGGTGCCGTCGATGCCTACGAGGACGTACAGGACCTCGTGAACTACCGGAGCCGCGATCACTCCCGGACCCCGATGCAGTGGGATCGTAGCACGAACGCCGGCTTCAACGAGGGCGAGCCCTGGTTCGCGCTCAACGAGAACTACACCGACGTCAACGTCGCGGCGGCACTCGCCGAGGAGCACTCGATTTACCAGTACTACCGCGCACTGATCGACCTCCGGGACGCCGAGGACGTACTGGTCTATGGCAGCTACGATCTCCTGGTGCCCGACGAGGATCGGATCTACGCCTATACCCGCACGCTCGCCGACGAGCGCGCACTGATCGTGCTCAACTGGTCGGCCGAACCGACCTGCTTCGATCCCGAGGCCATCGAACCCATCGAGATCGACGCGGCGACGGTACTGCTCGGTAACTACGAGGACAGACCGGCCGATCCCCCCGAGCGTCGGTTCCGGCCCTACGAAGCGGCCGTCTATCGGCTCTGACCGGCACCGACGCCAGCTATATGTATCGCAGGCGAGTCCGTGTGGGTATGGCGATCGAGAAGGCCACCGTCCAGCGCGCGAACGGAACGATCGGGCTCTATACCCTGCGAACGATCGCAGCGATCGCCCGGACGCTCCGCGGGAACGTAACGCGGCCCTATCCCACCCCTGGCTACGAGTACGTCCCGGCGAACCCGACCGAGAAGGACATCGAGTTGAGCTGAACTGAATTGAGTCGAGTTAACACGAGGCGAGCGGGCACCGACGGCAGCGGGGTCGGTCTGGTGTAGGCTTATACCACTCGAGCACTCAACCCCAGATACCATGGCTAACGGTCGAGTCGATCCGACGATGGCTGACGATGATATTCTCGGTGCCGATCCAGCGATCCGCGTCTCGTCCGGCGGTCCGAACCGATCGGGGGGACGCGAACTGCTGTCCGCGGCCCACGAAGCAGCGTCGGAGACGGCAGTAGCCGAGGTCGGATCGACCGGCGTTCCCGCGCTCGAACCGCTCGTCCTGGCGACGGCGGACGGCGAGAGTGCTTTCTTCTCCCGGTGTCCGCCCGAGCGGGTGGGGTCGATCGTCGAGACCCTCGAGGCGGGAGAACTCCCGACCGAGGGGGTGATGGCGGTCGTCAAACACGAGCCGGGGACGAGTCGGTTGCCGAGGCCGGCCAACGGGCCGCTTTCGGTCGGTACTCGGACGGTGCTCGGGACCTGTGGGTGGGCGGTACCGACGAGCCCCGAGGACTACCCTGCCGACGGATTCATCGCGAGCGAGATCGGGGATTCGAACGAGGCGATCGCCCAGGTCGCCGAGGCCAAGCTCAGGGGTCGGGGACGGGGCGACGCGGCCGCCGATGTCCCGATCGCCGATCGGTGGGAACTCGCCCGGGAGGCAGCGGGCGAGGCGGCGATCGTGATCAACGCGAACGAGGCCGACCGGCGCGCGACGACGGATCGAGTACTACTCGAAAGCGCGCCGCTCGCGGTGCTCGACGGCGCGCTCGCGGCGGGACGGGCCCTCGATGCGACGAACATCCTCGTCTACTGCAACGAGGCCGACGAGCTCGCCCAAGAGCGGGCTGCCGAGGCTGCAGCCGTGCTCGAAGACGAACTGGAAGAAGGGATCTCGATCGAGGTGCTGGCGGGCCCAGACGAGTACAAAGCCGGCGAGGCGACAATGGCGATCGAGGCACTCGAAGGCAATCACCGCCTCGAAGCACGGCTCCGGCCGCCGTATCCGAGCGAGGAGGGGCTACACGGGCGACCGACGCTCGTCCATACGCCCCGAACGCTCGTCCAGGTCGGCGAGATCCTCGCGGACGGTGATTCCAGCAGTTCGGAGGGCTCGTCCGCTACCGGCACGCGGCTGTTCTCCGTCGCCAGCGAGGGCGATGTGAGTGGAGATGATGAGACGTCGGCGCCGACGACTGTCGAACTCGCGGCCGAGGAGGATCTCGCGACCGCTCGGGAGGCAATCGAGTTCGACGGCCACCTCAAGGCCGCCTGCGTGGGCGGGGTCTTCGGCGGGCTCACCCGGACGCTCGACGTGCCCGCCCGCGCGAACGCGTTACGTGCTGCTGGCCTCGGTACGAACGGCGTGATCGAACTCTTCGGCGAGGAAGAATGCATGGTGGCCTTCGCCGGCAATCGGGCGGTCTTCGGCGAGGAGGAGAACTGCGGGCGCTGTGTTCCCTGCCGCGAGGGCACCCAACAGCTCACGAACCTGCTCCGAGAGGTCTATCACGGCGAGTACGAAAGCGAGGGCATCCGGGAGCTACTGCGAGTCATGGACACCACGAGCATCTGTTCGTTCGGCCGGGATGCCTCACGACCAACGCGGACGGCGATCGAGGCGTTCGAAACCGAGTTCAGAGCCCACGCGAACGGCCGCTGTCCGGCGGGGGTCTGCAAATGAGGGCGTCCACGGGGGTACCGACGGCGGTGTGTCCGCTGGGCACGGCTGGCCGTGCTCCCGTATCGGATTCCGGACCGACCGACACAGGTGAGACGCCAGGCACCGACTACCACCGCGCTAAAAACACGGAGAGAGCTACATGAGTTCCAAATCCAATACGAGCGACCCGATCTGGGAGCACACGGAAGAGAGCGAAGAGCAGCGATCACGGCTTGAGGAGATGATCGCCCCGGGAACGGCGAGCGATCCAAACGTCGAGAGCGAGGAGAACGCAACAGTGACGATCGACGGCCGATCGATCACGCTCGAGGCGGGCGCGACGCTGCTCGATGGACTCGAACAGATGAACACCGAAGGATACGTTCCGGCGCTCTGTTCCTACGACCACGAGGAGAAGATCGGCCCGCGCAGCGAGTGCCGGACCTGTATGGTCGAAACCGACGAACACGGCGTCGTCCCCTCCTGTAGCTTCCCGGCCGAGGAGGGCATGACCGTCCACACCGACGCCGACGCGGCCGCCGAAGCCCGGGACGTCAACCTCGATCTCCTCTTAGGGAATCACAACCTCCGGTGTACGACCTGCGGGAAGAACGGCCGCTGTGAGCTCCAGAACGTCTCGATCGAAAACGGCGTCGAGGAGCCTCGGTATGGAGTCTTCGACGACCGCGAGGAGTACGAACCGATCGACGATTCCTCGGCGTTTATCCAGATCGACCGCAACAAGTGTATCCTGTGTAATCGGTGTGTCGAGGCGTGCAATGACGTCCAGGTCGCTGGCGTCCTGCGAATGGAAGGGTCGGGCAGCGATACCCGCATCGGCTTCCAGAACACTGAGGAGACGATGATGGAATCGACCTGTGTGTCCTGTGGGCACTGCGTTACGGTCTGTCCGACCGGCGCGCTCGTCGAGCAGGGACTGGTCGATAGTTCGACGATCCCCCTGCCGGGCTTTACCCACAAGAACTCCATCGGGAAGATCGCCGGCGAGGACTACACCGGGCAGGCACGGACCATGACGCCGATGATCCAGGACCAGTACACCGAGAACGAACCGGTCGTCGAGGTCGTCAACAGGAGGGCAGGGACGGGAACGGACACCCACCAGGAGGCGGACGACTAACAATGAGTGACAACAGCAACGACGGCAACGACGGCGAGGAGTCCGAGGAGTACCAGGACGGCGTCGCAGGCTTCATGGAACGGGCGGTAGAGCAGGCCGAAACCCAGGGAGCGACCGGTGGCGGGGCACAAGCCGGCAGTGGTCCCGGCCTCAAAATGGGCAGTGCTGCCCGGAGCAAGGCCTTCAGGGCGATAGAACACACCGTCGAGGACATCGCCGCGCAATCGATCACCGAGGGACGGCTCTTCGATATGTCCCAGGTGGTAAGTGACTACCGCCTGGAGGACGTCGACGTCACGGACACGACCTGTGAGTACTGTGCGGTTGGCTGTCGGTTCGACGTCTACTCGAAGGACGGCGAGATCCTCGGCACGCGGCCGAATCCCGAGAAGGCCCCGGTAAATGGCATCTCGACCTGTGTGAAGGGCAAGTTCGTCCACGACTACGCCACCGACGACGACCGGCTGACCGAGCCCTTAGTCAAGGAAAACGGCGAGTTCCGCGAGGCCTCCTGGGACGAAGCACTCGATCGGGTCGTTGAAGGATTGGGTGAGATCAGTGAGGAGCACGGCTCGGACGCACTGGGATTGGTAGCGTCCTCGAAGGCGACCAACGAGGACAACTACGTCATGCAGCGCTTCGCCCGCGAGGTGCTTGGCACCAACAATATCGACAACTGCAACCGGCTCTGTCACTCCTCGACGGTCTCCGGGCTGGCCTCGACACTCGGGTTCGGGGCGGCCACGGTGGGCGTGGAAGCACTCGAAGAGACCGACTGTTATCTACTCACCGGTTCGAACACCACCGAGGCCCATCCGGTCTTCGCGACGAAGATCAAACAGAACGTCAAGGAAAACGACGCCGATCTCCTCGTTTTCGACCCGCGACAGACACAGATCGCGGAGATGGCCGATCAGTACAGCCGGATCGAACCGGGCTACGATACGACCTGGCTCAACGGCCTTACCAGGTATATCATCGCCGAAGACCTCCACGACGAGGAGTTCATCGCGGAGCGCACCACCGGCTTCGAGTCGGTCAAAGAGAGTGTCGAGAGGTTCACCCCCGAGTTCGTCGAGGAGAAAGCAGGTGTCCCCCCCGAGGAGCTGAAAGCGGCGGCCGAGACGATTGCGAGTGCCGACTCGTGTATCTTCGGGTGGACGCTTGGGCTCACCGAACACGCTCACGGAACGGAAAACATCTACGCAGTAGCGAACCTCGCGCTGGTAACGGGCCACATGGGTGGGCCGAGATCCGGCGTCTCGCCGTTCCGTGGCCAGAACAACGTCCAGGGTGGGGGCGGGGATATGGGACCGATTCCCAATAACTTCCCCGGCTATCAGCCCGTCAGCGATAAGGACAACCGAGAGAAGTTCGCCGAGGCCTACGGAAGGGATACAGAGGAGATGCCGGTAAAGGAAGGCTACCGCATCACCGATATGTTCCTCGCCGCCACGGAGGGCGACGTCCGGGGCATGTTTATCCAGGGCGAGAACTCCTTGATCTCCGAGCCCAACATCGAACACGCAGAAGAGGTCCTCGAAAACCTCGATTTCCTCGCGGTACAGGACATCTTCCTTACCGAGACGGCAAAATGCGCGGATGTAGTGTTACCGGCGGCCTCCTCACTGGAGTCAAACGGCACCTATACCTCTTCGACCCGCCACGTCCAATTGGTCAAACGCGCCATCGATCCGATCGGCAACGTAAAACCCGACTGGAAGATTACCCAAGAACTCGCCGCGCGCTTCGGATACAACTGGGATTACGATGACCCGAGCGAGATCATGGACGAGATCAACGACCTGGTACCGATCTATGGAGGCATAAGCCATGACCGGCTCGCGAACTTGGACGACGGCGAGGGGCTGCAGTGGCCCGTCTGGGACATGGATCACCCCGGAACGCCGTATACCTATGAAGAACGGTTCCAGACCTCGGATGGACTCGCTCATATGCATCCTGCGAACACGATCGAACCATCCGAGACGCCCGACGAGGACTATCCGTTGGTAATGACCTCCGGACGCGTTCTCTATCAGTACCACACTGGAACGATGACCGCGCGGAACGCCGGTGTCAACTCCTATAGCGATCGTAGTTTCGTCGAGATCCACGCCGAAACCGCCGAAGAGTACGATATCTCCGAGGGAGACATATTAGAGATCACCTCCCGGCACGGCGAGACGCGGACAATAGCCCAGATCTCGACCCGGCCGAGTCCCGGCGAAGTCTTCATTCCGATGCATTACCTCGAAGGCGGGGCGAACAACCTAACGAAAGAAGATCCCCTTGACGGCCCGGCACGAACCCCTGAGTACAAGGTAACCGACGTGCAAATAGCACTCGCCGAACGGCACGAGACGCCAACCGCGGACGCACCCGAAAACGTCCCGAGCGCACGGAGCGAGGAGCGAACCGCCGAATCCGACGACTGAAAATCCCGACACCGAACCAGCGTCTCGAGTGAATAACTGCGGGGCCGACCGAGGACCTTGCATATCGAGCACCAACGATTATGGCCGGTCGTCTCAAAAATGCTTCTATCATGGACGACATCGTCGAGGCGGACATCGGCAAGCCGATCTTTACCGCCGAGGAGCAGCAGATCGGAACATTACGGGAGATCAACGGCCCGACCATCTACATCGAGTTGATCGAGAACATCGATAAGGAACTCCGCAGCGATATAACAGTAGCCGAGCGAACCGGCATCAAATACGACGGCAAGCCCTTAGCCGGAGCGGCACGAGCGTCGATCGAGACCGTCACCGACGGGGAGATCTACTTCTGGCCGGCGTATGCCACCGAAACCCGACACGCATCGGTCTCCTATGACGAGATCCCCGGCGAGGACAGCAACGTCGAACTCGATGAGACCTAACCCGCTCGAAGCACGACCCAGCACCCATCCGGAAACGAGTATCGGCGACTGACTCACGCATGAACGACCCTACTACGGAATCGAGCCCGGAACCGACGGAATCGACACCGGCGTTCGGAGCCGCTGAGACCGTTTGCCCACAGTGTGCAGTCGGCTGTACGCTCCAGTACGACACGGCAAGCAGCCGCGCGACCGGCTCCGAAGGTGCGCCGGTCAATCGGGAGGGCCGGCTCTGTCCGAAGGGTATCGGGGCCTTCGACGCGCTCGGCGAAGAGGGCAGACTCACCCGGCCCCTCGCACGGGTCGAATCCGAGGGGGCCGGTAGCGAGCTACGACCCGTCTCTTGGGCCGAGGCGTACGACCGGATCGAGGCTGGCTTCGGCACGGTTCTCGATCAGCATGGCCCAGACGCGCTCGCCTTCCTCGGGGCACCCCGGTGTACGAACGAGGAGAACTACCTCTTCGCGAAGCTCGCGCGGGCCCTCGGGACGAACACCGTCGACAACCGGGCGCGGATCTGTCACCGATCGGTGACGCGAGCGATGACCGAGCGGCTCGGTTCGGGGGCGATGACCAACAGCCTCGAAGACCTGACCGAAGCCGACACGTTTCTCGTCGTCGGCTCGAACCCCGCGGCCCAACAGCCCATCGCCTTCAACTCCTACATCCGGCCCGCGGTCGACAACGGCGCGACGCTGATCCACGTCGACCCGCGGGCGAACCACACCACGCGAGCCGCGGACGTCCACCTCGCGCCTCGACCGGGCAGCGACGCGCTCGTGGCGACGCTGCTGACGGCCATCGCCTGCGAGAAAGAACTGATCGATCGGGAGTTCCTCGCGCGGCGAACGACCGGGTTCGAGGCCTATGAGAGGGCCCTCGCTGGCTTGGATCTCCCAGCTCTCCTCGATCAGGCGGCCGTCGATGGCGAGAAGATCGAGAAAGCCGCCCGGGCGTTCGCGGGAGCCGAGCAGGGAGCGATCCTCGTGGGTACCGGTGTCGAAGCGGAGGATCACTGCGGGACCGAGGCAGCCGACGCCCTGCTCGATCTCTGCTTGCTCACCGGCAATCTCGGGAAGCCGGGCACCGGGATGAACCCCTTACGCGGGCTCGTGAACGAACAGGGCGCGAACGACGTCGGCGCACGCCCCCACACGCTGCCGGGCTACCAGCCGGTAAGCGACGCCGAGGCACGGGCCCGAATCGAGCGCGAGTGGGGGATCGATATACCCGCCTCGAATGGGTGCTCCGAGCCCGAGGCAGTAGGTGAGTTCGGCTCCACAGTTCGGGGCGCGTACGTGCTCGGAGAGAACCCAGCGGTGACCAAAACCGATACCCAAGGGGTCGCACGCGGCTTTCGCGATCTCGACTTCCTGCTCGTACAGGAACTGTTCCCAACCGAGACGACTGCCCACGCCGACATCGTCCTGCCGGCGAGCGCCGCCGCGGAGAAGGCAGGCACCGTCACCAATCTCGACCGGCAGGTCCAGCGGCTACGACCCCTACGAGGGCCCCCAGGCGAGGCGAGACGGGACTTCGACGTGCTCCGGGCGATCGGAGCGCGGCTAACCGACCTACCGTTCGCGTACGAGGGGCCACGTGAAGTCTTCGCGGAGATGAGGCGGGTGAATCCCCTCTATGCGGGCATGGACTACGAGGAGATCGGCCAGGGGAGCCAGCGCTGGCCCTTCCCCGAAGGTGCGACGGAAGGAACGGCGATCCTTCACCGCGACCGGTTCGCGAACGGGCAACAACGCATCTCTTTCACGTCCGGATCGATCCCTGCTACTCCTACTGCCGGAGACATCGACGGGGGGATGGCGGCCACAGCCGACGAAGAATTGGTACTCCTCACGCGAAACCAGGTCAACGAAGCCCGATCGATAGGGACCGGGAAAACGGAAGCCACCTTACAGATCCATCCCGTAGACGCACGCGAGGCCGACGTCGCGGACGGCGAGAGCGTGGTCGTCGAGAACGATCGCGGGGTTCTCAGGCCGACCGCTCGGGTCACCGACCGCGTTCGCGAACGCACCGTGTTCCTCGGTGCCAACGCCGCAGCGCCGCTCGTCGCCGGCGAGCGAACGCGTGTCCGTGTGCGTGCCGATTCCTGACCGTCCTGGTCGAGTCCCGTTCGAGCCATCCGGGTTCCGTCGGGTCTCTCTCTGTCCCATCGATTCCCGCAACGAAGAGGATTAGGCCCAGACTCGACGGACGAACGCCGATCCGATCCGTGACCACGATAGCGATGAGCTCTACACCCGCTGATGGAGGTTGCCCGCTCGCGCTCGTTCGACGCCGGCCTCGGCAATCGCTTCGAGGCTCGCGTTCGACTCCTCGGCCATCACGCTGAGTAACATTGCTACCTGGATCAGATTGGCATTGTGAAGCTCTTCGGGGTCTTCGGAGTCGGTCCGGAGGCGATACTCGATCGCTTGCGTGCCGCCTTCGTCGAGCAGCGTCCCGACGTAAAAGGAGAGGACGTCCTCGCGCTCGAGGTCCTCGATCGCGCGCTCCCGCTCGCTCTCGAATCGATCGTCGGTACTCGCCATCCTTCCGACATCGTCGCCCGGCCGGTAAGTATCACTCGTCGCGCCGACAGCGTTTTCGGACGCCCGGGTCGGCGGAGACGATCAGCGCATCAACTCGCCGCCGTTGACATTGAGGGTCTCGCCGGTGATGAACGTCGCATCGCGCAGGTACGCCGCGGCGTTGGCGATCTCGGCGGGCCGGCCGAACCGTCCTAAGGGTATGGCTGCCCGTTCCTCCTCGGCCTCCTCGGGCGTGCGATCGGCGGTCATGTCGGTCTCGACATGACCGGGGGCGATCGCGTTCACCCGAATCTCGGGGGCGAAATCCCGCGCGTGGCTCTTGGTGAGTCCCAGCAAGCCGGCCTTCGAAGCGGCGTAATGACACTCGATCGGCGCGCCGGTGTAGGCGAGAATCGAGGAGACATTGGCAACCGATGGAGTGGACGGGGTGAACGGACCCTCGGTTTCGGTCCCAGCCTCACGCAGGTGAGGTAAGGCTGCTTTCGTCACGTTGAACGCGCCGTTGACGTTCGTGTCGATAACGTGATCGAAATCCCCTGGCTCTAAGTTCTCGGTGTAGACGTGCTGGTCGATTCCGGCGTTGTTCACGAGATGGACCACGCCGCCGAAGGCCTCGACAGTATGCTCGACCAAGTCCTTCGCAGCTTCCGGGTCGCTTACGTCCGCGCCGACAACGATCGCCTCCTGACCCGTCTCCCGCACCCCGGTAGCGACTTCCTCGGCGGCTTCTCGGTTGCTCACGTAGTTGATGCAGAGGTCGTACCCGTCCTGGGCGAATCGGAGGGCGATCGCGCGGCCGATCCCGCGCGAGGAGCCCGTGACGATCGCTGCTGGCATGGCTCGCCTCTCGCCTGCGGGGATCATACCGGTTCGGGTCTCGGTCGGCGGGAAGGGGCGGGTTCCCGGGTTCAGAATGAGAGAACGACGCGAGTTGGCAACGGTTAAAAGTCGGCGGGCGGAAGCCGATAGTATGAGCCAATCCGAACGCGGAGACGGGCACTCACAACAGTGTAATTCCTGTGGTATGGACGTCTCGGGGACGAATGCGGCCCGCTTTGCGTGCCCGGAATGTGGAGACATGATCTTTCGGTGTGCGACCTGCCGCAAGCAGTCGAACGACTACGAGTGTCCCAACTGTGGGTTCCGGGGGCCATAAGATGGGCAAGGTCGCCGCCAAGCTCAAGGTAATGCCCGAGAGTCCCGACGTCGACCTCGACGGGCTCCAGGAACGCATCGAGCAGGGTCTGCCCGAGGGCGCAAAGATCAACGGCTTCGAACGCAACGACATCGCCTTCGGACTGATTGCCCTCCTGCCGACCGTGATCGTCCCCGACGACGCCGGTGGTACCGAAGCCGTCGAGGACGCCATCTCGAGCGTCGAGGAAGTCGAGAGCGTCGAAGTCCAGAACGTCGGCCGGATCTAAAGACCCACTTTTTTGCCGAGGTCCTCGCTCACTCCCTTCGGTCGCTCACTGCGAGCTCGGAAAAACCTGGACTAAAAACGCTCACTCGTACCTGCGGTGCTCGTTCGCGCGGAGCGACGGAGTGCTTTCCGCATCCGCAGCGACCTTTCGACCGCTAATCGTAGAAAATTCCAGCCTTCACTCTCAGGGCCGCGTCGACAGGTCGTCAGCATAGCGATTAACAGCATATACAGGCCACGATCCACTGATGGATCGATATGAATGTCTGTCTATCCTCTCCCTACCGATGAAGCTGCCGTTCGTCGCTACGTCGAAGAACTATGGGTCCCCTACCACGGGGATCTCGAAGCCACTGTCGAAGGCCATGCGCTCGCCGATGATGTCGATCCCATCGAAGAAGAGGTCGAGTTTCGACTCGACCGGCTTGAAGGAGAGAACTATCAAACGTGGATCGCTGTAGACGACCTCCATAGTGATGGTTCGAGGGACGAAACCGCCCTTGTTCATATCGAAGGTGAGTTCGCCGGTTTCATCGCGACCGAGATCGATCGATCGCCAAGCGTCTTCGACCGTTTGGATCGGCTACTGGTCAGTGTTCTGTACGTCTCCGAACCCTGTCGTGGTTCGGTGCTCGCTCAGGATCTAGTCCGTCACGCCGTAGGGCAGGCACGGGAAGCGGGGTGTGTGGAACGCACACTTAACGTCGACACCGATAACGAGCGCGCTGTCGATTTTTACGGGGAGCTCGGATTCGTAACGTATCGCTGTCAGATGCTGGCCAGCGTGGACACGTTGTAGACATCCGGTCGACTCGATCGAGGAGAGATCTCCTTGCAGCTCTTCGGATCTCTCAATAGCTCCGATCGAGACCGACTGCGCCAGAACGCTCCCTTTATACGGTCGGCTGGACAAGCGACCGCAATGCCGAACTCGAAGGGTCAACTCCAGGGCTCGCGGAACAAACTGTCGAACGATCCCCGGGAGCGCGGGATGTCCCCGCCCCAGCGCGCCGTCGAGCGTTTCGACGAGGGCGAGAAGGTCCACCTTCGCCTCGATCCGAGCGTCGCTGACGGGCGCTTTCACCCCCGCTTCAACGGTCAGACCGGCGAGATAGCCGGCGAGCAGGGGAGTGCGTATAAGGTTCGCATCGTCGACGGTGGGAAAGAAAAGATTCTCATCGTGACCGCCGCCCACCTCACTCGCCAGCCCCGAACGGACGAATGACGATCTTCAAGGAGCGAGTCGGCGAGGAGTACCTCACGGTCGCCGAAACCAAAGAGCTGCTCGCCGACGTCGAGGCCGAGCGTGCCGCGGACGAAGACCGGGAGCTGCGCTACGAACTCGCCCGGGCGATCGAGCATGTCAATCGCTTTGCGACGCTCGACCCCAAGGAATCCCGCGAACTCGTCGCCGATCTCGAGGCCTTAGAGGGCGTCGATGAACCGACCGCCTACAAGATCGCGAACTTGCTCCCGGAAAATCGCGACGAACTGCGCTCGATCTACGCCCAGGAACGCTACTCCCTGTCGAGCGAAGAACTCGACGAGATCTTAGGCATCGTCGCGGGCTACGTCTGATCGAGCACCGAGCCATCGGTTCGGGACGAACTCGGTCGCCGGTCGACCCTGCTCACTGTTTTTCCCCTGTTTCCCTCGCTGATTCCTCGCCGGCGGTCGGCTTTTAAGTAACTCCTCACCGTAGGGTAGCTATGAGTGGATCCGAACCCGAGCCCGATTCCGGCTCCGGCCACGAGTCCGAATCCGAAGCGGGCGCGACCGAGAACGCACCCACGGACGAGGAAGACACGACAGGAGAAGGGCCGGTGTTCGTCGTACTCGACTTTCTACCACAGGGGCGACCCGACGATCGCCAGCACAACGCCGAGAAAGTACCCCTCGCCCACGCGATCGGCGAGGAGAACTTCCGGCTCGTCGAACTCACCATTGCCCAGGACGCGGACGTCTCCTTCGGCGACCGGCTGGAAGCGGACGGCGCGGCCATCGAGCGATCGAGCGAGATCACCTACGAGAATCTCACGAGCACCGCCGAGTCGGAGTTGGAGTACGTCTTAGAGGAGATCGCAGACCGCGAGGAACGGCGTTTCGTCGATATCTACAACGACGCCCAACCGATCACGCTGCGGCTCCACCAGCTCAACCTTCTGCCCGGGATCGGCAAGAAACTCAGGAACACGATCTTAGACGAACGGAAGCGAAGCCCCTTCGAGAGCTTCGCGGATGTCGAAGAACGAGTCGCTGGCCTGCACGACCCCCAGCAGGTGCTGATCGACCGCGTGCTCGAAGAGCTTCGTGAGGACGATCTCAAATACCGAATGTTCGCCCGCGAGGAATAGCGAACAGCCTGCCCAACCGAGCATCCACCGGCGAAGAGGAACGAAGGACTTAGCCGACCGTCGGGCCTACCCCAGCGCGAATGGTCGATGGGGACGGCGCGGACGGTCGCGGCCGAAAGGACGGCCCCGAGGAAAGCGGTGAGACAGAGCGAAGCGAGGGCGAGCCGCGAAACCCCCACGCACTCGGTCAGCGAGCAGGCATCGGCGGCGACCCTAACCAAGACCAGCACTTCCTCACGGACGCCCGCGTGCTCGATCGCCTCGCTAGCTACGCCGAGGAGTTCGATCGCTCACACGTCCTTGAGGTCGGTGCCGGCACCGGGGCACTGACCGACCGTCTGCTTCGAACCAGTGAGAAGGTGAGCGCCATCGAGCGCGATTCCCGGCTGGTCGAGTTTCTCGGCGAGGAGTTCCGTGCCGAGCGCGAGGCAGGGGGACTAGAGGTGATCGCCGGTGACGCGCTTTCGGTACCGTTGCCCGAATTCAGCGCCTCGATATCGAACCTTCCCTACGGAATCTCCAGTGAGATCTGTTTCCGGCTCCTCCCGCGGAAACGTCGCTTAGTTCTGACCCTCCAACGCGAGTTCGCCGAGCGCATGATTGCCGAACCCGGTGGTCCGGAGTACGGCCGACTGTCAGTCACCACGGGACACTACGCCGACTGTGAGATACTCGAGGTGATACCCCCGGAAGCCTTCTCGCCCCCGCCGGCCGTCGAGAGTTGCGTCGTCCGTACGACTCCACGAGAGCCGGTCTACGAAGTACCAAGTGAGGACGCCTTCCTCGATTTCGTGACCGCGGTGTTCACCCAGCGCCGCAAGACGATGCGTAACGCGATCCGGAACACGACCCACATCTCGGGCATCGAGGAATCGGAGAGCGTCCTCGAAGCGGTAGACGAGGACCTCCTGAGCGCGCGGGCCGGTACGCTCGCCCCGAGCGACTTTGCCGAACTGGCGACGATCGCCGCCAGGGAAGGAAACGTAAGGGAGGATCCCGACCCGTGAGGCTCCGCCGGGTCGGCGCGACGAAGCAGATGAGGGAACGGACGGGAAGACGAGTGATCGACGCAATAGGGGAACTCAGCCGTGGGTAGCGACGAGGGGTTCGAGAACGTGGTCTATCAGCCGGCCGAGGACTCGGAACTACTCGCCAAGGCCGCCTGCGGGGAGATCGGGGCCGGTCAGCGGGTACTCGATGTCGGGGCCGGGTCGGGCTACGTCGCGGCGCGGGTAGCAGAAACCGGTGCCTGCGTGATCGGCTCGGATCTCAATCCACACGCCTGCCGACAGGCCCGCGAGCACGGCCTCGAGGTCGTTCGAACAGATCTCGTCTCGGGGTTCGGTACTGAGGAATTCGATGTCGTCCTGTTCAATCCCCCCTACCTGCCGACCGATCCCGAGAGCGCGAGCGACGATTGGATGGAACGGGCGCTCTCGGGTGGTGAGAGCGGGCGTGCGGTCGTCGAGCCGTTCGTCGGTGCGGTTTCGCGCGTGCTCCGGCCGGAGGGGTTCGTCCTCGTGCTCGTGAGTTCGCTCACCGGCCTGGAAGAGGTCGAATCCCTGGCTCGAGAAGCGGGCTTTGCGGTTGAGGAAGTAAGCACGGAGTCACACTTCTTCGAGCAACTCGTCGTCCTGAAACTCTCCGTGAGCGAGGAGTAGTTCAAAACGAGCGACGTGATCGAGCCAGGGATACCAGGAGTATTCGAGGACGATTGCCCCCAACTAATGTAATTGACGACCGCCGGAAGCCGGAGCCAGTCGCTCACTCCCCGTCCGAGTCGGTCACTAGTATTCCCCCGCAAGCGGTGCTGGCGATACCGATAGAGAACGTGAGCACCGAACCACAGCAGTGGGGTGAGAAGCCCTGCTTCGAGGGCTACCGTATCGGTGTAGCGCGTTCGGTTCTCGCTCATTTCCTCGACGATCATCCGATGATCCCATCGGGACGCGAGATCGCCGCTCCCGTCGTCGCGCAGACAGTAGATCTGTCCGCCAGGAGTCGAATCGAATCTCGTACTTTCGGTCTCGATCCGATGGGCTCCCAGAGGAACGATTCCGAGTGCCCACAGCCCTACGAGATACCGTCCGCCGTCGGCCCAGACGGCAGGAAACGAACCGGGGTCGATCGGTTCGAAGACGAGCAATGGCGCTGTGAGGTGGTTCAACAGTCGCGTATCGAGTGTGTGCATCCAGGCACGCTCGGGCGCACAATCCAGATCCATCGAGGGCCGGAGGCGCGTGTCTTCGCCGCGCCTCGGGCGAGCATAGCACTGACGGCGCGCTCCGCTCGCCGAATCCGCCGATCCGGGCAGTGATCGGTACAGCATCCAGCTATCACTCGTGATTACTTCCGGGCATCAATCCGAGTAGCAAATATTAAACACCGGTATCGCCTACCGCCGGACGAATGACCGAACTTCTCGCGACGACGCCGGGCGTCTATCCGCTCCCGGACGACGCGAAGACCGATCTCGCCCACCTGAAAGGCCACCAGAAGGACGATCTGGTCAGCGGTGCGGAGGGCAGCGACGTGAGGAACATCTACGACCGCGCTCGCGAGACGGTCCTCACCGACCAGCGCGAGACCGGCCTCGATCGCGTCGTCGAGGGCCAACTGCGCTGGGACGACATGCTCGCCCACCCGCTCTGCGTTCACGACGCGGTCGACACCCGGGGCATCGTCCGGTACTACGACAACAACAATTTCTACAGAGAGCCGGTCGTCGAGAACGAACTCGACTTCGACGGTGATCTGGCCGGTGACCTAAAGGTCGCCGCAGAGATCGCCAGCACCGATTCGCTCCAGGCCGTGGTGCCGGGACCCTACTCCCTCGCCGACCTTGCGGAAGACGATTTCTACGGGGACGAGACGGCTTTCTTGGAGGGTATCGCCGATTTCCTCGTCGGCGAAATCGAGGCCTTTCCCGACGTCGAGACGCTGTTCGTACTCGAGCCCTCGCTGGTCGTGAACCCGCCCGAGGACGGTGCCGACGAGCGCGCGAGCGAGGCGATCTCCCGGGTAGCGAGCGCGACCGACGCCGAGGTAGTCGTCCAAACCTACTGGGGCGCGCTCACCGAGAAGGTCCACGCTCATCTGCTCGACGCCGAGATCGACGCGGTGGGCTACGATTTCGTGAGCGATCACGAGGCGAACCTCTATAATATCAGTGAGTACGGCACGAAGGGCTCGATCGCGCTCGGGATCGTCGACGGACAGAACACGCTCGTCGAAGACCCCGCGAAGATCGACGAGCGCATCGAGTGGGTCCGGGAGAAATCGCCGATGCAGGCCTTCGACCGGATCTACGTGACGCCGAACACCGAGTTGTTCTACCTGCCAGTAACGAAATACCGCGAGAAGCTGGCGGCGTTGGCGGAGGCGGTCTCGCCGGCGGAGGTGAGCGCGACGTGAGTACCGATAGCGACGGCGGCGCTCGCAGCGCCGCCGACGGTCGGGGCGGTAATGGGGCCGGCGGTAGTGCCGACGCGAACGCGAGTTCTCGCGAGGCCTTCCGGCCGCCCGAGCACCCGAACGAGCATTTCATCCTGACCAGCGTGGTCGGCAGCTACCCGAAACCCAAGTGGCTCAACCGAGCTCAGGACCTCTACGAGGATTCAGGTAGCGACTTCGACGAAAGCAATTGGCAGGAAGCGACCGCGGACGCCTCGCGGCTGATCGTCGACGAACACGAACGCGCCGGTATCGACGCGGTCGTCGACGGCGAGATGGGTCGAAACGAGATGGTCGAGTACTTCGCCCACCGGATCACAGGCTATGAGTTCCACGGCCGAGTAAAGGTTTGGGGGCACAACTACTTCGACAAGCCAAGCGTCACTGGCGAGGTCGAGTACAACGATCCGTGGCTCGTCGAGGAGTTCGAGTTCACGAACGAGGTCGCCGAGCGGCCGGTCAAGGTACCGATCACGGGCCCGTATACGCTCGCGAGCTGGTCGTTCAACGAGTACTACGACAACGAGGCGGAACTCGCCTACGCGCTCGCGGATCTCGTGAACGAGGAGATCACCAAGCTCGTCGACGCCGGAGCCCAGTACATCCAGATCGATGAGCCGGCGCTCGCGACGACGCCCGACGACCACGCGATCGTCGGCGAGTGTCTCGAGGGTCTTACCGATGGCATCCCCGAGGACGTCAGGATCGGCCTGCACGTCTGTTATGGGGATTACTCGAGGATCTATCCCGAGATCCTCGAGTTCCCGATCGATGAGTTCGACGTCGAACTCGCGAACGACGACTACGCTCAGCTCGACGTCTTCAAGCAGCCGGAGTTCACCAAAGACCTCGCGCTCGGCGTCGTCGACGCTCACACTGCCGAAATCGAGTCCGTCGAGCAGATCGAGCGAAACATCCGGAAGGGACTCGAAGTCGTCCCTCCCGAGCGACTGACAGTAAGCCCCGACTGCGGACTCAAGCTCCTGCCCCGCGAGGTGGCCTACGAGAAGATGGCGAAGTTGGCCGAGGCCGCCCGAGCAGTAGAGCGCGACCTCGATAGGGGCGAGATCGAGGTCGGCGCGCCGGCGAGCGCGGACTGATTAGACTCATTCGATCCGGACGTATCGGTTTTTCTCCGGAAGGAGAGAGCTACCTATCGAGGACTACGGAGACCGATCCGGTCTTGACGCTTGGCGACGAAACGAGTGTATGCCAGCGGGAGTCGTCGTCGCCGGGGGTCGATCGACGCGCTTCGGCGAGCGCGATAAGGCCACGGCCAACCTCGGCGGTGTGCCAATGATCCGGCGGGTCGCCGATCGACTCGTGCCCATCGTTGATGCACTCGTCGTGAACTGCCGGGCGGACCAGCGCGAGGCGATCGAGGCTGCGCTCGCGGGCTACGACCGTCCGATCGAGTTCGCCATCGACGACGACCCCGACGAAGGGCCGATGGCGGGCATCGGGCGAGGGCTGAGCGGGCTCGATCCAGAGACCTACGCGTTCGTCGTCGCCTGCGACATGCCACTGGTCGATCCCGAGTTCGTCACGTATCTCTTCGAGCGGGCGGCCGGCCGGGACGGCGCGATACCGAAACTAGCGGACGGCTGGTACCAGACCACCCACGCCGTCTACCGGGCGGGCCCGATGGTCGCGGCCTGCGAGGCGGCACTCGCCCGCGGCGACCGGAAGATCATCGCGCCCCTCGACGATCTCGACTACGCCCTCGTCGGCGAGGAGGCAGTCGAAGAGCAGGCGTCGATCGGTGCCGACGTCTTCGAGAACGTCAATACGGAAACCGAACTCGAAGCGGTCGCCGAACGCTTCGCACAGCCCTGACATCCGTCGGAGTAGGACTGCGCCGCCGGATCGATACTGACGGTCCGCGTGGTGAGTGCGACCGCCGGACTACCGCGACTCATTCGACGACGTTGACGACCGGGTCGGAGGCGGTCATCCGCGCGAGGACGATCCGCGAGACGGTCGGCGAGCCCGTGCCGGGACCCGCGCGATCGAGGACGCCACGGGCGATCCGTCGGCCGGTGGCTTCGAGTTCGCCGTCGTCGACCATGTTCACGACTGGAACGACCGTCGCTTTCTCCGGGACGTCCTTCAGCCCGCCCCTGGTGCTCGCGAGGACCGCCGCGACGTCGCTCGGCTCGATTTCCTCGCCGACCGCCCGCTCGGTGATTGCCGCGACGTGTTCGGGACGGTGGACTCGCTCGTCGGTGAGGGGCTCGCCGATGACCCGAGCGCTCGCGATCGGAAGTACAGTGTCGGCCTCACGGGGAAGCTGGGGTTCGCGCTCGTCGGGCGCTTTCAACCACCTCGTCCGTGCGCCGTCGGCTTTCACTAATAGGGGATCGTCAGTCCGCTCGGCGAAGTCGTTCACCACTGCGAGATTGTAGCCCAGATAGCGATCCTCGCGCTCGCGTTCGGGGACGACGCCGAGCGGGCGCTCGGCGACCTGTTCGATCGCGCCCGCTGGGTCGTCGGTCACGGCGACCCGGGCGACCTGCTCGTCGAAGATCGGAATACGAACCGTCGCGGTAACGACGGCTCGGTCGAGGCGGGCAGCGAGCGCGTACAGAGTCGTCTTCTTCCCGCCGGCACCGACGACACAGGTCAGATCGCCGACCGCCAGTGCTGTCGCGAGGTCCATACGATTCCCTACCAGTCAGGGAACAAAAACGAACCGTCAACTGTCGATCCGAGACGAGTACTACTCGTAGAGCCAGCTCTCGTCGATCCGCTCGTACTCGATGAGTTCGCCCTCGTCAAAGAACAGATCGATCTCTCGCTCGTTCGACCCAGGGTCCTCGTGATCGGAGCCGTGGATAGCGTTCCGACCCAGATCGAGCGCGAGATCCCCGCGAATCGTACCGGGAGCCGCCTCGGCCGGATCGGTCGCGCCCATCATCTCCCGCACTTGGCGGGTGACGTCCGCGCCTTCCCAAACCATCGCGAAGGCTGGCCCGGCGGTGATGAACTCGACCAGGTCCTCGAAGAAGCCCTTGTCCGAATGCTCGGCGTAGTGTTCTTCTGCCAACTCCCGATTGATCTCGATTAGCTTCCCGCCGACCAGCTTCAGTCCTCGGGATTCGAGCCGGGAGACGATCTCGCCGATAAGTCCCCGCTGGACCGCGTCGGGTTTGACCATCACGAAGGTCCGCTCGCGCTCCCCGGAGCTCACTGTTCGTCCTCCGAGTCGTCGTTTTTCACGTCCTCGTCGGTTTCCTCTTCGGTGATTACCTCGTCGGCTTCCTCCTGCGAGACGGTCTCCTCGCCGGTGCGCTCGACGTCCTCGGCATCGAACTCGGTGTCGCTGTCCGCGTCGGTTTCGCGGGTGGTGTCCTCGGCGCTCGCCGCGGCGTCGTCGGGATCGGGGTCTCGGCGCTCGACGCTAGAGTCCTCGTGCTGGACGTCCTCTTCGATATCGGGATCGTCGCCGCCCGCACGGCGGCCCGCTACCTCGTCGAGTTCCTCCGTCTGTGCGCCCCCGGCGGTCCGGGCTTCGGCGTCGCTTTCGGCGGCCGCGTCGACGCGGTCGTCCGTAGTGCCGGCGGCGGTCTCCTCGTCCGCGCCTCGGTCACTCGTCGCGGCGGCGACGGCCTGGGCCTCGCTCTCTTCGGGAACGGTATCGACGTCCTCAGCGGGGCCACCGGCCTCCTCGGGGGCGTCGGCGGCGACCGTCTCGACGTCCTCCTGGGAGCCGACGGTTCGCTGGCGACGCTGGCGCAGACGCCTGCTCTCGTCGGTCCACTCGACCTCCCGGGGAACGCGTCCGAGGTCGACGTTTTTCTCGCATTTCGAGGAGCAGTAGTGATCGACGCGGCCGCTGACGAAGACGAACATCGTCCCGGTCCCGGGCTCGATGTCCGTCCCACAGAAATCACACGCACGCGTCTGCATCGCTATCGACCCCCGATCGAGTCGGCCTCGCGGGCGGTCTCCCGTAGCTGAAGCACGTCGCCCACGCGAACCGGCCCGAGTACGTTGCGCGTGATGATCCGACCGGTATTACCACCCTCCTGGATACGGCATTTGACCTGCATGGCCTCGCCGTGCATCCCCGTCTTGCCGATCACTTCGACCACTTCGGCCGAGGTGGAGTCCTCAGTAGCACTCATTTCCCCTCACCTCACCTCAGATCCTGCACGCGGTCGGCGATCTCCTCGACCCGATCGTCGGCCTCGCCGCCGTCGATTATCGCTGCGGCGGCGCTGCCGACCTCCAGGCCGGCGGCCTGACCGACTTCGTTCTGAGTCTCGACGTAGAGGAAAGGGACTTCTTTCTCCTCGGCGAGTTCGGGCAGGTGCATGACGATTTCTTCCGGCTGGACGTCCTCGGCGATATAGACCAACTCGGCGCTGCCGCGCTCGACGGCTTTGGTGGTTTCGTTCGTGCCTTTCTTTACTGTCCCGGTGTCTCGGGCGACCTCCAAGGCGTCGATAGCGTCGTTTTGGAGATCGGCTGGAACGTCGAATGTTACGTATACTGACATTGGGTACCTCCTGCGCGCGGGCTCGCACTCCCCTGCCGTGAGATCCTAGAGGCTAGGAGCATCACCGCCCCGCACAGCGTGTAATCCTCAATAACTCAGCGTATCATAAAAGCGTGTTCAAACCGACGAGAGCGTGCGATTACGGGACATGCCTCGCCTCGGGCCAGCCGCGATCGAGGGCGATCGTCCTCGTCTTCCTCCGCTGCCGGGCAGCAAAGTATTTCGCATAGGACCGGTCTAACTCCCGGTTATGAACGTCGTCCATCGATCGGGTGGAACCGCTCGGACGATCGCCGGGACCGTCGAGCGGGCGAACTCGTGGTTCGCGAAAGGTCGGGGATTGATGTTCCGACGATCGATCGCCGAGGACTACGCGCTCGTCTTCGAGTTCGACCGAGTAGGGACGCGGCGCTTGCACATGGTCTGTGTTCCGTTTCCCATCGACGCCGTCTGGCTGCAAGAGGGTGTTATCGGGCACATCGAGCGCCTCCCGGCGTGGAGCGGTCGCGGGGCAGCCCGGGCCAATACCGTGATCGAGTTTCCCGCGGGAGCGACCGAGGGGATCGAGGTCGGCGATCGGCTCCGCGTCGAGGACTGAAACGGCGAGAAGCGACGACGTATGCAGCGATCGACCACCGAACGACCAGTAGGACGACTATCAGTGCCAACCGTCTAGGTTGATCGGCCGAGCCGGCGTCCGTGCTACCAGTAGGGAGTCGAGCGACGACCGGCCCGGCGGCTCGCGAGTGCGCTCACGAGGAGGAGGATCGCAGCGAGCCCGGTGATGACGGCCAGCATCGCCGGCCGGGCGAGTCCGCGAAGGATCACTTCGGCGAGCAGCTCGACCGACACGATAAGAAGCGCAGCGGCGATCACCGCCGAGAGGTACTTCGAAGAGTCCATAGTCGAGTCCCGGCCCGGCGGTGAGTAAAACGCGTCGAAGGTCGGTCGGCGGACACGGGGAGTGCGGGGAACGCGGTGTTGAAAGGCGAGGCGACCTGAAAGAACTTATGACGACCGTCGCCGTGCTCGCCGACCCACCTCGGGAAGGTCTCGTTTTGCCCACTATCGCCGAACGAACGCCGCTTTCAGCCGCCGAGGCCGCCGAACTCTACGGAGCGGCGCTGGCCGACGTACTGGGCGCGATCGAGGCCAGCGGCGGGGACCTGCTCGTGAACTACCGCCCCGAAGAATCGATCCCCGACGAGCACGCGACCGGCGAGAGTGCCGGGGACGCCGAAGCGGAGATCCGCGCGGTGGCCGAAAGAGGGCTCGAAGCACCCGATGAAGCGCGCTACGAGGTTCAAGTAGGGGAGACCTTCGCGGGGCGGGCGGGCAACACCGCTACCCACCTACTCGAGGAGGAAGGCGTCGCGTCGGTCGCGATCGTCCCGGGGTCGGCGGCGTTTCTCACCCGGACGGCGGTCGACAGCGCGGCGATGAAGCTCCGGGGCAGCGAGGTCGTCCTCGGACCAGGGGACGACGGCGATCTCTACTACGCGGGGTTCAAAAGAGAGATCGACTTCGCGGACGCCTATCGCCCGCCGGCAGTCGAGACGATCACCGACCGGGCGCTCGACGCCGGAAGCGAGGTCGATTTCCTCCCGATGGCACCCACGATAGGGACGCCCTCGGGCCTTGCGAGCGCGGTCGCGCTCTCTCGAGCCCGCTCGCGCGCGGGCCGGATCGTCCCTGCACGCACCGCAGCGCGCATCGAGGAGTTCGGGCTCGCCGTCGAAGCGCGCGAGGGCCGCCGAGAGGTGGTCCGGAGAAGCACTATCTAGTCATTGAGAATGGCCGTCACTCGTTAATTCACCGCTCACTTCTACTATTCAGAGTTCAACCGACTGCGTATCAGATCTTCCACTTCCGCTTGATTAACTTTGTATCCATGTTTCTCGACGGTTTGGGATAGTCTCGAGGTCACCTCTGCTACATACTTTTCTTCCATGTGTTCATTTCTAGCTTCGTGGCTTTCCACTTTTCGTTCCAGCTCGGCGATGTCGTCCCTGAGTGTATACGGATACCACGAATAAGCCAACATTAATGGGACGGTGCCTGGCGGTTCTATCACCTCTTGATCAATAAGATCGCTGTACAAATCTTCTGAACTGTATACTGAGAAAAATAATCCAACAGCCGACGTAGTTACAAAAATCACCGCGAAAACCATAATTGATTCTAACAATGTATAATCTCTGGACACAACGGTCACTGTCGAGGCAAGAATCGCTATTATAGAGTTGCTTGTGTTTATAATTGTTAGTTTCTTCTCAGACACCATCAGGTTAGTCGGCTAAACATCATCAATGTTCTCGCTAACAGCGACATCCTCCAAATCCTCAACCCGGTTTTTCAGCACATCTATGCCGTCTCTGAGTTCTGATATTTCTTTTCCGACATTAGAGGTTTGTGGTGCTTCCCTAATCTCCTCTCTGGGTTCCCGGACAGAAGTGCGATATTGATTGTCCAGTGACTGGGATGCGTCCACGTATTGGAACATGATGTAACAAATTCGTTGATCATAGTCGATTTCTATCTTCCTGTCGTTGTTACCGTTGTGAATAACTATTGAAAGAGGTTTTCCTGGATATCCGCTATCGACGATACCTTGAAAGGTGGGATGAAGCCCTTTTTTGACGAATTGGTGTGGGAGAAACAAAAATGCCATTGCATGAACGGGTGACTCACGACTGAAGCTAAAAAGGTCAATTTCCTCCTTCGTCTCAAGCAATCGGTACTCCTGGGGAGGGATTGAGACAGAATCAGCCTGCTTCTCTTGGCTAGCCTTCGGACCATCATAAGCACCTCCGAATCGGAGTGGATACTTTATATCCTCAATGATTGGCTCATCGTCCGCTTCATCTGGGTGCTTGAAGTTGCTTATCAGATTTTTCATCTGATAAGCTAACAATTTCTTTACGAGTTAAGAAAGTCATTGATTATAGCATCAGTTATTTTTGTTCCAGCTTTTTTCGATCAAACTTGACTACTACATCAGATAGATTTGCGATCTCGTTATGAGTGCTTGATTCGGAAATGATTACTATATCATCTCCAATAGACTCTTTGATAAACGCGATTTCCTCCGCCGTTCGAACGGAGTGGATAAGGTAACTGTTATGAGGCTTCTCGTGAATCGCTCTAAAACTATCACGTTCAATAGCTGGGATCCAGTCAGTAGTCAGCGCCTTGGCAAAATATATCGGATCCTCATTCGTCTTCTCCTCATAAAATGCATCTATCGACTCAAATTCAGCTCGCTTGAATCCATCTCTAATTATATCATTATTGAAATCGATTTCTATCGTTGTCGTATTTTTCACAATGTCCGCTATGTTCGGATAGTTTTCTTGAACAGATGTGAGGACAACTGACTTGCTCATTGTCTGCTTAGTATTTTGGCAACGGTATGTTCAACCAGGCGTTCAAGATCTCGCATTGACTCATTGTTGGTGAGTATGTAGTCGCTGGATGTGATCGCTTCCCTGACCCCAAATCGTGACTCTTTTTCATCTCTGTTTGTTAAAAACTCTTTGCTTGCTTCGTCATCACTTCGCGCACGGTCCCCAATCCGCTGTAGTCTAGTCTCAGTCGGCGAATGGACAGCTATCATTATAAGATCAGCCGACAGTTGTTCGCGTAGTGTATTTACTTCTTCCTTACTTCGAATACCCTCAATTACCCGAGTACAGTCACTACCATCCTCATCCAGTTCCTCCACAAGCAACTCGGCTACAGCCCCATCCCCACCTTCATCCCGCAGTTGGACCGATACGTCCCGTATATTCTCGCTAGTCGGATCCTTCTCTCTTCGCTTAGTCTCTTTGCGCACTACTCCACCAAGAGAATGGGTCTCAGCATCTAAAAGACTGGCCAAAATCTGTGCTACCTCCGACTTGCCAGCTGCAGGAAGGCCCGTGACACCGATACAAAGCGGCTTCTCTATCAGGTTCGATATGATTTCATCAAATCCAGGCTGAGGTGAAGTATCGTATCTTGCATACTCTGTTTCCTCCTCCATTGGTCCCTCTATAGGGTAGAATAGTAGCTGAGCGACCGATTGGCCCGGATGAAAAATGACAGAGTTCGGGTTACAGGACATTAGAGTGAATATTACCCGTTGGGGATTCTGGGAGCCAAAGCCAGCATCAATGACTCCTGAGTGCATGTGCGGGAACACGCCTATCTGACCAAGCGAGGAACGACCCTCAATTCGAGCCAGTAGGCTCGAATCAAGCCCAATTGCCTCACGCGAGAGGACAGAGATAGGTTCGAATGGTTTCAGTTCAATTTCGCCGGTCACTTTCGTTTTAGTAAGAAAATCGGACAGTGTCTCTTCGTTGAGCGGGTTCACTGGTCGATCGATATTATTCATCTGGTATATTTCCGAAGAGAGTGATAGATCATATCCATTTGGCGTCAGATGTGACTCACAAAACGGCTCAATCTCAATATCTCCTGCCTTTATCTGCTTGAGTATCTGGTTCCGCCCAAGTGGCATACAATAGATATTCAGGTAGTTCGCCCATGTGTGTTTCGTTTGTATCTACAGTGCTCTAATAGGGTAGAAAGGGGGTCTCAGGTACGTTAGGGCCGGATAGTTACTCCAGCTCAAACAAAGATTCTGCATCAAGCAACTGATTCTCTCCCTGGCTCACCAACCATCGAATCGGTCCCTGCTTCTCCTGAGTCCAATTGTGCAAGTGTCCTAAGCTGCCTGATTTGATCCAACTAATCAGTGTCTAGATATGATGAAGCGCGTTCCGACAGGTCTTAGACACAGGACGCGATAGGAAGAGACGCGGTGGGGTGGCAGAGTGGACTAATGCGCCTGCCTTGAAAGCAGGTGGCCGTCCGGCCGCATGGGTTCGAATCCCATCCCCACCGCCTCCTTTCACTCCC
>PXRJ01000061.1 GCA_003021705.1 Halobacteriales archaeon QS_3_64_16
CAGCAACCAGACGAGCGGCAGTGTGTCCTCCTGGAGCAACGGCATCTGCTCGGTGGTGCTGTGCGACCCCGAGTATCTACCTCTCCAACCCGTGTGCGAGCACGAGGAGAAGCCGCTGTGCAAGCACATCGTTTCCAGCGCCTACAGCGGTTACGAATACTACTCCCTCTGCCACGTGACGCGTGGTGACGGCGACGAGATCAGGGACTGGATTGCTCGTCATGTCGGCGCTGTTCGCCGCGACGGTCGTCCTCCGCACGGAAGAACGGGCCTGAGAAGGGAGTCGGTCACTCGCGCTACCTGTCCCTGCCGAAGGAGAGAAGAGGTACTCGTCTCAGTTCTCGATGGTTTCGATCTCCTCGTCGGAGAGTGAGATCTCGCTGGCAGCGACGTTTTCCTCTAGGTGCTCGACGCTGCTGGTCCCCGGAATCGGAAGCATGACCGGCGAGTGCTGGAGCAGCCATGCGAGACCGATCTGGTAGGAACTCGCGTCGTGGTTCTCAGCGACTTCCTCTAATCCCTCTAACTCGCCCGAGCCCAGTGGAGCCCAGGGGATGAAACCGATGTCGTGGTTCTCGCAGTACTCCAGGACTTCCTCCGAATCGCGATCGCCGATGTTGTACTGGTTCTGGACGGTCGCGATCTCGACGACCTCACGGGCTTCTTCGAGCTGGTCGACCGAAACGTTAGAAACCCCGACGTGCTCGACTTTCCCCTCGTCTTTGAACTCGGCGAACGCGGCTATCGAGTCGGTGTACTCGACGTCGGGATCGGGCCGATGGAACTGGTAGAGGTCGATCGTCTCGGTCCCCAAGCGATCGAGGCTACCGAGGATCGCGTTGCGCAGGTAGCCCGGCTGGCCACAACTGGGCCAGGAGCCGTCGCGGTCGTCGCGCCAGAGCCCGCCTTTGGTCGCGATAACGACGTCGTCCTCGACGGGGTCGAGGGTCTCGCCAATGAGGCGTTCGGAGACCGCCGGCCCGTAGGAGTCGGCGGTGTCGACGAAATCCACGCCGAGGTCACGCGCGCGTTCGAGGACATCTTTAGCCCCCTCTTCGTCCTCGGGCGGGCCGATGATCTCCTCGCCGGTCAGCCGCATCGCGCCGAAACCCAAGCGATTGACCGTCAGCTCGCCGCCGATGTCGAACGTGTCGCTCCGATTCTCTGTTGCCACAGGCGAGGCGACGATCGGACGCCGAAAGCGTCTTTCGGGTCCGGGCGGGATGGGGCGCCACTCGCCGTCCTCGGGATTGCTCGCCCTCCCCGAGGCTCTCTCCGGTCTTCGGAGTCCGTGAACGCGGACCGTCCGGCCGACCTTTGCCCCGATGCTCGCTTCGTAGTAGGGTACGTCTCTCAGGCCCATCGGCCGACCGCACGGTTCGACAGTAGTAGGAGAAAAGCGATCGCCAGGAGAGCTGTGAGTACCAGAAAGCTCGTCGCCCACCCTGCGACATCGGCGACGAGACCTATTACCGCCGTCCCGAGCGCGCCCGAAAGGATGTAGATCGTCCGGACGAGGCCAAAGCCAGCTCCTTGCTCCGATTCGGTGAGCCCGTCGATCGCCCGGGACTGCAGTGGCGGAGCCCAACTCATCGCGATGCCGGCCAGTACGACCGCCGGAACGGCGAGCACGAAGGCCGTACTCGAGCTAAGGGTGCCGTAGCCGATAACGCCGGCACCCATCATCAGCGCGAGTACCCCGTCGCGACCCAGCCGGTCGGACGCCCGGCCCGCAAGCGGTTGCAAGACGCCTCTGATCGCGGCCAGCACGGAGAACAACAGCCCAGCTCGGAGTAGCGTGTAGCCGTGGTGCTGGACGAGGAAGGTCGGGAGCAGCGACATCGTCGCCAGCCCGACGAACTCGGCGAGAACCGCGAGAACAGTGGTGTAGGCGAGCGTCGGCCGAGAGATGAGGGTGAGGAGATACCTCGGAGCGAGTAGCTCCCGAAGCGACTCGTCCGTTCGTATCGAGTGAGCCGCGGGGACGCGGCGGGCGAAGGCCCCGAGAACGAGGAGGGAGACGGCGACGCCGGCCCCGAGCGCGACGCGCGGGTCGCCGATACGGTGGACGGCGATCGCCTGCCCGATCGCGTCGAAGCGCGCGGTGAGAAGCGCCGTCGCCGCATTATAGTAGAGGCCGGCACCGACGCCTAACAGGAGCACGGAGACGCCGAAGAGGACGAAGGAGGGCGTGCCTGCCAGCAGCAGGCCGGCGACGGCGGTGAGCCCCACTCCGGCGAGAACGATCGACCGTGGGCCGAAGCGATCGCCCAAGACGCCGCTCGGAAGCTGGGCGAGTGCGTAGGCGGCCCACATCCCGCCCAGAACGGTGCCGATGGCGGCCCGTGAGACCGCAAACGTCCCGAGGATCGAGGGGACGAGCGCGCTCACCAGTAGCTGGGAGAACCTGATCGCGAAGTACGCGCCGACACAGAGCGCGAGGATAGTGTATCTGGGCAGCCAACGATTACCGCTGTCACTGCTCGACAGTGCTGTTCTATCCATGCGATGGGGCCGTAGCCGGCGAGTGGCGACAGCCGCCCTCCAGGTTCCGGCGTGGCGTACCGCACACTGTGGAAGGCCATATAGCTCTCCGTCCCAATCCGTTCGGCGGTATCGAGGAGGGGACGCTACCAGCCGGCGATCGAGATCGGGAAGAGGAAAGGAGAGATCGCGCGTCCGAGACGCTCACGTGAGCGTTATCACGCCGACGCCGAAGACGACTAAGACGACGCCCGCGACGATACCACGCGTGATCCGTTCGATCCCGCCGAGCCCAACGTAGGAAAACGCCGTCGCGAACAGCGTGGCCGTCGCGACGAGTGTGGTGACAATGGCCACGCGGCCGTTGTCCAACCCGGTGAAAAACAACAGGAGTCCCGAGCCGCTCAGGACTCCGGCCCCAATGAAGTAGGCATATCCCCGGAGCGGTATCGACCGCAATCCGTGGCGACCGGACCAGAAGGCGAAGATCCCCAACGCGAGCAGGGCGGCGGTCTCGTTCAGCGCGACGGCTTCGAGCGGCCGGGCCGGCGTCGTCGTGAGCCCGAACCGGCGGATCACGCTCGCAGTGCCGTAGGCGACCGCGGCCAGCAGCGGGAAGAGCAGTTCGTAGGGCTGCCAGCCGGTGATGTCCCCGCCCTTCGAGAAGGTCAGAACGATGAGACCACCGATAACGACGACGATCCCTACGGTCTGAACGATCGAGACCGTCTCGCCGAGGAAGGTGAGTGCGAGGATCGTAGCGAAGAGGGGATTCGAGGCGATGACGGCGCTGTTGACGCTGGCCCCGACCCGATCGATCCCCTCGTAGTTCCCGATCCGCCCGACGGCCGTCCCGACCAAGCCGCCGAACAGGAAGATGCCATAGCCAAAGGCCGAGAGATCGGGGGCGAGAGCAGTCGGGCCCTGTGTGAGCGCCAGGCCGCCCCAGAAGATCGCGACGCTCGTCGCGATGACGATGATCGCGACCGAGATGGGGTCGCCACCGTGGGCGAACCCGCGTTTCGAGGAGACCGGCGCTAACCCCCAGAAAAGAGCAGCACCGAGAGCGGCCAGATACGCGATCGCTGCCATGTGGTCGATCGGGCCTCCGTCCGAGAGAAGGTTAGCTGTTCGTATCGCAGTTCAGGAACTGCCCATTGGGCTACTGCTAGCGCATCGTCGATCAGTCGGGCGTGTCCGTGGTGTCCGGCGCGTCCGCCCCGTCCGCCCCGTCGACGATGAACGTCACGCCGGTGCAGGCGGGGCACTCGAGTGCGTCCGCGTTCTCGGCGGTGAGGGACTCGACGGCACCGTAGACCAGTAGGTGATCGGTCGGGGCCGCGACCTGACGCTCACAGAGCGGGCACTCGACGACGCCGGCCCGGACCTGCTCGCGGGCAATCGCGTTTCGGGTCATTCGATGTGGAGGGGATTGCCCGGAGTCCCATCCGAAGGGGGGTAACGCTGACGATATGTCCGATAGGGCGGTCGATCGAACGGCCCAACAGGTACTTGTCCTCGCCCGCCGTCCCCGAAATCGATGTCACATAGCAAAGTGAACTACGAGGAGACCGATACGACGTACGGAATGCACTTCCTCCGGGATTCGCTCGGCTGCGAGGATCACGGAGTGACCGTCGTCGACGCCGAGCCGGGCTGGGAGGGCCCCGAGCACGAACACGACGAGGACCACGAGGAGGTGTATTTTCTCGTCGAGGGCGAGGCGACGATCACGGTCGACGGCGAGGACGTCTCGATGAGCACCGGCGACGCCGTTCGTGTCTCGCCGGACGCGACGCGCCAGGTGATCAATGGCGATACCGAAAGTCAGTTCGTGATCACCGGCGCGCCCTGAGCACCACCGTACACTCGTTATACCAGGCGATCGCTGGGAAATAGGGTCGCTACGACGCCGTGCTGGCTCGTGACTGCGATCCGGCGGCGAGCGAATCAGATCCCGAGTACGTCGGCGAACTCATCGAAGGTCTCGATAGCGATATCCGGGTCGGGGAACCACGGATCCCACGGTTCGCCGGTTCTATCGATCCACACGCCCTGCATCCCGGCCGCCATCGCACCGCGAACGTCGAAGGCCGGGCCGGCCGCGTGAGCTATCCTCTCGATCGGTGCGCCGACTCGCCCTGCTCCGTGTCGGTACACCGCGGCGTCGGGCTTGAACATCCGTATCTCATGGACGCTGATCGTATCCTCGACGAACGCACCGATCCCGGCGTGGTCGAGTAGCTTCTCGAGCATCGCTGGCGTCCCCATCGAAAGCACGTAGACGTCGTGCTCCTCGGCGAGCCGTGCGAGCCCGCTTTGTACGTCCTCGAACGGGTCGAGTTCGTCGAAGACGTCGAGGATTCCCTCGCGCTCCGCTGCGGTGGTCTCGATGCCGTATGCACCGAGTGCCTGCTCGAGCGCCGCCGCGATGAGTTCGTCGAACGGTCGATAGTCCTCGACGGCGTTGGCGATCATTACGTAGGAAAGGTACTTCGCCCGCCAATGAGCGAGGAGCGGGTCGGGGTCATCGGTATACTCCGTAACGACGCGCTCGGCAGCGCTCGGATCGACGATCGTGCCATACGAATCGACCGTGATAGCCTCGATCTCGTTCGCCCGGAGCGGCATAAGCCGAGGGGGAACGGGCGCGATTATAGAGGTATCGACGGTCACGTCGCTCGGCAGGAGCGACCGTCCAGTATCGCTCGCTCGACCATCGATAACCTCTGCGACCGGCGTCAGCTATCGAACGTTCGGTCACAGCAGTGATGCGGCCACTCCTGCCGCTTGCGAACCCGAACGATCGGGACCGATTAAAAAGAGATAAGTGTGCGCACTGAGCCACCGACAGTGATAGATGATGCCACACAGAACTCTCGGAGAAGGACAAGCTGGACCGGATAGCAGGACGATGCCGCCGATCCCAGCGTTTTCCGTCCGCGCGGGAGTTTGGGGTTCGCTCGGGAACGAGCCGAAACTGACCTGCAGCGACAGGGGGTCGCGGCCGACATCCGGGGAAGGATTCCTATGAGTACGACACAGCGAGGTCGGTGGTACGTTCCCTCGACGAAGATCGGGCGGGTTCTCGCTGGGCTCTATATAGTGTCGGCGATCGCCGTGTTGCTCCCGCTGTATGGTATCGCGTTCAATCAGCCGGTGTTGCTCGGGCCCTTCCCGCAGGCGATTACCTGGTCGTACGTCTGGTTCCTGATCATCAACCTGTTGCTCGGGGCGGCCTACCGATATCTCTTCGAGCCCTGGGCCGAGCACGCAAAGCGCTACACCGACACGCTCGACAGCGAGGAGGCTGAAATGGGGGCGGGGGCAGGGGGAGGAACGCCCACCGATAGGCCGGTCGCCGACGCCGACGTCGAGCAGGGAGGGGGCGACTGATGGCTCCCAGCGGTATCGCGAGCCTCAAGATCATCGTCGGCGGATTGATCTTGTACCTGGTCGCGATCGCGATCATCAGCTTCTATGGGTGGAAAAAGACCGGCAGCACGCCCGACGACTACTATCTGGGCGGGCGCAGCCTCGGCGTGCTCGTGCTCACGGGCACCATGCTCGCGACCTACTTCAGTACCTTCGCGTTTCTGGGTGGGCCGGGCTTCTGGTACTCGAACGGCGCTTCCTTCCTGAACTTCGCGTTCTGGAACATTACCGGGGCATTCCTCGTCTGGATCGTCGGCTCCCGGTTCTGGCTACTGGGCCAGCGCTTCGATCACATCACTCCCTCCGATATGCTCGCGGGGTTCTACGAGAAAGATCACTCGGTTCGGATCCTCGCGGCTATCATCGGCATCACGGCACTCATCCCCTACGCGACGATCCAGCTCACCGGCGTCGGGAAGGCACTCGTCGGCCTCACCGGCGGGGAGGCGCCGTTCTGGCTCGGCGTGGTAGTCCTGACGGCGATGGTCGCCGGCTACATCGTCGTCGGCGGCCTGCGTGCGGTCGCCTGGACCGACGTCCTCCAGGGATTCGTCTTCCTAGTCTTCCTCGTCGTCTCGGCGGCACTGACCATCAACTGGGCGGGCGGGCTCACCGCCGGCTTCGGGAGTGCCCTACAGGTCGACCCGAGCCAGTGGACGTATGCGGTATCGCCGGCCGAGCAGGGCTCCTGGCTCGATCTCACCCTCATCTGGGTCGTCGGCTGGGTGTTTCTCCCCCACCTCTGGCAACGGATGTTCATGGCACGGGATCCGCGCGTCCTCGCCCAGTCGGCGTTTCTCTCCGGGACGCTTAGCCTCTGGATCATCACGTTCATGGGATTGCTGATCGGCGGAATCGGGTCCGGGCTGATCCCGACGCTCCCGGCCGGTCAGAGCGCGGACGCGATCGTCCCGGTGCTGTTCGCGGAGTTCTTCCCCGCGGGCGGCGTCCTGTTAGTCGTCGCGGCGTATGCGGCGGCCATGTCGACCATGGGCAGCCAGATCCTCACGAGCAGCTCGCTGTTCGTCCGCGACATCGCGAAAAAGCCCTTCCGACCGGAGATGGACGAGCGGACCGAGAGCTGGATCGGCCGGGTCTTCATCGTCGTCTTTGCGGCGATCGTCCTGGTACTCGCGCTCAGTCCCGTCGGTCGAACTGCCCTCATTCCCCTCGCCTCGGATGGCGTCGCGCTCGCAGTGTTGTTCGTCCCGCCGGTAGTCGGGTTGTTCTACTGGGAGGAGGCCTCTACTAATGGCGCGCGCTGGTCGCTCGCGGTCGGCTACGTCTTCATGCAGCTCACGATCTGGACGCCGGTTGGCGACTATCTGCTGTACTTCGACTCGGCCATCTGGGGTCTGATCGTCGCGAGCGTCGTGTACTACGGCGTCTCGAAGGTCAGCGACCCGGTTCCCGAGGAGACCCAACGCGAGTACCGGGAGGTGCTCCAGGATGGTATGCGAATCCCCGAGTCGGTCCGGCCCGAGATCGCCGACCCGGCGGACGACTGAATCCACGAAATCGTGAAATCGGGGATCGGTACCGGATGAGGAGTGCGAAAGAAGAAACGATTCGCCGAACAGGAAGGAAATATGAATGCGGAGCTACTGTGGGCGACGATGGACATGCCGGACGGGGTCGCTATCCCGGGCCCACACGGCGTCTCGGCCGACTCCAGGATACGCCCCGGGACCTCCTCGGGCGTCTATCTCCTCGCCAGCGGTGGTGAGGCACTGCTCGTCGATACGGGGCGCAGGACCGCACCGGAGTACCCGACAGGGGTGCTCGATGCGACCTGTGAGGCCATCGACGAACGCGGGGTAGACCTACAGTATATCCTCCAGACGCACTTCCACTACGATCACGTCGGCAACACACGATACCTGAGGGATCGGTACGGGGCGACGGTCCTCGCTCACAAGCGGGATCGACCCGTGATCGAAGACCCTACCCTTCTGACCAGAACCGAGTATATCGAATCGATGGGCGGCGATCCGGCGACGATCGCCGGGGAACTAACCCTAAGAGGTCCGTCGGACCTCACCGCTTCGGACACGCTGGTTCGCGAGCACTGGAACTACCCGGTCGCGGTAGACCGGACGGTCGTAGGCGGCGAGACGATCGAACTCGGCGAGCCGGAGCTACGCGTGCTACACACCCCAGGACACACACCGGGCCACCTCTCGCTCTACAATCCCTCCTCGGGCAGTCTTTACCTCGGCGACGTCATGCACTGGCCGACGCCGCTGCACCCCCACCCGGTCGGGAGCGTCGCCGAACAGCTAGCCAGCGTCGAGAAGTGCCTAACCCTCGACGCGGAGTACCTGTTCCCGGGTCATGGGCTACCGCGATGTGGGGCCGACGCCGTCAAGGATTACCTCAAGGACCTGTTGCTCCGACAGCGACAGCTCGAAGACCGAATCCTCCTCGTCTTGAATCGCCACGGCCGACTGACGATCCCGGACCTCCACGCCGAGACGTTCGTGATCACGGAGCGCTACGACTACGCGAGCGACGGCTGGTTCGGGAACAGCACGAACTGCATCCACAGCCACCTACGCGGACTGTTAGAGGCGGGGAAAGTCGATAGAGTTGAGCGCGAGGACGGGGCGATCGCCTGGGAAGTGACGGGGGACGGACGACGCTCGGAAGCGGAGGTCGGCGTCAGCGGAGCCTACGAACGGACGAAGACACTGAGTGACCTCTGAAGTTCTGGGTGTTCGGTCAACGTCTCGCTCCGTAACCCTCTCGTACTGAACATACGTCTACTGCGGGCAGCGAAGACCTCTCTACGGCTGCGGGGGATGAAAAAAGCATACGAGACGCTGCGCTTGTTCGTCGTTCGTCGGAACAGCTTCGTACTGCGGAGTTGTGGGTTCTTGTATCGAACTAAGAGCATGATCGAGCCCAATCGTTTACTCGATAGCTATCGTACCGCTCTCTGTGACCGAGTTCGACCCGGAGAAGTTCGAGGACAAGTACGTCCACTACTTCGAGGAACTACAGCGTGCCTACAAGAACGCCTACCAGTCGATGCACGGCCACTACGATTCGACTCTCCTTCGGGCGATTGACCGTCAGGTGCTCGACGAGAGCGAACCGGTCTACGAGGGCAACGGCGAGTTTCGCGTCGTGCTGCCCGACGATCCGACCGATCGCGTCGAAGATGGGGCCGTCGATGCGGAACGGTTCGAGGCTACCCTCGAAGAGTTCGTCGATCGAATCGAACTCCAACTACGTCGTCTCTTCGAGTTCGAATCCGAGGCTGAGAGTAAAGAGTAGCCCGCCAGCATGCGAGAGAACACCGGTGATCCATACGTTCGGTTCTCGCCACCGACGAAGCTACCACCGGTAGAGTGAAGATCGGTCTGGCCGTGAATCGCCGACGTGCATACACCTGATTACTCCATCGCAGGCGAGACCGTCGTGATCACCGGGGCGAGCCAGGGGATCGGGCGCTCGATCGCCGAGACGCTCGCGGCCGGCGGCGCGAACGTCGCGATCTGCTCGCGCGCCCAAGAGCGGATCGACCCGGTCGCCGAGACGATCGAAGAGGAGTGTGCAGGCGAGGCGCTGGCCGTCGAGTGTAACGTCCGCGACCGGGATGATGTTGAGGCCTTCGTCGAGCGAACGACCGAGGAATTCGGTAGTATCGATTGTCTCGTTAACAATGCCGGCGGGGAGTTCGTCGCGCCCTTCGAGGAAATCTCTCCGAACGGTTGGAACGCTATCGTGGATCTGAACCTCAACGGAACGGTCCACTGCACGCAGGTCGTCGGCGAGACCATGCGGGAGGGAGACGGCGGGCGGATCGTCAACCTCTCGAGCGTCAACGGCCAGCACGCCGCGCCCGGCGAGAGCCACTACGGCGCGGCGAAAGCAGCGATCATCCGACTCACCGAGACGCTGGCGGTCGAGTGGGCCGAGGATGGCATTCGGGTCAACTGCGTCGCGCCCGGGCTGATCCAGACGCCCGGCGTCGCAGACACGCTCGGCATCGAAAGCGAAGCGATGCCCCCGCGCGAGCAGGCGAATCGTCGCATCGGCTACGGCGAGGACGTCGCCGACGTGGTGCAGTTCCTTTGCAGCCCCGCGGCATCGTTTATGACCGGGGAGACGGTGACCGTCAAGGGCGTCCCGCGACCCGGCAACTCGATGGAACACGACCTGGGCCTGGAATGACAGCTATCGAATAGGAGGGGCGAAACAGGGCAGAAGAGGGAAGGGGCCACTGCAGAGGGAGGCTTACTCTTCGGCTTCCTCGATCAGATCGTCGGGCGAATCTCGGGATCGCCGGCGCGTTCGCTCCTCCCTCGCCCGGTCAACCGCGTTCTGGCCCTGGACGGAGACCCACTCCAGGCCGCCCTCGACGCGCTGGCTCACCAGCAATGCACTGTCTTGGGTCGCTCTGGCCCACCGCTTCCGTCGGAGCGCTAGTTCTAGTCGGGCGAACACGAGTGTGAACAGGCCGACGACGGCGAAAAACAGCACCGCGAAGTAGAAGTAGTCGAGGCCAGGGATGTTCAGGTTCACTGGGTCGACCATCGTCGGGACTCCACGCCTCAGGGTACTGTACCTTGCGGCCGAACGAGCGATCGGTCAGTCGTCCGCGCCGGCGTCCTGGGGGGTTTCGATCGTCTCGACCGTCCCTTCGGCCGATCGCTCGCGCCAGATGATCGTTCCACAGAGAACGAACAGCGTCTCTAGGATCAACGCGCCGAGGATCACCCAGGTCCAGATCGGGATTCCCAGCGCAGCCCGTGCGTTCCAGCCCGCCGGTGCGTACCAGGGAATCATGAGCGCCAACACGATCACGAGCCCGACCCAGAAGGACTTCTTCTGGCCGGGGAGCGTGTATCTGACGCCCCCGCCGTCGCTGCCCTCGGGGTACTCGATCGCGTTGTACTGCAGGAGCTCCCGTGCTCGGTCGGTCTCCGCGCTCTCGCCGGTGGCGTAGCTCCCGCCCACGAAGACGATCGAGTTCACGAGAAGCCCAATAATGCCTGCCGGGATGCCATAGACCTCGCCGGTGCCGAGGAAGTAGATTCCGACGGCTGTGAGACATCCCAGCAGCATACCGGCGAGCGCGAAGTCGCTCTTTACTTTGGGCAGGTAGAGCCCGAAGAGGAATACGGGGGTTGCCTGGAGGAGGAACTCGAATTTGAGCTGGGTCCAGGCCCAGATCGTGAGGTTCGGCGTGAAGGCGATGGCGATCGCGACGAGCAGGAAGGCCGCCAACGAAAGGCGACTCGCGTTGATGATCTTCCGGTCGGAGGCCTCGCTGTCGAGGAAGCGTCGGTACATGTCCTTCGCGATGGCCATCGAGAGCACCATCACCGCAGCGCCCGCCGTCGAGAGCGTCGCCATGACGATGCCCAAAGAGACCAGCGAGGGGAGGAGGGTTCCGCCGCCGCCGTCGGCAAACGCGCCCATCAGGTAGGGGACGAGCTGTTCGGAGCCCGATTCGGAGAGGCCCGGGAACACCCCGGCCCCGAAGAGGCCGATCGCCCACAGAATCAGCGCTGCGAAGAGGAAGATCGGGGCCTGGATCCGGAAGGTCGTCCGCAGGTCTCCGGCGTCCTTCACGCTGAGGTAGAACTGCTGGATATGGATGTAGGTCGGCAGGCCAAAGAGTACCAAGATGACGAGCCTGTACCAGCCCCGCATCGTCGAGGCGCTCGGGAGGGTCAATTTCTCCGGGGAAGTCTGCCAAACGGTGTCGATCTGCGCTGCGAAGCCGCCGAACTGGCCCATGACGATGAGCATCAGGCTCAAGGACATGAGTATCAAGGCTCCTTGGACGGCCGCCGAGAGGGCAGTGCCCCTGAACCCGCCGAGGCCAACGTAGACGAGAATCACCAGCCCGAAGAGGACGACGACGGCCTGGTAGGGGAGGACACCACCGGAGGCGACCCGGCCGAGATAGCCCATCGCGAAGAACTGCTCGGTGAACTGGACGAAGGTGCCCCAGATCATAAAGAGTAGTGCGAGAAACGCCACTCGAGAATCGAAGCGGTGTTCGACGTAATCGAGCGGCGAGGTGTAGTCGAACTCCTTGCCCAGATTTATGAGTGGCGGGGCGAGTATCAGCGCGCCGATGATACCGGCAACCATGAACTGCGGGTAGACGAGGAACCACGCTCCCGATCGGTAGGTCGCCGCGGAGTAGCCCAGAAAGGAGTTCCCACTGTAGGAATCGGCGAACACCGACAGGGCGATGACGACGAACCCTAGGGACTTGCTCGCCGAGAAGAAATCGTCCGCGTCGGCACCGACGTTCTTCTTCGAGGAGTACCAGCCGATCCCGATCATCACTGCTAGGGCGACGCTCGTCAAAATGACAATCTCCCAGCCAAGCGAGACCGTCTCCGGCTCCGCGCCGGTCTGGAGTGCGACCCCGCCGACGCTCATCTCCGTTCTCCCCTCTCGAAGTGGCCACTCGATCAGTTGCCGTCTATCGGGTAGAGACTGTAATTCTCTGTCATGAATTCGGTTCGCACGTCACGATCTACTGGCTAAAAATTACCGGTAGCGACGACCGGAGCACGGTCCCTACCGAGGTGTCGAGCGAACGACGAGAGAAGACGTGAAAAACGGCCTGAAAGGCCTTCATCTACTCCGGATCAACCGGCGTGCTTCTTCCTCGCTCAGAGGCTCGCCCTTCTCGGCAGCAGCCTCTTCGATAGCGGCCAGTGCCGTGGCGATCGCGTCGTCGGTCGGTTCTTCTCCGGGCTCGCCGGACTCGTTAGTCTTGCCGATTTCGGCGAGAAGCGCACGCGCCGCCCCCCGACCCGTCCCCCTGCCGAAGAGGAGCTGGCGTTTCCCCCCATAGTCGGCGGGGTCGAAGGGTTCGTAGGTACTGGGCTCGCGGAGTATCGCCGCGGTGTGTAGGCCGCTCTCGTGGCGGTAGGCCAGCTCGCCGATAACGGGTTTGTCCGGCGGGATCTCCACGCCGAGGTGCTCGTGAACGCGCCGACAGGCCGGCACGAGCGATTCGAGTTCGAGTCCGGGTTCCACTTCCTGTTCGGCCAACAGCACGGCGACCGCCTCGAGAGGTGCGTTGCCCGCACGCTCCCCGATCTCGCCGACCGTGGCGTCGACGCTTCTCGCCCCCGCCAGCACCCCGGCTGCCGCGTTCGCGCTCGCGACGTCCATGTCGTCGTGGGTGTGGATCGCGATACCCGCCTCGCTACCGATCTCGCTCGCTACAGCGCCGACAGTCTCCCGAACGGCCTGGGGGGTACCCGCGCCCGTCGTATCGGCGATCGTGACGTGCTTGGCTCCCCTATCGACGGCCGCCCGGGCGCTCGCAGCCAAATAATCGTTCTCGCCGCGGATCGCATCCATCAGCGTTACACCGGCGTCAACCCCGCCGTCAAGCGCGCGCTCGACACTCGCGGCGAGTAGCTCTTGGGCCTCCTCGCGCGATTTCCCGATCGCGTGCTCCAGTTGGACATCGGAGCCAGGAATGATGACCTCGATCTCCTCGGGCGAGACGCCGAGTGCCGCGTCCACGTCGCCCGCCGTTGCCCGGGCGAGGGCCGCCGTCCGGAGGCCCAACTCCTCGGCGTAGCGATACCAGGACACACGTGGGTCCGCACGCGGAAAGGACAGTTCGACGCGGCCGACGCCGAGGGTGGCGAGTTCGTCTAGTACTCGTTTACCGGTCGTCTCGGGTATCTCCAATCCCGGTACCTGTGAGCCCTCGCGCAGCGTGAGATCCTTGAATTCGACCATGCGTCCTGCAGACACCGCCGGGTCAAAATACCAGGGTCGACGGGACCGATGAGTAGGCCGTCTCGCCGTCACTCGGGTGTGGCCAGCAGCAACACAGTGGCCGTCCTCAGCGCACTCGTCAGTGGAGCCGCTAAATGATTCCCTCGCTACGGAGCCGTTCGTACTCCGATCGATCGAGGCCGATCTCCTCCAGGTAGACCTCCTCGTTGTGCTGGCCGTGGCGCGGCCCAACGTGTTCGACCTCTCCAGGGGTTCGGGAGAACTTCGGGACCGGGGCTGCGGTCCTCAGTTCGCCGAGTTCGGGATCTTCGATTGCGACGACGTCCTCTCGTGCCTGGTACTGCTCGTCCGCGAAGATGTCGCTCATGTCGTAGACCGGGCCGACGATGGCGTCGCTCGCTTCCATCTCCCTAATGACGGTCTCGGTGTCCCGCTCGCTCGTCCACGCTTCGACGATTGCGTCGAGCGCCTTGGCGTTCTCGACGCGGCGATCGTTGGTCGCGAAGCGCTCCGCGGCCGCGAGGTCGGGCCGGTCGATGGCCGTGGCGACGTTCTCGAAGATCCGCTGGGAGGACGCCGAGAGCGTGATGTACCCATTGGCGGTCGCATAGACGTTCCGGGGGGCGGCGTTCGGGTGGCGATTCCCGGTTCGTGTCGGAACGCGGCCGTTGCGGTCGTAGGCCTCGACGTCGCCGAGGAAGAGCCGGAAGAGCGGCTCGTAGAGGCTCACGTCGATGACCTGGCCCTCGCCGCTGCCGCCGCGACCGACGTCCCGCTCGAAGATCGCAAAGAGCGACGCCTGGACGGCGAACTGGGCAGCGGTGAGGTCCGCGAGGCTGATCGGCGGGAGCAGTCGTGAGCGTGGCCCAGTTTGCCCGTAGCCCGATACCCGGACGTAGATCAGTTCCTCGTTCACCTCGCGAAGCGCGTCGGGTCCCAGTCCCCACCCCTCCATCGTGCCGGGCCGGAAGTTCTCGAAGAACAGATCGGCCTCGGCGATCAGTTCGGTCAGTAGCGCCGCACCCTCTTCGCTACTCAGATCGAGGGTGACACAGCGTTTGTTGCGGCCGATCGACTTCCACCATAGCGAGGTCTCGCTCACCTCGTCGTCGAAGGGGGGCCACTCGCGGAGGGGATCGCCCTGCTCGGGGTGTTCGACCATCACGACGTCCGCACCGAAATCGGCGAGCTGTGTCGTCGCGAACCCGCCGCCGATCATCCCCGAACAGTCGACGACCCGGAGCCCGTCGAGCGGGCCGGTCCGTTCTGTGGCAGTCATAATAGTATTCGGTCGGTCGAACGCGAGGAAGTAAAAGCCACGCCGTCGGTTGGAAAAAGGGGCCGAGTTCGCTTCGTGATCCCGGTATGAAGCATGGTCGAGGAGTTATCGATCCTGCCAGTCGGTGCCCTGCTCGAAGGCATACGCGGTCTGGAGAACGCTTTCCTCGTCGAAGCGCTCGCCGACGAGCATCAGGCCCACCGGCAGGTCGCCGGTCGTCCCGCAGGGAATAGAGATCGCCGGGTGGTGGGTGAGATCGAAGGGGGCGGTGTTCTTCGCGATCGGCAGGGAGCGGGCGATGCGCTCGACCCGGGAGAGGTCGGGATCGATCTCGAAGGGCTGGAGGGGGATCGTCGGCATAGCGATGACGTCCGCTGCTTCCAGGATCTCGTCGTAGGCTTCGCGCATCGCGAGCGTGACGTTCTGTGCTTTCGCGTACAGCGCGCTGCCCTTGCCCTGGCGATTCAGGTACTCGATCGCGAGCCAGGTCGTCTTGACCGATGGGGGGAAATCCCGGCCGTCCGCCCGGGCGAACTTCCCAAACGTCTCGGCGAGACCGGTGTTGTACCAGCCGTCGTGCAGCGAGCCGACCCCGCCCTGCTGGAGCACCTGGACGCCGCCCTGGCCGGCGATAGTGATCCAGAGAGCCAGCGAGTCAAGGTGCCGGGGGATGGAAGCCTCGAGTACCTCCGCGCCCATCTCTTCGAACTCCTCGATCGCCCCTCGAACGACGTCGTTGACCGCCGCGTCGCTTTCCTCGCGTTCGAAGCCCTCTTCGAGCACGGCGATCGTCGTCCCCGAGACGTCCTCGCCGAGCGCGTCGGAGTAACTCTCGGTTTCGAGATCGACCGGCTGGCGGGGGTCGAGGCCGTCAGGACCAGCCAGGACTTCGAGTGCCGTCGCGACGTCGGTGACACTCCTGGCCATCGGGCCGGTGTGATCGAGCGAGTGATCGATCGGGAAGATCCCCGTATAGGGAACGAGCCCAGTAGTAGGTTTGAGACCGACGATCCCACAGCAAGAGGCCGGAATGCGGATCGACCCGCCTTGATCGCCGCCGATGGCGATGTCGACCTCGTCGGCGGCGGGTGCGGCCCCGCTGCCGCTCGAGGACCCCCCGGAGATGTGGCCCGGCGCACGAGGGTTCGAGACCGTCCCGAAATCAGAGGTATCGCTCGACCCCGAGAAGGCGAAGCTCTCCATGTTGAGTTTGCCGGTGATCGTCCCGCCGGCATCCAAGAGTCGCTCGACGATCGTCGCGTCGATGTCCGGTACGTAGCCCTCCAGTACCTGTGAGCCACACGTCATCTCGACGCCCGCGAGACAGACGTTGTCCTTCAGACCAATCGTCTTGCCGGCGAGCGGGCCCTCCTCGGCTCCTTCGACTGTGAGGCGGGTGATCCAGGCGTTGTGGGGGTTCTCGGTGGCGGCGGGTCGGTATACGCCCGACCGATCGGGGTAGTCGGTCTCGTGGGGCGCGAAGGTCGGGTCGGGGATCTCCTGGACGCCTTCGAGGACGTCTAAGGTGCCCGCGACGAGTTCGGCGTACTCCTCTACTTCCTGGTCGTTGAGCGGGATGTTCCCGTCGGCAGCGATCTCGCGGAGTTCTCCCTGCGATGGGCGTCTGATCGGCATTGGTATACAGTCACAGCCACGAGGGAGCGTCTTATCGTTTCGGGTGCGGTCGATCGATCGCGGAGATGCACTCGTGAAAGCTAAGGAAGTACCACGAGTACGTGAGGACGTGGCAGTAGATATCGTCCGTTACGTCGACGGCGAGAGCGAGGAGATTCTCGAGGCGGTCGTCTCCTCGATCGTTCCCCGAGCAGGGGAGGTAGTCACGATCGGCGATACGACCTATCGGGCGGGAGAGACTGCCTACATCGTCTCCCAGCGACTGGACGACTTCCTCGATCGGAACGACATGGTACACATCGCAGTGGTCAGCCTCGAAGCGGTCGAACTCGAAGACAGCGTCTCGTAGAACCGGTCGTCCTCGGACCGGTCGCTCGCCGCCGACCACCGGTTCGCTAGTCCCCGATCTACTCGAGATAGCCGAGCCCACGGAGCCGGTTTTCGACGTCCTCGAACTCCTCTTCGTCGGCCACCGCCTCGTCGGTCCCATCACGACCGGGACCGGAGCCGGCATCCTCGTCGCGGTCACTGGCCCTCGCCTCGGCGGCGTACTCGCGCGTTTCTATCGGGCGCTCAGTGGTCGGTGATCCGTCGGCGAAGATCTCGCTTAGCACGCGCCCGTCAGTATCGTGTGGGATTCCCTGGCCCAGCCCGTGCAGTACAGTCGGCGCGACATCGACGACGGCGGCATCCGCGGGGGAAGAACCCGGCGCGACGTCCGGTCCATACGCGAAGAAGATCCCCTCAGGGTGGTGGTCTGCGTCGTGGACCCCTTCCGCGGAGAAGCGTGTGTCGTACAGTCCAAGCGAGGGTTTGTACCCCTCGCTCGCTTCGAGCACGAGATCCGGCGAGCGGTCGTCGGTCGGGAACAGATCCGCACCGTCGTGGACGGTCAGTGCTTTCTCACCGGTCGCGGGATCGGTGACGCTCGAGAGCACCTCGGCGACCGCGCGCTTTTTCGATTCGCGGTCGGCGGGGTCGACTGGACCGGTAGCGAAGCGCTCGGCGTCATTAATATAGAGGTTCCCGGAGCCGTGGACGAACGCCTCGGTGCGGGTGTAATCGACGTCGTGGAGCTCGTGGCCCCCCGGGATCTGATCGGCGATTCGTTCGACGAGCGAGCGCGGGAGCACGGAAACGAGGTCCTCGTCGTCGATACCGACGCGGGAGAGCAGGTTCATGACCCGGGATTTACTCAGTCCGACTCGTGAGAGGGTACTCCGGGTCCCGGTTGCTTCCTTCTCGTAGAGAAAGCCTTCCTCGCGTAGGATCGTGTTCACGTAGACGTACTTCTCGATCGGGGCGAAACCGTGATCCGAGACGACGTAGACCGTCGTGTTCTCGTCGGCCTGGGCGAGGACTTCTCCGAGGATCGCATCGAGGTCCTTGTAGTGATCGAGCAGGACCTCCTCGTTCCACAGCAGGTGCTGGAGGCGATCGGGCTCGGTGTAGACGAAGAAAAAGAGTCGCCAGTCGCGTTTCATTAGTAGGCGCATCAACCGCTTGCGCGCACTCAGCAGCGAGGCGAGCGCCGGGCGAAATTCCTGTGGCCGGTCGCGATACTTGTTCCAGTCCAGCCCGGTCCGGTACTCCGGGATTCGGTCTTTTAGTTCCGCAGCGAGTTCGGGAGGATGGGTTGCCCGCTCGTCGATCGCGGGCGAGAGCATGCCGGTGACCATCGCCCCGTCGATCTCGCCCGCGGGGTAGGTCATCGGGACGTTTCCCGCGACCGCGGGCGAGACTATCTCCCAGAGCGCGGGTCGAGAGACGCTACTGCCGGTATTGAGGCGATGACGGTATTCGGGCAGGAGTCCCCGGAAGGAGTAGACCCCGTGTTTGTCCGGCCAGACCCCCGTCGCGATCGAGGGCCAGGCCAGTGCCGTGTTCGCCGGGCGCGTGCTCTCTAAGCTCCCGGCCGCTCCGTCCTCGAAGAGCGTAGCGAAGTGGGGCAACTCCCCCGCCTCGGCCCACCGTTCGATCAGGTTCCAGGGGATGCCATCCAGTCCCAGCACGAATGCTCGGTTCGTTCCGTCGCCGTTGGTCTCGTCGGTCTCATCGGTTCCACTCGTCCCCTCGGATTCATCCGTTCGGTCGGTATCTGCGGTCGTCGTATCGTCCATGATGAGTGTCCCTCGGAGAGCCACCCCAGCCGCTCTGTGAGAGTGCGCCGGCCGGGGTGACGATCGCCTGTCGGTACGCTGTGACTGGTTGTACTCATACGTTGCGATATTTCAACGGCGTCGTCGATCCGAACCGAGCGCTACGAACCGGAACCCGATCGGTCCACGAAAGGCGGGCAGCGATCGATACGTCTCAACCCCCCAGTTCCGACTTACCAGGCACCGGTCGGTCTCGCCGTCGGGTCTTACTGGTGGACGACCGACGACAAAGTCGGGATTTCGGGGGTGATGACAGGCAAATAGCTCGGGCTCGCGCTCGCGGCGTCGGGCGGGTCGAGCGGCATGGCCGTCCCGGTCAGTCGTTCGGCGGCGTCCGTGCTCGTCCCGACGTCACCCGGCGGAGCGGCGCGTCGGGCCGGGGCACTGGAGTTGTTCGGGAGGCTATCGACGTAGTGGAGGTAGACCGAATCGCTGGCCTGGACTCGGTGGACCCCCGGCTGGCGCGACAGCGAGTCGAACTGGCGTGTACTGAAGCGCAACTGACTGAACACCTCGAGCTCCCGAACGACATCCGCGCCCGTATAGAGGAAGTAGCGATCGTCTCCGGACTCCTCGCCCAACTGGACGTCACGTATACGGGTGATGTTCTCGCCGTAGAATCCCTGCTCGGAGTAGCGGCTCGATTCGACGCCTTCGACCCCGACGATCGCGTCCCTGAAGCGCCACGGTCCATCCCGAATGCCGAAGATCTCGATGCTCCGGTTCTGGTGTTCGAAAGCCGTCTCGTAGCCACTGATACGGTTGTCGCTCACGTGTCCGCTCGCCTGGAAGATATACGGCGATGGATACATCACCGCAGCCGAGAGCACGAGCATGAATCCGAGTACCAACACCGTCGCGAGCCGGATCCGTTCGGGCGCGAGCATCTCCGAGAGGGCAGCGACGTACCGGTGGATCGCGATCGCACCGAGAATCGTCGTGATCACCATAATAAAGGCGAGATTCCTGAAAAAGAGGTTCGAAGCGACGCCGATGAAAAAGGCAAACGAGTAGGGAACGAGGACGATCAGCCCAACCGAGAGATAGCGAAGCAATCCGGTAGTATCGGGATCGAACTGCTCGTTGTCCCCGAGTAGGCTGATGAGCATGAGCAACGCGACCAGAGCGGCAAAGAGCGCCGAGACGAAAAAGAGCTTGAGGAAGATCTCGGTGACGCTGGCACCGATCGCCGCCAGCGAGCCGCCGCGTTGCTGGACGATCGCTGCGGCGTCGTCGCTGCTTTGGAGGAAGATCCCGGCGACCTCGGTGAGGATCGTCCCGAAGGTCCGGACGAAGGTCTCGCGCGTGCCCGCCCAGAGCAAGAAAGCGAGCGAAATGAAGGTCGTCTGGCCATAGAGCGTGCGGTGGGCTCGGATCCGGTCGCCGATACCGTAGCGGTGGGAGACGAACTGGACGATCGAGATAGTGACGAAGAGGAGGATCACGCTTGCGGCCTGCTGGGGGTGATAGACGATCGTAGCCAGCGAGGCGAGTGCGAGCAGTACCGATACCGTCGGGATCGAGTCGAACGCGCCCGGCCGCGAGCCCGATTCGGGGGTCGCGAGCAGGAACTGAACGAGCAAATAGAGCAGTAGCGGCGAGAAGAAGACTGCGTCGGTGATCGGGTGTGGGGAGTAATGCGTGGCGATCTGGTTGAGCGGCAAGACGAGAAAGGCGGCGAAGACGCCAATGAGCATGGCGCCGTCCTGGCCGGTGATCGCCCGGACGCAAAGCGGGGTAAAGAGGAATAACACGAGGATCATACAGACCACGAAGAGCATGATCGACCGATTGGTCGAGAAGCCCACGATGCGATGGAAGAAGATCGATACCGTATGCAAGCCCGGATAGAACAGGCCGAACGCACCCAACGATCCCTCGATAATATCCCGCACCCATCCCAGGTGAGTCAGCGAATCACCCGTCCCGATGAAGTAATACCCCCGCATCAGTGGTATCGAGGCCACGGCGAGCATGCTGCTCCCGCCCAGCACGAGGCTCGCGGTGCTCAGATATCCTCGGGGGGCATAAAAAGAGACGAACAGCGAGATCGCCATCGCGACGCCCAGTCCGAGCCAGAACACCGTCGGCGTCGCCGCGTAGATATCGACCTCGTACTCGGTCGCCGGCGAGAGGTACGCGCCGAGTACCGCCACGGCGACCGCGAGGTAGCCGATGGTAAGCACTGCTTTGTACCGCCTGTCCGCTCGGTTCGCTGTACCGGCGTAGCTCATAGGGAAACGAGGTGATGATACGACAGTCGGCTCGTCGTCCTCTCGTACTCGGCGAGCCTTGTTATAAGTTCCTTACTAACCCGCGCGCCGCTTCGACCGGCCGGCAGGTGGCGGTGGGGTTATGAGGACCCGACCGCGAACGCGAGACGATGGGGCCCCTCACCGGCGCTCGCCGCCTCGCGAACTGTCGTTCGTTTCTCCAGGTCGCCACAGACATCGTTCGCCGGCTCCGCTCGGTCTCCGGTACTGGAACCGAGCGACGAGCGGAAACCGAGGATGGTGACTGCGATCGAGGAGAGGAGGAGATCGAAAGCGAGTTCGATCGGGACGGGAGACCGGCCGAGCGACGGCAACTGCGAGTGCTTCTGGTCGGACCGGTGCAGGCAACGGGCGGGATCGCCCGCTACATCGGGGAACTCCGGGGACGGCTCCCCGAGTCGGTCGCGGTTGCGGTCTACGACACGGCCGCCCCGCCGGGATCGGGCCCTATTCGGTTCGCCCGCGGGGCGCTCGGAGCGCTTCTCGATGCGCTTCGCTTTCTCTTCCACGATCGGCCCGACGTGCTCCACGTCCACACCGCAGAGAACTACAGCTTCCTCCGCAAGTCCGTCTACGTGCTGCTGGGGCGCTATGTTTGGGGTAAGCCCGTTATACTACACGTCCACGGGCCGACCTTCGATCGCTTCGTCGCCGAGGCCGCCGCTCCCCTCCGAGTGCTTCAACGGGTGGTCTTCGCGGCGAGCGCGCGGATCGTCGTCCTCTCGCCGTACTGGGAGGAAGCGCTTTCCGCGCGCCTGCCAGCCGGGAAGACGGTCGTGCTGCCCAACGCCATCGATACCGGCGAGTACGAGCCACGCTTCGACGCCGAGCCGCCCCATATCGTTTTCGTCGCGAACCACGTCCCTCGGAAGGGGATCAGGGAGTTCGCCGACGCGATCGTCCGAGTGCTCGATACCGGCGCGGACTGTCGAGTGAGCATCGCTGGCAGCGGGCCGCTCGAGGGCTACGCCGCGGAGCTCGCGGAGCGCTACCCCGAGGTCGAGTACCTGGGGTTCGTCTCGGAAGAAGAGAAACGCGAGCTGCTCTGTACGGCGTCGATCTACGTCCTGCCGGCGTACGCCGAGGGGCTGCCCATCGGCGTGCTCGAAGGGATGGCCGGCGGGAACGCGATCGTCGGAACGGCGGTCGGGGGCGTGCCGGACCTTATCGACGAGAACGGCGGCCGTCTCATCGCGCCACGCGATCCCGAGGCGCTCGCCGACGCCCTCGAAGCGCTCGTCACCGCGCCGGAGGAGGGACGGCAGATGGGCCATCACAACGCCGAAGCCGTCGAACAGTACACCTGGGAACGAGTCATCCCACAGTTGACCGATCTCTACGCGACGGTCGCCGAGGAATCGTGGCCCGAACGGCCGTGATCAAACGGCCCGTAGCTGCCGGCGAGACGGCCCGAGGTCCGGTTCGTATCGGGAGTTAGACAAGGTTTTTACTTCCTCACCCGAAGCAGAATGCACGATGACCCTCCATCACACGGGGAAGGATGCGACCGACGGGGTGGTGACGTGAAGTACCTCTTCTTTACGAACACGCCTGCTCACGTACATCTCTACAAGCACGCCGTCAGGGAGTTACGGGACCGGGGTCACGACGTACTGGTTCTCGGCCGGGATTACGGCTGTACGGAGGCCTTACTCGAGTACTACGATCTGCCCTACCGGATCTACGGCAGCTGTGAGACAACGAAGTGGTCCCTGTTCAGGTCGCTGCCCGGTCACTACGTAGAGATCGCAAAGCAGGTCCGCCGGTACGACCCCGATCTGATCTTCGGCATGGGAGCGTATTCAGCCCATGCCGGCGTGCTCGCGGGCGCTCCGGTGGTCCTCCTGCTCGATTCAGAGCCGACCGGCCTCGATCACGCCATCTCCCAGCCCTTCGCGAAACTCGTGCTCACGCCACACGCCTTCGGGAAGGATCTCGGGACGAACCACTACCGCTTCCGGGGGTTCAAGGAGTGTGCCTACCTCCACCCCGCGGTCTACGAGCCCCAGGTCGACGTCCGGGAGGCCCTGGGAGTCGGTCCCGAGGAGAAGTACGCCATTCTCCGGCTGAACGCCTTTGGTTCCCATCACGACGTGAGTCACTCCGGTCTCACTCCCGAGCGCCGCCGCGCGCTGATCGAGCGCCTCGCGGAGCACGCGACCGTCTTCGTCTCCGACGAAGGCCACTCGATGGACTTCGAGGGAGTAGACGCTCGCCCCTTCGACCTCCATCCCGGTCTCATGCACGACGCGCTCGCCGAAGCCCATCTGTTAGTCGCGGATACCCAGACGATGGTCACCGAAGCCGCCCTACTGGGGACGCCAGCAATCCGCTCGAACAGCTTCGTCGGGGCGGAGGACATGGGCAACTTCCTTGAGCTCGAGCGTAACGACCTCATCTATAATATCGCGGATTTCGATGGAGTGATCGAGAAAGCGATCGAACTCGTCGCCGACGATTCGGTTCCCGAGATCTGGCGCGAGCGCCGCGACGCCTACATGGCCGACAAAACGGACCTAACGAAGTTGATCGTCGACGTCGCGCTCAACGGGGCCGTCCCGGAGCGGATCGAGGGCCTCGCCGAACGGCCCTTGCTCCGACCGGCCTGAGTGGACCGTCGATCCTCCGGTTCTCGGGTCTGTTCCCCGCGCGGTCGAATCCGGTCAGTGGTTGGCGACGCCGACGGCGTGAACACTCGATCGGACGTAGTTTAGGTGCCCCTCTCATCCGGTCGAGCGCTAATGGTCGCTGCGGGACAACTGGGAATCCTTCTGGTCGCCGGTATCGCGAGTTTCTTCATGGCGTGGACGATCGGAGCCGGCTCCTCGGGGTCGACGCCCTTCGCCCCGGCGGTCGGCGCGAACGCCATCTCGGTGATGCGGGCGGGCTTCGTCGTCGGCCTGTTGGGCTTTGCCGGCGCGGTCCTCCAGGGTGCGAACGTCGCCGGTACGGTCGGCACGGGGCTGGTCGGCGGGGTCACCTTCACAGCGACGGCGGCCACGATACTACTCCTGCTCGCCGCGGGCTTGGTTGCGATCGGCGTCTTTACCGGCTACCCGATCGCGACGGCCTTCACAGTTACTGGAGCGGTCGTCGGCGTCGGACTGGGACTCGGTGGCGAGCCCGTCTGGCCGGCCTACGTCGAGATTGTCGCTCTCTGGGTGCTCGTTCCCTTTCTCGGCGGTGGGGTCGCCTACGCCACCGCACGAGTGCTCAGGAGCGACCGGGTCCCCGAACGCTATGCCCTCCCGCCGCTTGGCTTCCTCGTTGGTCTCTTGATCGCGAACGTCCCCTTTTCGCTGCTTGGCTCCGGGGAGGGAGGCGAGTCGGTCGCGGGCGCGATAGCCGCCGGCCTCGGGCTTCCGGTTTCGGAGTCGGTCGGACGATTCGGCGTCTCCCTGCTCCTCGCTGCGGGCCTCGCGGGCGTGCTCGCGTGGGACCTCCGGTCGGATATCGAGGGGGGCCAGCGACACTTCCTGTTGGCTCTCGGTGGTTTGGTCGCCTTCTCGGCGGGAGGGAGTCAGGTAGGCCTGGCGGTCGGGCCGCTGCTCGCAGCGCTGGCCGGGAGTTCGCTGTCGGTCACCGTTCCCCTGGTGGGGCTACTCGTCTTCGGCGGGCTCGGACTCCTCGTCGGGTCCTGGACCGGCGCGCCGCGGATGATCAAAGCGATCTCGCAGGATTACTCCTCGCTCGGACCCCGGCGGTCGATCGCCGCGCTGATCCCCTCCTTCGCGATCGCCCAGACCGCGGTACTGCTCGGGATTCCGGTCTCGTTCAACGAGATCATCGTCAGCGCCGTCGTGGGCAGCGGCCTCGCGGCCGGCAACGCCGGTGTCAGCAAACGGAAGATGGGCTATACGGTCCTGGCGTGGATCGGCTCGCTGGCGCTCGCGCTCGCGATCGGCTACGGCGCGATCAGTGCCGTCGAAGTAGTGGTCTGAGCGGTTCCAGCGACGATCGGTTCTATGGTCGAGCGATCCAAGCGACGGCTCGGCGAAATGTCGGACCGCGAAGGCCTGCTTTCACAACAACGAGTTGACCCGCTCGTAGGCCGTCTTCGCGAGGGTCATCTGCGGGCCGGCGGACTCGATCGTGTAGTAGTGGGCGAGATCGGCACCGAACTTCGCCTTGTACTGGCAGAGCCGTTCGGTGTTCGCGCCGACGAGGTCGTAGCACTCGACCGACGCGATCGGGCCGTCCTCGCTTCCGCTCCTATCATTACCTCCGTCCTCGGTCCCGGCCTCCGCGACGTCGCGGATGACGCGCCAGTGCAGTAGACTGTTGACGCTCACGCCGTCGTGGGTGGTACGAACGCCGCCGAGCCAGTAGTACGCACAGTCGTTCGAGTAAAGCACGATGATCCCGCCGAGGAATCGACCCTGGGCGGTTTCCGCGGTGTAGACCCGGTACCGGCCCTCATCGTCGAGCGCGCCGAGCAGATCGCGGACGTACTCCCAGCTCGAACCCATCTCCTCGTCCTGTTCGGCATAGCGCGCAGCGGTGTGCCAGTAGACGGCTTCGGCGGCCTCGATACCCTCCCGCGAGACCACGACGTCGGCGTCCCCGCCGTCGCGGATCTCCCGCCGGAGGCTCTTGCTGAACGAACTCAGCAGGTCACCGGGCGAGTCCTCGACCGGGAGCCGGTAGGTAAACGCCGCATCGACGTCGAAACCGGCCCATCGGTAGGGCCGCGGATCGTTGTAGGTCGGTGCACCCACCGCCCGGAAGAGCGTCCGGGAACCGTCGGCGTCGAGCGCTTCTACTATTTTCTCGGCGAACTCGCCGTTCTGTTTCTCCCGTTTGCGCCGCTTCGGGCTCTGGGGCATGAGGATCGGCCCGAGATGGGGAACGTTGAATCCCGGCGGTGGCGAGGAGCACATTGCCGATCCCAGCGGACCCCGTCGGACGAACAGGGGAAACAAGGCTACCGGCTGGTCGCCGTTGAACCCCCCGAGCAAGTGGAGATCGCCGGCCGCGTGGTCGTCGAGTACCGATAGCGCCGGAGCGGTATGAAAGACTTCGAACCCCGAACTGGGGAGGGCGTCAGCCCACTTCTCAAGTGTGAGTCGTTCTAGTTCCATAGTACTGAAATCAGCCCGTGAGAGGGTCGTCTCCACATCGATGGGGAGCGAAACAAAGTCCTGTCGCTTCGGACGTCAGGGTCGTCCCGTCGAGTCCCGGACCTCTCGGGTGCAGCGAGGCGGCGATCGATCGCCACCCTGTAGTCGGTCATCGGCTCTCCCCCGTCTCGCTCCCAGTCGTCCCTGCTACGTCGCTCCGTCCACCGTGCTCGGAGTCACGATCGTGGTCGATCGTCCGGTAGAGGTCGCCGGGCGGGCCGACCCAGGCGTCCATCGAGAGCGCGCGCTCGATCAGCCGCCGATAGAGCTCGCGATAGCCCGGAAAGTCCTCGGTGCTGAAATATCGTGGATGCCAGAGCACGGTCATCACCGCCTCGTTCGCGGCTGCTTCCTCCAGGAGTCGCTCGCACTCACGCCAGGCCGCCTCAACGTTGATCCCGCGCCGGGAGCCGGTCCTGTTCTCGCTCTCGTCTCCCTCTTCCCGATCCTCGCTATCGCTACCCTCCCGAGCGCTCGATCCCTCGGGGTCGATGTCGCCGACGCCCGGAGCGTTCTCTAGGGCGACCTCCATGAGCGTGAGCGGAAACACTCGAAACTCGTCCTCGAACGGTGCAAGCAAGTCATAGCCGTGTCGAAAGCCGTACTCGGTACTCGACCCGAGGCTCGCGTCGTAGGAGAGGCCGAGATCCCGATGCTGTCCCCAGGTCTCCGCGGGCGGGTCGCTCAATCGGAGGTAGTGCTGGCGACCGCCCTGGAGGTCGTGGCTGAGAATCGCTTCGAGTTTCCGTTTCTCCGCGGCGAGACGCTCGGGATCGCGGTGGGTGCCATAGGAGCCGTGCAGGCCGACCTCCCAGCCGCCGTCGTCGAGCGCGCGGACGATCCGGGCGATCGCCGGCGCAGTAGGGTCGTACCCGCCGAGCCACTCGAGCCAGTAGAAGGGGCTGAGCCACTCGCGGGGCGGCCGCGAGAGGAGGTACTCCCCGTCGAGGAAGTAAAACGCCGACCGGACTCCGAGGTGCTCCTCTATGGCCATTATCTCCTCGAACTGCCAGTAGGGATTGACTCGAGGCAGGAGGCTCTCGAGGTGGGCGGGTCGGCGTTCACTAAGGGCGTAGAACAGCGACTGGTAGGTCTTGTAGGGGCGATCGACGTCGTGGGTCAGACAGAGCGCGAAGGTTCCCTCGAACCCGGGGGCGGGGACGTCGGTCCCGGCCGTCGCTTCGGTATCGGAGGGATCGGTCATCGCTCCTCGCCCGCGGTCCCGGATTCGGGTTCGATTTCGGATCCAGCCCCGGATTCAGCTCCGGTTTCGGTTCCCGACCCGCTCACGGCTTCGGCGAGCGCGGCGACGATCGCCTCGGCGGCGGTGCCATCGCCGTACAGGCTTGGTTTCGGGGGCCGGTCGCACTCGTCGATCAACGCGCGCTCGATCGCCTCGGGGTCCGCATCCACTAAGCTGTTCCAGCCGGCCTCGACGGTCTCGACCCACTCGGTTTCCTCCCGGAGAGTGACACAGGGCGTATCGAGGAAGAAGGCCTCTTTCTGCACACCCCCCGAGTCGGTTGCGACCCGGTCCGCACCGTCGAGCAGCCGGACGAAATCGAGATACCCTGCAGGCTCGATCAGTTGGATGCCGGCAGCGGCGTCCTCGAGGCCGAACTCCTCGATCCGCGCTACCGTTCGCGGGTGGGCCGGGAGAACGGTTTCAGTCGGAAGCGCCGAGAGCGTCCGGAGGATCGCTTCTAACCGACTTCGATCGTCAGTGTTGCCCGCCCGGTGGACCGTCGCGAGGACGTACTCGCCCTCGCTCACGCCCAGTTCCGCGAGGATCTCTGAGGTAGCGGCCGCGCGCTCGCGGGCCCACCGGATGGCGTCGTACATCACGTCGCCGGTCACCGAAACGCCCTCACTGATCCCCTCGCTTGCGAGATTCGAGCGCGCGCGCTCGGTGGGGACACAGAGCAGATCGGAGACGTGATCGGTGAGCACGCGATTGATCTCCTCGGGCATCGCGCGATTGTAACTCCGGAGGCCGGCCTCGACGTGACAGAGCAGCGGGTCGCCTTTGGCCGCGACCATCGCGCCTGCGAGCGTCGAGTTGGTATCGCCGTAGACCAACACCGCGTCGGGACTCTCCTGCTCACAGAGCGCTTCGAGTTCGATCATCATCCGGCCGGTCTGACGGCCATGCGTGTCCGAGCCGATCCCCAAGTGGTGATCAGGTTCGGGGATCGCGAGCTCCTCGAAGAAGACCTCAGAGAGCCCGGTGTCGTAGTGCTGGCCGGTGTGGACGAGGGCCTCCTCGTGGTCCTTTCGGAGCGCCGCCGAGAGCGGGAAGGCCTTGACGAACTGTGGCCGGGCACCGACGACCGAGAGCACCTTCATCGCTCACCAGCCCCCGCTGTCCCCTCGGTTCCGTCCGTACCCTCGCCGTCGGCACGGTCGGCCGGGCGATCGGTTCGAGAATCGCTCGATCGTCCGTCGGCCACTCCGTCCTCGACCCGCACCACGAGCCCCTCGTTCGCGCGGACGTCGAAGGCGATCGCGAGCGCGAGAACACAGGCCCCAAAGACGAACGCTTCGAGCGCGACCAGAGAGCGAGCGACCGTCGATCGAGGGGCCGACGGCCTGGCCGTCGACTCGGAGCTCGACGCGGATTCGGCGGTGGACTCGGGACCAGAGCCGGAATCGAAACTGGAACTAGGGTCGGTCTCGGCGGTCGAACCTCCGTCAGTCGCCGATCGTCGTGTGCTCGACACAGGCGAAGGAGACGAGGAGGGTTCCGAAGTCGATCCCGGGGACAGCGCCGCATACACCGCACTCCCCGCCGAGAGCGCGCTTCCCGCGAGACCGAGCGCTCCGAGGCCGTAGAGAAAGGCGAGCGGATGGAAATCGAGCATGAGGTACCGATCGGTCAGCCGCCGGCAGAAGTTCCGGAGCAACACCCCCGAGAGTGAGGGAACGAACGTCGAGTACCGGATGCCGCTGTGTTCGGTGCCGTACCGAGCCGGGTGGGAGACGTCGGCGATCAGTCGCGAGTCGACGTTGAGCGAGGTGAGCACGTCGTTCAAGTACCCATAGTCGTCGTACAGCGTCTCGATCCCGATGTCCACGAGGGCGTTCTTGGAGATTGCGGTGTAGCCGTTCTGTGGGTCGGTCATCCCCCAGTATCCGCTCGCGACTTTCGTCAGGAAGGTGAGTAGTAAGTTCCCGAACAGCCGGAAGGGCGGCATCTCCCGCCAGAACTCTCTACTCCCCAGTCGAGTGCCTTTCGCGTAGGCCACCCGGCCCGAGGCAACCGGGGCGACGATCCGGTCGAGGTAGGCGGGGTCCATCTGCCCGTCGGCGTCCATCGTCGCCACCACGTCTATCTCGTCGGCGAGCGCGCGGGCGTAGCCGGTCTTGCGCGCACCGCCGGGACCGCGATTTTCCTCGTGGCGGATCGGGACGACGAACTCCGACGTACCGCCGTTGGTGAGCGGGCTCTCCGTGTTCCGGCGCTCGTTTATCGCCGCGGTGTGGCGAGTCACCTCCGCCCAGGTGTCGTCGGTCGAGCTATCGTCAACGACGTAGACCCGATCGACAAAGGCGGGCATCGTCTCGATCACGCCGCCGACCAGCCCCGCCTCGTTGTAAGCGGGCACGACGACGCCGATCGTCTTCCCCTCGTACATCTATTCGGTATGTCCGCTGCCGATGGTATAGACCCGGTGGTTCGTTCCGCCGAGTTCCAGTACGTTCCGGCCGTCGATCACGATCAGCGGATCGAAGCCTGCCCAGTCGATTCCCTCGAATTCCTCGTGGCCGGTGACGAGTACGGCGGCGTCTACCCCCCGCTCGGTGGCGCTCTCGAGGGAAGTCGCTTCGGCACCGAACCCTTCGATCGCCGCCGATGAGAGGATAGGATCGGTCGCGAGTACCTCCGCACCCGCTTCGCCGAGCCCGTCGATGAGCGGACCGGCGGGGGTCGCGGCGGTCTCCTCGACCCCCGGCCGGTAGGTGAGCCCGAACACGAGGACCGTTTTGCCCGCTAACTCCCTGCCTTCGGCGGCGAACTCCTCCTCGAGTTTCGAGACGGCGAAGGCGGGCATCGAGTCGTTGACCTCCCGGGCCGTACTCAGGAGCGGGGCGTCGGTCTCGAAGCCTTCGATCAGGAAGTACGGATAGTAGGGAATACAGTGGCCCCCGACCCCGATGCCGGGCGTATGGATATCACAGACGGGCAAGGTGTTCGCGACCTCGATCGCCTCGTTGACGTCGATTCCCAACTCGTCAGTAAAGCGGGCGAGTTCGTTCGCGAGCGCGATGTTGACGTCGCGATAGACCCCTTCGAAGACCTTGACGGCTTCTGCGGTCGTCGCATCCGTTACCGGGAGAACCCTACGATCGTTGATCGCCTCGTAAACGAGTGCGGCCGCCCGGGTGCTCTCGGGATCGATCCCACCCACTACCTTCGGGTACGCGCCCCGGATGTCCGTAATCGCCCGGCCACTAGAGGTCCGCTCCGGACAGAACGCGAGGCCGAATTCCCCAGCCTCGAGCCCGCTCCCCGCCACGAGAAGCGGGTGGACGACCTCCCGGCAGGTCTTTGGCGGGACCGTACACTCGACGAGTATCAGATCGCCCGGAGCGAGGCCGCTAGCGATGTCTTCACAGACGGCTTCGAGCGCCGAGAGATCGGGCGTACTATCCTCGTCGATCGGCGTCGGGACGATGATTACATGTACTCGAGCCTCGGCGGCCGCCCCGGGACCGTCGGTGCGCGCCGAGAGCGTCCCCGATTCGATCGTCTCGGCGAGTAACGTATCGAGACCGGGTTCGCGGACGGCGTGGGTCTCGCCGCGCTCGATTGCCGCGATGACTTCGGAGGAGACGTCGACGCCGATAGTATTGGTCGTGGTCTCGGCGTAGACCGCCGCCAGGGGCAGGCCCATCTTCCCGAGGCCATAGACCGCGACGGGGACCTGGCCCTCGGTGAACGCTCGGCGCTGTTCGTCAGGCGGGCGGGAGCTATCGTAGAGCGATACCGTCTCGGGTCGGAGGTCGCGTTCGTCCGTGGTCATCGATGTAGTGGAGTGAATTCGGTGCCGGGTCGGTCTCGCGATCGTGTAGCCAGTTCCTCGATCCGTCCGGCGACCTGCAGGGCTGCCAGGCCGTCCGCGGCCGAAACCACTGGTGTACGGCGCTCGCGAACCGCACGGAGGAAGGCGGCGAGTTCGCGCCCGAGGGGTTCGCCGCTTTCGACCATCGGACGCTCGACGATCCCCTCGTGACGGTAGCGCACGTCGCCGTCCCGTTCGACGTACTCGGGCGAGGACCCCCGATGCACTTCGACGGACTGGTCGAGGTAATCGACCGTGATCCAGCAGTCCGCGGCCGTGATCGAGAGCTCACGGACTTTCTCCTGGGTCACTCGGCTCGCGGTGAGGCTCGCGACGGTGCTGTCGGCGAATCGCATCTGGGCGTCGATGTATCGGTTCTCGCGCGTGCCGAGCGCATTCACCGTCTCGATCTCACTGCCGACGAGCGAGAGGAGTACATCTATATCGTGAATCATCAGATCGAGTACCGCACTATCCTCGATATCGCGGTCGAGGGGGGGGCCGAGCCGCCTGGCGTCGGCGGCGATTATCTCGGTGTCGGCGAGTACCTCGCGGGCGGCCGCGACGGCAGGGTTGTATCGTTCGACGTGGCCGACCCCGATCAGGACGTCGTGTTCGTCCGCCAGCTCGATCAACTCCTGTCCCTGCTCGGGGTCGGCGACGAAGGGCTTCTCGACGAGGACGTCGACCCCCCGCTCGATGCACGCGCGGGCGAGTTCGTAGTGGTAGTCGGTTGGGACGGCGATCGAGGCGAGATCGATGGCCTCGAGAAGGGTATCCAGCGGGTAGGCCCCAATGCCCTGGCGGGCGGCGACCTCGTTTGCGCGCTCGGCGTCGGCGTCGGTCACGCCGGCCAGCGTCACCTCCTGAAGTTCCTTGTAGACCCGCGCGTGGTGCTGGCCCATGCTACCGACGCCGATCACGCCGGCTTGTAGCGAGTCGGTCATCGCCACGCTACTGCCCCCGGTTAGTGGTATCGAAATCCTGGACCGCCTCGATCACCTGCTCGAGGTCCTCGTCGTTCACTTCGGGGTGAACGGGGATCGAGAGCACGCTCTCGGCGGCGTACTCGGCAGCCGGGGCCTTCGCCACGCTTTCCTCGTAGGGCGGTTGGTGGTGGATCGGCTTCGGATAGTAGACGGCGCTTCCGACGCCCTCCACCTCTAGATGCTCGGCGAGCCCGTCGCGGTCCTCACAGCGGATCGTATACTGGTGGTAGACGTGTCGTCGATCGGCGGGTTCGACGGGCGTCTCTATCCCCTCGATGGGAGCGAGGCCCTCAGTGAGGCGGGCGGCGTTCGCTCTCCGGCGCTCGTTGTACGCCGGAAGCCGGTCGAGCTGGACGCGACCGATGGCCCCGAGAACGCTCGTCATCCGGTAGTTCTGACCGACCCGAACGTGTTCGTACGCCGGCCGGTCCTCGACGCGACCGTGATTGACGAAACTCGCCGCGCGCTTCGCGACGTCTTCCCTATCGGTCGTGATCATTCCACCCTCGCCGGTCGTCATGTTCTTCGTCGGATAGAACGAGAAACAGGCGGCGTCGCCGAGCGTCCCGGTCTGCGAACCTCCGACGGCCGCGCCGTGGGCCTGTGCGGCGTCCTCGATCAGCGCACAGTCGTGGGCGTCGGCGATCTCACGGAGTTCGGTCATGTCCGCAGGGAGTCCGAAGAGATGCACCGCGAGGATCGCATCGGCGTCGTGCTCCTCGATCAGCTTCTCGGTCGAGTGAGGATCGAGATCGTACGTCGAGAGGTCGATATCGGCGAAGACCGGCGTCGCCCCGGCGAAGCGGGCGGCGTTCGCGCTCGCGATGAACGAGAAGGGAGAAGTGACGACGACATCGCCCTCGCCGATCTCGAGGGCCTCGAAGGCGGTATGCAGTGCCGTGGTCCCGTTGGTCGTCGCCACCCCGTGTGAAGCGCCACAGAAGTCGGCGAACTCGGCTTCGAACTGCCTGACGACCGGGCCGTCGGCCACCCGACCGCTATCGAGCACGTCGGCGATCGCTGCTTGCTCCCGGTTGCCGAATTGGGGGTTCGCGATCGGGATCACAGGTCGTTCCCTCCCTGGAGTTCCTCCGGTAGCGGTCGGTGAGTGGCGGGCGTGCCGATAGCGAGGGTTTCGGGCGGGACGTCCTCGGTAACGATCGCTCCGGCGGCGACGAAGGACCCCTCGCCGACGGTGATCTCCGGTAGCACAGTGGCGTTGGCCCCGATCGTAACGTGGTCCTCGAGTACCGGGCCGGCGGGGTCGTACTCGACACGAACCGGGTGCATATCGTTCGTGAGCACTGCCCGCGGACCGATAAAGACCTGGCTTCCGATCGTCGTGTGCGTCGGTACGTAAACGCCGGTCTGGAAGCTCACGTTCGACCCGATCTCGCTCGTGCCGTCGATCACGGTCTTCGTCCCCAGAGCGGCGTCGTCGCCGATCGTGGTGTGCTCGCGGACGAGCCCGTCGTGACCGGTCACGAAGCTCGCGCCGATCTCGGTGTCGCCGTAGACGATGGTGCCCGCACGGATCCGTGCGCCCTCGTCGATCACCGCTGGCCCGGCGTCCTCGCTGTAGGGGTAGCCGACGGTCGCGCCGTCGTCGATGTCGGCCCCCGGGCCGATCTCCGCGTCGGTCACGAGCGCCCCCCCGTTCTCAGGCCGGAGAGCGATCGAGGGTCCCGCGGCGAGCACCGGCCACTGGGTGAGCGTCGGGCCACGGCCCACCCGTGGCGCGTGCTCGGTAGGGACCAATCGACGCCGTCGATCGGTCGAGTCGTCCGAGTCGTCGTATGTGTGATCATGGCGGCAAAGTACCGTTCCCGTAGTCGTCCTACCGTGGTCTTATGGCATTGTTATAGACGTCGTTCTCCGGTCCAAGCGGCCCCTACCATCGGTCGACGGGAAGACGAACCGTTGGAGGGGTGCCAAAGCAGTTGACGACTGCACGAGGGAACATAGCGTCGCGTTGGATCGACGGGATTGTAAACCCCGGGGTATCCTTCCGGACGGACGGGCGAACCCGCTTCGGAGAGCCTCCCCGAGTCCGGCGTGCAGAACTGCCGGTAGAACGAATCCAACGAGGAGCGGGCGAGCGCTCCTCCGGTCCCTCAAAGGGGTTCGAAGCGACGATCGAGCACCCCCGACTGGGGGTCGAGGGCCCCAGGCCGGGCGATCATCCAACAGGCGAGAGCGAGGGCGAAGACGAAGAAGAGAGTCTACAGGTACCCCAGATCCGAGAGGCGTTCTTCGATCCGGTCGTCGGTAGCGCCATCCTCACCGGTGTCGATCGTGAGATCCGCGTAGGGCTCGACTGCGGTCGGAGTCCCCAGCAAGCCCTCGGGTATCGCGCCGGTCATCCGCGCCGGAACAGGCTGGCCGAGCGACGCCATGACGATCGGGGCGATATCGACGAGCGAGAGGGTATCGAGATCGACCGGTTCGAAGGCCGGGCCACTAGCAACGAACGCTCCGTGTGGCTTGTGATCGTACCCCTCCGCACCGACGAACTGCCGGCCGACGAGCTGTGTCTCGACGGCGTGATCCATCCCCTGGGGCATAAAGAGGACATCACAGGCATCCTCAATGTAGGGACCGTCGTAGATCTCCTCGCGCCGACACACCCACTCGAAGGCCGGCCGGCTGTCGGGCGTCCGTAGGGCCTCGAGTGCGGCGATGATCTCCGAACGCACCGCTTCGTACTCGTCTTCGGGGACGACACCCGCAGGTTCGCGGCCCGCGAGGTTGATTCGGATCCCGAGTTCGTTCCGGCCCCGACAGTAGGCCTTCGAGGCGGCCCAGTCGACGTGTTCGGTGGCCCCGCTCTTCGCGTCTTCCGGCACGACCGCCTGGAGTACGCCCTCGAGACCGAGGCGCTGAGCGGCGCTGTAGACGTCCGCTGGGCCCACACCGGCACGATCGAGCACCGACGCCGCCGTCGAGACGGCAAGCGCGGCGGGCGAAACGCTCGATCCCGATCCCGAGTCGCCGTCGGCGTCTACAGTGTCGTCCCCGTCGTCGCCACTGGAATCCTCCAGCAAGCGGTGTTTCGCCGCGCCGAAGCTCATCGGTTCTCCCTCTGTCGTCGCTTCGACGAGCCCGTGATCCCGCAAAACGTCGTTGACGTAGATCCGGTAGCCCTCCATCGGCCCGATGCCGTGATCCGAACAGACGATCACGTTCGTGTCTTCGGGAACGGTCTCTAAGACCGTGCCGAGAAAGGCGTCGGCGGCCGCATAGATCCGGCGGTGGGCCTCGGGCTCGCCGAAGTTATGAAAGACCGCGTCGGTCTTCTGGATCTGGAAGATCCCGAGACGCCACTCTCGGGTCGAGAGCAGATACTCGGCCGCACGGCGGCGAACGTCGATCAGTTCGAGATAGCCTTCCAGTTTCGCTCGCTTGTCATCGGATGTCTCAGCGCGCGAGTAGATCCGGTACTCCTCTCCCAGCGCCTCCGTGAGTTCCTCGCGAATCCCCTCGGGATGGCCCGGCGCTCCCGCCGGGGCGAGATAGCCGGGGATCGAGACGCCGTCGATCCGGTCGCTAGGGTATGTAACGGGCATATTGAGGGCGATCGAGGGCAGCCCCCGGGCCGAACAGTAGTTCCAGAGCGCCGGCGCACCGACGTTCTCCCGGGTCACCAGGGCAGCGTCATCCGGGTAGTCCGTTCCGTAGTGAAAGAAATCGTACACTCCGTGGTGGCTCGGGTCGGTCCCCGTATACATCGAGGGCCAGGCACTGGCAGTCCAAGGAGGATGGGTCGAGCGCAGCGGCGCTTCGCTGCCGCGCTCGCGCAGTGCCTCGAAGTTGGGCAGATCGAACGCGTCGAGATAATCGAACACGAGCGCGTCGAACCCGAGCACGACGGTCCGGGGCGACATCGGTTCCGATCGGTCGTTCGGAGGACCCATTGTTTCATTCAGGAGAACCTATAGTCATTTAATTGTTACGTTTGTTAGTATCTACTGCTAGAGTAGTCGCATCAATTAGAGAGGGTCGAGAAACGTCGTGCCGTCGAGCGAGATGCCCTCGGTGCGAGGGGCCGGCCGCTCCGTTAGTCGGACGGCTTTCTCCCGATCGGGACCGAGGATCGAGCAGCGTTCGAAGCGCGTCTCGAGCGATCCTCGTGGGGGAGAGTAGGGACCGCCGTGTGGTGCCAGCCCTCGTATCGCGGGACGACCGCCCGCAGCTTGGATCCGGGTGTCCCGAAGGGTGAACCCGCCGTAGTCGTGGGCGGCGACGACCGCACCCTCGCCCTCGACACCGGCACCGAGAGCGAGCTCGCACCCTCGCACCTCGGTGCCTGATCCGCCGCCCTCGAAGCGGATCGCACAGGTGTTCATTGTGTCGAAGTTGGTCGAATCCGAGGCCGTCGCGTTCTCGAGACCGGCCTCGACGCGTGCGTTCTCGACGGTACTTCTAGAACCAGTCCCGCCGATACGGATCCCCGCGAGGTCGTTGTCCCGGTAGACGCCGCCGACGACCCGGACCTCGGCGGCCGTCTCGCTGACGTACGCCCCGCCGTTCTGAAAGCCCTGGAGATGGCAGTCCGCGATCGTCACGGTCCCACGAGTCGCGCCGCCGATCCGGATGCCGGCACGACCGGTATCAGTCCGGTATTCGGGGCCCGTCGGTCCGTCGTTACGCGCGCGGACGTTCCGTATGATCCCGACGCCGTCAGGCGAGCGGACGACCGGCGAGAGGGCGTTGGCTACCGGTCCATCCCCGGGAGAATAGACACCCCGGCCGCGGAACTCGACGTCCTCGACGAGAAGGCGGTCGCGCGCGCCGAGGCGCAGTCCCGGCACCGCGCTGGCCGCGGTCATGTCGATATCGATCCCTCGCAGTAGCAGTTCCGAACCGCCGGCGATCGTCAGCAGATTACCATCGAATCCGGGAGGAACAGCGAAGGATACCTCGCCCTCGCCGAGTAGTCCGACGCTATTGAAGCCGAGAACGACCTGTGGTTCGGTGAACCGGTAGGTGCCGGCGGGAAAGGTGAGAAGGGTGTCCTCGGCGACCGCTTGCTGAAACGCCCTATCGGAGGGCGTCCGGCCGGTCGGGTCACAGCCTGCCTTGACGGCGTTCACCCGCTGCGAGAAAGCGTCGCCGGTCCGCGCTGCTCGAGCGCCGGCCGCCCGACCCAGTAGCGAGGCCGATCCGGCGGTAGCCCCAGCGAGTTTCAGGTACGATCGCCGCCCGACGCACCGATCGCCGTCCCCGGGTGGGACGGAAGCGTCGTCCTGGCAACCAGATTCGTCGTGGCGTTTCGTCGTCATCGATATTAACTATCTATTAATCCGACTAAAGAGTTTCTATTATCCCTATTAACGAGTTGCTAATGTCCCTAGCCGGCGTCTGCCGGACGATTACGATCCTGGTTTGGATACCGGAAATCGGAGGGCAGGTCGGCGGCGGGCGTGTGTCGGCGGGAGCTACCGATCGCGGGCAAGCGGGTCGTAGGAGAGAGGAGGTTACTCGGGGCATAACAACGCTCGAAGAGGAGGACACAAGGACATGGCCGATCGAGCGGAGGGCATGGAAACCCTCCTATTGGGGATCGACGCCGCGTGCGCGCCGGTGCTCTCCGAGCTACTCGACCGGGGGGCGGAGGTCCCGACGCTTCGGGAGCTACTGGAGGAGGGCGCGAGTGGCCCGCTCGAATCACAGATCCCCCCCTGGACCGCCAGTGCCTGGCCCTCGATGTTCACCGGGACGAACCCCGGGAAGCACGGAATATTCTCCTTTCTCGTCTTCGAGGGCTACGACTGGGACGTCGTGAACGCCAGTCACTGTCGTGAGCCGACTCTCTGGGAGCTACTCGACGTGCGGGGACTAACGAGCGTCGTCGTGAACGTCCCGGTCACCCATCCCCCCAATTCGTTTTCGGGGGCACTACTACCGGGCTACACTGCCCCCGAGGACCCCGAGGGCCATCCCGAGGGTATCACCGAAGACGTCCGGGAGGAAATCGGGGGCTACCGAGTGTACCCGCGCCACGAGGGGGCGAGCGACGCGGGGCAGGAAGCGATGATCGAGAACTACCGCGAACTCCTCGAGATGCGTGGGGAAGCGTTTCGCTATCTCGCCGATCGGTTCGCGCCGGAGTTTGGCTTCCTGCAGTTCCAGGTCACCGACTCGGTCTTTCACGAACGCCCGGGAGACTGGGGAGCCGTACAGGCAGTCTACGAGGCACTCGACGAGCAAGTGAGGGAAACGCTCGAAGCTTGTGAGCCGGCGACCGTGATCGTCGCGAGCGACCACGGAATGGGGAAGTACGACGGCTACGAGTTCCGCGCCAACGAGTTCCTCCGGGAAGCGGGTTACGTCAGGAGTAAACGCGGCGGTGAGAAGGGGATGCCCGCCTGGGGCCCGCTTCGCGACGACGAGGGCAGCGGTGAGGGCGAGCCCGCGATCCTCGAACGCGGGATGGCACTCGCGGCGAAGGTCGGAGTGACCAGCCAGCGCGTCGGCCGAGTGGTCGACGCGCTGGGCCTCACCGATCTCGTTCTCGAGGTCGTCCCGCAGGGGATGGTCCGGGCGGGCACCGAACAGGTCGACTTCCAGAACTCCCGGGCGTACATGCGCGAGCGGATCGAACTCGGGATCAGGATCAACCTCGCGGGCCGCGAACCCGCTGGCGTCGTCCCCGAAAGCGACTACGAACACGTCCGCGAGGAGCTGATCGCCGCGCTCGAAGACGTCGACACGCCCGACGGCGAGCCGGTCTTCGAACAGGTCGCGCCTCGCGAGGAGTTCTTTCAGGGTTCGGCCGCCGAGGAAGCGGTCGATATCGTGACCGTCCCGAACGAGTTCGATCAGTTCCTCTCGGCGACCTTAGCGGGCGAGGCGTTCGGCCCGCCGACCGAACCCTGGAACCACAAGCGGGCGGGGATCGTCGCCGCCAGAGGGGCAGCGATCGACGCCACAGCGCCGTCGGAAACTGAAGGGATAGTCGATGGCATCGAGAACGCACATCTCTTCGATATCGCGCCCACGGTACTCGCGACGCTCTCGCTGCCCAGCGCCGAACGGATGGACGGCGCGGCCCTTCCGGTAGTCGAGTCGGCCGGCGAGGAGCAGTACGCAAGCGCCGACCGGGGCAGGCGGGTCGCGACGGACGATAGCGCGGTCGAAAGCAGGCTGAGCGATCTCGGATACATCGAATAATCACGATCATGGTCGAAGTTGCACTCGCAGATCAGGACGGCATCGAGAAGTGGAATAGCTACGTCGACCGATCGCCCCAGGGCAACGCCTTTCACTACACCGAGAGCCTCGAGACGATCGCAAGTCACTCCAGTACTGAGTTACACCGGCTGATCGGCTACAAGGGCCAGGAAGTAGTCGGACTCTTCCCGGTCTTCGAGCGGCGAGTACTGGGCCAGAGTGCCCTTTTTTCCCCGCCGCCGAACCTCCTGATCCCCTACCAGGGGCCGGCGCTGCTCAACGTCGGGAAGCTGAAACGACGGAAGGCAGAACGCCGCCACGGTCGGTTCCTGCGTGGCTGTTTCGAGTGGTGTTTCGAGGAACTCGATCCCCGATACACCTCGCTCCGGACGGACGGCCGGTACGACGACCTCAGACCGGTCAAGTGGAGCGGCTTCGACGTGACGCCCGAGCATACCTATACCGTCGATCTGACCGTCGGCGAGGAGGATCTCCTAGCGAGCTTTTCGAGCGACGCACGGGGGAACGTCCGGGACGGCGAGGACGTCGAGTACACCGTCGAGGAGGGCGATGAGGAAGCCATCCGCCGGATCGTCACCCAGATAATCGAGCGCCACGCGGCCCAGGAGCTCTTCTATGGGGTGACCCCCGAGTTCGTCGTCGATCTCTATCGATCGCTGCCCGAGGGGACGGTACGGCCGTATACTATCGCGGTGGATGGCGAGTTCGTCGGCGGGATGGTGGCCCTCGAGGACGGCGATACGATCTATCGGTGGCAGGGTGGGGCGAAACACGACCGGAGCGTGCCGGCGAACGACCTGCTCGACTGGGGTATCATGACCGACGCTATGGGTCGCGGACTAGAGACTTATGACCTGGTCGGCGCGAGCAACCCCCGGCTGAACGGCTACAAGGCGAAGTTCGGCCCCGATCTCCGGACATTCCACAGCGCCGAGCGGGCGAGCCCGATCACGAGTCTCGCCGCCGAGGCCTACAAGCGACTCCGCTGAAGGGTCGATCGTTCGTTTGCTACGTTTTCCGGGACGGACGTTTCGTCCGCGTTCCCGCCGTATCGGAGACCGACCCACCAGCGTATCGGCGAGTCGAGTGCTCAGGAGGAAAACGAGAACCCCGGCAGCGACGTGCTGTTGGGCCCGGTTCCGTTGGGTCCAGTACTGTTAGGTCCGGTCCCGTTGGGACCACCAGGGACGGTAGAGGCGTTCGGGCTGGGAGTGGAGCCGGTCGATCCGGTCGCGTTGGTGGTATTGGGACCGACAGTGGCGTTGGTTCCACTGGTTCCGGGCCGGTTCGGCGACGTACGGCCGTCGGGCCAGATCCAGGTGTGATAGTCGGCGTTCCCGATCGTCGGATCGGCCGGTGCGTCGCCGAGGTAGAGCAAGTAGACCAGGCGGACGGTCCCGCCGTCGCTGCTGAACGGTGGGGTTACCTGGTGGGACCGATTCCACGTGTCCCTGGTATCGTTCGCCGGTACGGTCGGCTGGAATCGGGCGGCCTCCCGGCGTTCGAGAACGGTGACGTTCCGGCCCGAGACGTTCCCAGCCGGGACCTCGACGCGCTGGAACTGGGCAAGGACAGTGTAGCTCGTCCGGCGGTTCTCCTGGTTCTCGATCCCGACGGTGAGCTCGGTCGGTTGGCCCGCAGTGAACGTCTCGGGATAGCCGTCATAAGTGAGGTTTCCAGACTCGTTTACCGTGCCGACGTAGAACTCCGAGGAGGTGGTAGCGTCTGTGGGCACGGCGAGCGCGTAGCCGATGCTCGTGAGCGCCGCGAGCATGCTCAGTGCCAGCACCGCGGTGAGTACGGTATCGGTCGGCGACCGACTGAAGGCCGCGCGCGCGTCGACGAGCCAGCGGCGGTAGGGCAACACGAAGCGCTCGTCCGGCGGAAGCCGCGCGCGCCGAAGCGCGCCGACGGCGGCCGCGAGGACGATAAACGCCGAGACGATCGCGAAGATCGGTTCGGTCGTGAGCGAGAAGGGACTGGCCGCCAGTATCAACGCGAGGATCGGCAGCCACACGAGGCTCAGCCCGAAGGACAGCGCCGCGCGCTCGCCCCAGGTGATGCCCCGTTGCTCGATCGATCGGACACTACCGAACCGGGCCGACCGGGAGAGGGGACTGGTAGCCTCGTTCTCGCGGGAGGGACGACCGGGAAAGAGCGCCGAGAGAAACGTATACCCCGGGAAGAATAACAACAGGGGAACGGCGACGACGAACCGAACCAATCCCTCCTCGGTGAGCGGGAGGGTGATGACGGTCCAGGCGAGCGCGAGGTACAACACGACGCTAACGACGCTGCCGAGCGCCGTCCCTATCGAGCCGGTCGACTCGCCTCCATAGCTATCGGTCCCGACGTCGTCCAGTGAATCACGGCTCACGTTCGTCTCTCCCTCACCTAATCGAATCGAACGTACCGGGTGACCCCGAATAAGGCTTTTTCTTAGGGCGTCCCTATCGCTACGATTCTAACCCTCTCCCCCCACCTGTCGGTTGTCCTTCTCGAAGCTCGAGGACAGCAGTCGAGACACCCGATACACACGACGGCAGAACGATCAGGACCGGTCGGTGTCGGCGATCGCACTGCTCAGAGCGTCGAGAACGGCCGCCGGGCTCCCGACGTCGAGAACCGAGGCCGTCGCCGCGTGGATCAGTGCCAGAAGCGAGAACGCGAGCACGACGAGGCCGGTGAAAGTACCCTGGGAGAGAACACCTACTAACCCCGCTTCGACGAGCAGCGCGAGAACGCCACTCGCGACCGCGAGCCCCAGGTACCCGAGGCTCCAGGAGCTATCGATCCCACGGACCGGGTCGAGGTACTGGTAGAGAAGGGGCGCCTGCTCGCCGAGTGCGATCAGCCCGCGGTCCTGGTTGAACGAGATGACGTCGGCGTCGTCCATCTTGGTGAGGTGACACTGGTAGAGCCCTACGTACACCCGCTTTCGCTCGTCGGAGTCGAGCGCACCGATCGGTTTGTCGTTCTCCCAAGCGGCGATGCGCTCGGCCAGATCCCGTAGGCGAACCGGACCCGGGTCGTCGGCGAGATAGCGGAGAACGTAGCGCCGGCGCTGGTTCTTGAGCAACTCGAAGATGACGTCCCGCGAGATCGGCGGCGAGGACTCCTCGGGTACGGCGGGATCGGCACCGTTGTCGGCCTCCTTACCGTCGCCGGCCGACCCGGAGGGGGCATCTGACTGAGCAATCATTTCTATATTCAACTGAAATTTTGTGTAATATAGTTATTAATCCGTTATCCTCAGATCAGAAAGAATCGCGTTCGAGGAGCGGCGTCGGTGAGCGAGCCGGCCGACCTATCCGGAAGTTAGAGTGGGATGGGATAATCGTCGGCTATAATAGGAGATAACAGCTCAATTACTATGTGCACGTGCTTCATGGCTTCATGTAGTAGCCAGATACGGGAAGGGTGAAGGAGAACTACAATGTCCGACGAGTGGGATATGATCAGTTTCGTTATCAGGTCGCAGTACAGGGTCGCGGTTCTCGAGCGGCTGGTCGAGGGGCCAGCAACGCCGTCGCGGATCGCTACGGACACCGACATCGCCATCGCACACGTCTCGCGTGCGCTCTCGGGGCTTCGCGAGCGGGAGATGGTCGAGTTGCTCGTCTCCGAGGACCAGAAGAAAGGACGAGTGTATGGCATCACCGACGTCGGCGAGAAGGTCTGGCATCGCCTCCAGCAGGAAGGGATGGTGTAGCTCGGCGAAAGAACAGGGCGGGAGCGAGCGGGAATCTACACGTTCAAGTGGGGGCGGCCTCGATCGGAAGCAATGGACGGAGCTACGCTCGCACGCGAGGGGCACGGAGAGTACGGGTTCTCGGACGTCAGCGTCGTTATGGGGACGTACAACGAAGAAGCCGCCATCGGCAAAGTCCTCGAGGACATAGGGGCGGTCTCCGACGGCGAGGCGAGGGTCGTCTGTGTCGATGGGTCGGAGGATCGGACTCCCGAGATCGCACGGGAGCACGGCGCGCGCGTGATCCGCCAGAAACCCCAGGGCTACGGCGTCGCGGTCCGGGAGGCCGTTCTCGCGGCCGATCGCCCAGTCGTGGTCACGACCGACTGTGACGATACCTACCCGATGGAACAACTCCCCGACTTTCTCGATCGGATCAACGAGGGCTACGACGTCGTCAGCGGCGATCGCCTATATTACGGTGCGGCGGCCATGCCGACGTTCAACCGCGCGGGCAATCACGCCTTCGCGCTGCTCGCGAGCGCGCTTGCCGGTAAGCACGTCCACGACACGACCACCGGAATGCGGGCCTACCGTCGGTCGGTGCTCCAGGAGATCGACTGGACCGAAAACACCGGCCTATCGGCCGAACTCCTGATACGGCCGCTGATGCGGGGGTATGCGGTGCGAGAACTCCCGATCGAGTACCGCGAGCGCCGCGGCGAGACGAAATTAGACCCCATCGAGGGCGGAGCCGCCATCGCGAAATCCGTTCTCACCGTTAGTCTCGAAGAGCGCCTGCGAGAGGAAGGCATCAACGTTCGTCTGGGCTGAACGCGGAGAACCGGCTACCAGGGAAAATAGCCACCGACCGTCTCTATCATTGATCCCGCGCGCATGCGGCGTGGTCAGATTTCAGTTCTTCCGGCCTGATCCCGCTCGCGAGGTCTCGTTCTAAGGTTCGGTTCCGTTCTCGCCGTCTATCGTCTCGATTCCCGTCTCGACCGAGACGCCCTCCGCGTAGTCGCCGACGCCGGGGAGGTAGGTCTCGGCGAACCCGCAGTTCGCCGTAAGCCGGCAGACCTCGACGCGCGGCGGCCAGATCACCCGGACGCGATCGCCCTGGGCGGAGACCGATAGCTCGTAGTGGTAGGTGAGTGTGCCACCGCCCGGCTGGAGGAAGGTGACTTCGAGCGAGACCGGCTGGCTCCGATCGATGGGCACCGTTTCGTTCTCGGAGGTCAACCGGAGCCCACCCTCCGAGGCGATCCGGGCCCGTTCGGGACCGATCACCCACTCGGTTCGTAGCGACCCATTGTCGGTCGCAGAGGAGCCGTTGCCGGAGGTCAGACGGGCAAGCCGATCGTTTCGCACAGTGTACTGGGTGACTTCCCTGTTCGGCGGAATCCCGGCCACGATCCGGACGGAAGCGACGGTCGACCGGGGTGGTACGCCGAGAGTAGTCACGATCCGATGGCGGGACCCGTTCCGCACTCGGAGGCGCTGGAGCCGTGGTTTCACGGGTTGGTCGTTCCAGGTGCCCCAGACCCCACGATAGGTGTAGCGAAAGAGGGTGCGATTTCCATAGGCTTCGATGACCGAGAAATCCGCTCCCGGCGACCGGGAGAGCACGTATACCACCTCGCCTCGGAGCGAGGGATCGTTCCAGAGGTACTGGAATGGATGATTTAGCCAGTCGCCATAGACCGAGGGGAGGAAGACGAGCGCGTCCTCGAAGTCCCGATTCTCGATGGGGTCGTAGGCGCGCTCGAACTGGTCGGTGTTATTGAGGTGCTTCGAGAAGGGTGTATCGAGCGCATTCGCCTGGGCCACCGCACCGATCGGTACCGTCACTAACAGAAGTGCGAGCACGACCGCCCGGGCCTCCCGTGCAGGGAGCCGATCGCCGAGCGAGCGCCGGAGCCAGCCGATCGAGACCAGCAGGCCAAAAGCGCCGAAGGCCGATAGCGGGAGGAGCAGATCGAAGTGATAGAAGGGGCCATAGAGCGCGAGAAAGCCGTCGGTCGGATTGTACAAACCGGCCAGCAGGTTGAGATTCCCCCAGAAGTAGACGTTGCCGACGATGATCGAGACGAACAGCCCCGCGAGCAGCGTCCGTACCGTCCCGTCGTCGAGGCCGGTCTCGATCGAACCGTCCGAGTCTTCCTGGTCGAACGAGAAAGACGCGACGAACGCTCCGAGCGACCGTTGCAGCGATCGTCCCACCGCACGGATCGACCCGGAGGACTCGGAGCGACTCCCTTCCTCGCCGAGCCGTGACCGACCGGCCGGATCGCCGTTCGGCTCTCCACTGTCCGAGAACAGGTTCCGGTCCCGATTGCCCTCCCGCTGCGGGGCGAGGAGCGCTCGGCGCGTACGGGCCGCGAGGCGACCGGCGACCCGTCGAGCGCGGCCGACGACCCCCTGCGATCGGCAATGGACGAGGAGGCCGATCACCGCGAGAATCGTCCCAAGCGGGGCGGCGACGGTCCAGCGGGCCGCGAACTCCGTGATCACCTGCCAGTTCGCGACGAGAGCGGTTCCGGGGGTGTACTCCCGGCTGTAGACGAGGATCTCCCGAGTGCCAAATCCTAGTCCGTCGTTCGGGGCGAACTCCTGGTAGGGGAAGAGGAGTGCGGAACCGGTCATGAGCCGGTTGTACCAAAGCGTCACGCCGACGAGCGCCAGCCCGAAGGTACCGATCACCGCGTAGCGGCGTGTCTCGCGTGCGAGCGCGCGACCGTCACGTGCATGCAGCGGTCGGAGCAGTCGCCAGCAGGCATGGACGAGGAAGGGCAGGGCGAACAGGACGGCCGTGTAGGGTCGGGCGAAGAAGGCGAGGCCGGTCGCCGTGCCCGCGAGGGCGGCGTACGCCAACGACCGGCGGCGGATCGCCCGGATGTAGGCCAAAGCGAAGGTGAGATTGAGCAGCGTCGTCGGCGCGTAGGGCAGGAATACCGAGGAGGTGACGAGGAAAAACGGCGTCGCGACCAGGAGTGCAGCGGCGAGGACAGCGGTCCGGCGATCGAAGGCTTCGCTCGTCAGCAGCGCGACGAGTAGGACGTTCCCGGCGGCGATCCCAGCCAGCGAGAGTCGAGGTACGCCGACCGTCAGCCCCAGCGCGAAGATCGCGGCCGGCACCGGCGAGTACTTCGAGTAGAGAGCGTTCTCTTCCATGACGAAGAACCACGGGCGAAAGGCTACGGGGAACTCGGTGATCATCCGGAGTTGGCCCTCGAGTAGCATCGCGGCCTGCTGGAGGTAGACCGCCTCGTCGTCGTTGTTCGAGTGGTAGGGAAAGACCTCCGTCGCGATCAGAAAGACGATTAGGCCGCCGAGGATCGCTACGAGGACAGTAAGCACCGTCGGGTTCGAGAGCGCAGCCCGAAGGCGAGCGGCGAAGGAGTCTCGGCCTGGCGATGAGCGGTCGGAAGCGGTGGATCGATCGCTCACGGGGAACCTCCCCATAGCCGCGATCGCCGGCCGACACCCGAAGTCCCTATCGAGCCGGCACGAGCGCTACCGGGGTCGTCGTTCGGTGAGGCAGCGTCGGCCGTCCGGAGGAGGGAAACGCTCGCGCGCGCGGTCATCAAGCCAAAGGGTGGGCGAGGGATGGGCATGTATGTGGCGATACGGTCACTCCGAGCCGGCCGACCGGACTGGTAATCACTTCCTGGACGGACCACGCTGGTAGCTCGCCAGCCCTCCGGGATGGCCCCTCGGGTTCTCGATGCCGGCGAGCGTGCCTCCGGTGGGGGAGCTATAGAGCGCGTAGAGCAACTCGTTGAGTAGGTAATACCGGAGTCGCTCGCGGTCCGACCCTGCCGGGTCGGGCGCGGCCGTATCGAGACCCATCTGCCGGAGCAGGGCTTCCCGGTTGGCCGGCTGAAGGGTAGTATAGGCGCCGTCGAACCAGTCGGTCGCATAGTCGTCGAGCGTCGCAAGGGCGGCGCGCACTCCTTCGGCGTATTCGGGCCGGTCCCGTACTCGTCCGACGACGTAGGTCTCGACGAACGCCGGGATACCCGTGACCGCAGAAGGGTACAGCGTCCCCGCGAGAACGGTGAGGGTTGCTACCTCCTGTTCGGCGAACGCGACCGACTCGGCGGTATTCGGCCTCTCGGCGCTCGACTCCGTCCGCTCGTTGGCGTCGTTCGCTGGCTCGTCCCGAAGCGTCTCCCAGCCCAGCGCCGAACCGGCACCGACGGCAGCACCGGTCGTCGCAAGGGCGGCCAGCGCGTCCCGACGCGTCAGTTCCATCGGTCGTGTCGGCTTGAGAGGTTCGGCGGCCGAGTGAGTTGTGATTTCGGTGCATGGCTCGCGTTCGCTTGGAGAGCGGTTTCGACGGCGACGCCCGGCCGCGTCGCGCCGGGGACGTAGGTCGCACTCCCACCACAGTACAGCGGACGACGACAGACCCCGACCGACGGCGAGAGCGCTCTGATCGTACCGTTCTCGCGGGCAACCGGGAGCTCGACATCGTAGCTGAAACCTGCCCCGGGACCCTGATCGACGAAGACGGTGATAGCGATCGTCCCACGAGAGCCGATCGGGAGGGACTCCTCGCCGACCTGTCGGAGGGGGCCGAGCACCCGGACCTCGCCGTTGCTAGCGACGACTCGGAGGGGGAGCGTCTGGGGCGTGCCACGGGCCGCGTAGTAGGACTGCTCCTCGCCCGTCGAGACGCGGATCGAGACGCGCTCGGCGCTGTCAGGGATTCCGAGGCGCGCGCGCAGTGAGACGCGCTCGCCCGCGACTGTCTCGATCGGCCGGAGGCGTGGGGTCACCGCCGATCCCGAAATAGGTGCCCACTGGCCGCGGTAGCTGTACCGGTAGAGCGTACGATCCGGGAAGGCGTCGATAACCTCGAAGGGCCGCTCTTCGAGCGCGTAGATCACCTCGCCGTCGTAGTCCGGGTCGTTCCGGAGGCGCTGGAAGGGATGGTTGAGCCACGGCCCATACGGGTCGGGAACGAACACGAGCGCCTCTTCGAACGCCCGGTTCTCGACGGGGGCATACGCCTCCTCGTAGCGATCGGTGACCCCGGCGTTCGCCCGGACGTGGGGCCCGCCGGCCGCGAGCGATCCTCCGGCGACGCCCGCGGCCAGTAGTAGGGCGACGAGGGCGAGTGTGGCCCGGGCGTGGGGCGGCGCGAGACGGGTAGAGGTAAGCGACCGAACGCGATCGAAGAGCCACACTACCCCGAAGGCGGCGAGCGCACCGAGGGGAACGAGCAGATCGAAGTGGTAGTAGGGGCCGAGGTAACCGATCAATCCATCACCGGCGACGCCGATCGCACCCAGGATGTTGAGATTGCCCCAGAAGAAGATATTTCCTACCGTCACCGAGAGAAGGAGCCCCAGCAGCGTCGCCTGCCGCGGGTCGATCGCTTTTCGACGTATGCCCTGCGCGAGGACGGCGAGCAGCCCGAGGGTGGCGAGAAGTGCTCCGAGAAGGCCGCCGGCGATCCACTCGGAAAGCAAGGTCGCGAGAACGCGGGCGTTCGCACGGAGGGCGAGTGCCGGGGTGTAGGCCACCTCGTGGCCGAGGATCGCCCGCGTGCCGAAACCCAGCCCGTCGCGGGACGCGAAGACCGCATACGGAAAGCGGAGCGGCCCGCCGGTGAGCACGGCGTTGTACGCAAGCGCGAGGACCACCCCGAGCGCGCCGAGAACGGCGAGCGAGCCCCAGGTCACGACCCGCTTGCGCGAGCCGTGTCGAAGCGTCCAGAGCGCGTAGACGATAAATGGCAGCGCGAACAGCACGGCGGTGTAGGGTCGGGCGAAGAAGGACAGCGCGATCGCCCCACCCGCGAGCGCCGCGTATCGCAGCGATCGCGATCGGTCCGCGATCCGGTCGGCGCGCAGGAAGCCCGCGGCGAAGACGAGATTCAGAAGCGTCGTCGGCGCGTAGGGCAGGAAGACGGCGGTGTCGAGCAAGAAAAGGGGGGAGGCGAGTACGAACGCCGCGGCCAGCAGGCCGACCCGACGTGAGAACGCCTCGCTCACGACGACGTAAGTCAGGAAAACGATCGCGGCGGCGACTGCGGCGAGTGCAAGTCTGGGAGTTCCGATCGCCAGCCCGAGCGCGAAGATCGCCGCCGGCACCGGTGTGTACTTGGGATAGAGGGACGCGCCGCCGTCAACGAAGAACCAGGGCCGAAAGGCCTCCTCGACCGGCGGTCGGAGGACCAACTGTCCCTCCAGTAGCATGGCAGCCTGCTGGAGGTAGACCGCTTCGTCGTGGTTCAGCGAGTGATGGGGGAAGAGTTCGGTGGCGAAAACGAAGACGGCGAGTCCCCCGACGATCGCCAGGCCACAGGCAGCGAGCGTGACCCGATCGAGAGTTCGGAATCGCGTGGCGAGGGTCGCCTTCAGCCGGTCGTGGTGTTCGTTACTCACCGTCGATCACCCTATCGAGCCGGTCGGGGTCGATCGTGCGACGGCGACACGGGGTATCGAAGGACCTGTTTGCCATGCGGGACCGAGAGCGAACACCGTCAGCGATCGAGAGTCGCGCTGGCGTCCGTTTCGACCTCGGCCTCGATACCCCTATCCCTAGTTCCATCTCGACTTCCTTCCTCGCGCGGGTACCACGCCAGCTGGTGGCCGGCGACGAGTTCGATTCGGACCGACCGGCCGACATCGAACGATTCGGTGTGGTTATGCAGACAGTGCAACACGTCGCCGCCGGTCGTCTCGACCCGATAGATGAAGGATGGCCCTCGGTACTGTTGGCGGACGATCCGGCCGTGGGCGTGGCCGTCGGTCGCGGGCGTCACCCGGAGGTCGTCCGGTCGGACGAGAACGTCTACGGCCTCGCCCTCCTCACGACCGTCGCGGTCGCCGTGGTCGTCGAGCACCTCCCGACCGATCGGGCCGATATCGGTCGTGAGGCGATCACCCTCGACGCGCCCGGCGAGAAAGCCCGCCTGGCCCAGAAAGGAGGCGACGAAGCGGGTCGCGGGGCGCTCGAAGACTTTTTCTGGGGAACCGATCTGGTGCAGGCGGCCCTCACTCATGATCCCGACCCGATCGGCGATCGAGAGGGCTTCCTCCTGGTCGTGGGTGACCCAGATCGCCGTCACGCCGGCTTCCGCGAGGATTCGATGGACTTCCTCGCGCATCGAGACCCGGAGGCGCACGTCGAGATTCGAGAGGGGTTCGTCGAGTAGTAGTACATCGGGTTCGGGCGCGAGCGAGCGCGCGAGTGCGACGCGCTGTTTCTGTCCGCCCGAGAGCGTATCGGGGTAGGCCTCGCCCCGGCCGGCGAGATCGACCAATTCGAGTAACTCGGCGACCCGAGCCTCCCGATCGGCGTCCTCGAGATCGGAGAGCCCGAAGGCCTCGGGCGGGCGGGACTCGCTCGCCTCGGCGCTCGCGATCTCCTCCCCGTGCAGGCGGAGCTGGCCGGTATCCGGCGATTCGAGACCGGCGAGCAACCGGAGGGTCGTTGTCTTCCCACAGCCAGAGGGCCCGAGAAGTGCCAGGATCTCTCCTTCCGCGACCGACAGCGAGAGCTCGCTCAGTGCCGTCTCCGCCCCATAAGACTTGCCCACGCCGTCGAGGGTCAGTACTCCCGCGTCCGCTCCTGGTGTAGTACCCGCGCCGAGCGTTTCGTCGGCTTCGCCCCGTGCCGGCAGGTCGGTGCTGTCGATGCTATCGGTTCTGTTGGTACCACCGATACCGTCGGTGCCCTCGGTGCTTTCGGTGCCCTCGCGGTCGGCGTCTCGCTGCCGTCCTCGCTGCTGTGTATTGCGTGTCATGAATCGGTGTTCTCCTGGGAGAGGATGACGAACATCGACAGCCCCGAGACGACGATCAACACCAACGCCGGGACCGCCGCCGCGCCGTAATACCCCGCATCCTGCACGAGCCAGATGTAGGTGACGAGCGTGTCGAAGCCGGTGGGATGCAACAAGAGGGTCGCCGGGAGTTCTTTCATCGTCGTCAGGAAGACCAGCGCCGCCCCGGCGAGTACGCCCGGCGCGATGAGTGGCAGCGTCACCCGCCGGAACGCTCCTGTACTACCCTCCCCGAGCGTGCGGGCCGCCCCGGCCAGCGCCGAATCGACCTGGAGGACCGACGACCGTGTCGTCCCGATCGCCTGGGGGAGGAATCGGACGACGTACGCGAAGATAAGCAGGGGCAGGGTCTGGTAGAGCGCCGAGGCATACGTCGTCCCGAAGTAGATCAGCGAGAGCCCGAGGACGATGCCAGGCATCGCATAGCCCAGGTAGGTCGCCCGGTCGAAGACCGTCGAGAGAACGGAGCGATACCGGGCGGCGAGGTAGGCAATGGGGATCGCCGCCGCGGCCGCGAGCAGTGCGGCAGCCGTAGAGACTCCCACCGAGTTCCAGGCGACGGCCCACTCGAAGGCAAAGCCCCCGCCCGCATACCCCGGGCCGCCGTTGCGGAACAGCCACATCGCTAGAATCCCTACTGGGACGAGAAGACAGAGAACGAGCACCGCGAGACAGAACGCGAGGGCCGGACCCTTCCAGACTCCGAGTGCGGTCTCGCCGCCGCTCCGCGCGCCACGGCTGGCATACGCCCCGCTGCGATCGGCTCCCAGACGGGATTCGAGCGCGAGGATTACGCCCGTGACCGCGAGCAACTGCAGTGAAAGTAATGCGGCGAAATCCCGGCCGAAGGCGTTGTACTCGACGAAGATGATCCGCGTGAAGGTATCGAACTGCATGATCGCCGGCGTCCCGAAATCAGAGAGGGTATAGAGGGCGACCAGCAGCGCGCCGGCAGCGATTCCCGGAGCGATTTGTGGGAGGGTGACCCGGCGGAAGGCTCCGGTAGTGCTCTCCCCGAGCGTCCGGGCGGCTTCGGGCAGGCTCGCGTCCGCGGCGAGCAGCGAGGCCCGGGTCGTGAGATAGACGTAGGGATAGGTAAAGAGCGTGAGAACTAGTACTGTGCCCCCGAACCCATAGATCGTCGGGATCGAGTCGATCCCGATCGGGGCGAGCAGGTCGGCGAGCACCCCGCGGGGACCGAAGGCAGAGACGAAGGCAAAGGCCCCGATGTAACTCGGCACGACGAGCGGGAGGGCGACCGCGACGGTGAAAAAGCGACGGAAGGGCAGGTCGGTGCGAGCGGTGAGCACCGCAAGCGGCACCCCGATGGCGATCGAGGCGGCCGTGACCGCCCCGACCAGCGCGAGGCTATTCGCGAGGACCGAGGTCGTCGCACTGCCGGTGAGCAAGGACAGGGCATAACTCGTCTCGACGCCTGCCACCCTGAGAACGAGCGGGGCGATCGGCGAGAGCACCGCGGCGGCGATCGCACCGGCTAGCAGTACGAGGGCGGCTGGGGGGCGGTCGTCGTCCTCCTCACCTCCCCGAAAACGACCGGCCAGTGCGCCGAGGTGCCCCCTTGAGCGCATCTCAGAGTACACCCACCTCGCGCATGAGCCGGAGGGTCGGTTGGAGATTAGACAACTGCGCGAGATCGAGCTGCGGTGGCTGGAGTTCGTCGATCGTCGGCAATCCCCCGACCGGCGGGACGCCGGGAATCATCGGATAGCCAAACGCTCGCGTGGCGAAGAACTCCTGGGCTTCGACGGTGAGCAGGTGGTAGATGAAGTTCGTCGCCAGTTGCTGCCGTTGAGTGCCTTTGATGATCTCCGCGCCCGAGACGTTGATCAGTGCGCCCGGGCCACCTTGGGTGAAGGCGAGGTCGATCGGCGCGTTCGGGCGGGCAGCCTGTACCCGCAGGGCGTAGTAGTGGTTCGCAAAGCCCGCAGCGATCTCCCCATCGGCGACCGCGTTCGAGACGAGGAACTCGTCGGGGAAGGTCTGAACACCTTGCTCTTGCATCCCGTTGAGCCAGCGTTTCGTACGCCCTCTGCTCGTGAGCAGGCGCATCGCGGTGACGAACGCTTGGAAGGCCCCGTAACTAGGTGCCCACCCCATGTTCCCCTGGAGGACGCTCGCGTTCGTAAACTCGAGTACGTCCTGGGGGATCTGCGAGCGATCGAGCTGATCAGTGTTGTAGGGAACGCTGCGTGCGCGGCCGGCGACGCCGACCCAGTCCTCGCGCGGGTGGAGCTGCTGGGGAACGGACTCGACCACTCGCTGGGGGAGCCCCACCGTCGCGTTCCGTTCGGCAACGACGCCCAGCGACCCGGCGTCGACCGACCAGAACACGTCCGCCGGGCTGCTACCGGCACTCGTTTCCTGGATGATCGTGCTCGCGAGCTGGGACGTGGGCGCGAGGCGGGTCTTGGGCTCGAAGTCGGGATAGGTGCGCTCGAGCAGCGAGATGAGGTTCGTATAGAGACCACCCTCTCCCCCGCCGAGGTAGATCGTGAGTTCGCCCGATAGCGGCGGCAAGTCCTGGATCGAGGTGCCGCTGAGCGAAGGGCGCTGTTGGACGAGCGGGCCCGAGCCACGGTACTCCTCGATCGGAAGCGCCTCGCCCGCGGCCGCGTTTTCTCCCTGGGTCGTTTCGTCGGTCGCGTTCCCGGCGGTGTCGGTCCCTGTCGCCGTCCCGGTCTCGGTTGCTGTCCCGGTCTCGGTTCCGGCCGTCGTACCGGCACCGGTCGTCGTACCGTTGCCCCCACCCCCACCGGAGAGCGCCGAACAGCCCGCTAATCCCACTAGTCCGGCCGTCCCGGCAGCGAGAACGGCTCGTCGAGTTCGCCTTCTCGGTCGATCGGAGCGCTCGGAAGCGTCGGCTCGTGTCATTCGATCTCTACCGGATTTAGGCACGCCTAAACGGTTTATACCTATCGGTTCGATAGAACCGCTCCCTCGGTTCGCGAGCGAAGTGGCGATGTCCCCTGTACTTTCGGCGATCCTAAATACTCTTTCCCTCCCTACCGTCGGAGAGGAAGACGGTCGTCGAGTTCGCGTTCGTCTCCGGTCATCTCGACTCACCGGTCATCGAACCATCGGTCGTCGCGCCGACGACGGAGCAACGATCGAATCAGTCGTCGGCCGTCGCGCGGGCCTCGGGAACGGTGCCGGGGGCGAGCGCGTCGAGACAGGCGAGCCAGTCGTGCATGTGCTCGCCGACGAACGCGAGGAAGTCGCCGTTCTCGTAGGCGCTGTAATCCTCCTTGACGAGCGTGGTCGCAATGGCCTCGAAGACCTCCGCGTACGAGTCGGCGTCCGCGCCCGCCCCATCGGCAATCTCCCAGACGTGCTCGTTGAGTTCGAGCGCGGGGACCTCGTTATTGAGGTCCGAGAAGGTAGAGCGGGGCGCTTTGTTGTGGACACAGAGCGGGTAACCATTGTAAATATCCTTCCCGAGGACGTCACAGGCACGCTTGAGGAAGACGCCGCTCCAGATGTCGTCGAAGCGACCGACCTCCCAGGGGTTATCGTCCATCGGCAGCTGGTAGAAGGCCGGGATCACCTCGCGCTCGAACGCGAGGTTCATCGAACAGACCGTGAGGTAACTCCCCCGGGCGGCCAGGAAGTCGCCCTCGTAGTGATCGGCGTCCAAGCGAGTCTGGGCCTGGCCTTCCAGATCGCCGTCGAGCAGGATCCGGACGGCATCGAGATCGGGGACGTTCGTCCAGAGGCCCTGGGAGGCGACGACGTCACTCGTCTCTCGACTGGCGCGCTCGATGTCCTCGTCCATCGCCGAGTAGGGATAGCCCCGCGGGTAGAGACCGTGCTCCTCGAAGGTCTGATACAACACGTTCGTCCACTGCTCGGTAGAGCCGACCTCCTCTAATTCGCCATCGTACTGGAGGTTCGCGAAGTGGCGACCGAAGAAATCGAAATCGTCGTGTGGGAGGGTGTCGTCGTCGATGAAAAAGCCATGGTCGAACCGGGGGTTCGCCCACATGTAGAGTAATCCAAAGCTCGTCTCGGCGTGGCTCGCCGTGGGGATCACGTGGGAAAATTCACCGATATTCTGCTCGTCGTACCACTGCTTGCGCCGGGTGCCATCGAAGACCGCCCCCGAGACGCCCTCTTCCTCGAGCATCGCGGCCATGGCCTCGGTTTCACAGAAGTCCTCGGTAACCAGAAGGACGAACAGCCGGTCGAGGTCGAAGCCGTGCTCGCGGGCGTTCTCGAAGTACGAACGCATGCACTCGAACTCGCGGATCGTGGGGACGATAACGCAGGTATCGGGCGTCATTCCTTGTTTCCCGGCTGTAGAGCAACTGGAAAGTAGCTGTCGCTTTCGAGCGACCTAAAGCCGTTTTGGCCAACTGCCCCGGACGCCGGGAGTGGGCTGCCCTCGACGACCCCAGAGAACGACGATTGATGCCGGCGAGTGGCACTCGAAACCGAAACCGAGCAACGGCGAGATAATCCTAATACGTGTATTAGGAAAATGGTTATATACGTCGTTTCGGATGTAGGAGACAGGGACGGGGGCCGGGCTAGCTGTACTCGCCCGAGGGTCTCCAACCGGGATCACAATGGTACTACAGAAGACACTCGAAGGACAGACCTGCCTCGTAACGGGAGCCTCGCGGGGGATCGGACGGGGAATCGCGACCGAACTGGCGAACGTCGACGCCGACGTCGTCGTCAACTACCGCACCTCGGAGGCCGCGGCCCACGAGGTCGTCGACGAGATCGAGGACATGGGCCAGCGGGCCATGGCCGCCCAGTGTGACGTCTCGGAGTACGAGGAGGTAGAGGCGATGGTCGAGGACGTTCACGACGCGATGGGGGGAATCGATATCTTGGTTAACAACGCCGGGATGACCATCGACAAGGTATTCAAGAAACTCACCCCCGAGGACTGGCAGCGGGTAGTCGATGTGAACCTCACCGGCACGTTCAACTGTACACACTGCTTATACGACGACATCTTGGAGGCCGAGCACGGTCGGTTGATCAACATATCGAGCGTCGTCGGCCAGCAAGGCAACTACGGCCAGGCGAACTACGCGACGACCAAATCTGGGCTGTTCGGCTTCACCCGAACGGTAGCCTTGGAGATGGCGAGCAGCGGCTCGACGGCGAACTGCGTCGCCCCGGGGTTCGTCGAGACCGACATGCTGGAAGGGGTGCCCGACCGAGTCAGAGAGCAGATTCTAGAGCGCATCCCGCTCGATCGCTTCGCCGAGGTCGAGGACATCTCGGGTATCGTCCGCTTCGTCGCCAGTCCCGAGTCGAGTTACATGACCGGCCAGATCGTAGCAGCCAACGGCGGCATGGAGTGGTGAGAAGCGAGGGAACGACGCTTCGCCCACCGGCGCTTGATCGTACGGGAGAACGTACAGTGGTCAGTCGTCCTGGCCGTACTGGTAGGCAACGAACAGGACGATCGCGAGGCCGACGAGAATGAGCATATACGATCCGGCGGCGGTCAGTGCCCGTGCTTCGGTCTCGTAGTCGCCGGTCTGAAAGAGGATTGCCTTTCGGATCATCGCGATCATGCCCGCGTAGATCGCGGTGGTGACGACCGAGACCTCGTCTTCCTCGCGGCTGTAGGCGACGACCGTCTGGTAGAGTTCGACGATGACGAACAGGAGGAGGAAGGGATCGAGCAGACCGATGATCGCCTGTGGACGGGTGATCCGCCCGGAAACGACGAGTTCGGCGATCTGGATCGCTATGTCGACGACACCGATCGCGAACAGACCCACCAGGAGGTACGCAGCGGCGACCTCCGTTCCCCGGACGATCTGTCCCGAGAGGTCGATAAGCCGGTCGGCCGAAAGCGAATCGTCGAACGCCACGACCGGTGGACGGGTGTCGGTCGGAAAACTCGCCCGCTACCCGTCGTTCATGCCGGTTCAGGGCCGCGAGAACTCGATGGCCGCACCCTGCCCGAAGCCGACACACTCGGTGGCGATCCCTCGATCGGCGTCGCGTTTCGCCATCTCGTGGATCAGGGTCACGGGGAGGCGCGCGCCGGTTGCGCCGAGGGGATGACCGATCGCGATCGCGCCGCCGTTCACGTTATAGATCTCCTCGTCGATGCCCAGTTCGCGCTGGCAGTACAGACACTGGCTCGCGAAGGCCTCGTTGAGTTCGACCAAGTCGTAGGCCTCGATCTCGCGGTTCGTCCGATCGAGCAGGTCACGGACGGCCGGCACCGGGCCGACGCCCATTACCTCGGGTTCGACGCCCGCGACGCTGTTCTGCCCGACTTCCGCGAGCACTTCCAAGTCGTGTTGCTGGGCGAAATCCCGACTCGTGACGAGCGTCATCGACCCGCCGTCGGAGATCTGAGAGGCGTTGCCCGGTGTGACCGTCCCGTCGCTCTTGAAGACAGTCGGGAGTTCGGCGAGTTGCTCCAGGGAGGTGTCCCGGCGGATGCCCTCGTCCTCTTCGACGGTGCCATCGGGCGTATCGATCGGGACGATCTCGTCGCTAAAGCGGCCCGAGTCGGTGGCCTCAGCGGCGCGCTGGTGGCTACGCAACGAGTACTCGTCCTGGTCCGCCCGCGAGACGTCGAAGCGCTCGGCGACCTCTTCGGCGGTCATGCCCATTGCGAGCTCAGCGACATTGTAGTCCTCTGCCAACCGAGGATGAATGTTCTCCCGGTTCGCGCCCTGCTTGACCCGGCTCATGCTCTCGACACCGCCGGCGAGGATCGCGTCGCGACTCCCCGCTCGGACCGCATCGCTCGCGCTCATGATCGCCTGGGCTGAGGAGGCACACCAGCGGTTGATCGTCGTCGCGGGTACCGACTCGCCCAAGTCGGAGAGCAACGAGACGATTCGGGCCATATTGTTCCCCTGTTCGCCGCGCTGCTGGGCACAACCGAGCATGAAGTCGTCGATCTCCCCGCCCGAGAGTCGGGTGTCGGTGAGGATCTCGTTCACCAGCGGTACTACTAGGTCCTCCGAGCGAATGTCGGCGTAGACGCCGTCCTCTCGGCCCTGAGGACTGCGAACCGCCGCGGCGATTACGGGTGTTGTATCGACCATGAGAGTTCTGTGAGTTCGCGACGTTAAAACTACGCGGTCGGCCCAGCGAGAGCGGGGTCTCGAGTGGCTTCGATGCGCTTATCTTTCCGGCGACCCCAGTGCGTTAGGAATGGACTACCCCCAGCTCGACGTCGTCGAACTCCTGCTCACGGCCCAAGTCTACAACGCCGAGAGCGAGCGCGACGCCGACGACCTCCCCCCGCAGTACCGTCGAGTGTTCTGGAAGCGCGCCGACCCCGGCGAGGACGAAGATTCCGAGAACGAAGAAGGCGACTCGGGTAGATCCTCGAGCGGAGGCACCCAAACCCAAGCCCAGGCACGGACCGAGGAGGACGCGACGAGTGGCATCGAACGACCGCTAGTCGTCACGGAAGAGCGTGCGCGCGCGGCGACGAGTGCCGAGTCGCCCTGGGAGGCGGTCTCCGGTCTCATGTTCACCGATCGCAACGATTTCACCGGCGCTATTTCCTTCACCGACGAAGAGATGGCGAGCGAGTGGTTCCACCGCAACGCCGAGAGCGAGCGGGTCGCGACGAACCCCACCCTCGCCGCGGCTTTCGGCGAGGAGATGGGCGTAAGCTACGAGGACGCCCGGGAGCAAAACCGGCCGATACGGGCCGATCGCGTCTGGATCGACTCCCTTCTAGAGGAATACTTCGGCGACGAGGAAGAAGCCGAGATGCTAGATCTCGTCGAGATCCGCGCGCCCGAGGAAGTCGAGATCACGCTTTCTGACTTGGTACTCACCGACGACCAGGAGGGCGAGATCGAGAAGGTCGTCAAAGCGATCGAACATCGGGACTATCTCGCGCGGATCGGCCTGCGGGAGATCGGCAAACTCCTGTTCGTCGGCCCGCCCGGAACCGGTAAGACCTCGATCGCTCGGGGGCTCGCCCACGAGCTCGATCTACCCTTCGTCGAGGTGAAGCTCTCGATGATTACGAGCCAGTACCTCGGCGAAACCGCGAAGAACGTCGATAAGACCTTCCAGGTCGCAAAGCGCCTGTCTCCCTGCATTCTCTTCATCGACGAGTTCGATTTCGTCGCGAAGACGAGGGGCTCGGACGAACACGCCGCGATCAAACGAGCGGTCAACACCCTCTTGAAGTCGATCGACGAGATCTCACTCATCCGCGACGACGTGCTTCTGATCGGGGCGACGAACCACCCCGACCAGTTGGATGCCGCCGCGTGGCGGCGCTTCGACGAGATCGTGAACTTCCCCCGACCGGACGAGGGGATGCGTGCGGACATCTTGGACGTCGTTACCCAGGACATGGACATCATCGACTTCGATCCCGCCGGCGTGGCCGGTCGGACGGAGGGCCTCACCGGCAGTGACCTCCGACTCGTGCTCCGGGAAGCGGTGCTCGAAGCGCTCACCGAGGGCCGAACCACGCTCACCCAGGGCGATCTGGTCGATGCAGTGCGGGACTTCGAGGAGCGCGATAACCTGAAGAACATGGATATCACGGGACAGGATCCGAACGCGATCGCCGCCGGCGGCGCGGGCGAGGAGAACGGCCAGGGCCACGATCACGACCAGGGTCACGGTCACGAGCATGCGGACGACGAGCACGAACACGACCACGCGGGCGACCAGTAGCAACGTGGTGAGCGAGCGAAAGGGACACTCCTGATGGAAGTCACGCTACTGGGGGCCGGGGACACCACCGGAACGCCGACGATCGGCTGTTCGTGTGACACGTGTAAGCGCGCCCGTGAGCGCGGCGTCGAACGCAGCCGGTTTTCGGTCCACGTTCGTAACGAACACACCGGCGAATCCGTACTGATCGACGCGAGCCCGGACCTTCGCTACCAGTTCCTGACTCAGGAAGTCGATCTGCCCAACGCCGCGGTGATCTCCCACATCCACTTCGATCACTTGGATGGACTGGGCAACGCCTACCGGCTGCTCGACGAACTCCCGGTTTACGCGGCGAACGAGCGCGACCCGAAGACCGGCGAGAGTGTCGCCGAGACGGTAGAACGGAAGTACGACTACCTCGAGGCGCTCACGATACACCCGACCGAGCCCTTCGAGGCGGTCGAGGTCTGTGGCCTCTCC
>PXRJ01000062.1 GCA_003021705.1 Halobacteriales archaeon QS_3_64_16
ACGCGTCCGATCACGCCGACGCGTTCGGTATCGCTCGGGAGTTCATGGAGCGCTACAACGAGCGCTGTATCGACGGCGAGGGGAATCTCGACGATCTGGTAGCCGAGTACGAGGAAAGCGAGCAACGAGCGTAGAGCGACCACGCAAGGGGACGGTAGCGGGCCGACCGCTCTTTCGGCTCAAGCGGCCAGTTCTTCGGCGACGATAGCGGGTTCGAGCAGGTCGGGATCGACCAGGAGGTCGGTCTGCCTGCTGGTGAACTCCGGTAGCGACCCCCGGGCGTAGATCACGACCTGCAGGTCGGGATTGCACTCCTTCGCGACCGGGATCGCAGTCGCTTCCTCGACGTCGGTGAGGACGAACAGCGAGCAATCGGCGATCCCCGCGTTCTCCAAGGCCTCGCGGCTGGGGAGGCCCTCGACTCGTTCGATCTCGATTCCCTGTGCGGCGAGTGCTTCGCCCAAGGCGTCCTCGTCGGGACCGGCGAGGACGGCCCGTTGGGTCGTGGTCTCATCGGCACCCGCGTCGGTCTCAGTATCGGCGTCGTCGGACATCGATGATCACTCGTACTCGATCGTCGCGGGCGGTTTGTGCGTCACGTCATAGACCACGCGGGCCACGTCGGGATGGGAACTCGTGATCCGGCTCTGGATCCGCTGGAGGGTCTCCCAGGGTAGCTCCTGGGCGCGGGCGGTCATGCCATCACGGCTCTCGACCGACCGGACCGCGACGATCCAGCCATGCACCCGGTTGTCACCTTTTACTCCCGTTCCCTTTCCGATCACGGTGGCGAGTGCCTGCCAGGGGTCGTGTTCTTCTAACTCCTCGCGCACGACCGTATCGGCCGCCCGCGCCACCTCGAGTTTCTCTTCGGTGACCTCCCCGAGTACGCGGACCGCCAGTCCCGGGCCCGGGAAGGGCATCCGCTCGGCGACCAGTTGCTCCAGATCGAGCGCGCGGGCTACCTCGCGGACCTCGTCCTTGTAGAGTTCGCGTACCGGCTCGATTATGCCCGAAAAGTCCACCCGCTCGGGCAGGCCGCCAACGTTGTGGTGGGATTTGATGTTGCCCTCCGACTCGATCCGGTCGGGGTAGATCGTCCCCTGGACGAGGTACTCCGCCTCCACCTCGCGGGCTTCGCGCTCGAACTCTCTGATGAAGCCCTCGCCGATGGTCTTTCTCTTTTCCTCCGGATCGGTGACGCCTGCGAGCGCATCGAGAAAGCGCTCGCGAGCGTCGACGATCTCCAGGCTCTCCATGTATCCGAAGGTCTCGGCGATCTCGGCGGTCTCCTCGGCACGCATGAGCCCGGTGTCGACGTAGACCGGGGTGAGACGATCGCCGATCGCCTCGTAAGCCAGTGCGGCGGTGACCGAGGAATCGACGCCACCGGAAAGCGCGATTATCGCACGACCGTCGCCGACCGCCTCGCGGATCTCCGCGACGGCACTCTCGACGAACGCCTCGGGGTCGTTCATAACGACTCCGTGGGTTCGGCCGCTGCGGTGCTCGATCGATCCCCCTCGCTTCTGCTCTCGTTCCCGCGCTCGCCCTCGTCGTTCTCGGTGCTGCTTTCGAGCGCAGCGTCGAGCAAGCCGACGAAGGGGGGGCTCGCCCGTCCTGGCCGGGAGCGGAACTCGGGGTGGAACTGCGTGCCGAGGAAGTAGGGATGCTCCGGGAGTTCCAGGATCTCCATACGCCGGTCCGAACGACCGGAGAAACGAAGGCCCCCCGCTTCGAGGGCGGCGATGTACTCGGGGTTGACCTCGTAGCGATGCCGGTGGCGCTCGGTACAGGAGGTCCCGCCGTAGATCGCACTCGCCAGCGTATCGGGGTCGATGTCGGTCTCGTGAGCCCCGAGACGCATCGTACCGCCCAGGTCCTCCTCGCCCAGTTGGTTCGGAAGCAGCCCGATCACCGGATGGGGCGTCGCCGAGTCGATCTCGGCGGAGTGTGCGCCCTCCAACTCGAGGACGTTGCGAGCGTACTCGACGACGCCCATCTGGAAGCCGAGACACAGCCCTAAGAACGGGACATCGTGCTCGCGGGCGTACCGGATCGCCTCGATCTTCCCTGCACTGCCCCGCGAGCCGAAACCCCCGGGGACGACGACGCCGTCGGCGTCCTGCAAGCGCTGCTCGTGGTCCGCGTCCATCCGATCGGCGTTGACCCAGTGGACGGTCACCTCGACGCTGCGATCGAGCCCGGCATGTTTCAGCGCCTCGTGGATCGAGATATAGGCGTCCTCTAGGGCGTATTTGCCGACTAAAGCGATATCGACCTGTTCGTCTGACTCCTGGGTCACCAGTTCGCGCCAGCGCTCGGTGCGCTCGGCCTGCGGTGGGGCCTCGCTCGCGAGATCGAGTTCCTCGATCACGTAGCGATCGAGGCCTTCCTCCTCGACCATTAGCGGGACGTGATAGATGTCCGCGACATCGGGGTTCGAGAAGACCGCCTCGGTCGGCACGTCACAAAAGAGGGCGATCTTCTCTTTGGTATCGGGGTCGAGTTTCTCCTCGCTGCGTCCGACGAGGATATCCGGTTGCAAACCAATAGAGCGGAGTTCCTTGACGGAGTGCTGGGTGGGTTTGGTCTTCTGCTCGCCGTTTTTCGAGAAGGGAACGAGGGTGACGTGAGTGAGAAGCAAGTCCTCGGGCGGGGTCTCGTGGACGAACTGCCGGATCGCCTCGAGGAATGGCATCCCCTCGATGTCCCCGACCGTGCCCCCGACCTCGACGATACAGACGTCGGTCCCTTCGGCGGCCTTCCGGACGCGGCGCTTGATGTCGTTGGTGATATGGGGAATGATCTGGACGGTGTCGCCCAGGTAATCGCCCGCCCGCTCCTTCGAGATGACGTGCTCGTAGGCCTTCCCAGTGGTGATGTTGTGGTCGGCGGTCATGTCAGTCCCGAGGAAGCGTTCGTAGTTCCCGAGATCGAGATCGACCTCCGCGCCGTCCTTTAGCACATATACTTCCCCGTGCTGGTAGGGGTTCATCGTGCCCGCATCGACGTTTAGGTAGGGATCGATCTTGACGGCGGTGACGTCGAATCCGGCGTTCGCGAGCAGGCGGCCGGTGCTCGCGGCGGTGATCCCTTTCCCGAGCCCGCTCATCACCCCTCCGGTAACGAAGACGAACTTCCGACCGAGTGATCGATCGTAGTTAGTTTCCGTCGGCATGCCGAGCCTGTGGCGCGCCGTTGCAAAACCGTTTCGGAACGACGGATCGTCGACCGCTCGCCCGATCGAAGCCCCCAGGACACGCTCGACGTTGAGCCGGGCTTCCCGCAAGGGGCCTTCCGCCGGGAACGCCGGGCGCGACCGAGGGACGTGTGGCTACCCTAAAAGGAGAAGGGGGACCTGCTCTCGCAGGCCTCGAAGACATACGCTAACAGGCAGTCTTCGGTACTGGAGGCAAACAGATGGCAGAGTGTACAGTATGTGGCAAGGAGCTCGAAGCGGACCTAATGACCGAGGAGTTAGAAGAGGACGACGGGACGGTCTACCTGTGTTGTCCACTGTGTAGGGACGAGTACTCGGGGTGATCCCGAGAGAACCAGGGAGGCCACTGAAACCCGAAGCGTAACAACGAATGGGCGACGGCCGTCGGTCCTTAGCGTACTTCTTCGGCGAGAAAGGACGCGACCGTCGTCGCTACCTTCCGTACCTGCCCGACGAAGAAGTGATCGGCCGGGATCGCCTCGACCGCGACCCCGCGCTCGCGGGCGCGCTCGACGATCGGTCCCCAGTCGGCGGTCGTATCCCGCTCGCCGTAGCAGACCTGTGCCGGACGGTCGATTCCGTCGAGCGCCGCGACCGCGTCGCCGGCGTAGTCGGTCCTCGAATCCCCTCGATCGGGCGCGAGAACGCTCACCGCGAGCGGTGCTTCGGGAGCGTCGTTGATTTCGCCGGCGGCACACAGCGCCATCGTCGCGCCGAAGCTGTACCCGAACAGTCCCACTGACTCGTAGCGCTCGCTCGCCCACCGCAGCGCGTTTCGCGTGTCGAGACGCTCGCCGTCGCCCTCGTCCCAGGGACCGTAATCGAAGCGCAGACAACTCACGCCCCGCTCGCCGAGGGCCGCCGAGACGGCCCCGAGCCGGGAGTCGGCACGTGTCCCGCCGTGTTGGGGGTGGGGCGGACAGGCGATGACGACGGCCTCTCGCTCGCCGGGCGCGGGCTCGGCGGCCCGATCGAGGGTGCCCCGGGCGTCCCGTGCGCCAGGGACGAGGACTGTCTCGATTCTCTTTTCTCCGTCCTCGCCCGCGTTTCCGTCGGTCCTCTCGTCGGCTCCGTTTCCGTCTCCCTCCTTACCTCGGTTCCGGTTCATACGCGTCGTAAGCGCGAGAGCGTTTAAGGGTCCCCGGACGCTAGAGCGGAGCCATGGGAGTCCTCTCGCGGATGTCGTACGTGGTTCGTTCGAAGCTCAACGCGGTCCTCAATCGCGCCGAGGATCCGAACGAGGCGCTCGATTACTCCTACGAGCAGCTCCGCGACCAGCTGCAGGACGTCAAACAGGGAATCGCCGACCTCACGACCCAGAAAAAGCGCTTGGAGATCCAGAAGCGCCGGCTCGAAGAGAACGTCCAGAAACACAACGAACAAGCCAGGGAAGCAATGGCCCAGGACCGCGAGGACCTGGCCCGCAGGGCCTTAGAGAAGAAAAACGACAAGTTAGGACAGGTCGAGGACCTGGAGGCCCAGATCGCGGATCTCCAGGGGACCCAGGACAACTTAGTCGAGAAGAAAAATACCCTCCAGAGCCGGATCGAGGAGTTCCGTACCGAAAAGGAGACGATGAAAGCCCGGTACGAGGCCGCCGAAGCCAGTACGCGGGTCTCGGAGGCGATGACCGGGGCGGGCGACGAGATGGAGGACGTCGGCCGGTCGATCGAGCGCGCGACCGAGCAGACCGAGGACATGGAAGCCCGCGCGGAGGCGATGGACGAACTCGAGGAGTCGGGGGCGTTCGAGGACGCTCTCTCCGACGAGGACCAACTCGACCGGGAACTCGACGAAATGCGCTCGGACAGCGAGGTCGAAGCCGAACTCGACCAGCTCCGCGAGGAGTCGGGCGGCGGGGCGAGCGACGACGCGAGTAGCGAGACGACGACCGAGACGGACACCGAGACCGAGGCGGCCGGCGACGGAGGGACGGACGACGGGGGAAGCGAGCAGGCGGCCGACCCCGAGGTCGAAGCCGAGCTCGAAGAGCTACGCGACGAGAACAACTGAGTGGCGGAGGCGGAAACCGAGGGAAAGGGAGTTCGGCGCGGGCGTCTCAGGGTTCGAGTTCCGAGAGATCGGTAGCGACTTCGAGCGCATCGAGGGTGGTGTACCACGCGCCGCGCACGCCGTCGGTGTCGTTCACCACCGGCCGGTCGAGCGGGGTGAGATCGCCTAACTGGAAAATCACCGCCGTTTCGTCGCTCGATCGCGAGCCGATCAGCCGGTCGAACCAGTCGATGTCGGCATGAGAGCCCTCGTCCTCGAACCGCCCCTCGATCGGCGCGTAGTGAGTGATCGCGCTCTGTGGTGCAGTTCGGTAGAGCGCGAGGTAAGAAGCGGGCTCGGTGGCTCGTTCGTAGGAGATCGGGGACGGATAGAAGCCGTGATGGCGGGCGATATCGAACGTCTCGTCGACGACCGCGACGATCATCACCCGTTCGTCGTCGCTCATGGCCTAGCTGCGTAGCGGTCGGCAAAAAAACCGTTCCCCGCGACCGACGGGCGACCGGGGCAGACCTCGAAGCGAGCGTCGGCCCGCCGGTGGACAATAGGCAATAACGAACCGCCGGGGCCAACACCCTGCGTGCGGTTGTCACACTCGCCTGTCGACACCTCGCGAGCGAATGTACAAACGATTCCGAGTTCCTCGGCGATGATCTACCACCGGAACCGAGTCGAGCTACGCCGACGGATCGGGCAGGCGATACCAGGCGAGGACGCCGAGCACGAGAGCAACGCCCAACGCGAGCACCGCGACCGCGAGGAAGGCGATCCCGACGCCGGGGTCGATCCCCACGGTCACCGACGGAATCGCCGCTCCGAGCCGGCCAAGCGCCGCGTCGATGCTATCGAAACCGACGACGCTGAGCAGGATCCCCCCGGCGACCAGCAGTTGTGCGAGTGCTCCCAGCCGACCGCCGAGCGACGACCCATCGGCATCGTCCTCTCCGCTGGGGAGCCAGTTCATATCTACTAGCTCTTAGCGCAGCTACATTACCGTTGGGTGCGGTCGTGCTCGGGTCGCCGTCGCCACAGGCGGGTATCGACGACCGCAGTGGTTCGGCTCGTCGAGGGCGCTCGGGCGAAGTTCGGCTCCGCTACTCGTCCGGGTATTTCGGTTCCCGCGCACCTCTTTGCTGGCCCCGCTCACTCGCGGTGCTCGTTCACTTAGGGGGCCCAGCAAAAATCTGCACCAAAAATCACTATTCTTGTGTGCCGGTGAGAGCTCCTGTTACTCGTCGGGATATTTCGGCTCGTGCTGTGCGGCACGCTCCAGTGCGGTCTCGATCACGTCCCGGACGTCGCCGTGGAACTCCTCGCCATGGCCCGCGTACATGTGCGAAACCCCTTGGGGCAGCCGGTCGAGGATGGTCTCGATCGACTCGACGAGCCGGTCTCTAGACTGGCCGGCCATGTCCGTCCGGCCGAAACTGCCATACTCGAACGCGCCGTCGTTATGGACCACTACGTCGCCGGAGAAGATCGTCGACTCGGAAATCAGCGAGACGTGATCGTCGGCGTGACCGGGCGTGTGGATCACCTCGAAGTCCTCTTCGCCGATCGCGAGAGAGTCGCCGTCCGTGATTTCCTCGGTGCGTCGGGGATGGCAATCGTAACAGTAGAGCTCGGCGTCGAAGCGATCGAGTACTTGCCCTAGTCGTCCGACGTGATCGCCGTGCTGGTGGGTGAGGACGACGCGATCGAGTTCGTCGGTGTGCTCGGCGATCACTTCCGTGACGCCGGCCATTGCGCCAGCGTCGACCAGCGTGGGCACCTCACCGAGGGCGAGAAAGGCATTGCAGGTGAACGTATTGGCCGCGGCGGTCACGTTATGAACGTCCATGGAATCGATTGGTCGTGCGGTGGCTTAGTTCGTCCGGGTACTCGCCTTTCCTCGGGGGTCAGGAGTAGGTGCTAGGGAGCGAACCTTTTTTGATCACATCTCTCGTAGGAAGGAGTGATTATGGGCTTCGGGAGCTACGACGAATCAGAGCAGGGAGACCAGAACGTCGACTTCGACGAGAAAGACGGCGTGGAGACGACCGAAAACGACCACGAGGGTGAGGTGAGCTTCGAGTTCACCGCCTCGAACGACGAACTGCTCGATCGCCTCGAAGACATCAAAGAGGAGTAATCGATCACGGGCGTCGATCGTCGTGAGATCGTGAAACCTGGGGTGCGCGCGCTCGGAATCGCCGAGTCCTTCCGTGGACACGAGGGAACGACCAGTACGCTCTGTGGCACTATTACCAGGGCGAGCCGCGTCACGGACGGGTTCGTCTTCGGTTCTTGTACTGTTGGCGGGACCGACGGCACCGATGCCGTCCGTGATCTCCTCGACCGACTCGACCGAGAGGACGTTCGCTACGTCCTGGTTTCGGGGCTCGCGCTCGCGTGGTACAACGTCCTCGACCTCCGAGAAATTCACCGAGTAGCCGATCGCCCGGTCTGTTCGATCACCTACGAGGAAAGCGAGAACGGGCTCGAAGCCGGCCTCCGAGCGGCCTTTTCCGGAGCGGCTTTGGAGGAGCGCCTCGCCACCTACCGCCGCCAACCCTCGCGACGACCGCTCGACGTCGGCGGCGAGAGGGTTTTCGTTCGTAGCGTCGGTCTCTCGGACGGCGAAGAGGGGGAAGTGCTCCGAGCCTTCACTCCCGAGGGCGGCCGTCCGGAACCGCTCAGGGTCGCTCGGTTGGCCGCGCGGGCGGCCGATCGGTGGGAGTCGAAACAGGGCCCGGAACGAGCGTAGGGATCGCTGGGAGGGAAAGAGGTCGAAATCACGGATAGCGAGCGGGCAGCGCTACCGGGTTCCGCCACCGCTCGGCCGCCCGGATCACACCGGCAAACGCTACGACGACGAGAACCGCCAGGCTGAGAACGGTGAGGGGAAAGAGTGCCCACTGTGGCACGATCAACTGTAGAAGATCCTCCAGTCCGACGAAGGTGCCGATGAAAACCACGACGATGACGGCGAAACCGACGAAACCGATGATAGTTCCGAGGGGGCCGCCTGTAGGGTGAGTCTTTTCACCGGAAGTAAGCAGCTCCCCGCCAGTTGGGTCCCTCATATTCGAGTGTTGTCATTGCTTATCATAAGCTTTCTCCTCACGTGCCTCGATGGATACACAGATCGCTTCTCGATTCAGAACGGAGTCGGTATCTCGTGGCGACGACGGCACCGGGAGCTGAGCGGTTCGCCAGCCGGTGATCCCGTGTTACCCCCCCCCGTAGTCTCCGAGGCGACTCGGGTTCACCGAGTACCCGATACATCGAGCGCGAATCCCTTTGCCCCCATCCGTATTCGTTAGCTGTCGGTAGGCGGGATTGCGAGCGACCCTCAATCAAAGCGAGGAGCTACCGGAAGGGTCCGGCGAGCTACGGGGAGTCGGCCGCCGGGACCGCGAACCCTTAGTGAACCGCTATCCCAATAGAGGTATGGCAGATATCGAGGGACTGGACGTGGTGAGTTGTACGCGCTGTCCCGAACTCGTCGACTCACGATCGCAGGTCGTCAACGGCACCGGTGGGCCCGATGCCGCAGTCGTCTTTATCGGCGAGGCACCGGGG
>PXRJ01000063.1 GCA_003021705.1 Halobacteriales archaeon QS_3_64_16
CCTGGGCCCGGCGGCGATCAACATGGCCTACCGATTCGTAATGGACGACCGGGAGGAAGAGACCATCAAGCAGGATCGCTTGGAGATCATCGAGCAGGAACACGGCGTCTGGCGCTGTCAGACCCAATTCTCCTGTACGGAGGTCTGCCCGAAGGACATTCCCCTCACCGAGCACATCCAGGAGTTGAAGCGCGAAGCGGTAAAGAAGAACTTGAAGTTCTGGTAACGCACCTTTTTCTTGCTACGAGACGGCGAAGCCGTCTCGGCATGACGAAAGACGCCTTCGGCGTCTTTCGAACCACGTCGGGTGTCCTCACGCCCTTCGGGCGCCGCGGGCACCGCTCCTCCAAAAATCTGCACCAAAAAGCCGCTCACTCACTTCGTTCGCTCGCAGGACAAAGACCATTCGTATTATTTAATTTGCTTGAGAAAAGAAAATTATCTGTTGCGCGTTTCGACTGGATTTCAGCAGTATGAGTTTTTCTGAGCACAACGTTGATGTGAGTGCTTGTACAATTGTCAGCTATGGGATTCAGTATAGACGGTTTTGACGACTTCATAGAGGATCTGGAGAGCCTTCAAGAAGATATTGAGCAAGTAGACAAAATGAATGGAGAGCATATTCCATTTGACGAGCTATTTCCCCAGTCATTCATGAGACAGTATACTGATGCACAACAAATTGAGGAATTTTTGAGAATGGTCCCTGGAACGTAGATACACAAGAGGATTTTGAGGCGCTTTCTGAGATAGAACTGGACCGCTATGTAGATCAACACAGTCGTTTCAGAACATGGGAACAGATGAAAGACAGGGCAGGTAACGAATTAATGAAGCGCCGACTTGGTTGGTAGAATGACAGAATACTGCTACCTCTGTGGAAAGTTCGTTGAGACAACTCCAGATCGAGTCGTATGGGGCCTCAGTCAACCTTCGAGTGAAGAGTTCGAACTTGTCTGTGATCGATGTGTAAACAATAAGCTAAATTTCGGAGAACCCAGAAAGGGAGGATGTTTGTATTGCGATGATGAATCGGATTATAATCTGAGAAAGTATGGCGTCAGTGCTCACACGGCGGGATATACTTTCTTTGCAAAGCGTGGCGTCAGACCAATAGTATGTGCAGAGGATCTCGAGGAGTTGAACGAATCAGATCAAGATCGAATACTATCAATCGATGATATCTTAACCAGTGAGGATCAGCTTAAATCGCCTGAAATACAGATTCCAGAGACGATCGGTCAGGAAGAGAGTCAGCATTTGGAATATAAAGAAACTCTCCAGCACGATGTTCACAACAATAAACAAAGGAAAAGCCTAAAATCAAACGTCACGGACGAAGTTGCTGCATTTGGGAACAGCGAGGGAGGTGTAGTCATTATTGGAGTCAGAGACAGCGACAAAGAAGTCACAGGTCTGAATAGAGACTATCAATCGATGAATGAGAAGTGGGATGGGTTTGCACTCCAAGTCGGTGACGTGATTAGTAGTAACATTGGGGAGGCATTTGCGGCCTCCTGCACCTCTATACAGCAACATCAAGTACAGGGGACAGACATTTGTGCTATCTACGTAGATCCCAGTCCAAACGCTTTATTCACGGCTGACAACAAGTTCTACGTTCGACAAGGAAGTTCATCCCAGCCACTAAAAAGAGAAGAAATGGCGAAGTATATCTCAAACCGTTGGGAAACGTAGAGTCAACCAGACATTCCTGTCTAGTTTCGATTAGTCTGTGGTGTTCCTCGAACCCCACAATCTTCACACCACCGGCACGCAGTGGGAAAGCCGGCGAACCGCAACCCGGTAGCCAGGTTCAAGCCCCTCCAGTCCGTAGGATAGAGTAAGACCGATCATGCACGAACACGACGTCGTCGTCATCGGCGCGGGCGGTGCAGGGCTCCGAGCGGCGGTCGCGGCAGACGAGGAGGACGCAGACGTCGCGCTGGTCTCGAAACTGCACCCCGTACGAAGTCACACCGGCGCGGCCGAAGGCGGCATCAATGCCGCGCTCCGGGAGGGCGACTCCTGGGAGGACCACGCCTACGACACGATGAAGGGCTCGGATTACCTGGGGGACGCCCCAGCGATCGAGACCCTCTGTCAGCAGAGTCCCGACGAAGTGATGCGCCTCGAACACGAGGGGATGCCCTTCTCGCGGGACGACGACGGCCGAATGAGCCAACGACCATTCGGCGGCCTTTCGTTCCCACGGACCACCTATGCCGGCGCGGAGACGGGCCACCACCTGCTGCACACGATGTACCAGCAGGTCGTCAAACGTGGGATCACCGTCTACGACGAGTGGTACGTCACCGACCTAGCCGTGACCGACGAGGACGACCCCGAAGAGCGACGCTGCTACGGCTGTGTCGCCTACGACATTCAGAGTGGCGACCTCGATGGCTTCGTCGCCCACGACGGCGTGATCTTAGCGACCGGCGGCCCTGGCCAGGTCTACGATCACACGACGAACGCAGTCGCGAACACGGGCGACGGGCAGGCGATGGCCTACCGGGCGGGCGCACCCTTGGAGGACATGGAGTTCGTCCAGTTCCACCCCACTACACTGCCCTCGACGGGCGTGCTCATCTCCGAAGGGGTACGCGGCGAGGGTGGCATCCTGTACAACGCGGAGGGCGAGCGCTTCATGTTCGAACGCGGCTATGCGAACAACGACGGCGAACTCGCCTCCCGGGACGTCGTCTCCCGGTCGGAACTGACCGAGGTGAACCAGGGCCGGGGCATCGAGGACGAGTACGTCCACCTCGACATGCGTCATCTCGGCGAGAAACGCATCACCGACCGCCTGGAGAACATCCTCCACCTCGCGCGTGACTTCGAAGGAGTGGATGGCCTCGAGGAGCCCATGCCGGTCAAGCCCGGCCAGCACTACGAGATGGGTGGTATCGAGGTCGACGAGAACGGCGAGACCTGTATCGAGGGGTTGTACGCAGCCGGCGAGTGTGCCTGCGTGTCGGTACACGGCTCGAACCGGCTCGGGGGCAACGCACTCCCGGAGCTCATCGTCTTCGGCGGGCGGGCGGGCTGGCACGCTGCTGGCCGAGAAATGGAGACCGCCGAGATCGAGACCGGCCCCGGCGCGAGTACCGGCGGCCCGGAGCTCGATACTCCCGTCGAACCCGGCGCGGTCGCCCCCCGCTCCGAGAGCGGTAACGTCGCCGCCGACGGCGGGCACGAAGCAGGGAGCGGAACGCGGGCGGATGGCGGCGCACAGATCATGGGCGCGAGCGAGACCGTCTCGCGAGCCGTCGAGCGCGAACGCGATCGCATCACCGAGTTCTTAGAGCGGGACGACGGCGTGAAACACGCGACCATCCGCGGCCGCCTCCAGAAGGCGATGACCGAGAACGTCAACGTCTTTCGCAACGAAGAGGGCCTGAAACAAGCGCTGAAAGACATCCGGGAGACCCGAGAGGCCTACACCGACGTCGCGGTCTTCGATCCCTCCCGGACGTTCAACACCGAGTTGACCCACGCGATCGAGACCCGCAATCTCATCGACCTCGCCGAAGCCATCACCCTCTCGGGGCTCGCCCGTACCGAGTTCCGGGGTGCGCACTGGCGGGAGGCCCACCAGGAGCGTAAAGACGAGGAGTGGATCAAACACACCATGCTCGCCTGGAACGACGGGGAACCCGAGCTCTACTACAAGCCCGTCATCCTAGAGGGCGAGAACAAGACCTACGAGCCGAAAGTGCGGTCCTACTAACGCACCTTTTTCCTGGCGTCCTCGATCGCTCACTCCCTACGGTCATTCGCTCATGGTTCAAAAAGCGCGAAGCGCCTTTTGTCACCACGAGAGAGCTTCGCTCTCTCGAAGGACTGCGGGGCCAGCAAAAATCTGCACCAAAAACGCTCGCTCACCTTCGGTTCGCTCGCGCGTGCGGCAGGAGTGTCCTACCGGTTGACCGGCCTTCGATGATGGTTTTAGAGACAAAATATAAATTTTTATATGTCGGACTATATCTACCTCCGCGCGGTCGATATCGAGGCCGATCGAACGTGAACCCCCAGCGATCGAGTTTGCGATGCGACCTTGCAAACAGGGGGCACTGCATCGATAACCGGTGAAATTTATATCATATCGTGACTCACACGATTTATGCCCGAGTTCGTCACGCCACCGCCCGTCCGTCCCGGTGATCAGGTCGCGGTCGTCGCCCCTGCGTCGAACGCACCGGCGTTCGCTCGGCACGTCTACGAACTCGGTCTCGAACGAATGGAAGCGGTCTTCGATCTCGAGCCGATCGAGTACCCGACCGCGACCGCTGATCCGGAATGGCTCGCCGCTAATCAGAAAGCCCGCGCCGAAGACGTCATGAACGCCTTCCGCGAGCCCGATATTTCAGCGGTGATCGCGAACATCGGCGGCAACGATCAGATAAGGATACTCCCCCATCTCGATAGCGAGGTACTCCGCGAGCACCCAACGCGCTTCTTTGGCTACTCCGATAACACGAACCTGGCCCTGTTCCTCTGGAACGAAGGCATCGTCTCCTACTACGGCGGCTCGACGCTGCTCGAGTACGCGATGGACGGCGAGATGTTCGACTATACGAAGAAGTATCTCGGCCGTGCTCTGTTCGAGGAGTCGATCGGCGAGTGGGACGAGGCAGACGTCTTCACCGACGAAGCCGGCGACTGGACGGACCCCGACTCGATCGAGACCACCCGAGAGATCGAGGAATCCAATGGTCGCGTCTGGCTCGGTGGCGAGGAGAGGGTATCGGGCCGGATCTGGGGCGGGTGCTATCAGATCCTCGTCGAGCAGTTCCTGGCCGATCGGTACCTCCCTGACCCCGATTCCCCGACCGGCACCGTCCTCGCGTTAGAGACGAGCGAGTTGATCCCCGATCCGAATGCCGTCAGCGCGAACCTTCGAGCACTCGGTGAGCGGGGACTGCTCGAACGCTTCGATGGTGTGTTGATCGGACGCGCCGCCGCGCGCTCACACGTCGAGGACGATCCCCCGGAGTGGCGGGCGGACTACCGAAAGCGCCAGCGCGAGGCCGTCGCGGACGTCCTCGAGATTTACAATCCGGCTGCTCCGCTCGTCTTCGACTGTGAGTTCGGCCACACCCATCCGACCTGTCCCATCCCGATCGGCGGCGAGATCGAGATCGATCCCGCAACCGAGTCGATCCGTTTTCCTGATCAAGAGGGAGCATCGCGGACGCCGGATAGCGATCCGGGTCATTAAACCGCCGGAACGGCTCGTTTCGACCGATGGGATCTATCACCGGAAACTTCCAGCACGAGACGGTTATCGTCACTGGTGGGAGTTCAGGTATCGGTCGAGCAGTAGCACTGGCCTTTGGCGAGGCGGGCGCGACCGTCATCAACGCCGACGTCCGGTCGGACCCGAAGGACCTCGACAGCGAGGCCCCGACCCACGAAGCGATCGAAGCGGAGGGGGGTGTCGCGGAGTACGTCGAGACCGACGTCAGCAACCCCGACCAGCTTGAGGCGGTCGTCAGGGCGGCCCGGGAGTTCGGCGGCGTCGACGTAATGATCAACAACGCCGGCGTCCACGTCAGCCTGGAGTTCCGGGAGGTGAGCCGCGAGGACTTCGAGACGGTACAGGGCGTGAACTCCAGGGGAGTCTTCTTCGGCACGCAGATCGCCGCGGAGGACATGATCGAGCGCGACGAACCGGGGGTAGTTCTGAACACCGCCTCGACGACTGCCACCGACCCCGAGTGGGAACACTCCCACTACGCGGCGACGAAGGGCGCGATCCGCATGATCACGCGCAGCGCGGCGCTCGAACTCGCTCAATACGACATTCGGGTCAACAGCGTCGCGCCGGGCCCGATCGCGACGGAGATCACCGAAGGCTGGTCCGAACGCGCCGGGGAGTCCATTGGCTCCGAGGAGGACCCGACCCCGCCGACGCGTGCCGGCCGACCCACAGACCTCGCCGGGGCGTACCTCTACCTGGCGAGCGAGCAGGCCGATTACGTCACCGGCGAGCACCTCCAAGTCGACGGCGGCTCACAGGTCGCGTAGACTCAGGAATCCGAGGTCGAAAGGGACGAGACTGAGGACGCTCGCGAGTAGCGTGGCTGGCTTCCTGCCGGTAGTAGCTCTCTCGACCTGGTAGCTATCCAAGCCGGGTTTCCCACTCCTCGGCGGTCATCGACTCGCCGGTCACACCCTCAGGCCCTTGCGCGGCGAGCAACACGGCCGCGTCGTCCATCACGTCGGAATCGAGGATCTCCTCGCGCTCCTCGTCGGGGAGATGGGCCCAGATGTCGGTATCGACCCGTCCGCCCGGATCGAGTGCGTTGGCGTTCACGCCGTGGTCCTCGCCTTCGAGGGCGCTCACGCGGGTAAGCCCCTCTAATCCCCACTTCGAACTCACGTAGGGCCCCGCGCCGCCGATGGCCCGCCGGCCCAGTCCCGAAGAGATGTTGATGACGTTGCCGCTTTCCCGCTCGTACAGGTGCGGCAGAGTCTCGCGGGTGAACAGGAACACGCCTTTGAGATTCACTTCGAGAACCGTATCCCACTGCTCCGCGGAGATCCCGGTCAAGGGCGTGCGCGAGTCCTCCATTCCGAGTAAGCTGACCCCGGCGTTGTTGACCAGCGTATCGATACCGCCGAATTCCTCGACGGTCCTTTCGACGACCTCCTCGACCGCCTCGCTACTTCGAACGTCGGCCGGGACGACCAGCGACTCGCCGGGCAGGTCGGCGGCCACGTCTTCCAGCCGTTCTTCGTCGCGTGCGGTGAGCGCGACCTTCGCACCTTCCTCGGCGAACCGTTCGGCCATCGATCGTCCCAGGCCGCGGCTCGCACCCGTCACGACGACGCTCTCGCCCTCGAGATTCGACATGATCTCCTTCCCACACCCGGTAACCTTCAATCTACGCTCGCTTCGGGGTAAGCGCCTCCGTATCGGCGATCAGGCTGCCGTCACGCTCTCGATGGCCTCGATAAGGATATCCAGGCCGGTCTCGACCTGATCGTGGGTCATCACCAGTGGCGGTATTAGACGGATCGTATCGTCGTCCCCGCCGGTCCAGACGAGTGCGCCTTCCTCGTAGCAGGCCGTCTGCACGGCCCCGACGAGCTCCTGGCTCGAGCGCTGTTCCCCGTCGGTGAAGTCGATACCGACGTACATCCCCCGGCCCCGGACCTCCCCGATCGCAGGGTTCGATTCGGTGGCCCCCTGGAGGCGCTCGAGCATGTACTCACCCTCCGTTCGGGAATGAGCGAGTAGCTCCTGGGATTGAATGTACTCGATGGCTCGGACCGACGCCCGCATCGCCGGGAGGAACCCCCGGAAAGTGCCCGTGTGGCCGCCGGGACCCCAGGTATCGAGATCCTCGTGGTACATCGTCGCCGAGAGCGGCAGGCCGCTGCCCAGTGCCTTGGCCATCGGCATGATATCGGGCGTGACGCCCGCGTACTCGCTCGCGAACCACTTGCCGGTGCGGCCCATCCCGGTCTGGATCTCGTCGATTATCAGGGGCACGTCGTGAGCGTCGGTGAGGTCTTTCAGCCCCGAGAGGAAGCCCTCCGGCGGGACGATGATACCGTTTTCACCCTGAATGGGCTCGACCCAGACGCCCGCTGGGTTCGGCATCGCGCCGAAGCGATCTTCTAATACCCTCCGAGCGGCCGCTAAGGCATCCGCGACCGCCTGCTCGTCATCTTTGTCCTGGTGAAAGGAGTCAGGATAGGGGATGTGTTCGACCTCCGCAAGCAAGGGGGTGTAGGGCTGCTTGTACTTCGTATCGGCGGTCAGACTGTACGCTCCGGCGGTCTCGCCGTGGAAGGCTCCATAGAAGGCGATCAGTCCGTTGTTGCCGGTATTGTACTTCGCGAGCTTGATCGAGCCCTCGACTGCATCGCTGCCGGTCGGCCCGCCGAAGACGACGCAATTGTTACCCTGGAGATCGCCGGGCGCGATCTCGTCTAGCTTCTCGATCAGCTCAAGGCGGGCCTCCGTCGGGAAATCGAGCGTCTGTGAGAGCGTGCCCGCCTGCTGGGCGACGCTTGCGGTGACCCAGGGATGGGAGTGGCCGACGTTGAGCACGCCGATGCCCGCGAAGAAATCGAGGTAGTAATTATCATCGACGTCCTTTAGGGTCGCGCCTTGCCCCTCCTCGAAGGCAAGGGGAACGTCGGTCGGATAGACGACCGCGTTGCTCTCGATGCGGGATTGTCTCTCGCGGAGCTCCCGCGAGCGTGGACCGGGCACCCTATCGACGCTCGGCGCGGCCTCGAAGTGGAGCTTCTCGATCGGCAGGTGCTCGTCCATACCTAATCGAGGGCCCGGAGCCAAAAGTACCCTTTACTTGCGCCGGACCCGTTTCATCGTCGCCCTCCACGTCCAGCGGTCGCCCGCGATTCTCGACTTCGTTCCGGCCGAAACGACGGCTTCCTCGGCACGCTCGAAGGAAAGGGAGAGGGGGAGGTTTCGAGAGGCCTGCTGAACGGGGAATGTGAACTCACCACTAAAAGCGAGCATCTATACGAGAGACTGCTTTAGCTGTGAGGAATTTCCTTATCGGATTAGACAATCTTAAGTTGCGAAAGCACTAATCAGTCGGCGATGAGTAAGACCAACGAGGACTGGTGGCCGAACCGGTTGAACCTGGATATCCTCGACCGGAACACCCGCCCGTCCGATCCGATGGACGAGGACTTCGATTACGCCGAGGCCTTCGAGTCGCTGGACTTGGACGAAGTGAAAACGGATATCGAGGAGGTAATGACGACCTCCCAGGACTGGTGGCCGGCGGATTACGGCCACTACGGGCCGTTTTTCATTCGGATGGCGTGGCACAGCGCCGGCACGTATCGCGTCGCCGACGGTCGTGGTGGCGCCTCCGAGGCCGGACAGCGCTTCGCGCCGCTGAACAGTTGGCCCGACAACGCGAACCTCGATAAGGCCCGCCGGCTGCTCTGGCCGGTCAAACAGAAGTACGGCAAGAGCCTCTCCTGGGCCGATCTGTTGGTGCTTACGGGGAACGTCGCCCTGGAGTCGATGGGCTTCGAGACCTTCGGGTTCGCCGGCGGGCGCGAGGACGCCTTCCAGGCCGACGAGTCCGTCGACTGGGGGCCCGAAGACGAGATGGAGGTAACCGGTCCCGAGCGCTTCGACGAGGAGGGCAACCTCGAGAACCCGCTCGCGAACTCCGTCATGGGGCTCATCTACGTGAACCCACAGGGCCCACACGGCGAACCGGACCTCGAGGGATCGGCACACAACATCCGCGAGACCTTCGGCCAGATGGCGATGAACGACGAGGAGACCGCGGCGCTCATCGCCGGCGGCCACACCTTCGGGAAGGTCCATGGGTCCGACGAACCTACCAATCTCGGTCCCGAGCCCGAAGCGGCCCCCATCGAGAAACAGGGGCTGGGCTGGGAGAGCGACCACGAGTCCGGCAAGGGCGCGGATACGATCACCAGCGGTATCGAGGGCCCCTGGAACGACACGCCGACGATATGGGACATGGGCTATCTCGATAACCTGCTCGATTACGAGTGGGAAGCGGAGAAGGGCCCCGGCGGCGCGTGGCAGTGGCGGCCGACCGACGAGGAATTAGAGGACACCGCGCCGGACGCCCACGACCGCTCGGAGAGCCAGACCCCGATGATGCTGACGACGGACATCGCCCTGAAGGACGACCCCGACTACCGGGAGGTCATCGAGCGCTTCCAGGCCGAACCCGAGGTGTTCCAGGACGCCTTCGCACGAGCGTGGTACAAGCTGATCCACCGTGACATGGGCCCGCCTGAACGGTTCCTCGGCCCCGAAGTACCGGACGAGGAGATGCTGTGGCAAGACCCCCTCCCCGACGCCGATTACCAGCTGATCGGCGGGGAGGAGGTCGCCGAACTCAAAGCGGAACTGCTCGATTCGGACCTGTCGGTCTCTCAGTTGGCCGAGACCGCCTGGGCCTCGGCATCGACCTACCGCGACAGCGACAAGCGCGGCGGCGCGAACGGGGCTCGCATCCGACTACGCCCCCAGCGTGACTGGGAAGCGAACGAGCCCGCACAGCTAGCGACCGTCCTCGATACCGTAGAGGAGATCCGAGAGGAGTTCAACGACTCGCGCTCCGATGGAACGCAGGTCTCGCTCGCGGACCTGATCGTCCTCGGCGGCAACGCAGCTGTCGAGCAGGCAGCGGCAGACGCTGGCTACGACGTGGAGATCCCCTTCGAACCGGGCCGGACGGACGCTACCCAAGAGGCGACCGACGTCGACTCCTTCGAGGCGCTCAACCCCGAAGCCGATGGGTTCCGGAACTACTACGGGACGGAAGCCGAGCGGCCAGCCGAGGAGATGCTGGTCGACAGGTCCGAACTCATGGACCTGACGGCCCCGGAGATGACGGTGCTGGTCGGCGGCATGCGAGCGCTCGGTGCGACCCACGGCGAGGCGGATCACGGCGTTCTCACCGACCGGCCGGGAACGCTGAGTAACGACTTCTTCGCGAACCTGCTCGGCATGGACACCGAGTGGGAGCCGGTCGACGAGTCCGAGAACCTCTTCGAGGGCTACGACCGCGAGACGGGCGAGCTCGAGTGGACGGGAACCCGCGCGGATCTGGTCTTCGGGTCGAACGCCCAGCTTCGAGCCATCGCGGAGGTCTACGGAGCCGACGACGCCGAGGAGAAGTTCGTGCGCGACTTCGCCGAGGCCTGGCACAAGGTGATGACGCTCGATCGCTTCGACCTCGAGTAATCGAAGCTGCGAGTCTCCGAGCCGGTGGCCGTATACCCCGTTTCGGTGAAGGGTGGTCACGGCTCCTAGTTCGGTCTCGCAAATGAGTCGTGAGGAAGTGCTGAGAGCGGTGGAGTGTGAATTTTGGTTAGTCGATCATCCTTCTGATACTGTCGACAGTCGCTTTGTTGCTCCCGCTACCCTGTCGTTCGCACTCGACGAAAACTGCCCTCGGCGATCGCCGACGCGTCGATTCAGGACGGTAGGTTCAGAGCCCGACTAAATCCAGCAGGTCGATCCCGACTCCCAGATATTCGATCAGCTTGAATCCGAGGTAGATCCCGACGATCCCCAGCAGTCCGGGGATGTTCGGCGGGGCCGGGATCGGCACGCCGAGGAAGCGAAACAGCGCGCCCGCGAGGATGCCGGTACACAAGGCGAGCACCGAGAGGACGAACTCCATACCCGGCGATTCGAACGGTAGTGAAATCCCGGTGTCGGTCCTACCAACCCAGCTGCCACGAGGAGCGGTCGATCGCCCCTCTGCAACGAGGAGTGTCCGCGGACAGCTACTTCGATTGCACGGCGGCTACCTGCGGAGCAGTTCGGTAGCTCTTTCGGGCTCGACACCGGTTCCCCGAGTATGCAGACCGTTCTCCTCGCTGCCGGGGAAGGGACCCGGATGCGCCCGCTCACCGCCGAGTTGCCGAAACCGATGCTCCCGGTCGCCGATCGGCCGCTCGTTTCCCACACCGCCGACGCCGCCGTCGAAGCCGGCACGGAGGAGCTGATCTTCGTCGTCGGCTACGAAGCCGAGGCCGTTCGAACCTATTTCGGCGAGGAATACCGGGGCACGCCGGTCAGCTACGCCGTCCAGGAGAGCCAAGAGGGAACCGCCGACGCCGTAGCCGCCGCCAGCGAGCACTTGGAGGGGGACTTTTGCGTCCTGAATGGCGACGACCTCTACGACCTCGGCAGTATCGCGGCGCTGCTCGACTCCGCGCCTGCCGTCGGGGCCTACCGCGCGCCGAATCCGTCCGATTACGGCGTGCTGTCGGTCGAGGAAGGGCGAGTGACGGGCATCGTCGAGAAACCCGCCGACCCCGACACTGATCTCGTGAACGCCGGCGCGTATGCCTTCCCCGCGGCGGCCCGCGAGTGGCTCGACGTCGAGAAAAGCGAGCGGGGCGAGCGCGAGATCACTGACGTCCTGGCCCGCACCATCGACAAACACGAGGTAGCCTACGCCGAGATCGATCGCTGGCTCGGGGTCGGGCGGCCTTGGGAACTACTCGAAGCCAACGAGTGGAAGCTCGCCGAGCTGGAACGTGTGATCGAGGGCGAGGTAGCCGCCGAGGCAGACCTCCGGGGGACGGTCGTCGTCGAGGAAGGAGCGACGGTCGAACCGGGCGTGGTGATCGAAGGCCCGGTCCTCGTCCGGGCCGGGGCGCACATCGGGCCGAACGCCTACGTCCGGGGGGCGACCCTGCTCGGTGAGGACACCGAAGTCGGCCACTCCGTCGAGATCAAAAACAGCATCCTGATGGCCGACTCCGCGATACCTCACCTCTCCTACGTCGGCGACAGCGTGCTCGGCCGCGAAATCAACTTCGGCGCGGGGACGACCGTCGCGAACCTCCGGCACGACGACGAGGCAGTGCGCCAGACTGTGAAAGGCGAACGGGTCTCAACCGGCCGTCGGAAGTACGGCGTCGTCGTCGGTGATAGCGTGAAGACGGGCATCGATACGACGCTGTACCCGGGTGTTGTGCTCTCGGCGGGCGCGCGCACCGAGCCGGGCGAGATCGTCTCGCACGATCGATAGGGTCCGATCGGGTTCGGTTTCCCTCCCGACGCTCGCTGTGTCGTCCTGACCGGCCGGGGATCGACTCAGAAGGCTTCGTTCCTTCCTCTCGATATGGCTGACGACGAAATCCGTGCTTGGCTGGTCGAGCGTACCTTCTCCGACGACGAACAGAACCTCGTGATTCTCGTCTACGCGACGACCGACGGCGAGCGCTACCTAAGGAAGGAACGTGCGCTCACCAGTTTCGCCGGCCCGGGATACGTACGCGACGACCCGCGCTCCTCCCAAGAACTTCGGAGCCGTCACAGATCCCGAGAAGCGCGAGCGCTACGCGAGCGAAGCACGGCGCATGGCCGGTGAGCACGACCCGACCGATACGATTTAGGTGCCGATGGTGGTTCGTCGATGCTAAAGACTGATACTCGCGGGTGGTCGTGTTAGTACATGGCTGTCGTGAGCATCTCGATGCCCGACGAACTGCTGGGCCGGATCGATAGGTTCGCCGAGGAACACGGCTACACCGGCCGCAGCGAAGTGATGCGCGAGGCTGCCCGCGACCTGCTGGGGGAGTTCGAGGATCGCCGGCTCGAGGATCGGGAACTACTAGGGGTCGTCACCGTCCTGTTCGACTTCGAGACGACGAGCGTCGAGGAGCGCATGATGGGGCTGCGCCACGAACACGAACACCTCGTCGCGTCGAATTTCCACAGCCACGTCGGCGATCACTACTGCATGGAGCTGTTCATCCTCGATGGCGACTTGGAGGAGATCTCGACGTTCGTCGGGAAGATCCGGGCCACCAGAGATACTATGAGCGTCGATTACTCGGTGATCCCTGTCGAGGACTTCGCCCGAACGATCGCCGAGTCGGAGTAAGTAGCGGAGACCAGAGCGAAGTCCAGCCGACCAGAACAGACAGTTCTCAGACATCACTGGAGACAAGTGCGAGTACACGATAGAGCCCGAAGGCGACCCCGGCCCGAGCCACCAGGGCCACGAGCCACGCAGCGATGGCAATCCCCGATCCTTTAATTCAAACACCTGCCGGGCCGACAGTGAGCAGTGAAAGGTCAGCCGCTGTCATTCGAGTGCACCGCTCTCGGCCACTCTCCTTTTCCGCCCATCTACTGGTCGTCACCGGTACCACGGACTGGCCATCGAACGTCTCGACTCGGCTTCGACGGTCTCCTTCGTCATCTGATCACACCACCGTTCTCGCGGCTCCTCCTAGCGTTGAAAGGGGCATCGACCGGCGACCGTCGCTCGCGGTCAGGAAAAGGCCTATAGACGGAACCGGGCTACCGCAGCCCATGAGCGAAGCGGACGCCACAGCTACAACCGCGCCCGACGTCACTATCGAGTTCGACGCGGAAGGGTTGGTCCCCGTTATCGCCCAGGAACAGGACTCCGGCCAGGTATTGATGCTCGCGTACGCGAACGCCGAAGCGATAACCCGAACCACCGAAACGGGACTGGCTCACTACTACTCGCGCAGCCGAGAGGAACTCTGGCAGAAAGGAAAGACGAGCGGAAACGTCCAGCACGTAGCGGCGGTCAGGATCGACTGTGACGGCGATACGCTTCTGTATCGCGTCTCTCAGGAGGGTGGAGCCTGTCACACCGGCCACGCGACCTGTTTCTACCGGTCGGTCGAGGGCGTCTCGCACGAGGGCTCCGACGAGGACGGCGACGGAGGGAAGGAGGAGGCGGACACGAGCACCCCCGAGACGCTCAGCGTCGAAACCGAGGTCGTCGACGATCGCGTCTTCGATCCCGCCGTCTACGACGAGTGAACATGGCGGAAACGAGCGATCGAACCGCCGTCGATGCCGATACCGACGCCGACATCGGGACACTGATCGACGCCTTCGCCGAGGCCCACGAGGCCCACGAAAGCGCCCGCGAGCGGGTAAGCGAGATCGGCGAGGACGAGTTAGAGAAACTCGCCGCAGCACACGACCGGGCGAGAAGTCTACTCGATCGTTACGAGGACCGGGCGACCGGCAGCGGGGACTTCGAGGCGTTCGTCCGATTCCAAAGCGAATTTGCCGAGCACGCCGGATCCCTGCCCGAGGACCTCCCGCACCGAGAGGCCTTCGAGCGCGCCGCCGAGCACTTCGACAAACGCCGGCTCTCGACGGCGGATTTCGAGCACGCCCGCGAGACGCTCTCCGAGGCCCGGGAGGCCGTAGCCAGGCTCGACGAACGCCAGAACGCCCACGAACGCTACCGGGACGCCCGACGGGCAGTTCTCGAACGTCAGGACGCGCTGGACGATCGGATCGAGGAATTAGAGCGAGTACAGCAGTACGGACGGGCCGACCTCGACGCCCCGGTCAAGGAACTCAGGGAACCGATCGCCGCCTACGACGAGGCGGTCCGTGAGGAATTCGAGGCGTTCCGCCGCGAGGAGAGCGCCCGCGTCGTGCTCGAATTTCTCGCTTCGACGGCGGCCTTCCCGCTCGTCCCGTTCGATCAGCCGCCCGCGGACCTGCGGGAGTACGTCGAGGGAAGCGAGGCGGGCACCGAGTCGATCCCGGAACTCCTCACCTACAGCGAGTACTCCGACTCGAAGCTCGATCACTACGTCGAGTCCCCTCAAGAGCTGAAACGTCACGTCGCGACGCATCGAACCTACCTGGTGAACGTGGACGCCGAGCCGCTTTCGGTCGGCTGGCCGCCCCCGCCCGCCGACGAGTTGTGGTGGCGCGCTCGGGAGCTCCGCTCGGCACTCGGGCGGTTCGCCGCCGAGGAGACGATCGGGAAACTGCGGGTCGTCAGGGCGCTGGCGAGCGAGGATGAGCGCTACGAGTACCTGCGCGGAGCCGCCCGAGCACGAGCCGCGCTCGACGCGGAAACCCGAGAACGTTTGGCGAGTGGCGAGATAGACCGTGAACTCGAAACAGCGCGAACCGAGCGCGACCGTCTCGAGGAAGCGCTGTCTACCTACCCTGGGGCCTGAATCGACAGTCGGAGACTGGACTGGCTAACGCTGCTCGTCGGGTTCGGCGTCGAGTTCTTATTCCTCCAGAGGAAAACGCTGGGTCGATCGGTGATCGGTAGACGGTCACGCCTCAGTAGGTCATGCTACAGCAGGTCAGACCTGGGCTCCGGCGGCTTCGAGCGCACGCTCCATGCCTGCTGCGAGTTCCTCGGCGCGCTCGCGCTCGCGGGCCTCGGCGTAGACCCGGACGAGGGGTTCGGTGCCGCTGGGGCGGGCAAGCACCCATCCATCGTCGTAATCGAGGCGGTAGCCATCCGTGGTATCGAGCGTCGCGTCGGCCCGGGTCGCCCGCTGTTCGATGGCCGCCATGATCGCCTCGCGCTCGCTTCCTTCGCCGTACTCGATTGCCCGCCGGACGTTATAGTAGCCGTCGAAGGCCGCGAGGACCGCCGAAGCCGGCTGCCCAGCCATGAGTTCCAGGAAGCGCGCACCGATATACGCCCCGTCGCGCGCCAGGCGATAGTCGGGGAAGAAGATCCCGCCGTTTCCTTCCCCGGCGATCGGGACCGACGCCCCCTCGCTCCGCAGATCCCGGATCGCGGTCACGATGTTCGTACTTCCGACGGGCGTGAGCGCGAGGGTCGCGTCGGCCGCCGCGGCTGCCTCGCTCAGCCGTCGGGAGGCCGTCACCGCCGAGACGATTGTATCGCCGGCGTTGAGTTCGGCGGCTGCTAGCGCGGCGAGCGCGGCGTCACCTTCGACGTACTCGCCGCGCTCGTCGAAGAAGATCGCCCGGTCGGCGTCGCCGTCGTGAGCAATCCCGAGATCCGCGTCGCTCGTCCGGACCAATCGGCTCAGTTCTCCTAAGTTCTCGGGGACGGGTTCGGGATCCCGGCCGGGGAAGGTACCGTCGGGCTGGGCGTTCAGCGTCAGCACGCGACAGCCCAGCCGCCGGAAAAAGTCAGGGCTAGTGAGCGAGCCCGCTCCGTGGCCGGGATCGATCGCGACGGTGAGATCTGCCTCGGCGATCCGCGTTCGATCGACCGAATCGAGCAGCTCCTCGACGTAGGCCCGGTGGGCTCCCTCGACGCGCTTTTCGACACCGATCTCGTTCCAGCGCGCACGGGCGAACTGTTCGGTTCGCAGCACCGACTCGATCCGTTCGAGGTCGGCGACGGGGAGTTCGACGCCGTCCTCGCCGATGACCTTCATCCCGTTGTACTGTGGGGGGTTGTGACTCGCGGTGATCATCAGCGCCGGGATCCCCTCGCGGGCGGCGTAGGCCTGTACGCCCGGCGTCGGGACGATCCCCAGTCGGTGGACGTCGATACCGGCGCTCGCGAGGCCGCTCGCTGCCGCGTCGGCGAGGGGTCGCCCGGTCGTTCGCGTATCGCGGGCCACGGCGGCTTCTTTGACCCCCCAGACCGTCCCGACGGCCGTCGCCACCCGAACCAGGAACTCCGGCGTGAGGTCCTCGTTCGCCACCCCCCGGACACCGCTCGACCCGAACAGCTCCATTACGTATCCCTTTGCTCCCGACGGTCAAATCGGTTGCGACGACCCCGCCGATCGATCCGGGTACTCGATACCGAGCCGATTGGGCCCCTGTCGGGCGAGACCCCCGAACGGCCGAGGAGGGAGTCGACGACGGTGAGTGAGCCCGAGAAGCTTTGTCCGATGGCGGTTCACTACCGATATGAGCAGCCTCGACGAGAAGCGCGTCCACGACCCGAACACCGAACCCGAACGGGCGGTCGTCGCGAGCGATACCGGCACGGCACTCTGTTCTATCGCGGGCGGACGCCTCGGCAGCGCCTCGTTAGTCCACCGCGCTGTCGCCGCCGACGCTGCGACGGACGGCGAACGGATCGTCCTCGCGAGCGAGGAGGCCGTTCTCGAGCTCGACGGAGGAGTGATCGAAGAACTCGGATACGGCCCGGCGAGTGCGGTCTCGATCGACGATCGCGGCCGGGTGCTCGCCGCCGGTGAAGGTGGACTCGCGCGCTTGGAGGACGGCGAGTGGCACTCGATCAGGCCGGTCGGACCGAACGGACCAGCAGGCGAGATTCGAGCGATCGAGGGTGATCTACTAGCGAGCACCGCGGGCGTCTACCGAATTACGAGCGGGGAGCTACGGTACAGCGGGCTGGGAGCGGCCAGGGACGTCACGAGCGTCGGAACGCCGCGCGCGGCGACGGACACCGGACTCTACGCGCTCGGGAACGGCTGGCTGGAGGAACACAACGGCGAGTTTTCGATGATCGGTGCCGACCCCGAACCGTCGAGCCCGGGAGCGCTCGGGCGGGCACACGCTGCGGGTCTTGGAGGGCTTTACGAACACGTCGAGGCGGGCTGGCAGCGACGAGCAGTTCCGACCGAGGAACGGGTAGTCGACGTCGCCTACGGCGAGACTACCTACGCCGTGACCGAGGACGGAACGCTCCTGATCGCGGACGATGGAAAGGGAAACGAAAGGTGGCGAACGCACCCGCTCGGCCTGCAGGGCGTCCGCGCGCTCGCAATCACGCCTCGATAGCCCGGAGTAAAAGCCGTCGTCGCGGCGTGCTCGAGGGTCGTGGAGTACTCCGTCGGGGCGAACGCCTTGCCCGAGAGCGCTGCCGGGTCGAAACCGATGGCAGGAAAAGCCGGTTCGACCGCGCCGGCCGCAAGGCACTGATCGCCATCACGGAAGACGGCGAAGTCCGTTGGCCGACCGCTCGGCGTCTCCTCGATCGTGACCGTCGTGTCGCGGCGGCCGAAGTACAGCTCGAAGGTATCGATCACTTCCTCAGAGACACCCATGATTGTAGACCGTGAGTGTATGTGAGCCGCCCTCGACGCGATCGAGGAGGTTCGCGATACTCTGCATGGGCGATGTGGTCCGGCTATTGGACGTAAATCTCCGCTATCAACACCGCTTCGATTTCGATACCGGACGTCGGGTGTCCCTGATACAGTAACCGAGTTACGATCGAAAGGGGGTTACCCACAGGCGTGTGCGGCCCCACATGATCGTTAGCGGCCGTGCCTCCCAGTCCCTCGCGGCGGCGCTCGCAGCCGACCTCGACGAAGTCCTCGTTAGTACCAAACGAACCCGCTTTCCCGACGGCGAGGTCCGCGTCGATCTCGATCCCGGGGACGGTCCGGGCAGTGCTAGCGATACCGAAGCCAGTATCGGCGACAACGCCCAGCAGCGCGCGCTGCTCGTCGCCGCGACGACCTCCGCCGACGCCTTCGTCGAGCTCCTCCAGCTCCAGGACGCCCTGCGCGAGGCGGGCGTCAGTGAGATTACGACGATTCTTCCCTACATGGGCTACGCTCGCCAGGACCGGGCGTTCGAATCCGGCCAGCCCGTCTCTGCGCGCGCGATGGCACGCGCGATCGGGATCGGCACCGACCGGGTCCTCCTCGTCAACCCACACGAGGAGAGTGTCGCGGACTTCTTCGATATTCCTTCTCGAACGATCGACGCCGCCCCACAGCTGGCCGAGCCCCTGCCCGACCTCAACGAACCGGTGTTTTTCGCCCCCGACGCCGGTGCGATCGAGTTGGCCGAGGCGGTCAGGGGAGCCTACGGCGCGGGAACGACCGATTACTTCGAGAAGACCCGTCGGTCCGGCGAGGAGATCGAGATCTCACCCCACGAGACCGATGCCGAGGGGCGGGACGTCGTGCTCGTCGACGACATCGTCGCCACCGGCGGGACGATGGCCGAGACGATCGCGATCCTTCGGCAGCGAGACGCGGCGCGGGTCTATGGGACTTGCGTGCATCCGGTGCTCGCAAACGGTGCGTACACCCGGCTGGTCAACGCCGGCGTCGAGGCCATCTACGGCACCGACACGGTAGAACGGCCGGCGAGCGCGGTGAGCGTCGCGCCGACGATCGCTGAGGCGCTTCGGAACCCGAAGTAAGGAAAGTTCGACAACGGAAGCGGTGGGCGATCGAGAGGATGGCTTGGGCCAGCGAGAAGGAATCGGGTTCGTACGGTCAGGCTGTCGCTTCCCGAAGGGGCGCGATGACGATCGTCATCGAGACACCCTCGACCTCCCACTCGCGGCGATAGCCCTCCTCGCGGTCCCCTAGCTCGCCGGGATCGACGATTTCCTCGGCGCGCACCTCGCTCTCGATCAGCTCCGCGTACTCGCCGAAGAGAGTCTCGATGCGGGCGTCGGCGACCTCGATCCCGAGGCGGATCCGCTCTTCGAGATCGAGATCGAGCTCCTTTCGCATCTGCTGGACGCGCCTGATGACCTCTCGGGCGTAGCCCTCGGCCTCGATGTCCTCGGTCAGGCTCGTATCGACGTAGACGGTTCCGTTCTCCTTGTCGGCTATCGAGACGGGTGCCGCGGCGACGGCCTCCGGGGGTTCCCGGCGGAAGGTCACCATCCCCTCGGTGAGCCCGGCCGGCGGGCCGGCGGCTTCCTCGACAGCGCTTTCGAGCGCGGCGAGCGAGCGCTCCTTGACCCGGGCGTCGTTGAGCGCGGTGGCGACCTCGCCAGCCCGCTCGCCGAACTCGGGTCCGACGAGGCTCATGTCGGCCTCGGCGCTGTAGCGTAGCTCCGCCCAGCTCTCGTCCGCGCCGAGCACGTCGATGGTGCGGGCGTTGAGTCGGTCGGCGATCAGGTCTCGATGAGTCTCGATCGCTCTCGCACGTTCCTCGTCGGGAGCGTCGATCACGACGCGAGGGACCGGCCACCGCAGCTTCCGGCTCTCCTGCTGGCGGGCCGTCGATCCCGCCTCCTCGACCGCGCGGAGGACGGTCATCTCGGCTTCGAGATCGGCGTCGCGCCACCCTTCATCAGGTGTCGGCCAATCGAGCATGTGGACGGTAACGGGGTCGTCCTCGCCGGCGAGCGTGGTATAGATCGCCTCGCTGGCGAAGGGCGCGTACGGTGCGAGTAGCGCCACGATCTCCCGGAGAAGCGAATAGAGGGTCGCGTAAGCCGCCTGCTTCCCGTCGCTGTCGGCCTCCTCCCACATCCGCTCGCGGACGACCTGGATGTAGAATCGCGAGACGTCCTCGACGACGAAGTCCAAGAGGGCATCGAGCGCCCGGTCCTGGCGATAGTCGTCCCAGGCCGCTTCCATCTCGGCTTTCGTCGTCTGCAATCGGGAGAGCACCCACCGATCGACCGTCTCGAGCGCCTCTTCGATCGCGGGATCGGAAAGGGTCGTTTCATTCGGATCGAACCCATCGAGGCGCATGTAGGGCAGCGGGAACCGGAAGACGTTCCAGAGGATGTTCAATCGTCGTTCCATCTCGGCGGTGTCCTCCCAGGAAAAGCGCATGTCCTCGCCCTGGGGACTCACTGAAAGGAGAAAGAGTCGCATCGCGTCGGGGCCGTGTTCCGCCAGCACTTCGGCCGGCTCGACAGTGATGTTCTTGGATTTTGACATCCCCCTGCCGTCGGGCATGAGCGCGTAGCCGTGCATCAACACCTCCTCGTAGGGGATCTCGCCGAAGGCGGCAGTACCCATTCCGAGCTGGGACCAGAACCACCCTCTGGTCTGGTCGTGGGCTTCCATGATGAGATCGGCGGGCCAGAGCTCCTCGAAATCCGCCTCTTCTCCCGGATAATCGAGCGTGCCCCAGGAAGCGACCGAGGAGTCGAGCCAGACATCGAAGACGTCCGGTACTCGGTGGTACTTTTTCCCACCCTCGGTAATCGTGATCGAATCGACGGTTGGACGATGTAGATCGATACTGTCGGGATCTACCTCGCCGTCGGCACGCTCGGCCAGTTCTTCCCGAGTTCCGATCACGATGGCCTCCTCGTCCAAATTGTCAGGATCGGCGTCCTTGGGCACCCAGATGGGCAATGGAATGCCCCAGTAGCGCTGCCGGGAGACGTTCCAGTCCGGCGCGCTCTCGACGAAATCCCGGAACCGGTTCTCGCGGGCCCACTCGGGATGCCACTCCGAGTCTTCGATGTTCGCGAGCAGATCCTCCTTGATATCGGTGATTCCGATGAACCACTGATCGGTGACGATCTGGACGATCCCCGTTCCACAGCGCCAGCAGTGGCCATAGGAGTGGACGTAGGTCTCTCCGGCCAAGAGGTGGCCGTTCGCCTCCAAGTCCGCCGTGATCTCGGGGTTCGCCTCGCGGACGAACTGTCCCGAGTACTCCCCGGCGGCCTCGTCGAAAACACCATTCGCCCCGACTGGACAGAAGGGGTCGAAGCCCAACTCAGTCCCGCGCTCGAAGTCTTCCTGGCCGTGGCCCGGCGCGGAGTGCACGAGTCCCGTGCGATCGGCCTCGACGTACTCGGCGGTATAAACTTCGAGCGCGCCGTTGCCTGCCGCGTGCTCGGGGACCGCCTCGGCCAATGGATGGTCGTAGGTCCAGCCGGTCATCTCCTCACCGGTAGCCTCCTCTATGACCTTGTAGTCGTCGTACCCGCCCTTCTCGAGGACCTCCTCGACGCACTCGGCGGCGATCCAGAGAACCTCCGATTCCTCGCCCCGATCGGTGTGTTCACCCTCACTCTCTTCCTCGCCGTCGCTGCCACCGTCGGTGACTTCGATCTCGATGCTCTCGCGTTCCTCGTCTGCCTTCTCACCGTCGGTGCCGCCGTCCTCTCGCCATGCACGGACGCCCTGGTAGGTGAGATCGGGATCGACGGCGACGAAGGTGTTCGCCGGGATCGTCCAGGGCGTGGTCGTCCAGATCACGAGCGAGCCTTCGCGCTCCTGGTCGGCCTCGCGGAGCGGAAATTTCACGTAGATCGAGGGGTCCTCGACGTCCTCGTACTCGACTTCGTTGTTCGCGATGGCGGTCTCACAGCGGGGACACTGGCTGATCGAGCGTTTTCCCTGTTCGACGAGACCCCGGTCGGCGACCTGGGCGAAGGCCCACCAGGCCGCTTCCATGTACTCGGGGGTAACAGTTCTATAGGGGTTCTCCCAGTCCATCCAGACGCCGAAGGACTCGAAATCCTCTTGCAAGCCTTCTAGTTGTTCATCGGCGTAGCGCTGGCACTCCTCGATGAAGGCCTCCATGCCGAAGTTCTCGATGTCTTTCTTGTTCTCGAAGCCCAGTTCTGCCTCGACTTTCGTCTCGATGGGCAGCCCGTGCATGTCGTAGCCCGGGCGGTCGGTGACGTCATAGCCCTGCATTCGCAGATACCGGATGTAGGCGTCCTTCAACGTCTTGTTCCAGGTCGTACCCATGTGGGCCGCTCCGCTCGTGTACGGCGGGCCGTCGACGAAGAAGAACCGTTCTTCGCCCTCGCGGTTGGCTTTCGTCCGTTCGTAGGCGTCGACCGCCTCCCAGTGTGCGAACACGCGGTCGGCGACCGCGTGGGGGTCGTAGCGATCCGCGACTGCTTCGAACCGAGTCATATCCGGGGATACTACTCCGACGGTAAAGAGGGATCGGTCAGGCGGGCCCGGCTGTCGGCGACGAGGATATCCCCTCGCTTCGGATAGGTTGGAGAACGGTCGCTGGTATATTGCGGACGGTCTATCGATCGGTTGCCATCACTGGTCGACATCGGTACGAGCGTCGGAGGCGAGCCACGCGTCGGGGTTGTCGGCGTCGTAGACGACGAGCCGGGCGTCGTCGAGCTCGAACTCCTCGTAGGTCTCGTCCGCCTCGGGCGGGCTGTCGCGGGTAGGATCTTGTTCGGTCATGAGTACTGCTCCATCGGGTGTCGCCGATAGCGATAGTTTCTCGGTTTCGGCAGCGTATATAACTTGTTTCGGGTTAGTATGCACTATGTTAGCCGGAGAAAACAAAGCCAGCAGGCGGCCGGTAGAACGGACAGTGGACCCACCGCCGCTCGATCGCTCGACTCCGATGTTCGTCGTGGGCCACTCGAGCCGACTAGCCTTGGTTGCCGTATGATAACGTAGGTCGGTACGACTATTACCGAGGGATCGGTGGGTGAGGAGACAATGCCTCCATCGAGACGGACATTTCTAGGAAAGCTCGCCGCTGCGACGGTCGCCGCCGGGGTCGGGAGCAGTGTGGTCGCCGATCGCGCGGTCGGTGCGGCCGCCTCGCTCGAGGGCGAGTACGAGTACGACGTCACTGAGACGCTGGCGATCGAATCGTTCGACGACACCACCCTCGAAGCGAGCCTGTACGAACCGGCGGGCGAGGACTCGCGGCCGGCGATCCTCATGACCCACGGCTGGGGTGGCACCCGAGCCGACCGGGAACCCTTAGCCGAGCTCTATGCCTCGAATGGCTACGTCGTCCTCACCTACGATTCGCGGGGCTTCGGCGAGTCGGGCGGGGCGGTCGGCGTCGACGGTCCGAACGAGGTCGGGGACGCACAGCGACTGCTAACGTGGCTCGCCGAGCGCGAGAGCGTGCGCACCGACGGCGGGGGCGATCCACGGGTCGGCATGGACGGCTACTCCTACGGCGCGGGCATCCAGCTTATGACCGCGATCGAGGACGATCGTCTCGACGCACTCGTCCCGCGGTGGGGGTGGCACGACCTTCGCCTCTCGAACGATCCGAACCAGGTGCTCAAGTGGGCGTGGTTCTATGGCCTATATCTCTCGGGTGTCGAGAACGGCACGCTCGACGAAGAGTTCCTCGCGCTCTCGGAGACAGCCATCGAGCAAAAGAACGCCGGCGAGGAGCTACGTGACTTTTGGCGCTCGCGCTCGCCTGTCGGCCAGCTCGGCGCGATCGACACCCCGACGCTGCTGATCTCGGGGTGGGACGACCGGCTCTTTACCCCGAACGAGGCCTTTGCGAACTACCGGGGCCTCGCCGACAGCACCGAAGTGCGCTTACTGATGTACAACTACGGCCACGACTTCGTCGAGTTCGAGGGCGAGGGCCCCGAGTTCCAGACCGAGTACGCCGACCGCTCGGCACTCGCCTGGATGGACACACACCTCAAGAGTGAGGGAGAGGACGAGAGCAAGGGCGAAAGCGAAGATGAGGACGAAACCGACATCGCGCCGGTGACCCTCTATCGCGCCGAGTCCGAGGAGTTCGAGGAGTACGACGCGCTGCCGGAAAGCGCCGACGCCCTCTCCCTCGCGATGGCGAGCGAGAGAGGTGCCTCGCGACTACGGGTAGGTGGCGAGGAATCGGTGAGCTTCGAGTTCGACCTCGAGGAGGCCGTCGATCTTCTCGGCGTCCCGCGGTTGTGGCTGAGCGTCGTGCCGACGGGCGGGGAGGGGACGACGCTTTTCGGCGGCTTAGAGGCCGTTTCCCCCGATGGGGAGGCGACGCTCATCAAAGAGCAGACCGCGGCGACGCGCGTCGAGCGCGAGGGGCTGCTCGCCTTCGATCTGATCGGTATCGAGCACCACCTACCGGCCGATCACACCCTTCGATTGACGCTCACAGTGATCGACGATGATCTGGTCGAAGAGGCAGTCCCCTTCGAGGACGGCCTCTACGTCGATAGCGACGCGCCCGCGGGCGCGGTGATCAAACATTCCCCGGGTCAGCCCTCCGTACTCGCCGTCCCGACCTCGGAGGGCACTATCGAGGCGACGGGCAAGCCAGGGAAAGGCTGAGCGGCGACCACCACCGCCGGGCAGGTCGGAGGACATACGGCTACCGCCGTGCAGTGAGTGCAGGGCGACCGTCCATCCGTTTCCTTTTGGACAACGGGCGCGAGAGGGGTGTTCGTGCCCGATCCCGAGTTCCCCGATCCCAACTTACGGAACTCGCTGGCCGAGGACTGCCGGAAATGTCCGGCGCTCGTCGCCGCTCGCGAGCGGATCTGTTGGGGCGTCGGCCCACGGGAGGCCTCGGTGCTCGTCGTCGGCGAGGCACCCGCCGCGGGCGACCCCGAGGCCGGGCGCTGGCAGGGCGGCAACTGGACCGGAATGGCCTACACTGGCCGGCGCTCGGGCCGGAAAATCAGAGGTATGATCGAGGAGCTGGGTATCCGAGACGCGTACTACACCAACGCAGTCAAATGCTTTCCCAGCGCCGCGATCGAACCCGGCGAGACGAGTTCCGAGAAGCCGCCGGCCGAAACCGACAACCGCGAGCCAACGTCGGACGAACGGGCGAACTGCCGGCCCTATCTTCAGCGAGAGGTCGCCGAGATCGACCCGGAGTGTGTAGTAGCGACCGGGAAACACGCCACCCAGTCGCTGCTCGCAATCGAGGGTCGTGGTGTCGATAGTTTCCTCGATCTCGTACTCGATACTCAGCGCTGTCCGACGCTTGGGATGCCAGTGCTGCCGGTTCTCCACCCGTCCTACCAAGAAGTATGGATCCCGCGGCTCGGCTACGACTATGAGGAGTACCTACGAGCGATCGGCGAGACGCTCGAAGACGAAGGCGTCGAGTAGTATTTCGCGCCGGAGGGCGGGGTACTGGCGGCGACGAGGCCCTCCGCGAGGTCGGGTTACTCGCAGTTGTCGTCGTCTCGTTTGTCCTGACACTCACTACAGAGTGCCCGATCCTTGGGCTTGTCCGGTTCCCGGCTGAAGTCCGCCGCCGGCCAGTCCGAGCAGTTGCTACAGAAGTGCCATACGTCGCTGCTATCGTGCTGTCGGTATTCCGACGCCATGTCGATGGGTCCCACGAGAGAGGTATGAACACACTGCAGGCAGTAGCAGCCCCGCTTTCGGCGGCCGATAGGCGGTCTCTCGGAGACTTCCGATCGAAAGAACTCGACGCGACCGGCGGTCATTCGGCGACCTCGATCGAACGCGGTCAGGTCGGCCAGGGGGCGAGTCCCCACAGCAAGAGCGGGACGCTGAGTAGCGCCAGTACGACCAGCGGCCAGGCACTGGTGAAGCGCTCGACGCCGTCGTCAGGATAGCCGTGGATCTCGTTGAGGAGGCTTTGGTGCTCTCGGGGATCGATCCCGGCGAAACGCTCGCCCAGCAGGCTCCCGGTCACGAGGACGATCACCGACAGCGGGACCGCGACGAACGCGGCGTCCATGCCAAGCGCCGAGGTGATCCCGCCGGCACCGAAGGTGATATTCGAGAGAACATGTGGCGAGAAGACGATCACGATGACGGCGCCGAGAACGCTCGCCGGCACCGCACCGTAGCGATTGACGCGGCTCGACCACACCCCGAGGACGACTACCGGCGTGATCGCCGCCGCGAGCGAGAACGCCCAGAGGATACTCACCACGAGGAATGGCGGCGGGGAGAGGGCGACGAGGGCGATGAGTAGCCCCGAAGCGCCGATCGAGAGGTAGACAAGCATAGTCTGGCGATCCTCGGCCACATCGATCTCGAAGACGTCCAATAAGTCGTTCGCGACCGTCGCACTGATGGCCATCACGTGGCCACTGACCGTCGAGAGCGCGCCGACGACGAACCAGAAGTAGTGAAACGGTCAGTTCAGGATCGTTATCTCGGGGATTCCGAGGAGTTCGAACCGAATCCCCACGTGGACCGTCGCGATGATCGCGACGAACGTGAGGACGGTACTCAACGTTCCCTTGATGTGTGTTTACATGCCACCGTAGCAGTAAGTCCTACTCATATAACTCGTGCGAGTCGACCATCGGTCGACGCGAGGCGGGAGCCCTTCGACGGCTTTCGGGATGAACGGGTTTCAGGGGAGCCGAGTGGCCAACGCTTATCCGGAGGCCGGGGGTACCCCCGGCCATGACGTTCGATGCCGAGCGGGTAGAGACGGTGACGGTCGATTCCTACGGCACGCTCGTCGATCCGAGCGCTGCGGAGGAAGCACTCGCCGACCGGGTCGAAGACCCGAAACCGGTGTCCGATCTGTGGCGCTCGCGCTCGCTCATGTACACGATGGTCGGCAACGCCGTCGATTTCTATCAACCCTTTTACGAGATGAACCGCGATGCGTTGCAGTACGCCCTCAAGGTTCACGGCGTCGATCTCGACGCCGAGGAGCGCGACGCGATCCTCTCGGTCTATCACGAACTCGACGTCTTCGAGGACGTCCGAGAGGGGATCTCGCGGCTACGTCAGGGCGGATACGACGTCTACGTCGTCTCCAACGGCAATCCCGAGATGCTTACGTCGATGGTCGAACACGCCGAAATCGACGATCTGATCGCCGATATGATCAGCGCCGAGGAAGTGAAGACGTTCAAACCCGACGCCGGGATCTATCGCCACGCCGCCGCCCGGACCGGAACGCCGATCGACCGGATCGTCCACACGGCCGGCCCCTCCTTCGATATCCTGGGCGCGATGCACGCCGGGGCACAGGCTGCCTGGCTCAACCGGGACGACGCTCCCTGGGAGTCCTTTGCGGGGCGCGACCCGGACCTCACGATCGGTACGTTCTACGACCTGGCCGACGCCCTCGGCGTCTGAACGAGAGGGGACAGCCGCGTAGCCGACCGACCCAACCGGACGCGGGACTCGACCGCGAGAGTGGCGATCGGAATCCCGATCGGCATCCTCCCCGAGGTTCTATAACGATCCCGGGCGACCCTCCGGGCATGTCCAGCGATTGCATCTTCTGTTCGATCGTCGACGGCGACGTGCCGGGGAGAGTAGTACACGAGCGAACAGGCACCACCGCTTTTCTCGACGTCAACCCGCTGGCACCGGGTCACACGCTCGTGGTTCCGAACGACCACGTGGAGCGACTGCAGGACGTTCCCGACGAGGAGGTAGAGGACCTCTACCGGACGATCCACGATCTGGTGCCGGCAGTCGAGAAGGCGGTCGATGCCGACGCGACGAACGTCGCGTTCAACAACGGCCCGGCGGCCGGCCAGGAGGTGCCCCACCTCCACTGTCACGTCGTCCCGCGCTTCGCCGAGGACAGTGGCGGGCCGATCCACGCGGCCTTCGGTGATCGACCGGATCTCGACGAGAAGGAACTCGACGGGATCGCGGACCGGCTCCGCGAACACCGTCAGTAGAACTGGCTCGCGAACGAACACCGATAGTACCCCTCGAACCCTTTGTGACTACTCGCAGCTCGTAGCTGAAAGCCCGGAAACGCCCGTCACCGCCGTCTACCTCGTCGATTTAGTCGGTCGATAGAGATGTAATTTTCGAGTTCGCACACAGGATAAAAGCTTATTACACAACATCAACTGGTAAGTAAATGTAATGAGCCAGGTGCAGACAGTAACGACCTGTCCCGAGTGCAATGGGCGGCTCGAAGCCGGTGAAGAGACCTTCTGTAACGACTGTGGATTGGTCGTCGCCGAGGACTACCTCGATCGGGGCCCCGAGTGGCGATCCTTCGGCGAGGAAGGCGAGAACCGCGAGCGAACCGGCGCGCCCCTTACTCGAGCCCGACACGACCGGGGTCTCTCGACGGAGATCGGCCGGTCGAAGGACCTGAGTAGCAGGAAGCGCCGCCAGCTCGCTCGGATGCGTCGCCAGCACAACCGCGCGCGCATCGCCTCGAAGGCCGATCGTAATCGCGTCTATGCCTTCACCGAGATCCGTCGGCTGGTCAGCAGCCTCGAATTACCCCAGAGCATCCGTGATCAGGCCTGTGTACTCTTCGAGTCCGCCCAGTCCGCGGACCTGCTACGCGGGCGCTCGCTGGAGGGCTTCGCCGCTGCGTCGGTGTATGCGGTCTGTCGGACTGCTGCGGTCTCCCGGACGGTCGGTGAGATCGCCGCCGTTGCCCGTGCCTCCGAGGCCGAACTCAAAGCCGCCTACGATGCGCTGAATCGCGAACTCGGACTACCTACTGGTCCGATCGACCCCGCGGAGTACATCGGTCGGTTCGCGAGTGAACTCGACGTTTCCTCGGCTATCGAGGCGCGTTCGCGCGAGTTCGTCACCGATGGCCGTACTCGCGGGCTGATCAACGGGCGCAATCCCAGTGGCTTTGCCGCGACCTGTCTGTACGCCGCGGCGATCGAGGCCGGCCGCGACCTCACTCAGCGCGAGGCCGCGGCCGTCGCCGGTGTCACCCCCGTAACCCTTCGGACAGCCTACTACGATCTGATCGAAGACTGAGAGACGAAGCGCCGACGTTCGATCGGAGGCGCTATTTAACGGATCACGTTCGGTTGCTGGATCGAGGATAGCTCGGCGGCGGACTGACCGTTGGTCGGGCGCTCGGGACTGAATTAGGTCGCCGGTCTCAGGTCGTCCTGAGGTGATCGGTTCGCGGTTCGTAGACCTCGCCCTTACGTTTTAGCTGCTCGATCTCGTGTTCCGCCTTCTCGCGATCGAGGCCGACCTCGTCGGCCCGACCCAACACTTCATCGACCGGCGCGCCCTCGTCGTACTCCGAGCCGACGTCCTGGATCAGTGCTTTGATATTTTTGATGCGGTCGCGCTGGGATTTCGAGGTCCCGGTCTCGACCACGTCGGCGTCGAATTCCCCAGTTTCGGGATCGACCCCGATGTCCTTCAGACACGAGCGAACGATCTCGATCACGCGCTCGGCGTCCTCTAACTCGACCGAATCCGACAGCCTGACCCTGGCACTCGCTTCTGCCAGTCGGACCAACGCTTCGAGTTTCCTGGCGGTCACGGGCACCGGAGCGTCCTCGCCGGCCCCCTGGGCGCGCAGATCGACGTAGAAATCCCGGATCGCTCCCCTCGCTTCCTCGGTCATCGTCGGGAAGACCTCCCGTTTGGCGTAGGCGATGTATTTCCGGAGCAAGTCGGGATCGATCGTCGGCGCGACCTCCTCGGTGGCGGCGTCGACGGCCTCCTGGCTAACGTTCGCGGCGGTCATCCGCGTGCGCTGGGTATTGAGTTCACCGGCATAATTCGTCTTGAGGATGTGATCGGCGAGATTGGCGTCCTTTTGGGGATCGGGCTCGTCGGTCACCGTGAAGATCAGGTCGAATCGGGAGATGAGCGCCGGCTCCAAGTCGATCTGCTCGCCGACCGATTCGTAGCGATCGAATCGCCCGTATTTGGGGTTCGCCGCGGCGAGCAGCGAACACCGGGATTTGAGCGTGGCATTGATGCCGGCTTTGCTGACGCTGATGCTTTGCTGTTCCAGTGCTTCGTGCATCGCCGAGCGATCCTCGGAGTTATGCACGATCATCCCGTTTGCGACGAAGTTGTGCGTGCCGGCGACAGTCAGATCGTAGACTTTCGTATCCTCGCGCGCGTCGAGTTCGTCGAGAATCGATCGGACCTCACGACGCCTCTGGGAGATACGATCGAGCGCAACAGTCTCGATATCGTCGAATCGATCGGTCTCGACGACGCCGCGGAACCACCGCGAGACGGTCGACCCAGCGACACCGAGGTCGTCGGCGAGGATTGCGAACGCGATTCCATGTCGATCGAGTTCGTCGCGTAACGCGTCCCAAGAACGGGTGGTCGGTTCGTCCGCGAGCACATCGCGGGCTCGGTCTTCGGCGTCTTCGAGAGCACACCCCAGCGTGTCGGCGAGTTCACCTCGGAGAAGGCGAAGCCGATTGTCCGCCGAGTCGGCGGGGACGCTTCGTACCGACTCGACGCGTCGCCACTTTACGTCGCCACGAACGGGATCGCGGAACGGTTCGAGGTCGGTCGCCGCGACGGCTTCGATGACGTCTCGAAGCCGTTTGGAGATCACCTCGCGGAGCTCCTGATCGTCGCCCCAGTCCCTCGATACCGCTTGTTGGCTGTGTGCGGTACCGTCGGCGAGTTCGGCCTGCGAGACGTGATACCGCTCGGTCAGTTCGGCCAACGTCTCCCAGGAACAGGCCCCGCCGAGCGACCGCGCGTCCCGGGCTGCTTCGCGTTGGCGTTCCTCGAATGCCTGAAGGACACGTCGCGCTCGGTGGAGCGAGACGTTCGCCGTCCCCCGCTCGAAGTCGCCGTACGTCACCGGATGGAGACCACAATCGGCCTGGTAGAGACGAAGCGATTCACGGATATCGCCCAGTAGTGCCCCACATTCCGGAACGACATCGAGGATCGCCCGGTCCCCCGAGGCTTCCTCACAGATCTTACTGAGAGCTGCTTGCTTGCGATCGAGCGTAAACCCGACGTATCGGTCGTACGCCGCGAGCGAATCCGCGGCAGTGATCACGAGAACGTAGAGATCACGACGACCCGAATCCCGCTCGCGCGTCTGTATCTGGCTCGATACGCCGAATTCGAGTAGTAAGCTCTTCGTGCCGAGCACGAGTTCGTAGCTCGACGAGTAAATCTTCATATTCCCCGTCTCAGTGTCGACAGTTCCCTCGCTATCGGCTAACGCCCGAACGAAGGCGGCTTTCGTCGCGGCCGGCGCATCAGTGATGCCGCCCGGGAACGCCTTCCGATCGTAGGTCTCGAGATTCATCCCCGCGTCGAGAACTGCATCGGCGTACCGACGACCGGAGAGCCGAACGGTCCCGACACCGTCCTCGCGCCGCTCGCTCGGCGGCCGCGCCGGCCTCGCGTCGAAAGCATTGCAGCACACCCGCTCGAAATCGGCGAGTAACTCCTCTTCGGCGTTCGTGAATCGGACGCCGTAGCTTCCCGACTCACGATCGTAGTGGATGTTTCCGTCGCCGGAGAGATAGCCGAGCACCGCTCCGAACGCGGGAGAAGAGTCTTCACTGACAGCAGTGTCGTCACTCGGCTGGGTCGTGATGGCACCACCATCCGTAGCCGGTCGCGAGAGTCGCCGCGGAACGTAGACCCACTCGCCCGATTCGAGCGCAGAAGCAGGTTTTTCGACTCGCGTCCCGTCCTCGAACGCGAAGAAGGGATGATCGTCGGTCGCCGTCACCGACTCGCCTGATTCGAGCGTCACCTCCGTCAGCTCGGCGGGAGCGTCGTATTCGTGGACAGCCGTCACGGGCCGGCGAACGAGTCGATCGTCGTCGGTCATGGTCCACGCTTCGATATCCGTCTCCCGAATCGTCCGACCGTTCGGTAGCTCCTCGACGGTTCCGGCTGATGCTGCCTCGTGTGCCAGCTCGCGGATTCGTTTCACCCGACCGTCACCCATGTGGACGAGCGTGTCCCCGGCGACACAGCGCATCTTATCGATCTCGTCAACGGCGGCGATTCCGCGATCGGCGAGGACAAGCGCGCCGGCTTCTAATGTCCACTGTTGACCGTCGCCAAAATCATCTCTCACAGCTGCTGCAGTTAACCCAGCTGAGCTGCTGCCCTTGCCGGAGGTATAAACTGACCGTGGAGCGATATGTCTGATATATTGCAAGAGTTGGGAGTTGTGCGAGAGAACGTTGTTCGTGAGGTAGTTATGTGTCCCCTCGATCTCCAGGTCGTATACCCACTCGTCGGTCGGTTCGATCGGTTCGATCGACTCGATCCGATCCCACGTGACGTCGCTGCTAGCTACCGCGCGCAGTCGTTCGACGGTGTCCTCGACTGCGAGAGCATCGTCGATTCGATCGAGAACGACCGCTTTCGCACCGTGGACGCGGCCGCCGTCAGGGACGACTCCTTCGCGCTCGTGGTAGCTGATAGCCGTCTGCGTAACGCCGATCCCGTCGGCCAGTCGTCGTTGTGAGACGTTTAGCTCTCCTCTGGCGGTCTCGATGGCGTCCCACCCGCCGTTGTCGTTCTCGATCCGCTGTTTCGTCTCTCGTAGGAACTCGAGACGCGCTTCGAACGCGGTGAGTACAGTACGAAGGCTCTCGCGGCCCGGATTCCTGTCGCCGCGCTCGTAGTGCTGGTAAGTGCTTCGCGGGAGACCACATGCCGACTGCGAGAGCGCGAGCGCCTCCCTGATGCGCTGCAGCGTCTCGCCGACGTTTGCCACGATGTCGGTGTTGGTGTTCGAGTTCGTTCCGTCGAACGCCCGCGAGGCGATCGCCTTCCGATCGGTGACGAAGCCGATCTCCTCGACGTAGCGCTCGAAATCGGTGCCGCTGATCCGTAGCCGGAAGCTCCCGCCGGCCCGCTCCCGTAGCTGCGAGCCGATGCCGAGTGCGAGCAGCAGGCTGCGAACGCCGTTGAGCAACTCGAGGCTCGTCGATCCGACCGCTATCTCGCGTTCCTTCGTCGAAACGTGTCCCTCGCTTTCGACGAGCGCTTTCACGAACGCGCTCTTGATCGCGGGGCTCGCACGCATGAGCGCGTCCGGGACTCGCTGCTTGGCCGAGCGTTCGAGGATCGACGGTTCGAGCGCGGCGAGGAAGCTCGCGAACTCGCTCGAGGTGCATATGATCTCGCGTGCGCTCTTCTCGGGACTGGACGCCCGCTCAGTGTGGTTCAGATCGAGGCTATCGAGCGCACTCGCTAGATCGTCGAGTATCTCCCGGTCGTTATTGGTAATTCGTACGTCGCTGGTGTGATCGTCTCTCAGTACGGCATAGCCCTCCGCGATGACGTAGCCGACGAGTCGTGCTAGTCGGGGTGTCCATTCTTCCGGCAGGTCGAGTCGGACGGCGTTCGGCGAGCGCGAGTCCCGGTACTCGACGTCGAGGGTATCGTCGCCCTCGGTCGGGATTCGACGAGGCGTCGCGACGAACTGCCCCTCGCCGAGATCGGCGGCTTGCACCCCCTCGAAACGACCCTCGCGCTGGACGAACAGTGGGTGGGAGGGCGTAACCTCGATCTCTGTGCCACTGGCGGTTCGAATACGGTACATTTCGGCCGGCGCTTCTCGCTTCCAGACTTTCCTCGCCCGTCGATGTGTGAGACTTCCGTCCGAATCGAGCGAGGGAACCGGGAAGTCAACCTCGTCGTAGACGCCGTCGTCCACAGGAATTGGATCGTCGAGGTTCGACTCGACTATCTCGCCGATCGGTTGCTTCGAACCGTCCGCGAGCGTCACTTTCGTATCGCCTGCAACGCATTTGCCGGTCCCGGGGTCTCCGATAAAGAGCAGGTGCATATCCCCCCGAATGCGCGACTCGTCGGGGAGGTGTTTGGTGACTCCGGAGAAGAGTTGGAGCAACATGGCGAGTTTCTCCTGGTCGTAGCCGTAGATCGAGGGGGCGATCGACGCGACCATCTGCTCGTAGATGTCGGGTTCGGCCGAGAGTTCAACGATCGCACTCTTATCGGCCTCGGTGATGTCCATGTCCTCGAATTGCTCGTCCTCGATCTCGACGGTGAGCCCGTCCATGTAGACGTCGAAGATCGGTGATTTCGACTGGCCGTCGTCCTGCTGGTCGAGATGGAGAACCCCAGTCGTCCGGACGTGATCGCCCGCGGTGACTTTTCCTGTGATATCGTCCTCGATGTGGACGTCGATATTCTGGGGGGTCTCGCCGCCCCTGAGTCCCTCGGGCGATTCCTGGACGCGCAGCTTCTGGGCGTCGACGAACTCGGATTGATCGAAGTTGATCTCGAAGGGGCCCTGGCGCTCACAGCCCTGGCACTCGTGAGGTTCCTGGAAGTCCCCCCCAGTCTGGGGGATCCTGGTCAGGGTGCCACAGCGCTGGCACTCGAAGGCGGCTTCCTGGATCTTCGGGCGCACATCAGTAGCCTTCCGGACGATGCCGTGGACCGACAACAACTGGCCGCGGTGATGCGCGCGGATCTCCCTGATCTCGGTCGGGTCATTGAGGTCGATCCGGACGTGGGCCTGGCCGAGTCCGACGTCGATGGGCAGATCATACACCCGCAGTGCTTCCTCGGCGTACTCCTGCAGTTGGCCGGGTTGGGACTGGTAGTCCTCCGCGAGGTCGGGATCGAACTGGTAGAGGTCGGCCCAACTCACGTACAGCGAGCGCTGCTCGGAGGGATATTTTTGTGCTAACTCTCCGATCTCGTTACGATAGTAGGTGCGGTAGAACTCCTCGAAGCGATCGACCAACTCGGTGCTCTCCGCAGTTGCCATTAGGCACAGTACTTCGGCGTCCCGTATCAACCTTGGTACCCCGAGCCGGAAGTGAACGACGCTCCGAGGACTACCGGAACTGCGGGCCACCGGGACCCTCGGTATCGTCGGAATCGCTGGGACCGTCGACGCCCCGTAGCCGAACGAGAGCGAGGGACTCGAGCGGTCGTTGGAGCTTCGGCGACGAACCCGAGCGGCGATACCGAGGGCGTGAGCTGTGAGAACTGTGGGAACTCCCTGTCCCCGATGGAGTGGGAGACCCTGAATAGCGAAACGACCGAGAGCGAGGCCGACAACCCCGGCGCTCTCAACGACGTTGAGGACGCCGGGTACGACGACGCGCTGCATTTCTGTGATGAGGAGTGTATCGCGGAGTGGAAGGCAGACCACTAACGAGTACGACCAAGGCGACCACAGAACATGTACTATCGACGGCTCGCCTCTCGGAGATCAGCCGAAACCGAAAATCGGAGAGCAACCGGCGGAGAAGTACGAGAGCGAACCGAACGCGATGGGCGCTTCAGATGGCGGTGACCGCCGCGCCGAGGTAGAGCACGACGACGAGGAAGATCCACACTACGTCGACGAAATGCCAGTACATCGAGACCGTACTCACGGAGGTGTGTCGTTCCGCGGAGTACTGGCCGAACAGCCCTCGCAGGAAGACGATACCCAGTAGCACTGCCCCCATTGTGACGTGCAGACCGTGCAGACCGGTGAGCCCGAAGAAGGCACTCGCGAAGATGCCGTCGGTGAGCGTGAAGCCTTCGTTGACGATGAACTCGTAGTACTCGAGGATCTGGCCGCCAATGAAGACCACGCCGAGCAGCAGCGTCGCCGCGAGCAAGCCGATGAACTGTCGTCGCTTCCCCTTTCGAAGGCCGACGTGTGCGTAATGTAGCGTAATACTACTGAGCACCAACAGCGCGGTATTGGCGAGGACGAGCGAACTCACTAGATGCGGGAGTTCGGCCGGGGGCCAGGCTCCGGCGCGGATGAAAAAGAAGTAGATAAAGCCCGCGCCGAACGTCGATATCTCCGAACCGAGGAACAACAACATCGCGAAGCGAAGCGTCCGCGAGCCGTGTTCGTCGGTCCCGCCCGACCAGAAGGCCGCGACGAAGGCGTGATAGAGCCATCCATAGAGGCCAACGAGGAACAGACCGATACTGGCGACGATCACCGCCGGGCCGGCAATCGATGGTACGAGAGCGCTCCCACCGCTGGTCATGATGAACAGCGCCGCCCCGACGTAGATGCCGGCGGCACCCAGTGCGGCGACGAAGGGCCACCAACTCGCCTCGCCGAACCCCCGGGGCCAGTCCTCGGTGGCAGGCAAGTGGTGTCCACCGTGGTCTTCCGAGTCGTCCGCGATTCCCATATTGAGACTCACACGCCCGGCAGTAAAAACCCTCCCGACTCGCCGCCCTCCTGCCGTTGGGTGGGCCTCCGGTAGTCGACCTGCCTCTCGACCGTCGGATCTATCGGTATGGATCGCCGAGTTCGGTCGTGAGCACCGCCGACGCTGCCGAAAGCGCCACCGAGAGCGCCACCGAAGAGCCCGAGCGAGACGGCACTGGAGAGCCGATCCGGTGTGAGTACTGCGGCCGACGGTTCGCCGAGAGCGACCTACTCGCGCTGCATCGCGGACTCGCTCACGCCGGGCGACTGACCGACGGCGAGCGCGAGGCCTTCGAGACGGCCTACGCGGGCGAGGAAGAAGGCCTTCGGCTATTCAGACTGAAAGCACTGCTCGCGCTCATGGCGCTGTATTTCCTGCTTCTGTTCGCCTACTCGATATTCGGATAGCCATCGGACTAAGGAAACTCACTTTCGAGGGCCGGATCAACGCCGCCTCAGAAAGGAATGGCGAGCACCGCCGGGACGAACGCCACGTCGAGCGCTGAGAGCAGGATGACCACGAGCGCGCCCGGTAGCCCGCCGAGGGCGACGAGGGCGATCACGAACGCGCTCACGGCGACCTCAACCCCCAAGAGACTCGCGAGAACGAACGCGAGGAGTCCCACGACCGTATTGACGAGCAGCGGTCGAACGACGCTGAGGAGACGAGCGAACAGGAGCAACGCCAGAAGGACGACCGCGATCGCGCCCAGTTCGACGGCGGTGATCATCAAACTGGCTTACGCCGAAGGCGGTATATGTATTCCGCCAGTCAGCCGGCCGGGCACGTAGGTGGTCAGTCTCGACGATATCGACCGCCGGAGGGATTAGGCGATCAACAAGCACTGGCGACGGGCACGCCGAACGGAACGATTTAAGCGTTCGTGTCTTCTTAGCATCGATTCGGGACCGTGGGTTAGCTTGGTATACTTCGGGCCTTGGGTGCCCGTGACCTCGGTTCAAATCCGAGCGGTCCCACTGCACCTTTTTACTGCGCCCCGCTCGCTCCCTGCGGTCGCTCGCTTAGGAGGCGCAGTGAAATCTGTTCTCGTGAGCGACCGTAGGGAGCGAACGAGAGCAGGGAGTGAGAGGTGAGCGAGCGCCAGCGAGCGAACGGGAAGACCATGGTACCAAAAAGAAGCCGCGCTGATAACCGCCCCCTGCGAAAACCGGCCAGTAGAGGGACGGTAGTCGTAAGCGTGCTATCGGCTTCGGATCGTAGATAGGCTTCGACAGGAAAGGAAGCGATCACCAGACGTGTGGTCGGACGAACCGGGTTTCGATGTCGTGGCCGGTTTCGACGGCGTGATCGATGACGAGACGGCTAAGCCCGACGGCGTCGTGCTCGTCGGCGTGGACCGACCAGGCACACTCGACGCAGTCCCTGATCTCGACCTCCTCTCGTCGGTCCATCTCGTCCGTTATCCGGAACTACGATTACAAGTACGTTCGGCATGGATATATCCGGGCATTTATGTACTCCGAAGGGTCCACTTCCGGTTCGGAGCGTGCCGGACGGTGCGAGAGGGCGAACCGAGTCGGCGCTACCGCTCGGAAAAAGAGCACCGGACCGCCGCCACGTTCGATCAGAACTCGCCGAGTGCCGTCTGATTGGCTTTGAGCGCTCGGCTCTCGTAGCCCAGCCCGGTCAGATGGGTCGCGAACTCCTCGGCGAACCCGTGGTGTGTGTAGACGATCTCCGGATCGACCGCTTCTACTACCGCTACCAGCTCGGCGAAATCGGGGTGATCGGAGAGCGGGAAGGTCATGTCGTAGTCGCCGCGATACCGGAAGGCCGAATCGATCGCCCACCCCGAGAAGCCGGCTTTGAGCGCTCCAGTCTCTTCGATGATCGAATCGACGAACGCGAGGTTGTTCGTCCCCGTTGGCAACACGAGGGCGTCGCCTGCCTCCAGGTCGGTCTCAGGGCCCGAACGCTCGGCGTCGAAGGCGACATCGAGGTGGTCTTCGATCACACTGTTGATGGTCGCGATCGCCTTCGAGACGAGTACTCGGGAGCGGCCGGCCCGCTTGGCGAGTAGTTGGAGCTTCTGGGCGCGCCCGAGCGAGTAGCCGAACAAAAGCACTGGTCGGTCCATCGTCTCCTCGAGCCAGCCCGTGATCTCGGCTTCGATCTCGGATTGCTCCGGGAAGACGTACTCCGGGCTTCCGTAGGTCGTCTCGACTATCAGGACGTCGGCCTCGGGCGGCTCGAATCCTGTAAGATAGAAGCGATCCCGCGTCGAGATATCGCCGGTATAGCAGTACTGCACTCCGGTATCGGGGTCGGTGATCAGCGCGGCCCGCGAGCCGGCGACGTGGCCTGCCAGTCGCAGGTCGATCTCGGGGACCGTCTCGCGGGAGAGCGGGCCGCCCTCTTCCCGCCTGGCCTCGGCGAGGGCGGCAGTGAGCGCCGAGCAGACGACGCTTTCAGGTGGATCGTCGTAGAGGTGATCGCCGTGGGCGTGGCTGAGAAAGGCGATATCACCCGCCGATCGCGTCCCGTCGGCGACGACGGTGGTGCTATCACTCAGCTCGATCTCGACGCCGTCCCTGAGCCGGACTTCGGTGCCGGACGGCGACCTGGCGTTCGATCCCGTCACTGACCGATCGTATGCGGTGCGCGGATATGGGCGTTTCCGATCGCCGGCGTCGGGATATCGGGAAGCACGCGGTCCACTATTCGTCGCGGAGCACGTGGCTCACTGCTGATCGTACAGTTCCTCGACGCGCGAGAGCGTATCGCTATCGGCTGGCGCGAGGTCCTCACGAACGCGGAGGAATCGGGGAAATCGGAGCGCGTAGCCCGAGTCGTACTCGCTGGAGGGTTGGATCGCCTCGTACTCGATCTCGAGGACGATTGCCGGTTCGACGTCGAAGACCTGTCCTTCCCGTCCGGCGAGCAGTGCTTCGAGCCGGTCAGTGAGTTCGCGCAATTGCTCGTCGGTGTAGCCGGTCGCGAGCCGACCTACCTCGCTGAAACGCTGTTCGTCGTTCTCCCTCCCGGTTCGGTCGTCCTCGCTCCCATCGGCGTCGGTCTCGGCCTCGCAATCGTCGCGGCAGGCCAGAAAGAGCCGTCCGAGAAAATCACTGCGCCGCCCCTCGCTGTACTGGGCCCGCGTAATGAGGAGATCTAGGGTCTCCATCGTGGGTTTGGCCTTCATCATGTAGCCGACCCGGCGGCCCGGCTGGTAGCGTGCACCCAAATTCTTCAGCATGACCCCCTCGTGGCCCGCTTCCAGGGCCCCCTCGTAGAACTCCCGGGCGCTTTCCTCCTCGGTCACTCGCTCGTTCTCGGCGCGCTCGATCGCCCCTGGTTCGGCGTCGAGAACCCTCTCTAAGGCGTCGATACGGGTTTCGAGGGATCTATCGAGCAGCGACTCGCCCTTTAGTGCGAGGGCGTCGAAACAGTAGACGAGCGCTGGGATCCGTTCGACTAAGTCCTCGATGTCGTACCTGCGCTTGATGCGCTGGGAGAAGCGCTGGAAGGTCACCGGAGTCTTCGTCTCTCGGTCGTAGCCGATCGCCTCGCCATCGATTACACACGTCTCGGCGTCGACGTTCTCACGGACGGCACGGACGATATCGGGGAAAGCCTCGGTGACGTCCTCGAGTTTCCGGGTGAACACTCGTACTTCCTCGCCCTCTTTGTGCAGCTGGATTCTCACGCCGTCGTATTTCGATTCCAGAAGGACATCCCCGGGCTCTTCGGCGATGCTCTCGATTCCGTCTTCGAGCCCCTCGGCCTTCTCGGCGAGCATCACCCGTACCGGCCGGAAGAGCTCGATACCCAGCTCCGAGAGCCCAGCCATGCCCTCTTCTCTCGCGGTGCGGGCGACGAGCGGATAGTCGTTCGTCACCTGGAACGCGCGTTCGACAGCCTCGACATCCTCGTCGCCGTCGAGAAAAGCCAGGGCGATGCCGTCGCGGACGAGGCCCTCGCCGACGCCGATACGGAGATGACCGAGCGCCGTCCGGGTGAGGTAACGCGCTTCGGTGGGAGTCGAGTCACTGAGCAGCCGCGCGATCGCATCGATTCGCCTTCCCTGGCTACCCCCGCCTTCGTAGCTTGCCAGTTCTCGAAGCGTCGTATAAACGTCCTCGACTGTGAGGTCCGTAGTGATGAGCGTCTGCTGGGTTTCGTTCTCGCTCGCCCAGGCGGCGGCGTCACCGAGATCGCCCGTTTCGCGCCAGCGATCGTCGATTGCCTCTTCCTCGATGCCGGTGGCCTTCGCGATCGCCCGCTTCGTGAGACTGGAGGAGACGCCGAGATCCTCCGCCTGCCAGGCGGGAAAGAGATGGCCCTGGACGAGCGTGACGACTATCGGAAGCTGTTCGGCGTCGCTATCGGCGAAGGTTCGGGCCAGTACGTCGCGTTTCTCGAGCGTCGATTGGGTCCCCTCGAGGTGCTTGTAGACCCCGACTAGGGCGGCGTACTCCATCGGTTTCGGTATGGTGAGTACGGATAAAAACGGTCCGACTCGACGCGACAAGTCCGCGTTCTCAGAGGACATCAATCGGCCGAACCACGATGAGGGCGGAGGACGGAGCGGCAGTAGTCGTCCCTGAGACGAATTGCGATCGGTCAGAAAGGAAAGGAATCGTGACCGCGGTCAGGCTGTGGGAGCGACGAGTCGGCCGCTCGTGTTCGTCGTATTGGAGCTTCCGTTCGCGCCGGCGGTCGCGTTTCCGCTGCCACCGCCGCTACCGCCGGACTGGCCCTCGCTGGCCCACTGCTCGTACTGCTGGGAGTTCATCGCGTCGACCTCCGCGAGCATCGCCGAGTGGCCCGAGCCACAGAACTCAGCACAGTAGAGCTGGTACTGACCCGTCTGGGTGACGTTCGTCTTCAGCGTGTTGTACTGGCCCGGGATAGCGTCCTGCTTCAAGCCGAGCTGTGGGGCGTGGACCGCGTGGATTACGTCCCGAGAGGTGATATGTAGGTAGACCGGCTTATCGGTCGGCACGGCCAACGTCGACTGGGAGACCTTGCCGTTCGGATAGTGGAACTCCCAGCCCCACTGGTAGGCGACGACCTCGATCTGGACGGCGTTTTCCTCGCTTGGCGGGATAGCTCCATCGGAGTAGTTCTGTGAGAAGTTCATCGGCTGGGCTTCGCCCCCGCCCGGATCGGCGAACCCGGCTGCTCCCGCGCCGACGCTCGGTCCGGACGTCAGTGAGACCACGTCGTAGCCAAGCACCTGGTAGGCCGCGACGCCGACGAATAGCAATATGATTGCCGTCGCGATCGTCCAGGTGATCTCGAGTCGACGATTCTCTTCGGTCGGTTTGGGGTCCTCGTTGTTGCGATATCGCCAGACCGTATAGACTAAGATTCCTTCGACGAACAGTGTGATCGGCAGTGCGACGTAGATGAGCTTCTGGTTGAGTTCGGAGATCAGGTTCTCGGTCACCGACTGTGCTGCGACCGGTTCGACCGCGAACGCGAGGAGTAAAAACGGGAGGGCCCCCAGCCCCAGTAGCCTGCGGTCCATATAGTAGAACTTCTGATCCTCGAACGTAAATACCTGCTGAAAGAGCACCTCCCGAAAGCCGAATAATCGCCCGAGGGAAACCCCTCGTACGCCGAAACGCGAGTCCTAAGTAGACGCCGCGAGTACCCTCTCGTAGAACCGAATCGTGAGCTCCTACTCATCGAGGTCGCGCCGGCGGTTCACCACGCTGCTCGCCGCCTGTGCGATCGGAGTTTACCTGCTCGTGGCCATCGGCGCGACGACGGCGCTCACCGAGGCCGCGAGCGCCTGCTCGGGGTGGCCAGTCTGTGCTCTTCGAGGACGGCTCGGCGACCCGTTAGTGTGGATCGCGCTCGGCCACCGCGCGGTCGCGGGCCTGGTCGGGACGTTGCTCGTCCTCTGTGGCCTGCTCGCCTGGCGGGGGGAGGCGTCCCGACGAGTGAAGGCGGCACTGGCTGTCCCGATCGGTCTCTATCCGATCCAGGTCGCTATCGGCGCGTTGGCGGCCGTCGAGGAGGTCGCCTGGGTGCCCGAAGCCCATCTCCTCGTCGGCATGGCGATCTTCGCCGGAGTCCTTCTCGCGCTCGGCTGGGCGCTCGAAGCTGATATACCCGGTACAGCCGACCTACCCGATTCTCCCGCCACTCCCGACATCCCGAATGCCGAAACCGAAGCGGTCCAAGCGGCGACCGAACCCCTCGATCCGAGACCGAACGAAGGGGTCGAGAACCCCGATACCGAAACGGTCGACTCCCCACCCGCGAGCGCATCGCCGGGTGCCGCTGACAGTGGGCCGGACCGGCTGTCGGCGCGGTTCGGGCGAACGCTCCGGGCCTACGTCTCGCTGACCAAGCCCCGACTCATGTGGTTGCTCTGTCTGGTCGCGGCGTCGGCGATGGCCCTGGCCGCCGGGCCGGCGCTCGACCCCTGGACTGTGATCCTGACGCTCTCGGGAGGCGTGTTCGCGATCGGCGCGAGCGGTACGTTCAATCACGTTCTCGAACGCGACGTCGACCGGCGGATGAACCGGACGGCAGATCGCCCCCTCGCAGTGGACGAGGTTTCGGTCACGAACGCGTCGGTCTTTGGCTTCGCGCTCGCGCTCGCGTCGCTGTGGGTCTTCCTCCAGGTGAACTTCTTGGTAGCCTTCCTCGGATTACTCGCGATCGCCTTCTACAGCGTGATCTACACGCTCGTCCTCAAGCCGAACACCGTCCAGAACACGGTTCTTGGGGGTGCAGCGGGCGCACTGCCGGCGCTCATCGGCTGGGCCGCCGTCACGAGCTCGATCGACCTCATAGGATTCCTGCTCGCGGTCGTGATCTTCCTCTGGACGCCCGCACACTTCTACAATCTCGCGCTCGCGTACAAGGACGACTACGAGCGCGGCGAGTTTCCGATGCTGCCGGTCGTACGTGGCGAACGCGTGACCCGCCGACACATGCTCTGGTATCTCGGCGCGACGCTGCTCGCGGCGGTCGGGCTCGCCGCCCTGGCCGGCCTCGGCTGGGTGTATGCCGCGGCGACGGTTTCAGCGGGAGGAATCTTCCTATGGGCGGTCGTGAGACTCCACCGCGAGCAAACCACACAGGCAGCCTTCCGGGCCTTTCACGCCTCGAACGCCTATCTCGGTGCCGTGTTGCTCGCGATCGTCTTCGACACGCTCGTGCTGTAGGTTCAATAGGGCCGAGACGATCGGCTCTAGGTCATCATGTATTGATCCGAGTGCTGGTACCGGTCGACTAGTACCTGACCTGATCCCACGTCTTCGGGTGTGATTCGGTGAGCGAGAGCACGCCAGCGCCCTCGAAGGTATCGCGGGCGACCCGATCGGCTTCCTCGAGTATAGCCGCCTCGTTGACGGCCTCGTCGGTACCGCTTCCGGGGCGGCCGTCCCGCAGGCGAACTCGGCCGTCTACCATGACGAACGCGACGTCCCCGCCGGTCGCGTAGTGGACGATGCGCTGGGGCAGGGCGTAGCGAGGGTACAATCGGGCCGAACGGGCGTCGAGTGCGATCACGTCGGCCTGCTTACCGGGCTCGAGCGAACCGACCGCTTCGGCGAGATCAAGCGCCCCCGCGGCGTCGATCGTCATCGCCTCGATGAGTTTCCCGGCGGGCAACAGTGAGGTGTCCTCGAAGTGCGCACGCTGGAGTTGAGCGGCGATCCGTGCCTGGGAGAGCAGGTCGAAGGAACGATCTGGTGCCGCCCCGTCGGTCGAGATCGCCACGGTGAGGCCCGCATCGAGGGCCTCGATCACGGGAAAACGGGCCGTCGCGTAGGCATGCGTCAGCGGACCGTGTGAGGCCGACACTCCGTTGTCCGCCAGCAGCTCGATCTCCCGTTCAGAGATCCCAGCACAGTGGGCGAGCGAGAGCGACGGCGAGAGTATCTCCGGGACCGCTTTCGCCGCCGCTTCGACCTGCCCGCCGTAGCAGTGAGCCTGGATCGGGAGGTCGTGTTCCTCGGCGAGTTCAACGACTCGCTCTAGGCCCACGATCGAGCGCTCGCTCGCTTGTGGGGGAGTCGCGTCTCCGTCGTCCTCGAACTCGGGAACGAGTTCGGCGAGCGCAACACACACCGAGAGGCGACCGTCGGCGGCCCCGTCGAGGCGATCGATCACCGCCCGCGTGGTCTCGATCGCGCGATCGAGACCGACGGTGATCTCCTCACCCGTCCGGGGGTCACGACAGTCGAGCGGATAGGGCGGTCCCGGCGGACCGACCGCACAGACGTGTCTGAGGCCGAGTTCGCGGTAGCCTTCGGCCGCGGCGAGGGCGTACTTGGGGTTATCCACCCGTGGCACCGAACCGACGTAGGATAGCGACGTGGTGACGCCCGCCCGAAGCCGGGAGAGGGCGGCGAGGCGGCTCTCGGCTCGCCAGAAGCGCTCGTCGGCGTGCCGGCAGTAGAGTTCCCGAACCACCTCTAACCAGTCCCCAGTGCCGTTCGCGAGGTTCTTCGTTAGAGCGTGGCCAGCGTGGCCATGACTGTCGATCAGGCCGGGGAGCAACACCGACTCGCGAAGATCGATGCGCTCGACGCTACCGTACGTCTCGAGTATCGTATCGCGGTCGCCGACAGCGGCGATTCGGTCGTCCTCGACGACGATCGCACCCGGGTCGAGCACCCGCCGATCGTCGTCGACGGTGATCACCGCGCCGCCGACGAGTACCACCGAGCTCGACGAAGGAGTCCCCATACCCGGCTTACTCAGGGTGCTGTCTTAGTGCTGTGCGCAATCTTCCGGCGATCCCGTGCTGTTGTTCTGTCCGGGACGGCAGGGTTCCCGATCGACGCTCTCTATGGGGCTCTCGCGGACGCTCCGATACGCACTTAATGTCTGGCGGAGTAACGTATCGGTAATGTCAGTACAAGCGGTCAGTGCGGGGGCTATCCTCTTTCGGAACACGAGGGGCCGCCGCGAGTACCTCCTCTTGAAGAGCCGCCCCGGGGACTGGGAGTTCCCCAAAGGCGGCGTCGAGGGGGACGAAGAGCTTCAGCAGACGGCGATCCGCGAGGTACAGGAGGAAGCGGGGATCAGCGACTTCCGATTGCTCGATGGCTTCCGTCGGGATTATAACTACGTCTTCCAGGCCGGCGGGAAGACGATCCACAAGACGGTGCACCTCTTCGTCGCCAAATCCTTCGAGGCGAGCGCGGAACTCTCCTCCGAGCACCGGGACCTGCAGTGGCGCGATTACGAACAGGCGATCAATACCATCACCCAGGACGGCCCACGGGAGGTCCTCGAAGCGGCCGACGTGTTCTTAGAGGAGTACGACGACGGGAGCTAACCAGTTCGGCGGACCTTCCTGATCCGGAATCGCTCCACTCCTCCGGGATAACAGACATGGTATCATATCGACATTATTTGACACGCGACCAAACGCTTTAGACGCGGGGCTGGTCGGTAGCCGAATCACTTAGCCCGATCGGGGGCCCAAGCGGCGTCGTGAGAGGCTTCGGCCGACCGGCGGACGCGCTCGAGTCCATCACCAAGCCCCTGGCGTGGTTCGCCGCCTCGCTCGCGGTCGTCGGCCTCGCGCTCTACCTCATCGGCATCGAGGAGATACTGCGAACGCTCGCGCGCGCCGACCCGCTCGACGTCGCGGGCGTGCCCGCGGTGGCACTCGTCACGATCACCGCCAGCGGGATCGGGCTTCGGATCGTCTTCGAGATCATGGGTACGTCGGTATCGACAGGGCGATCGATCGCGCTGTACGTGGCCTCGACGTTATTGGATGACGTGACGCCCTCCAGGCAGGTCGGCAGCGCACCGACCAGTGCGCTGCTCGTCGCCTATGCCGGCGACGCGCGCTACGAGATCGGCCTCGCCGCGGTTTTCGTCCTCAACTTCCTCGCCAATCTAGTCATGCTCGCCCTCGGCCTCGCGGGCATCGGGTTCCTGGCGCTGATGGCGACTACGAGACCGGGTATGGAAGCGGCGGGACCGGACTATGGACTATTGGCGGCGACGACCGTCGGCCTGATAGCACTGATCGTCGGCGAGATCGCAACGCTTTGGCGATACCGATCGACGGTCACCGATGGACTCGTCGAGGGCTTGTTTGGAGTATCGCAGGCGGTCGGTCGAGCCGTGTCCCCTCTCGACGCACCCGACCGATCGGCGATCGCCGACCGCGTCGAGCGCTTCTGGGACTCGCTCGATCGTCTGAGTGGGGCGACGCACCGGGAAGCGACTGCCGTTCTCGTGCTGGTCGCGATCGCTCATGGGGCGAGCATCGCCGCGCTGTGGGTGGCCTTCCGAGCGGTCGGCGAGCCCGTCGGGCTCGCACTTCTGGTAGCGGTCGTCCCGACGGCCGTGGTCGCGGCCATCGCGCCGGTTCCAGGTGGTGCCGAGGGGAACGGAACTCGCACTGATCGCGTTGCTCACCGTCAGTACCTCCCTCGAGGCGGCGACGATCGGCGCTGCGGTCGTGCTCTGGCGAGCGGGGACCCACTGGCTGCGGACGCTTCTCGGCGGCGTCCTCACGGCGGGATTCGTCGCGTTCGGCCGCGGCGACGGCCAGTAGGTCAGCGCGGCGGCTACCGGTCACATCGAAGCTTTCGAGTGCGTCATGAGAACCCCGCTGACGAGCATGAGAATCGCGAGGGCGACCATGCCGGCGTCCCAGCCGGTTCCGGCGGCCATACCGCCGCTCATCGCCGACTCGCCCGTCGTCGATCCCGCCATCCCATCGTTCATGTCCATTCCGCCGAGCAGGCTCGTCCCCACGAGCGCCTGGTTCAGCACCATCACTATCGAATAACCGATCATCAGCGGGCCGCTCGCGTTTCCGAGACGACCGGCGAGCGGTGTCAGCAGGGCGATGCCGTGTCCGACGACGAGAAGGCCGAGCAGGACCATCACCCCCCCGCCGAGCGTCGCCATGCCCTCACCGGTTCCCATGCCCGACCCCATCGCCATCCCCGTCCCCATTCCGACGCCGGTCGTCGCGGAGAACAGCGAGTAGCCCCCGGAGACGAGCGCGATCGCCGCTCCGTAGGCTCGCACCGTCGGGTCACCGTCCCCGGTCATCTCCGTTCCTCCCTGCGTGCAGTCGTCGATCGGTCGGGGGCTTGCGGTTTACCCTGTTCCGTTCGGTTGTCGGTGTTTCGAGGTCCTACCCCTCGGAACGAGTGGCCCATACGCTCGCTAGGGGAGCGTCGTTTATCCTGGTTTCCGCTCGGAAGGCAAACCTCTCACCCCGGTCGACGTTCGGGATCGAAAACAATCGGCGATTCGAACCGATAGTCCCAATCGATGCCCGCTCGTTCGATCGGGGCAGCGAACCGACCGCTTCGGTACAGTAGGTAGTTCCCGAACAGCAACCCTACGAGTACGGCTTCGAGACCGTATAGCACGACGCCGAACAGCCCGTGGTTCGTACCTTGAACTACCCAGACGGCGATTTGTATCGCGACGACGATAGTTCCATAGAGGAAGATCCGCCGCCTGGAGATGTCCATTATAAATAACAGCGCACCGCCGAAGAAGCCGGTCGCGCCCAGAACGGCGGTGAGATGCCCCAGCCCGACGCCGTGATAGCCTTGAGCGAGGCCGACGAGCAGCGTTAGCAGGACTGCTGCGAGCGCGATCGGTCGAAACCGATCGCCGGCGTCTTCACGGGTTATGGCCTGTAGATCGAGCTCGAGGTAGTGTCGGGTCATCCCGAACAACCCTTGCTCGGCGACCCGGCGTCCGGAGGGCCGAACGAGTGTTTCGGGATAGTAGCCCGTCTCCCCGACGGCGGCGAGACGGCGACTGAAAACCTTGTCCTCGTTCGGGAGATTTCGATAGCCCCCAGCCGCTTCGTAGGCCTCGCGGTGAACGAAGGTATTGAATCCTGGGAGAACCGGTCGATCCGACCGGAGAAAGAGATGGTTGTGGATGAACTGGGGCACTATTGCCCGGCGTGAACCCGTTAGCTCACATCGGGAGGACGCCACGATCAGTTCTTCCTCGCGGACGAACTCGTACATCGCCTCGAGGTAGGTCGGCTCGATCTCGGTGTCGGCGTCGATGAAGGCGTACCACTCACCGCGGGCGCACTCGACTCCCTGGTGGCGGGCCGCGCCGATACCCGATCCCTCCTGGCCGATCACGATCGCCCCGGCGGCTGCCGCGATCGATCGCGTACCGTCCTCGCTGCCGCCGTCGATGACGATCGTCTCGTAGGGGATTTGGGTGTCGAGATCACGGATCCCACGGAGCGTCTCGGGAAGGAGGGCCGCCTCGTCGTAGGCAGGGACGAGAAAAGAGATCACTGACTCGTCGGCGTTCGATAGCTCCGATCCGATCGGCGAACCGCTCACGGAAGGTCTGGTAGCCTGAGGGTGAAACCGGGCTTGCTTGCAGGTGCGCCTCCCGGGATCGTGGTCGGTTTCAGTGAGCCAAACTCGTAGCGGGGGTTCGTCGGGGAGTTCGCTACCCGAATCGCTTACTTCACTGGGCGATCGAGCATCGCTCGTGAGGCGATCGGGAGCCGGGGACTCGGAGTTCGTCTTCGAGCTACGGGTCTGTGCGTGGGCCGAACGGAACTGGCCGCCCGCTGGCGACCTCGATTCCGATACTGTCGTCCTCGTCGCCCGACAGCTCGGCACGCGCTCGCGGCGCTGGGATACGATCGTGATCGAAGCCGACCGCGCCGAACTCGAACAGCGGGCCCGCTTCGGGCCGGACCGGCTCGATAGCGATCTGTTACACGTTCTCCGCGACGCACCCACCGAGTGGGCCTACTATCGTGAGGCCCTGCCCGATCCGGGCTACCCGTGGCGGTACGTCCGGGAGGCCATCCACCGGGCGGCCGATCGGGGGATCCTCGAAACCAGAAAGCGAGGGAACCGGATCGAGATCAGACGGCGATGGCCCTACCCCGAATGGGCGAAGCGGGTAATCGCGATCGAGAACAAGCCCGATCTCGACGCGGGCGCGGCGCGTGTGCTCTCCGAGCAGCTACAACACGACGTCGCCCTCGCCCTCGCCGACGAGGTCTGGGTCGCGACGCGAGCGACCGACGAGCGACTCGAACCGATCCTCTTCGAGACCATCCCAACCGAAGCCGGCGTGCTCGCGGTCTCGGAGGAAGAGATCGAGGTGCTCTGGCATCCCCGACGGCTCGCGGTCGAGGATCCGGGCACCGAAATCACGGAGCGTCCCACCGGGAGGCAGGCGGATCGCTCGGCTGCCTGCTTCGAGTATACCGAGCCAGCGACGAAACGGGAGACGCGCCGGGCGGTAGCCGAGCGAGCCTACGAGCGCGGGTGGCGCGCCTACGTCGAGTCGATGCGCCCCGATTGCAGACACTTCTCGCTGCGTCGCGATCAGGGGAGAGGCGACGCACGGGAGAACAGTGGGATGGATGCCGAGGCAGCGATCACGACCGAGTCGGGTGCTCCGCTCCCGTACTGTGAGGCGAAAGACAGACACCAGAGCGGCGCGGAGTGCAGTAGCTCCTGTCCCGAGTTCGAACCCGAGCCACCGACCTGGCGGTCAGGAGGGTGGCCGATCGAGGGTGGCCCAGGAGCAGCGGTGAAACGACTCTTGGCCGAGCGCCGACAACGGCGACGACCGGGACTCGATCGGTCGTAGCCCTTCGTAGCTGAGCAACATCGGCGACCGAATCCATCACCGCGGGACCCGAAGAACCGACCCGAACCGGATGAGCCATTCCCCTGCGCCCGGAGAACCCGACGATGAGCGAGGACGAATCGTCGGCGGTCACGACCCATCCGGCCTTGACCGAACGGGCACGGGACCGAACGGCACCGCTTACCCGCGCGGATTTCGCCTTCGAGAATCGAATCGACGGCACGGACGCGGGAATCGAACCCGGAACGTCCTGTAGTGAGGCCATCGAAGCCGTCTTCGAACGTGGCGAGAGCATCGCTCTCATTCTCGATACCGGCACCTACCGCATCGAGACGCCGATCGTCCTCGAAGAAGCGCGATCGGTCGGCTTGCTGGCGAAGCCGGGTGCGGAGGTGCGCTTCGAGGTGCCGAAAGGATACGACAGAGCACTGCTGTCGATCCGTGCAGTCGAGCACGCGCTGCTCGCAGGTATCGATATCGACCAGCGCGCGGCGGATGCCCACCCGAAAATCGGAATCAGTGTCGAGCAGTCGTTCCTGGTCGAGGACTTAGAGAGACGGGACGTCGGCGACAGTGCCGACAGCGGATCGCGAATGCCTCTGTGTGTCGAACGCGAGAACGGGATCGGCGTGCTTCGGGGGGTGCGGGCTGCCGAGGGCTCTGCCTTCCCCGCCGATCGCGCCGCCGAAAGCCGGCGACCGGCAACGTGGATCGGTCCCGAGAGCCGAGGGACGATCTACTTCGAGGACTGCCATCTCGAGGAACACAACGCTCATGCGATCTACGCCGCGGCCACGCCCAGCCCGATCAAGGTTCTGCGGGGTGTCTACCGGAACAACGACAACTCACAGATCCGCTTCTGTGGACCGGAGTGTGAGGTAGACGGCGCGCTGATCGAACTCGACACCGAGAAGTGCTCGCACGCCGATCACGAGGACTACCGGCAGACGCGGGGACTCTTCAACGAACAGAAGAAAGTGCCCAGGACTGGTGGGTGCGTCCGCGATACGACGATTCGCGTCGCCGCCCACCGGAACCCGGTCGGCGGGTACGTCGCGTACGGTACGGGGGGCGGGATGACCATCGAGGGCTGTGAGTTCGAAATCGACTGTGAGGGCTGTCCGGCGATCACCGTCGACGCCCCCAGCGAGCACTGGGGCCACCCGCCGGCCCCCGAACCCCGGGCGATCGAGGTCCTCGATTCCAGGGTGTGGGGCACCGCACGGAGCGGAACGGCGATCCGGATCGCGGGACGACCGGGCTCGCGGGTCGAGCGCTGTTGTATTGCCGGGCAGGGTGATCGGTGTGGCATCGATCTCGATGCGGGTGCAGTGCGTGGGACGACCTTCGATCTCGAAGCGGAAGAGGTAGTGGATGCAGCCGAGATCGACGCGATCCGACGCGGGTCCTGTACCGACTTCTTCGAGGATCGACGATCGACCGGTGACCAGCCGCCGGACTCGAAGGAAGGAGACGAAGGGGACGAGCAGGGGGTGTTGCGAGCTTTAATCGAGCGCTTCGACCTCGATTGAATCGCGCTCGACCGCGAGCCGGAAGGTCGGGACGGTGCGCCCGATGACCTCGACCACGCCCTTGCGTTCGAGGCTGCGAAGCGCCGAGCGAACGCTGTCGGCATCGAGGTCCTCGTTCTCGTCCCCGCTGGTATCGCTACCGCTGCCCTCGCTTCCCTCGCGGATCGCGTGCAGCGCCGAGACGACGCTTACCGACTCCTCGTCGGGTCCGGGAAGCACCGCGAGCGCCCGACGCTGGAGCGGGGGTAATTGAAGCACCGTTTGCCCGTCCTCGCCGGTCGGAGCATCGACCAGTTCGGCCGCCTCGGGGGTTGCGCGGATGAGGCTGTTCTCGTCGCGATAGTAGTACTCCGAGAGTTCGGCTTCGAGGTAGCTATGGACTTCCTTGCCGCTCTCCAGGTCCCATCGGTCCTGGAGTTCGCCGTTCTTGGTGGGCTGGAGGGCCACGACGTCGGCGAGGCGATCGTGGGCTTGTTCGGAGAGGCTCATAGCGGATCGAGTGGACCTGAGCGCCATATCGGTTCTGAAACGTGTCGTCGTACCTGGGATCACGTCGATGGTACTTCGTCGCTCGATCGGTGTCGATCGTGGCTCGATACGAGCGCGTACCGAGGGACCGACGCCAGCTTCGGAGACGAAGGATTATACCGGGGCCGGGCGTCGGCGGGCGTATGTCCGATACCGTAGAAATCGACGCGAGCGAGGGCGTCACCACGATCACCGTCTCCCGGCCCGATCGGCTGAACGCACTGAATACCGAGACCCTCCAAGCCCTGGAGGAGACGCTACGGGAGGCCCGTGACGAGTACGAATCGAGGGTCCTCGTGCTCACTGGGGCAGGCGAGGACGCCTTCGTCGCTGGAGCGGATATCGAATACATGAGCCAGCTCTCCGTCGAGGAGGCCCAGGGGTACGCCGAACTCGGCCACCGGGTCACCGACGCGATCGAACGCTTCTCGGCACCGGTGATCGCTGCCGTGAATGGCTATGCCTTCGGCGGCGGCTGTGAACTCGCGCTCGCCGCCGACCTCCGGGTCGCCTCCGAGCGGGCGGTCATCGGCCAGACCGAGATCGGCTTGGGGATCGTCCCCGGGTGGGGTGGCACGCAGCGACTCTCCCGTATCGTCGGCGACGAACAGGCCCGGCGGCTGGTCTTTTTCGCCGAGCGGATCGACGCCCAGGACGCCCATGCCCAGGGACTGGTCGGGGAGATCGTCGCCCACGACGAACTCGACCATCGGGTCGGGACGATGGCAAGTGAACTGGCCGAGAAACCCAAGTTCGCGCTCCGGAGCGCGAAGGAAGCGCTCAACCAGGTCCACGAGTCCCACCTCACCGCGGGCCTACGCTACGAGCGGCGGCTCTGGAGCGGCCTGTTCGGGACCGACGACCAGCGCGAGGGCATGACCGCCTTCGTTGAGGACCGCGAACCGAACTTCGAGTGAGGTCTCGACCGGCGGTCGAGACCGGTCAGTCCCCGATCGGTGTTCCATCGGGACGTTTCGCCCCCTCGGAGTCGTGGACGACGACCTCACCCGGCTCGGGATTTACGGGTTCGTAGTTCTCGCGCACGGCAATGGCTTCCCTTAGTTCCCGGATCGCTCGTTCTTTCAGCGCGCCGGCCAGTTCCTCGGCGTCGGCCCGCGAGATGTCCCGTCCCAGCCCCTCGCATTCGTGGGCCCGGACCTCCCCTCTCTGCTCTATGGCCCCGCCCATCGGCTGGCTCGTGCCGGCGAGTGCCACGCTGAAAGGATAGGTCCGGCAGATCAGGGGTCGGTCCTCGTGGGCGGTACAGGCTCCGACGCCTGTCTCGTCCTCAGCATAGAACGTACAGTCCCCACAGCCATCGGTTTGTAGCCCCCATTCGAAGGTCTCACCCTCCGGGCCGTGCTCGCCCGGCTCGATCCCGTAGGGCATCGGGCGGGCGACGTCGCGCCAGTCATAATTACCCGTCTCTCGCAGGTGGCGCACCTCGTCGGGGAAGACCGTTGCCGTGTGTTCCTCAGCAGTGGGCTCACCGGCGCCGGCCTCGCTGTTCTGGCCGTTGGCGTCCCCACAACCGTCGTTTTCCGCGGCCTTACAACACGCCCCACAGCGGGTACACTCGAAGCCGATCGCCTCGATCGAATCGGCGAGTTCGGTGGTGTCTAACTCCCGCGCTCGCTCGAGTTCGGCTTCGAGGCTCTCCATACTGCTCGAACGAACGCAGTGCCGAAAAGCGCGTCGTCGCTAGCACGGAACTGTTGTGGATTCAAAGAGCAGTCTCGTCTCGTGGACGCCGGCACAGAAGAGGTCAGCAGAAGATCGAAAGCCCCCGGCGCGCTTGACCGGCCGGGCCTCGCTGTGCTCCTCACTTCGGTCATTTCACTCCCTCGCTCCGGTGCTTACCTCCTCCGAGCCGGATCAAGCGGCCGGCCCTTTCAGTCCCACCCGCTCGGAATCTCGTCAGCAATCGCTCGAGTGACCGTCTCTAAGTTGACAGCAGGGAGTATGATGGATCAGTTCGAGTTAGGCACATGAGACGACGAGGGACCGCGGTCCTCGGTCTGTTCGTCCTTCTCATTCAGCAAATATAACTCAGACTGGCTCGGCGCGCTCGCCATTCCAGGTCACCTCCCCGTCGCGGGCCAACTGCTCTATGTGGGCGGCGACGGTCCCCTCCGCGAGGTCACGAACGCTCGAAACGTCCTTTTCGTAGGCAGCGTCGGTGATCGCCCCGAGATCCCGAGCACCGTCTCGAACCGCCGCCAGCACTCGCTGCTCGCGCTCCAGGCGATGCTCGATCAACCGCTTTAGGGTCTCGTCAGGGTCGTCGATGACCGATCCGTGGGCCGGAAAGAGCTTTTCAGGGCTCATCTCGCGCAGCTGCCGGAGCGAATCGAGATAGTTCCCGACGTGACCCTCGCCAGCCGTGATCGCGACGCTGCCGGTCGCCACCGCCAGGTCGCCGACGAGAATCCCCTCCTCGGTCGCGAGCGAAACGTGATCGGGGGCATGACCCGGCGTCTCGAGTACCGTGAGGTCGCCGTTACCCGCTCCGAGTTCCGTGCCGTCCTCGAAGACACGATCGGGTTCGATACCGGTCGCATGGACGAAGCGATCACGGTGGTCGGCGTGGGCCCAGGCGGTCGCGTCGGTGTGGGAAGCGTACTCGGCGACGCTCCCGACGTGATCAGGATGAGTGTGGGTCACGAGAACGTGGGCGACCTCGCGGGCGTCGGCGAGCGAGTCGAGGCCGGGCGAGCGGGCTGCCGGGTCGAGCAGCACTCCCCCGCGCTCGCCGATAGCGTAGGCGTTGGTCTCCCCGCCTGGAGCACGCGTCTCGACGGCGAGGGGAACACGAGCGATCGAGGCCATCGGCGATCGTTCGAGCGAGAGCGAGGAAACGATTACGGGGCGCAAGCGTCGGGTGCCCTCCGATCGCATCGCCCGTCGCCGTCTCGTCCGGTTACGTCGTCGGTATCGAAAGGCGTACTACTGGCGCAGGAAGTAGACCTGCTTACGGGCGTCGTGGAAGCTATACCGCGAGTCGACGAGGTCTACCTCGTCCAGCCGGCTCAGTGCGTACCTCACCGTCCGATCCGGCAGGAGGGACTGGTCGGCCAGATCGCCCTGGGAAAGCGGTGCGTCGCTCTCCAAAATCTTGGCGACGAGTTTCGCACTCGGCGGGAGTTCGCGCAGTTGCTCGCGGAAATCACTGTCTTCGAAGAAGGCCTGCTCGCCGCTTGCCCCCTCGTCGGTTCTCGTGCTCATGCCCGACCTCGGAACAGCAGAGAGGGTAAAGCTTGCCTATGAGTGTGTCCAAATAATATGCACACATAAATGCATACCAATTACCTTGTACAACTCGGTTCGCGGAAGGCGAGCACGAAGCGTTCTTACGGTCGGTTCGTGCCCGATCGAGAAGTGAGGACGTCGGTGATGGTGACAGCCGGCTCAGGCAAGGCGTCGAACGGCGGGGCGGCGATCGACGGTTCGTTGCCGGTCTCAGGCCAGACCGCTGAGGACGACGCCGGCGACGAAGATCGGTGCCAGAACCGTCCCGGCCCCGCTCGCCGAGACCGATGCCGAGAGCGAGGCGGCGGTCCGCCGGTAGAGCGTTCCATCGGGGCCGGTCGCTACCGAAACGAGGAGGCTCACGAGCGCACAGACGAGCACGATCATACACCCCCAGAGGAAGGTGAGCACTGACTCACCGAACAGTGCGGTGGCGGCGGTACTCTCCAGTAGTGCGCCCGTACCGTACGCAAGGGGAGCGATCACGAGGACCGATCGGCGCGGGATCGATCCGGACTCGGCTGTGGAGGGTCGTCCCCAAGACGAGCCGGAGGCTGAGCGGCGGGGCGTTCGAGAACGTGGCATATCCGTTCGACTCTGATCCCTGCGTTATAATAAACGTATGTCAGACGCACGTCTGCCGTCGGTTACGGCGTGTCCGTTCGCTCACCCATTGAGGGAGGTCCTCGCGGGTCGATCGATGAGGCCGGTCGGTCTTCGGTCGTCGCTCAGTCCGCAGCGCTGCCGTCGGCGCTGCCCTGGCCCTGCCACTCGCGGATCCGATCGGCGCTCACGCCATCGACGTCGGTCGCGAGCGTGTCGGCCTCGATGGTCGTGAGGTCCGCGACGGTCTCGACGCCCGCAGCTTCGAGTTTCTCGGCGGTCTTCTCGCCCACCCCATCGAGATCGGTGAGCGTGCCCGCTTGCTGTCGAGCCTCGTATTCGCGGAAGTTACAGATCGGACAGCCGAGTTCCCAGGGCTCCTCGCCGTTTGCAACGAGGAGTTCCGGGAGGTCGTGGTCCACACAGCGATCGTCGGTGACCTCGATCTCCCCGCGACGGGGCAAGGGCAGTGAGTACTCACAGTCGGGATAGCGGGTACAGCCCACCAACCGCGAGCCCGAGCGGAGCCGCTTGATCGCGAGTTCGCCTCCTTCCGAGTCGCCACAGTTCGGGCAGGGACCGATCACGCGATCCTCGGCGTCGTCGGCCGCGTCGGCCTCACACTGTGGACAGCCGTGGACGAAGGTACTCCGGCCGGCGAGAATCTTGACGTGGCGCAGGTCGTGCTCTTCACACCGCTCGTCCAGTAGTTGCGGGGTACCCTGATTCGGGAGCGGGAGGGTGTACTCACAGTCGGGATAGGCATCACAGCCGATGAAATGCGAGCCCTGGCGGCTCTGCCGGACGAGTAGATCCGAGTCACACGCCGGACAGGGCCCGAGGGTCTTATCGGCTTTCAGGGACTTCCTGAGGTGCTCGCCGATCGCCTCCCGGGAGTCACTCAGCTCGGCGAAGACCTGGCTCAGCATTTCCCGGGATTCGTCGGTTACCTCCTCTAAGGTAGCCTCTCCGCGGGCGATGGCGGCCATATCGCTCTCTAGTTCACTCGTCATTCCTTCGTCGACGATCTGGGTGGCGAAGCTCTCGGCGGCGTCGACGACCGCGCGGGCGAGGCCGGTCGGCACCGGCGGATCGTTCTCGACGTAGCCCCGGTCGTAGAGTTTCTCGAGGGTGTTGTGTCGGGTCGCCTTCGTGCCGATGTCCATGCCCTCCATGCGCTCGATGAGCCGGGACTGGCCGTACCGGCGGGGTGGCTGGGTCTCTTTGGCCTCGATGCGTGAATCCGCGACGTCCAAGATGTCGCCTTCCTCGACATCGGGCACGTGGTTCTCGCTCGCGTTCTTATAGGGGTAGACCGCGTGATACCCCGGCTCGAGGAGGCGCTTGCCGTTGGCCTTGAGTCGGTGTTCGTCCTCCTCGTTCTCGGCACCCCCGTCGTCCCTCCTCTCGATACCGACGACGACCCGGAGGTGTTCCCAGGTCGCACTGTCGGCGACCGTCGCGAAGAAGCGCCGGACGACGAGTTCGTACACCTGCGCTTCGGCGTCACCTAACTCGCCGGGATCGGGTAACTCCCCCGTGGGATGGATCGGCGGGTGGTCGGTCGTCTCATCGTCGCCTTCGGTGGGATCGAGATCGCCCTCGGAGAGGGCCTCGGCGTCCTCGGCGAATTCGCGGTGGCTCGATAGTGCTTCCAAGAGGTCGGCGACGTCGAGATCGTCGGGGTAGACGGTGTTGTCGGTCCGCGGATAGGTGATGTACCCTGCCGTGTAGAGGTCCTCGGCGGTGCTCATCGCTCGTTCGGCACTCAGTCCTAACGAACTGGCGGCGCTGATGAACTTCGTCGTGCTGAAGGGCACTGGCGGGCTGTCGGTGCGCCGACGCCGCCGGACCGATCGGGCGGGTGCTCTCTCGCTTGCCTCGATCGCCTCGTAGACGGCACTCGCTCGCTCCTTCTCCCAGACGCGATCGGCCTCCGAACCATCGTCGTCGTAGAAGTATTGGGCTTCGAAGCGCTCGCCCTCGGCGTCGAGATCGGCGAAGAGTTCCCAGTACTCCTGGGGATCGAAGGCCTCGATCTCGCGCTCCCGATCGACGATGAGCTTGAGCGTCGGCGACTGGACCCTCCCCACTGAAATGAAATCGCCACCGAAACGTTTGGCCGACAGCGAGAGGAATCGCGTGAGTGCAGCGCCCCACACGAGGTCGATCACCTGGCGTGCTTCGCCGGCGGCAGCCAGATCGAAGTCGATCGCGTCGGGCCCGGCGAACGCCTCGGATACTTCGCGCTCGGTGATCGAGGAAAACCGCACGCGATCGACGGGGGCGTCGCTCACCTTCTGTACTATTTCGTAGGCTTCCTTGCCGATGAGTTCGCCCTCGCGGTCGTAGTCGGTCGCGATCGTCACGCGGTCGGCCTGTCGGGCGAGCAGACGCAGCGTGCGGACGATGTTCTCCCGGGAGGGGTGTTTCTCGACGGAGGCGTCGACGAGTTCACGCGGTTCGACGTCGCGCCAGCCGCCGTATTCCGGTGGGAAGTCGACCTCGACGACGTGGCCCGATAGGCCGACACAGCGCTTTCCGCCCCACTCATACACGTTCACCCCGTTCGTCCGATCGACTTCTGCGCTTTCGCCGCTGAGGATGGCAGCGATCCGGCGGGCGGCGATCTCTTTTTCGGTGACGATCAGTTCCACTGACGATCACCGTCCGAGCGTGGAGGGGCAGTCATCGATTGCCGGTATGCACAGACCGTTTCTAAACGTTTCGTTGCCCCGGACTCCGCCCGAACGCACGTCGGTACAACAACGAGGCTCGGCCGGGAGCGGTACCGGACGGTCGGCGGCTGCCACGGACGGACGTGAAGGGACTGCCGAAGCCGACACGAACTGCTAGGTGAGCGACTCAGGCTCGACGAACGGGGGTCGGACCGGTACACTCATTCGCGTCTCGACACGAGAGCTGACAGTGAAGGATAGCAACGCGCGAGTGCTACGATACGTCGCGGTGGCGCTCCTGTCCGTCTCGGCGGTCGTCCATCTCCGGTGGGCGGTGGGTCCCAGGCCGGACGGGGGAGCCTCGCGGCTCGCTATCTACGCGAACCCACGAACGCTCGTGTACTATCTCGAGTCGGGCAGCGTGCCCGACCCCAGGCCGTTCCTGTTCGTCGGACTGGTGCTCGCGATCGTAATCGGGATCCTCGCCGTCCGGCGCGGCTCTATCGGGTATCGGACGGCCTACGTGCTCGGGATCGCCCTCGTGAGCGCGTCGATCGGCGGCTGGGCGCTCTGGCATACGGTACTGAGCCACGGAGTGTTGCTGACTGCAGCCGACCCGGCGGCGGCCACCGCGGCAACCGGCGATACCCACGGCGGCGTACTGCATACGCTCCTCGAACACGCGGTCTCGATCCCGTTCGAAGGCGCTACCAAAGGTGTCGAACTCGCTGCCCTTGCCGTCCTCGCCGTGCTCCTGTGGGCCGACCCGCGCGCGGCAGGCGACTGAGCCGGCCCGGCCCTCCAGTTTCGCCCCCCGTAGCGTCCCGAGGACACTATCGCTCCCAGCCTTCCGAAGTCGGAGTAGCATCTATGAGATCGGACAGCGAGCGACGAGGGGATCGCCGGGGACCGAAGAGCCAGTACCGTCCCGTTCGTCCTCGAAGCATGAGTCGAATACTCGTTACCGGCGGCAGCGGGTTCATCGGACGGGAAGTCTGTCGCCTCGCCGCCGAGCGCGGCCACGAAGTCGTGAGCGTCGCGCGAAGCGGCCGACCCGACTTCGGGAACTCATGGTCGGACTCGAAGGCCAACCCGGAATGGGCCGACCGAGTGGAGTGGGTTTCAGCGAGCGTCTTCGAGCCGCGGCGGTGGCGCGAACACTTAGAGAACTGTGATGGGGTCGTCCACTCGATCGGAATCATCGAGGACAGTCCGAAGGAGGGCGTCGTCCTCGAACGTCTCAATGGCGACGCGGCGATTCTCGCGGGTCTCGAAGCCGAGCGGGCCGGCGTGCCCTCCTTTTCCTTCGTCTCTGCTTCGAGGACTCCACCAGGGACCCGCGAAGCGTACCTCACGGCGAAGCGCCGGGCCGAACGCGAGTTGATCGAACTCGACCTGAGCGTTGCCCGTCTGCGACCCGGCCCGGTCTACGGCGAGGGGAACCCACACTTCTCTGGGCTCACGAACCGGCTCTTTCGTGAACTTGGGGAGCGAGAACGGGTCGCCCGCCGGCTCGGGGAGATCAGACCACTTCCCGTCGAGCAGGTCGCGGCGGTGGCTCTAGAAACTGCCCTCGATCCCGAGCGGGAGGGGATGTACGACGTGCCGGCGATTTCGGGTGCTCGACTGATCCCGGTCGAGGCGGAACCGTGAGCCCGGTGAACCCTGCGTAAGGAGGTGCCGATCGGTTACCCGTCGAGCCGCGCACGCAGCATCTCGTTCACGCTTCCGGGATCGGCACTACCGTCGGTCTCTCGCATCACCTGGCCCATCAGGAAGTTGATCGCGCCCTCCTCGCCGTTCTCGTAGTCGGCAACTGCTTCGGGATTGTCCTCGATCGCCGCTTCGACCGCGGCGCTCACTTCCTCGTTCTCGGCTTTCCCCAGCCCCTCGCGCTCGATTATCGATTCGGGCTCCTCGCCCTCGTCGAGCATTTCGCGTAACACCGTCGTCGCGTTCTTCGAAGTCAGTTCGTCCTCGTCGACGAGTTCGATCAGCCGCCGGAACTCCCCTAACCGACTGTCGACGTCCTCGATTTCCATATCGCGGTAGTTGAGCTCGCCGAGGAACTCGTCTGCGACCCACGTCGCCGCCAGATCGGGGTCGAACTCGGCGGTCATCCGCTCGTAGAAGTCCGCGACCGCTTTCGTCGAGGTGAGCTTCGAGGCTGCCTCCTGGCCGAGCCCGTACTCGCGTGCGAACCGTTCCCGGCGGGCGTCGGGCAGCTCGGGAATCTCGATTTCCTTGGCTCGCCCGGCGACTTCCAGTGGCGGGAGGTCGGCCTCGGCGAAATAGCGGTAGTCGGCTTCGGCTTCTTTCGTCCGCATCGAGATCGTGACCCCGCGGGACTCGTCCCAGTGGCGGGTCTCCTGTTCGACCTCGCGGCCGCGCTGGAGGGCGTTTCGCTGCCTGGTGACCTCGTAGGCGAGCGCTTTCTGTGCCCCCTTGTGACTGGAGATGTTCTTGACTTCGGTGCGGTTCGCCGATGCGAGTCCCTCGGCCGAGATCGATCCGTCCGCACCGACCTCGCGTTCAGGCACCATCGAGATGTTCGCATCGATCCTGAGCGAACCGTCCCGGCCGGCGTCGAAGATGCCCAAGTACTCGAGTACCGACTCGAGCTTCGAGAGGAATCCTCTCACTTCCGCCGGGCTCCGGAAGTCCGGTTCGGTGACGATCTCCATTAGGGGGATGCCCGCACGGTTGTAGTCCACCCGGGTGTACTCCGCGGCGTCGACGCTGGTCTGCCGGCCATCGCGGGCGTGCTGGAGGCTCCCGGGGTCTTCCTCTAGATGTGCGCGGGTGATACCGATCTCCCGGGAGTCGCCCTCGACGCGTACCTCCAGCCCACCGTCGACACAGATCGGCGCGTCGTACTGCGTGATTTGGAAGTTCTTGGGCAGATCGGGGTAGTAGTAGTTCTTCCGGTGAAAGCGTGTGCGGTCGGGGACCTCCGCGTCGATCGCCTTGCCCAACTTGAGGGCGGCGTCGATCGCGGCTTCGTTCAGTACCGGTAGCGCGCCGGGGAGGCCGAGACAGGTCGGACAGACGTTCGTGTTCGGCTCGGTGGTAGAAGCGGTCGAACAGCCACAAAAGATCTTGGTGTCGGCCTCTAGCTGGACGTGAACTTCGAGGCCGATCACGGCGGCGAACTCGCGTTCGCGCTCGTCCTGGTCGTCCTCGGATTCTTCGACGGCCTGTGCAGTCATTACTCTCCCTTCGAGCGTCCGGTCGCTAAAACGTAACGGGACTCGTGAACCCGACGAGTGATCGTCCGGGGAGCGAGCGTGATGACTGGTTGACGAGAACTCAGATCGACGACCGGAGCGATCGGGCAGCCTCGCTCATCGCGCGATCGGCTCGGTCCGATTCCTCGGTGAAACTGAGAAAACCGTGTGACAGGTCGGGATAGTGGCGATGATCGACCGCGACACCCGCTTCTGCCAGCCGCTCAGCGTAGGCCCCTCCCTCCTCGCGAAGCGGATCGAAGCCGGCGGTCAGCACGGTCGCCGGGGCGAGCCCGTCGAGCAGGGCGGGCGGCGCGCGAAGCGGCGAAGCGAAAGGATTGTGACCATCGACCGGACTGCGGAGGTACTGTTCCAAGAACCATTCCATGTCCGCGCGGGTGAGCAGCGGGCCCTCTGCGTTCTCGCGGTAGGAGTCGGTGTCGAAGGCGTGGTTCGTGATCGGGTAGGCGAGTAGCTGCCGGGCGACGTCAGGGCTCTCGAAGACCTGGGAACGGATCGCCGTGGCCGCCGCGAGGTTCCCACCGGCACTGGTGCCACCCACGCCGATCTCTGAGGGGTCCCCACCCAAAGCCGGGGCGTTCTCTCCTCCCCACTGGAGCGCGCTCCAGGCGTCCTCCACTGCCGCCGGAAACGGGTGTTCAGGGGCGAGTCGGTAGTCGACGGCGATCACTATCACCTCTCCCCGATCGGCGAGGCGACGACAGATTCCATCGGCCGAATCGACCGTCCCGAGCATCCATCCCCCGCCGTGAAAGAACTGGAGAACTGGCATCGGACGATCGACGTCGGGCCGGTAGACCCGGATCGGCACCTGCCCCCCCGGCAGCGTCGGGCGAGCGGGCGTCGCCTCCAGGGATCGCGAGATCACGGACGAGGTCGAGCGAGGGTGGGTCACCGGGCGCGAACGCCTCGTCCTCGAGACGCCGGGCGCACTCGATCGAGGTGGCGTGCCACTCAGGGATCGCCCGCTCTTCGAACCTGGTGACGGCGCGTTCGATCTCGGGATCGAGGTCGGTGCGCGCGGGCATGGTAGTCGGAGACAGGCCGGGCGGAAAGTACTCCCCGGTCGGTCCCGGCTACCCACCGTGA
>PXRJ01000064.1 GCA_003021705.1 Halobacteriales archaeon QS_3_64_16
GAGGCGACGTCGGCAGCGCCAGCGCCGCCCAGCGCTGCCACTGACGCGGCCGCGCCGGTCGCCTGGAGGAACCCACGTCGGCTGGGCTCGGCTTCGGTTTCGGGTTGTTCGGCACTGATTTCGGTTGTCTCGTCTTCGGGTGCCGGTTCGTGCTCGGTCGTTTCGTTGTCAGGTTCGGTTTCGTTCACGTATCGAGGGGTCGACTCTTCTGTCGGGTTTTCGGCTATCGGTTCGTTTTCGGTCTCGGGTTCGGATTCAGTATAGTCGGGACACATGGTGAGTTGAGGGGCGCGTGCCCTCGAACGGTCGACCCGTCTTCGCCTCCGCCCTCTTCGGTTCGGCAACCGGGTCGTCACCGCTGTACTTCCTCGTAGGCGACGAAGCTGAATAGGCCCTGAGCCGAACTATGTGCTACTTTATAACCTATGCCGTTATGGGGACGCTGCACCGTCAAACGAGGACTTTCGAGCTGTGGCACTGGCTGCCGATCGGTACTATATCACAGCATTTTTTGTCGTGGTTCGAACCACGAAACCAGCACTCGGGAGTTCCCGACGACGACACACTTAGTACGGCGAACTATCGACGGGCGGCCTTAGACTGCTTCGGATCGAACGTCCTCCGTGTCTATTGACGATCCTTTCGATGAGGAGGGTAAACAGAACCGAACCAGTCAGCTCGGACGACGCGGCTTTCTCGGAGCGCTCGGGGCGACCGCAGCAGCGGGGTCGATCGGTGGCCTGGTGAGCGCGGCCGAACCGACCGACCCGTCGCGGACGTCCCCGGGAACGATTCGGGTGCCGGCCGGCGAGCGACGACGGCTTCTCGTGAGCGACCGGAACGCCGGGGGAAGCATCGAGTACGTCGGCTCGACGCTCGAAAACACCCTGATAGACGTCACCGCGGAGGGCGCGGGCCTACGCATCGAAGGGCGAGGGAGCGACTGGGCGATCCGCAACGTCGGTATCATGGGACGGAGCGCGGGCGACTCGAAGGTACTTCGGGTCACCGCCGACGAGAACGGAACCGGCCTCGTCGAGAACGTCTACCTGGGCGATGGTAGCCCTCCAGAGGGCAACGTAGGGCTGTTCGTTCCCCTCGACCACGCCGGAAAGCTCCTGATCCGTCGTTGTAACCTCCAAAACTGGCCCAACAACGGTATCTACGCCAGTGCCCCGGGAATCGAACGCGACGGCAACAACGGCATCGTCCGGATCGAGAACTGCTATGCGAAGAACAACAACATCGCGAGCTACCGTATTGGAACCGATGGCTCCTACGTGTATGATTCGGTCGTTCACGTCGATGGCGAGGTACCGAGTCACTTCGGCGGGATGCGAAACGCCCGCGGCATATGGGTGCGTGACGGCGGGAGCGCTAGTATCTATAACTGTGACGTCCTCCTCGAACACCCCAACGCCGCCCACGGCGTGAGCGTTCCCCGGGATAGTGGTCCCGCACGCGTGTACGACTCGGCGGTCGTTGCCCGCGACGGCGCGGCCGGTCGCGTCGTCGGCCCGGCCCGCACAGGTGATATCGGCACCGTCCCGGACGTGAGTCTCCCACCCGAGGTGCCGGCAACGGCACTCGACGCTGCGGAAGGCAGTCTCCCCAACCAGATCGCCTTCGAGAACCCCGACGCCGAGAGCACTTTACGGTATATGACTCTCGTGACGGGCGCTATTCAGTCGGCTACTCTCGGGTCGACCGGGTCCGAGGAACCGGAATCAGGGTCCGCGACCGACGCCTCGCCGCCCCGAACGACCTCGGCGGTCAGCGCCATCACGTCGGGCGCACCGACAATCGACCTCGCCTCGGCGAACGCTTCGACCGCGAGTACCCTGGTGAACGCACTCCGGACGAGCGGCGTCTCCTCGGAGCTACTCGACGTTCACCGGGCCCTGGCGGATCGCTCGACCGAGGAAGGGACTGTATTCAATATACCGGTCGGCGACTTGGGTCCGATCGAAGTACCGGTGACGGTTTCGGTCGATCTGCTTGACGCTGCGACCGGAGTCGTCGGCGGCGTTTCGGCGGATCGATCGCGGGGGACTGAGGACCGCTCGGTCGGCGATCGAAGCGAGACGGAGTACTGGCCCGAACCGGCCGGACGACCCACGGAGAACGCTTCCGTCAGGCCGAACGGCTCCCGGTCGAGTAACTCCTCGGCGTCGGGGACGTCCCCGCGTTCGCCGGACTCGTCGAGTTCGTTCGAAGGGGCCGACCCGGCCGATACGAGCCGGCCGCTCACGACGGTCGGCCCGTCTGCCGACGCCTACCGGTTCGCCGGCGACCTACAGCGACTGATCCTCTCTCTCGGCGACGAGGAGAGCACCGCGGTCGCGATCGATGTCGATCGATCTTCCGGGATCATCTCCGTCCGTGGTGGATCGTCCCTCGGCTACGAACTCTCGGCGACCGGGACGATCGAAGCTATCGAGCGCCCCGAACCTACCTCGCCCGACCAGGGCGGATCGAGCGAGAGCGATACGAGCACTTCCGGGGAGAACGACGCGCCGACCGAAGTGGCCGACGACGTCGATCGCTTCGCTTACACCGGCGAGTTCGAGTCGATCACCTTCGAGAACGGCGCCCGGGTGACCGTAGAGCGCTCACACACGCTCTCGATCCGCACCGACGCCGAGGCGGCAGTCGACTACCAGTTCTCGGCGAGCGGTGCGGTGCGAGCGCTCGGCGACCGAACCGATCCGAGTTCGGAGGCCGGTGCCGCGGGGCGAAGCGCTCGCGGAACGGTACGCGATGGCATCGATCGCTACGAGTACGTCGGTACGCTGACCGAGTTCGGTGCGGAGGGCGATCCAGCCGTCTCGATCGATGGCCGAGCGGTCCTCCCCCAGTCACTCGGTCGGGATACCCTCACGATCGACGGCACCGGCGTCGAAACCGAGTACACGTTCCGAGCCCTTGGCGGGCTCGGAACCCCTTCCGAGCAAGCCGGTGCCGGGAGCACGACCGAGGCGCCGCCAAAACTAGAACGAACGGACTCCGAGCGACCGGCCGACTCGAGACCCTCCTCACCCGACACCGATTCGACTATCCAGACGGAGGGGATCGCCGGCCGAACCGCGACCGGATACGTCGACGACGAGAGAGACCGCTTCAGCTACGCCGATGCGATCCTCATCGAAGGGTTCGACGTCGGCGACGCAACGGCGATGCTCACCGGCAACTCCGAGGAGTAGACCACAGCTCGCAGCGAAACGACAACGACGCGCTTGCTCGCTTCCGTCCCTTCGACGCTCTCGACGCTTCAGATCACCTTTTCGCTCGATCGTTCGATAGAACCACCGTCCGGCTTCAACGACTCCCGTCACGATTCCCGTTCTCCGTTCGCGGGAGCCGCCCACGGACCGCCTTTCGACCCGGTTCATCGGTTCGGGCTATCTACCGTCCGTCGATGACACGTCACGAGGGACCTTTGATCGTCGCGGAGCCGGTAATTACCGGCCCAGGTAAACCGTTGTTGCTGGCACGCTCAAGCGACTGTTTCAACTGTTTCCGATCGTTTCTATCTGCAGTTGCTTGTTGAGCCGTAACCACTCTCCAACCATCCGAACTAAAACGGATGATTACGGTAACAGAGACGGAAGAGACAACTATACAGTGTTGGCGCTTGAACACTAAGCAGTTCCTGATGATTGTCGTACGATTTCGCTCCGTTCGCACGAACATACGTAGCCACCGATCAGCATAGCGGATGTCTGATACGGGGATCTATGGCCGCATCGCCGTTCGCCCTCACGCGGACTGCCCTATTCGACGGCTCTCCGAGCAGGTCCTTCTCAGGGAGTTCGTCCCCGGACGATTCGGGGTCCACCCTCCACAGATCGCCATCGAGGCCGACGACCTCGCAGTGATCGACTACGAGTTCCCGCTCACGGAGGTGGTAGAAGTCGGCGATAGCGTCGTCTGTCGCCTCCCCGATGTCGGGCCGGTGTCGATCGACGATCCTTCCCTCGCCGCCGAGCGAGCGGATATCGACTCACAGCCGCCGCGCTGTGAGGAGTACGGTGGCGAGCGGTGTCTGGCGTTCGGCTTCTCGTTCTTACCCATCGAGCCGTATGCCCTCCGCTGGGAAGGGGGCTGGCTACACCTCTCGATCGCCGCGCGATCTTACGACGAGATTCAGCATGCCATCGAGAAACTCAACGAGTGGCGCTTCGACGTCGATCTCAAACAGATCGTCCGCAGCGGGACGGCCGAGACCTCGACTAGCGCCGTCGTGACGCTCGACTCGCTGACCGACCGTCAACGCCAGGTCGCTCGTCTCGCCGTCCGAATGGGGTATTTCGACAGCGGTGGTGCAAGCGCCGAGGCGGTCGCTACCGAACTCGGCATCTCGAAATCCACCGTCTCGAAACACCTCCGAGCCGTCGTCGAAAAGCTCCTCTCACAAATATTTTGAGCAGCGGTTCCGGCCGTGCTTGACCGAAAGAGCCGTGACTAATAAAGACGCCAATAGTTCGCCACCTATTTGATGTCCTCGTGTGAGGGACAAGTAGTAATGAGTGTCTCTCTGAGAGAGAATTGTGGGCCGCTGATGGTCGCGATTGCCATCGTGGCTTCACTGCTTACTGTCGGTGCGGTGAGTGGCGTAGGGGCGATCGGTGATACGCTAACGGGAGCCGGGGCGACGGACCAGCAACCGGCAGTCGAGGGAACGGAGAGTGCCGTGAGCCAGGACGGTGCGGAGGGACAGGCCGCCGTCTCGGAACCGGCGAGTGAGTCCGCAAGCGGTGTCCAGGAGGGTGCCAGTGGGGCCGAAGCGGCCGGCGCGGCGACGAACGGGAGTAATGCGTCCACCAGGGCTGTACAGGACAACGACATCGTCGATATCGACGGCGAGAACAACGACGTCGACGTCTCCGTTGGCAACATCAATGCAGCCGTCGGCCCGAACGGTAGTGCCGGCGATAACGACGTCGCGGACGTCGATGGCGAGAACAACGACGTCAACGTCTCCGTCGGCGATGTGAACGTCGGTAGTGAGGCCGGTCAAGACGACGGGACGACCTCCGATGTGGCGAGCGCGACCGGCGACGAGTCCGTGGTCGTGACCCCCGATCAGTCCTCCTCACAGTCGACGTCGACACCCGCGACGAGCACGCCGGCAAGCACTGTTACCGACTTCCCGGCGAGCACGCCGACCACGACGTCCGCCCCGGCGAACACACCGACCGACTTCCCGACCGGCACGCCCGCCGCGACGTCCACGCCGACGAACACCGCCGACTCGGTCGGGACCCGATGTACGACCGGAACCCCATCGACGGACGCGGCCGTGACGGTCGCGAACGAGAGCACGACTGAGACCACGACGACTCCTCCGGGAGCGACCCCGAACGCTACTGTCGTGACGTCGGCCCCGACCGTGAACGCTACGAACGACACGAGCGGCACCGCGAGCACCACACCTTCGGCTACCGAGGAGTGTGAGACGTCCTCAGTGTCGTCCGGTTCGACGACCACCGCCGCTTCGGAGTTCGCAACCGCCACACCGACCGCTACCGATGTGACAACGACGACTACGACGACCCCATCCAGTGTCACCTCGACGCCGACGAGTACGCCCACCGAGGAGGATTCTGACTTCTCGACGGCCACTGCAACGGCCACGGCGACGAGCACACAAAGCCCCACTGAGACGCCGACCGCGACACCCGAACCCAGCGGCGACGCATCGACCACTGACGAGGAGGACGACTCGAGTTCCGCACAGAAGAGCAAAAGCAAAGCCGACGAGGACGACGGCAGTTCCGCCGCGAACGACGGAAATACCGGTTCCGGAGCGAGCGAGGCCGACGAGGCGACCTCGGCGAGCGCCGAGGACACCATCGTGATCTCCGGTGGCGAGGTCGTGGTCGAGGACGTACGGATCGAGGGCGGGCAGTTCCCGGACCTCTCGATCGACGAACGAACGATCGGCATCGAATCACGGACTGTCGAGATCGATGGCCTGTCGCTTACGATAGCCGACCGAACGATCGAAACCAGCGATCTCCGAGTCGAGATCGAGGATCTCACTGTGACGCTTCGAAACATTACGATCGTCAACGACTGAAACGGCCGGCGTGTGACCGTCCCGATCGCACCTATTGCCTGTTTTCCGAGCGATCGAAAACGAACTCCCAACGGTTGCCGAACACGTCGAAACCGAGACAACCGCCGATCCCGGTTGCTCTCTGTCCCCGTTCGGCGCTCCCAAAAGGACGATCTTCATCGGGGCTAAAACTACGATCGAAGTTATCGGAGGCCAACCGAGAATCGAGGTCCGTTGTCCGTCCGCACCCGCGGAGAACTCCGTGGACGACTACTCCTCTTCGGCGGCGATATCGGGAAAGAACTTCTCGTGTTCCTCGTGTTCGAACGAGCCCAGAACCGTCTCGTCGTGTTTCTGGTAGTACGTGTAGGTCGAACCCGCGTTCTTCGAGGCGTTGATCAGTGGTTCCGCACCCGCGTGTTCGTAGGACCCAGCGGTGAGGAGCGCTTCCTGGGCGTCGTGATCGAGGAGTTCGATCACGAGGTACACGTACCCGTTTTCCACCGCACGAAAGACGTTGTACTGGCTGAACGTCCCCGTGTCGAGTGCCTCGGAAACGTCTTCGGCGAGGTTATCGGGAACGACGTGGATCAGTCCGAACCGATCGGCCGGCCCGTCGTTGAGCCCCTCGGTTATGGTGTGGTCTGCGGGAACGGAGACGGCTTTCCACTCGCGCTTCTCGTGAGCGGTGGCTTGGGCCTCCATATCCCCAACGGTTCGGTCCCAAGCTTCCTTCATCTCCTCTATTTTCTCCTCGTCTACCTCCTCGCCATCAGTAATGGCGCTATCGGTGACGTCACTGTCGGTGCTGTCGCTCATCGCCCCTAATACGCTCCGAGCGCACCTGGGTGTTCCGTCGTTTTATTTCGGGGTTTATAAGCTCACCCGCGACACCACGTGGCCGCTCTCCGGGGCTTCCTCACGGCGTGGCTAACCCCAGTGCTTCGAGGGTATCAAACACGAAACTATTGAACAGCGCTTTATTATTATCCTGCTGTGAATCGCTCGCTGTAATGCACAGACGACGGTTCTTGGCGGCTGGTGTGGCGAGTACGGCACTGCTGGGTGGCTGTCTCGAACAGGCCCAGGAAGCACAGCGTGTCATCGAGAACGATGACGGCGAGGACAGCAACGAGGAGACCAGCGGGGACAGCGGAGGCGACGATGGCGAGGAGGGGGGCCTCCGTACGGTCGTCGACTTCGAGCCGGCGAGCCTGCCGGAGAACCTCGCGGTCAACGAGGACGGTGACGTCTACCTCGGTTTCCGACAGGTCGCCGGGGACGCCGTTGCCAGCGTACGAGTCCTTCCCGCCGAAAGAACCGACGAGACCGATCTCACGATCGAGGCGACCGAGGAGGTCGCGGAACTCCCCGCCGGTGGCGGCGGCGTCACGTTCGCACCCGATGGCGAGGCCCTCTATGCTGTCGCTAACGGCGAGGACACGAACGCCGTCTACCGGATTCCGGCCGAGGGCGGGGATCCGACGGTCGTTGCCTCGCGGGAGGAATTCACCGACTTCGACGCGTTCCCCGACGGAAGCGCGTTCCTCACCGATGTCTTCGTCGAGGAGGATCGGCTCTTAGTCAACGAGACCTTCGGCGGGACGATCTTCGAGGTCGATCTCGACGACGACGGTGAAAAGGACAAAGGAGCCGGCGGCGAGGACGGCGAGGAGGGTAGCGGGGTATCGGTCTGGTCGAACGATCCGCTGTTCGACGCCGAGGGTGATTCCTTTGCTGCGAACGGCGTCGCGGAACTCGACGGCGATCTACTGGTCGCGAACTCGACGAAGGGACTCGTCGCTCGCGTCCCGGTCGAAGACGACGGCGAGGCTGGTTCGCCCGAGATCTACGTCGAGGACGAGGCACTCGGCGGTGCGGACGGCATCACAGTCCGGGACGAACAGTTGTACGTCGCGGTCAACGGCCAGAACACCATCCGACGCGTCTCGCCCTCGAAGGAGATCACCACGATCGCCGAGGGCGGCGTACTCGATTTCCCCTCGGACGTGATCTTCGGGAGCGACGCCACCGAAGAGGACCTGTTCGTCGCGAACTTCGCCGTCTCCTCGCCCGAGGACGGTGGTGGCCCGCGTCTCCTACGAACCTCGGTGTAACGCCAGTACGAATCGGTTCCGCACTCTCGGCTCGATAGCTTCCCGAACGGCACTTCTTTCCCCTCGTTCCCGAGGGACGCCGAAACGGTGCGGACGGCATCGAAATCACACCTGGCGCTCGTCGATTTCGTCGCGTTCTTTCGGCCGGTCGGTTCATCGAGAACCGGTGCTGGTCGTGCCGTTGGCTGTCGCCGCCGGTTCGGACACGCTTTTGCGAGTCGGTCTCCGAGAGGAAGTGTAATGGCCATTGATTCGGAGCGACTCGACGATCGGGTAGCGCTCGTGACTGGAGCCTCCTCGGGGATCGGTGAGGCGACCGCCGAAGCGCTCGCCGCCGAAGGGGCAAGCGTCGCGCTCGCGGCCCGCCGGGAGGACGAACTCGAAGATCTCGCCGACCGGCTCGAATCAGAGGGCGCCGAGACCCTCGTCGTGCCGACCGACGTCACCGACGAAGAGCAAGTCGAGGAGATGATCGAGACCACCACCGAGGAGCTCGGCTCGCTCGATATCCTCGTGAACAACGCCGGTGTCATGCTGCTCGAACCGGTCATCGAGGCGGACCGGGCGAACTTCCGGCAGATGGTAGAGGTCAACCTCTTAGGGCTGATGAACGCGACCCACGCCGCGCTGCCGATCATGCAAGACCAAGGCAACGGCCACATCGTCAATGTCTCCTCGGTCGCCGGCCGGGAGGCGAGTGCGAGCGGGAGCGGGTATAATGCCACGAAGTTCGGCGTCAATGGCTTCACCGACGCGCTGCGCCAGGAGGTCAACGATGACGGCATTCGCACGACGCTGATCGAACCCGGCATCGTCGATACCGAACTCCAAGAGCACGTCCCGGACGACGACGTCCAAGAGAGTCTCGATGAGTGGGTCGAGGAAATGGCCCCGCTCACCGGCGAGGACGTCGCCCGCTCGATCCGCTACGTGGTGACCCAGCCCCAGCAGGTCAGCGTCAACGAACTCCTGATTCGCCCGACCCAACAGGGCTGAGTTCTCGGGGAGACGAACCGCCGACCGCCAACCGAACGTCCACCGATCAGTCTCGACGCTCGGCTGCTCGATCGCGATTGACTTGCCGCCGACCTGCGGGGCGATCTCGATGCTATCGAGCGCGCGATTGCGTGCTCGCCTATGCCGGCGTCGGATCGCGTTCCCGCGCTCTCCCGCCATCCTTCAGGCGAACTCGCTGACGACGGGGATACCGACGGTGCCGTAGTTCGTCATCGCTTCGAGTTCGCCGCTGACGTCCTCGAGGCCGATTCGATCGGTGACGACGGCTCCGGGATCGATCTGATCGTGTTCGATCATCCGGAACATCTCCTCGTATTTCGCCGGCGGCAAGCCACTGGACCCGTGGATCTGGATCTCGTTCATCACGATCGCGTCAGTCGGTAGCGAGTTGAAGCCGTACTGTTCCTTCGAGGTCAGGCCGATCTGGACGTGTCGCCCGCGCGTGCGAAGCGAGCTAATAGCGCTGCGGCAGGTCTCCTCGATGCCCAGCGCGTCGAGTGAGACGTGTGCGCCGCCATCGGTGATCTCCCGCACCTCGCTCACCGGGTCCTCGACCGCACTCGCATCGACCGTCGCGATCGCGCCGAGGTCCTCGGCCAGCGATAGCTTCTCCTCCATGAGATCGACGCCGATCACGTTCCCACCGAGCGCGTCGGCGACGTGCACCGCCGAGAGGCCGATCCCGCCGAGACCGTAGACGACGACGTACTCCCCGCGGCTGACGTCAGCCTGATGTGCCATTCCCCGGTAGGCGGTCATGAACCGACAGCCCATACCGGCGACTTCGACCGGATCGACGCCCTCGGGCAATCGCACCGCGTTGATGTCGGCGTCCGGGACCGGGACCTCCTCGGCAAAGGCCCCTGGTGCGCCCTTCTGGAAGCCGAGCCCGAGCTGGTTCGCACAGAGGTTCTCGTAGCCGTTCCGGCACTGCCCACAGCGGCCACAGGCGAAGTTGAAGGGAATCGCGATGTGATCGCCCTCCGAGACGGTCTCGACGTTCTCGCCGACGTCGATCACGGTTCCGGAGGGCTCGTGGCCCAGAACGTGACCCAGTGGCGGCTTGAAATCGAACCACTCCCAGCTACCGACCCAGCCGTGCCAGTCGCTCCGACAGACCCCACAGGCGTCGATCCGGGCGACGACGCCCTCCGGATCCGCCTCGTAGGAGTCGAACCGTCTGATCGCCAGCGGTGCTTCGTACGCTTCGAGCACTGCCGCCTTCATGACGTATACTAACATACCCCAGATGGTGAAAGTTTCGGCGTCGAATCGGGGTATTTTTATCCACTCGTTCGCCCTCGGGTCGGCGGGCGGCGGCCGGGGGACGGACGGACACAGGGGGACACGACTAGAGGCGTCGGGCCGGCCGGAGGCGAGGTAGGTAAGGGATCGGGCGGCGATAACCGAGTAATGCCAACCCCGGACGCTGCGGACGGCGGTAGCGACCGCGACAATCCCTACCTCCGCGACCCGCCCACCGAGTTCGAGCCGGTCGAAGCACTCCCCGAGGAGCGCGCCCGCGAGCAGGCCAAGTGGCTGCGCGAGGCGATCTACGAACACGACCATCGCTACTACGTCGCGAACGACCCCGTGATCGGCGATCGGACCTACGACGCGCTGTTCGCACGGTTGGTCGATCTGGAGGAGGGCTTCGACCTCGCGACCCAGGACAGCCCCACCCAGCGGGGACGAACTCGACAGTATCGAGCACGTCGCGCCGATGCTCTCGATCGACTCCAGCGGTGACCCCGAGGAAGTGCGGGCGTTCGACGAGCGGGTGCAGGAGGCGGTCGGCGCCGTCTCCTATCTCTGTGAGCCGAAGTTCGACGGTCTCTCGATCGAAGTCGTCTACGAGAACGGGACGTACGAGCGTGCCGTTACCCGGGGTGACGGCGAGACCGGCGACGACGTGACTGAGACCGTGCGGACGATCGGTAGCGTCCCCGGCCGGCTCCGTGGGGCTCCCGAGGCGGTTCCCGACTTCTTAGCGGTGCGCGGCGAGATCTACATCCCCCGGCCCGCGTTCCAGGAGATGAACAGAGAGCGGGTCGAGCGCGGCGCGGATCCCTTCGCAAACCCCCGCAACGCCGCCGCAGGCACCCTTCGGCAGCTCGATCCGAGCGTCGCCGCTTCCCGCCCGCTCGCGTGTTTCTTCTTCGAGGTCCTCGCGAGCGAAGCGAGCGGGAGTACCACGGGATCGCGCGACTCCCCGGACCGCGGGGACGAGGAGCCGACGGCGTCGACTCGTCCCACGACCGAGGACGACACCGGCCTCCAAGAGCGCCTCGCGGACTACTCGGCGGACTCCGGATCCCGCGACGGCGAGCGATCGACCTCACGAGCGGACGGGGAGGATGAGAGGACCGGTTCCGATAGTGTGGCGAACGGTATGGAGTTCGATACACACGCCCAGCAGCGAGAGACCCTCCCCGAATGGGGGCTCCGTACGGATCGGGAGACCGAACTGGTCTCGGGGATCGAGGAAGCGATCGCCTATCGCGACGACCTCCTCGAGCGCCGCGAGGAACTGGACTACGAGATCGACGGCGTCGTCTTCAAGGTGAACGGCCGCGGGAAATGCCAGGAGTTGGGCACCACCTCCCGGGCACCCCGGTGGGCCTACGCCTACAAGTTCCCCGCCCGCACCGAGGCCACGACGATCGCGGCGATCGCCGTGCAGGTCGGCCGCACGGGACGATTGACGCCGGTGGCACTGCTCGATCCCGTCGAGGTAGGCGGCGTGACGGTCTCGCGGGCGAGCCTGCACAACCCCGAGGAGATCTCCCGTTTGGGGGTCGGCGTCGGCGATCGGGTCCGGATCGAACGCGCCGGCGACGTCATCCCCCAGGTCGTCGAAGTAGTCGAGGACGACTCCGAGGCCGACTTCGAGTTCCCCGAGCAGTGTCCGGTCTGTGCGAGTCCCGTCGAGCACGAGGGACCGCTGGCCTACTGCTCGGGCGGGCTGGCCTGTCCCGCCCAGCTCCAGGGCGCGATAGAACATTATGCCAGCCGCACGGGACTCGATATCGAGGGTTTAGGCGAGGAGCGTATCGAACAGCTGATCGAAGTAGGGATAGTCGATTCGCTCGCCGATCTCTACGCGCTCGACGCTGCGGCACTGACCGACCTGGAAGGGTGGGGCGAGCAGAGTGCTTCGAATTTGCTGGCCGAACTCGACGCGGCGAAAGACCCACCCTTAGATGAGTTCCTCGCCGCGCTCGGCGTGCCGGAGGTCGGCCCGACGACCGCTACCGCACTCGCCCGGGAGTTCGGATCGCTCGATGCGGTGATCGCCGCCGAGAGCGAGGAACTTCAAGAAATACCCGACGTCGGTCCCCGCGTCGCCGAGGAGATACGGAAGTTCTTCGACAGCGAACGGAATCGGGAAGCGATCGCGGCGCTCCGCGAGCATGGTGTCGAGCCGGTCGCGAACACTACGGTCACCGAGACCCCCGACCCCTTGGAGGGCTTGACCGTCGTGTTCACCGGCGCGCTCGAGAACCGCACGAGGGAGGAGGCCGAGGAACTCGTCGAGCGCTATGGAGCCAGTAGCACAGGCAGCGTCTCTAACAATACCGACTACCTCGTGATCGGCGAGTCACCAGGCGCGCGTAAGCGCGAGGCCGCCAGTGAGAACGACGTGCCCGAACTCGACGAGGACGACTTCGAGGCGCTGCTGGCCGAGCGGGGCATCGGAAGCTAACCGAGTGCGCAAGCGCGCTGGACGATCGAACCGCACGCGACGCCCGGGAACCGATCGCGGTCGATGCGACCACCAGAACGTATATGTTTGACGAGTCTAATAACTGGATAGTGACTACCCAACGGAGCGACGCCGCGGCCGGGGTGAGCGTCCCCTGACCGACGTGAGCTGGCTTGCGGTGCTGATTGTTGCCTTCAGCGCGCAGTTAGCCGTGTTGCCCGGCGAGAAAGTCCAGTTCATCATCGCAGGGCTCGCGACGCGCTATCATCCACTACTGGTAGTCTCGGTGGCCGGGGCAGCCTTCGCGGGCTGGACCGCTCTGGAAGTGACCTTCGGCGCGCTCGTTCAGTAGGTGCTCTCGGGGACGATCTTGGACCTGCTGACGGCGGCGATGTTCGGGCTGTTCGCCGTACTCCTCTGGCGCTCTGCGCCCGATAGTGGACGAGCGGGCACGCGTACCGACGGCGGTGCCTTCGCAGGGGGCGAACTGGACATCGAGATTCCGTTCGTCGACTGACAGGTGCCGGACGTCCTCGGTGCCTTTCTGCCCATCTTCGTCATGATGGTCGCCGGCGAGTTCGGCGATAAGACCCAGCTAATCACGATCACGCTCGCGGGCAACTATCCCGCTCACCCGGGCGCGATCTGGCTCGGCGAGATGCTCGCGATCATCCCCGTGAGCCTCGCGAACGCCGACTTCTTCGATCGCTTCTCCGGTCGGTTCGACGCCCGGAAGGCCTATCTCCACGGCGCAACGCTGTTCGCCTTCTTCGCGCTCGACACGGTGCTCGGACTGGTGACCGGCTTCTCGATCTGGGAGACTGGCGTCGGAATCGTGACTGAGTTCATCACCACCGCGATGGGGTAAGGTCTAAGGCTTAGACCGATCTAACAGTAGCTATGTCGAGCGCGAAAGCCGAGGATTACATCAAGGCGCTCTACCAGCTCCGAGAGGGGGAGGAGGGCGAAGAGGGTAAGGAAGCGATAGCACCCTCGGCGATCGCCGACGTGTTGGGGGTCACGACGCCGACGGTGACTGCGACGATGAAACGCCTCGCCGAGCGCGACCTCGTCGAGCGCGAGGAGTACAAGGGAGCCCGTCTCACCGAGGAGGGCGAGCTGATGGCCATAGAGACGATCCGGCATCACCGTCTGCTCGAACTCTTCCTGACCGAGCAGCTGAACTACGACTGGACGGAGGTCCACGAGGAAGCCGACCGGCTCGAGCACCACATCAGCGAGCGACTCGAGACCGAGATCGACGCGGTGCTGGGCGAACCGACCGCCGACCCCCACGGCGCGCCGATCCCCTCCGCCGACCTCGAAGTGCTCAACGAGGACCTCGCGCCCCTCTCGGCCCACGAGGAGGGCGATCTCGTCACGATCGAGCGGGTGCGCGACGACGACCCCGACGTGCTCGCCTATCTCGATCGGGTCGGCGTGACCCCCGGCGCTCGCTTCCGGGTCACCGAGATCGCCCCTTTCGAGATGGTCACCCTCGCACCCTTCGACAGCGAGGATCGAACCAACGCCGCTACCTCTACTGATGCCTCGGGCGAGACCGTCTCGCTACCGAAAGCGGTCGCCGTCACCGTCTCGGTGCGCGAAGCCAGCCGGAAGACCGACGCCGACCCAGCGATCGCGAACTGATTCTCTATCGCCACAACGTATATATTCGCACACGACAATTCCTGTATTAGATGTTTCTAATAGCTGTTCCTCGTCCGGAGACGACGGCCACTGTGAGCCCAGTGAAGTCCCAACGAGGGTGGGATGCCGGGTCGGTTCCGGGTGGTGTATCGTGGCGATAGCGGATCTGTTCGTCCGCCTCGTCGGCGAGAACCCCGTGCTCCAGGGACTGGTCGGCGGGATCGTGATCGCGGCGTTCAACCTGCTGGGGGCCTCGATCGTGCTGTTCTGGCGCAACCCGACCGAGAAGTGGCTCGACGCGGCGCTCGGTTTCGCCGCGGGTGTGATGCTCTCGGCGAGTTTCACGAGCCTCCTGCTCCCCGGTATCGAGTTCGCTTCCGAGCCTTCCTACGATGGCCTCGCGATCGGCGGCTTCGAGATCATCGGAATCATTCCCGTACTTATCGGCTTCCTGCTGGGCACGGTACTGCTCGATCGCGGCGAGCGGTGGGTTCGCTACGTCGGCCCGCTAATCAGCAACCGGCTCGTCGTCGATCCGGACGAGGCCGATCGGGACACCCAGACCGACGGTGGCACCGGCAGCGAGGTGACGAGTGGGACCGAGAGCGCTGACGGCACCTACGCCCACAGCCACGCACACCTCGCGACCCCCGAGGCCTCAGCCACTGCCACGGATTCGACGGACTCGGACGCCCGGCTCATGTCGGTCCTCCTCTTCACGGTCGCGATCACCCTGCACAACATGCCCGAGGGCCTTGCGGTGGGCGTCGGGTTCGGCTCGGGCGACATCGCGAACGGGATCGCGCTCATGCTCGCGATCGGCATCCAAAACGTCCCCGAAGGGCTCGCGGTCTCGGTCGCCGCGATCAACGCCGGCCTTGGACGGTCGACGTATGCCGCCTTCGCCGGGATCCGGGCGGGTCTCGTCGAGATCCCTTTGGCTCTACTGGGTGCATGGGCCGTCGCGGTGACCGCGCCCCTGCTGCCCTATGCAATGGGTTTCGCCGCGGGCGGAATGTTGTACGTGATCGGCGACGAGATCCTACCCGAGACCCACTCGCGGGGCTACGAGCGGATCGCGACGTGGGGTTTCATGATCGGCGCGGCGCTGATGTTGACCCTCGACGTGGTGTTGGCGGCGTAGCGCAGGATTCGATCGAGCCGTCCTCGTCTCCTCGCCGACGACCGGCAGCCGAACGAACGACGCGGGAAGGCCTTTAGGTCGACGGGTTGAAAGCTCGCCCGATAGCACTCCAGTGGTCCGAGTACGTCGACGATATCGCCCCGGTGACGCTCGTTCTCGTCGGGTTCGTGCTGTTCGTTCTTTCCCGAACCCGCGATCTCGGCGTTCGGATCCGGCTTCCTCTTGTTCGGGGCCGCCTGGTGGTTCTACGAGTGGCAGCAGCCCCAACGAGTAACGAGTGATACGTAGCGAGGCTCCCCGCAGACCGCGTCGAGAGACGATCGTTGAGCGGTGCCGTCCCCGCGGTATAGTCTCTCTCGTCGGTCAGAGGTCGGCCCGCTCGAACGCTAAGTACCCGAGCCCCGCCGGAACGAGCACCCAGAGCAGCAAGATCGCGAGCGCGAACCACGGCGAGAGGAAAAAGGGCACGTCGCCGCCGAAGAGCTGCTGATAGAAGGCCTGTTGAAGCGGGCTCTGGACGACCCACTCGTTCACCGTCGCTCGATAGGCGTTCTGTGGGTTGAGCCGTCTGAATAGAAACGACCAGTTCGGCGGCCGGCCGCCGAAGCCATAGGAGCCGTTGATCGCGTAATTGAGCAGGTCGGGGATCTGGCCCCAGAGGAACTGGAATAGTAAGAAGATCCCGAACCCGCCGCCGATCGCCTTCGTCGTCGAACCCGTCGCCGCGGAGATGCCCACGCCGATCCCGACAAAGGCCAGCGCGAACAAGATTGTGAGCACGCCGAAAGCCACGAAATCGACGGCCGGAAAGGAGCTGTAGAGAACCGCCGCGACGATCGCCGCGACGAGAAAGCCCGCGAACGTCGAGACCGTCACCACGCTCGATCGGCCAACGATCTTGCCGATAACGATGTCCTGGCGAGTATGTGGTAGCCCCAACAGGAGCTTGATCGAGCCGGTCTCGCGTTCGCCGGCAATCGCCCGGTAGCCGGCGAACACGCCCACGATCGGGACGAGGATCGTCGCCGGCAGGAGTAAGAAGCTGATGAGACTCAGCACCGAGGCCGCCTGTGGGTTGCTTGACCCGATGAACGTATACGCGTAGGCCGCACCGGCGTACAACAGTGTAAATAGCACGGTCATCGCGATCAGCCCCCGCGAGCGGATCGCGTCCTGGAAGTCCTTTCGGGCGACGACGCTCCAGCTCATGCTCGGACCTCCTCGTTCTCGTCGCGCTCACTGCCGTTGTCCTCGCTGCTCTCCTCGTCGCTCGTCCGACCACGCTGTCCACCTGTCGACTGTCCGTCGGTCGTATAGGAGACGAACAGCTCTTCGAGAGAGGCTTCCTCGGTACTGAAGTCCTCGACCGTTGCGCCCTCGCTTTCGATCCGCTCTAAGACTTGAGTCTTCGCGTCCGGATCACACGTCACCGAGAGTCGATCACCGCTCGCCGTTGCGTCGGCGACACCTTCGACGCTTTGCACGCTCGCGAGCAGCTCCTCGTCGGCGCTGTCGACCGTGACCTCCAGGGTTTGTGCGGTGCCCGCGGCCTCCCGAAGCCCGCTCACGGAGTCCTCGGCGACGAGTTCGCCCTCTCGGAGGATACCGACCCGATCACAGACGGCCTCGACCTGTTCTAGGATGTGACTCGAGAAGAAGATCGTCGCCCCGCGATCGCGTTCTTCCCGTACCAGCTCGCGCATCTCCCGGGCGCCATTAGGATCGAGCCCGGTCGAGGGTTCGTCCAGAATGAGGAGTTCGGGCTCGCCGGTGATCGCCATCCCGAGTGCGAGCCGTTGGGTCATCCCCTTCGAGTAGCCGCCCACTTTGCGATCGGCGGCCTCGGCTATTCCGACGCGTTCGAGAACATCTATCGGGTCGTCGTTCGCTTCCTTCGAGTCGATGGCGAACTCGACGTGCTGGCGGCCGGTGAGCCGATCGTAGGTCCGAAATCCCTCCGGGAGCACGCCGGTTCGCCGCCGCACCTCCTGGCTCCGGCGCTGGGCGTCCATCCCCAGTACTTCCGCCTGGCCTTCGGTCGGCCGAGCGAAATCGAGCAGGACATTGATCGTCGTGGACTTGCCCGCGCCGTTCGGCCCTAAGAAGCCGAAGACCTCGCCGTTCTCGACAGTGAGGTCCAGATCGCGAAGCGCCACGACGTCGCCGAACCGCTTCGTGACACCCACTAGTTCGATCGCGGTCATACCTGAGTTTTGGCAGGTGCTATTATAGGCCTTTGTTTCCGCTGTGATTCGACGCTCCGTTAATCGCCGATTGCCCGCCAGCGGTCGTCCTCCCGGGCCGTCGATCGTTACCAGTTTCGCCCTCTCCGTGGTCGACGACTCCGTGGTCCTCGTTCACTACGTTCGAACCCTTGGCTGGTCATGGTCTTTGCGTTTAGAAGAGTATATACGACTGGACTTGGAAGCGGGCCTGTTAAGCGGACCATACGACCCAAAAAAACTGCGCTCATGGACCGACTCGAACTCACCGCCGTCTGTCTGATCTGCCTGCTGGCAAGCGTCGCTGCCCTGCCCGCGTTCGCGGCCGGCCTCCCGCCTCGGACGACGACCGAGAGCGGAATCAGTGACCTCAGCCTCGCTGGGCCGGGCGTTCTCGAAACCGACGCCGGGATCGAGGCCAACGCGACCTCGAGTTCCGAGGCATCGGCGCTGTCGGGCGAGTCCTCGGGCGCTGTTCTCTGGCAGTCCGATTCCTTCCGGTCGACTCTCTCGCTGTCGCCCCAGGAGGGGGTCTCCGAATACCGGATCTGTGCGTACGCCCTCGCGAACGGCACGCGCTCGGCGGCCGGCTGTGAGCGAGCGACGATCGCCGGTGATTCGACCGAGAGCGTCAACGTTACCGGGCTCGCCTGGCCGGCGAACGCGAGCACCACCGGACGGTTGGCCTTCGAACTCCAGCCGGCCGGCGCGCCGAACGAGACGCTCGACAACCGAACCCTCCCGGTGACCGTACTCACGAAAGGCGGCGACAGCGACGGCGACGGCCTCACCAACGAGGAGGAACTGAAGCTCGATCTCGACCCGCTCGACGCCGACATGGACGCCGATGGTCTCACGGATGGCACCGAGATCGACGACTACAGCTCATCGCCAACGAGTGCCGATACCGACGGCGACGGCGTTCGGGACGGCGAGGAAGTCGAGGTCGGCTCCGATCCGACCGAAGCCGACAGCGACGACGACGGCCTCGCCGACGACACCGAGCTCACCGTCGGCACCAACCCGACGGACCCGCGAAGCACCGAACGCCTCGCGATCGGCGGGGCGGCGCTGTTGTACGCCGGTCTCGGGGTCGTCGTTCTCCGTCGCCGGGATGACGGGGACGGAGACGACGCAGAGAGCCCACCGCTGTCCTCGAACGTCCCGCGGGCGACGCTCAACGACGCGGTCGCGACCGACAGCGACGAGAACGGGTCGGTCCCAGGATCACGGATCCCCGACCTCCTGACCGACGAGGACCGCGTTCTCCACTTGCTCGACCGCCACGGCGGTCGGATGAAACAATCACGAATCGTCGAGGGAACCGAGTGGTCGAAAGCGAAGGTGAGCCGACTGCTCTCCTCGATGGACGACGAGGACGCGATCGAGAAGCTCTCGCTGGGCCGCGAGAACGTCATCTCGCTCGATCGCGAGTGGATCGAGGCTTCGACGTCGACGGCGAGTCCGTCGAGTACCGCCGACGATGCCGAGGACGAGGACACCGATGCCGACGCTGAGACCGACGCCCCCGAGGCTGGCGCCGACCGCACGGGACGAACGCCAGCGGCTCGAAGCGATCCGTAGACCCCCACTACGACCACTCCTCTCACGCCGGTTTCACCGTTCGGTTCCCCAGTGTTTCGATCGCCAGCCGCGACATCGCTGGGAGCGAGCGTGGGGTTCAAACCCGTCTCGTCCCTTCTTTCTCCCATGGAGGGGGCTGCCGTCCGCGAGCGCGCTGCCGAGCTACCGCGCGAGCCGGGGGTCTACCAGTTCCTCGAACACGCGCCGGGTACCGCCGAGGACGACGTCGTGATCTACGTCGGGAAGGCCGTCGATCTCCGGGACCGGGTTCGCTCCTACGTCGACCCCCGGAGCGACCGGATTTCCCGCATGATCCATCGAGCTTCGGCGATCGATTTCGCGGTCACCGATACCGAGACCCAGGCCCTGCTGCTCGAAGCCAACCTCATCAAGCGCCACCAGCCCCGCTATAACGTCCGACTCAAGGACGACAAGTCCTACCCGATGGTCGAACTCACCGACCACGAGTTCCCCCGCATCGAGATCACCCGTGACCCCGACGCTGGCGCGACGGTGTTCGGTCCCTTCACCGACAAGGGCCACCTGGAGGCAGTGGTCCATGCCGTCCGCTCGGTCTATGGCATCCGGCAGTGTCCCGACGGCCGCTTTTATAATCGGGATCGGCCCTGTTTGGACTACCAGATCGGGCTCTGTTCGGGCTCCTGTGGCGGGGAGATAAGTGCCGAGGAGTACGCCAAAGACGTCGCTCAAGTGGGAAGATTCTTCGAGGGTGAGACGGGCGTGCTCGCCGACCCGCTCCGCGAGGGGATGGAAGAAGCCGCGGCCGAGGCGGACTTCGAGCGCGCCGCGAACTTCCGGGATCGGCTCGAAGCCGTCGAAGCCCTACATGGCTCCGGGGGCGCGGCAGTCGACGCTCGCGAGGACCCTGAGGACGCCCGAGCCATCGACGTCTTGGGCGCGAGCCTCGAAGGCGACCGGGCGACCGTTGCCCGCCTGCACGCCGAGGACGGCAAGCTGATCGACCGGGATCAGCACACGCTCTCGATACCCGACGTCGAGGCCGCCGATGTTACCCCCGAGGAAGGCGTCGCCGACGGCGGCGCGCCCGTCGCCGCCGGATCGACCGGCGGCGATCGATCCGGGAACGACCGGTCGGAGGGCGGTCGGCCCGAAGACCGCCTCGCCCGCGTGCTCGGCTCGTTCGTCCAACAGTACTACGCCGACCGCACGCTTCCCGACCGACTGTTGCTCTCCGAGCGCCTCGCCGATCCCGACGTCGAGGCCTGGCTCGAGGGCGAGGGCGTTTCGGTCTCTGTGCCGGGGGCCGGTCGCGAGGCGACGCTCGTCGATCTCGCCCTGAAGAACGCCCGACGCTCGCACGACACCGACGAGGCCGGGGCGCTGCGCGATAGCCTCTCGCTCTCGAGCCGACCCACGCGCATCGAGGGCTTCGACGTGAGTCACGCCCAGGGTAGAGATGTCGTTGGCAGCAACGTCGTCTTCGCCAATGGCTCCCCGGAGAAAAGCGAGTACCGGCGCAAGAAACTCGAAGAGACGAACGACGACTACGCCAACATGCGCGACCTGCTCCAGTGGCGGGCGAAGCGAGCTGTCGAGGACCGCGACGACCGGCCCGACCCCGATTTGCTTTTGATCGACGGTGGCGAGGGCCAGTTGGACGCCGCCCGCGACGCTCTCGATGAATGTGGCTGGGAGGTCCCAGCCATCGCGCTCGCGAAGGACGAGGAGATCGTTCTCACACCCGAGGGATCACACGACTGGGCGAGCGACGCCCCCCAGTTACACCTCTGTCAGCGCGTTCGCGACGAGGCCCATCGCTTCGCCGTCCGCTATCACGAGACGCTTCGGGACGACGTCTCGACTGTTCTAGAGGAAGTTTCGGGGGTGGGACCGGAACTTCGAACCCGCCTGCTCCGGCGTTTCGGCAGCGTCGATGGGGTTCGCGCGGCTTCGATCGAGGAACTCCGCGGGGTGTCGGGTGTGGGCGAACGAACGGCCGAGACGCTTCGCTCGCGGCTGTGAGCCCTTCGTGACCCCCCATGGCTCCGACCCCACCCCTCGACTCCATAGCAACCCCGTGACCGCCTCGACTCGCCGGGAGTATCGATACTGCCCAGTTCCGCCGGAGCGCTGGCGTTTAATCGATCGGCGACCAAATATTCTCTATAGCCACGTCCGATAGCGACGACCGTCTGGTCGAGCTGCTACAGGAAGCACGGGGCGACGAGCTCGAGACCGTCATCAACTACCAGACCAATGCCCTCGCGCTCGCGGGAATCGAGACCCAGGAGGTCGCCGACAGCCTGAGTGCCGACGTGCAAGAGGAACTCGGTCACCCCGAGGAGATCGGCGAGCGCCTCTCACAGCTCGGCGGCACGCCACAGGGCTCCCAGAGCGTTGCCATGACCCAAGACGCCCTCCAGCCTCGGAGGAATCGACGGACTTGCGTACCGTCGTCGAAGGTGTCATCGAAGCCGAGAGCGACGCCGTCTCGACCTACCAGGAACTCGTCGATCTCGCCGAGGACGCCGACGATCCGGTGACCGAGGACTTGGCCGCCGAACTGCTCGCCGACGAGGAAGAACACCTCGTGGAGTTCGAGGGCTTTCTGGCCAGTCCCGAGAAGTAGTCCACCGGCGTTGGTTGTGTCGTGTTTTCCTGGCGTTCAGTTACTGGTCCGGTTCGTAGCCACACAAGCGGTAAGTCACTGGCTCGCCTACACGTACCATGGCACGCGACAGCGTTTTCTACGAAATCGGTCGACTCTCCGCCGACGCGCAGTCGATTCGAGCAGGGTCGGGGTCCGGCGGGTCGGGCGACGGGATCGCCTCCTTCCTGATTCTCGGGCTAGTGGCGCTTGCGGTTCTCGTCGTCCTCGATACGGTCTCGCTTCCGGTTTTTCTCGGCGTCCTCGCGCTCGGGCTCGCCGTGATCACTGTGAGTAGTGCAGTCGAGATCGTCGACGCCTACGAGAAACGGGCGCTGACGGTCTTCGGGGAGTACCGCACGCTACTCGAACCTGGAATCCACGTCGTCCCGCCGTTCGTCTCCCGAACCTATCCCTTCGATCTTCGTACTCGGACGATCGATGTCCCTCGGCAAGAGGCGATCACGCGTGACAACTCCCCCGTGACTGCCGACGCGGTGGTCTACATCCGCGTGGTGGACGCCAAAAAGGCCTTTCTGGAGGTCGAGGACTATACCAAGGCCACCTCCGATCTCGCCCAGACGACCCTCCGGGCCGCCCTCGGTGACATGGAACTCGACGACACCTTGAGCAAGCGCGAGCGCATCAATGCCCGTATCCGCCGGGAAATCGACGAGCCGACCGACGAGTGGGGCGTCCGCGTCGAAAGCGTCGAAGTCAGGGAAGTGAGCCCGAGCCAGGGGGTCCAAAACGCGATGGAACAACAGACCGCCGCCGAGCGCCGCCGTCGGGCGATGATACTTGAAGCCCAGGGTGAACGCCGCTCGGCCGTCGAGAGCGCCGAGGGTGATAAGCAATCGAACGTCATCCGCGCTCAGGGTGAGAAACAGAGCCAGATCTTGGAAGCCCAGGGCGATGCGATCTCCACTGTACTGAGGGCGAAATCCGCCGAGTCGATGGGCGAGCGTGCGGTCATCGAACGAGGCATGGAGTCCTTGGAGGCGATCGGCGAAAGTGATTCGGCGACGTTCGTCCTGCCCCAGGAGCTCACCTCGCTGGTGGGACGGTACGGTAAACACCTCACCGGAAGCGACGCATCGCTCACAGAGAGCATGAACCAGAGTGAGAACTTAGAGATCCAGGACTTCGATAGTGAAACGCGCGAGATGCTGGGATTGGATGACATCAGTGAGATCCTCGGCGAGATCGACGCGGGGGTTGACGGCGACCTCGAAACCGATCTCGACGGCCACGACGGGACGAACGCAGGTCGCGAGGACGATACCCTCCAGGTCGAGGCCCTCGACGCGAGTGAGGCCGAAACTGACGTCGATACCGGATCGAACTGACCCCCTCGATGGCCTCCCTATTTACCGAATTCGCCGTCTCTACTGCGCTCGGGAGCGTCCTCGTCTTCGGCGCGATCCTTTTCCTCGCGCTCCGCGGCGCTCTCGATCGCGAACACCTCCGTCCGGTCGCGGTTCTCGGTGCGGTCGTTCTCCTCGGCGCTTTCCTCCTCGCCCTCGTCCCGGATGGGCCGATCAGTTCGATCACCACGATGGCCGTCGGTGGTGCGGCCGGCTATGTGGTGATCCAGGTGGTCGCGGACTGAGAACGGCCGGGTCGTTTCGCGGCACCTGACGGCACGACCCCTTCGTTTCAGATGGAGGGACACTAATAACTCGACGCAGGCAACGGGTTCGACCGCTCGTTTCGGGTTTCTATACTGGGTAAAGTGGCTCGTGTGCGAACCGATCGGTTAGATCGTCTCGTCCGGCTCGTTGTTCTCGATCGTTCGCTCTGCCTCCTGTCGGTAGCGTCCTATCGTCTCCTCCTCTTCGACCGGCTCGAGGCGTTTGGGGTCGATATCGCGGGCGGCACTGACGCCCGACCCCCCGCTCATCGTCGCCGCGGCCCGCTCGTTGTGGATCGCACGCTCGCCGTCGGGCGTCGCGTAGACGAGCGTGATCAGGTCCCGGTTGGTATAGCCCCGCTCGACCATCCAGACTCGGATCGTCTCGTCCTCATCTGCTCCCTGTTTCACGTCGGTTCCTTCCCCCGTCCCCGTGTCCTTGCTCATAGCCGTCTATCGACCCAGGAAGCGAATAACCGCTCCGGTCGTCGGTATCGGATTCTTCTCCTCGCCCACGGGCTCCCCTTCCCGAGAGCCTTTGGCCAGCGGTTGGCTCCGATATCCCATGTCGCGCATACGCCAGGGCTTTACCGTCGGTCCCGGAATGGACCTCGCCGAGTCGTTACGCTTTGCCGAAGAGACTGGTTTCGCGTTCGTCGAACTCCTCTTCGATGGGCCCTTCGCACGCGAGCGCATCGCCGAGCACGAGGATGCTGCCGCGATCGCCGAGGCCGTTGCCGACTCGCCCCTCGGCCTCGTCTGTCACCTGCCATTTGCGCTCGACATCGGCTCACCATTCACGCCGGTTCGAGAGGGCAGCGTCGCGGAGTTGCTCGCCTGTCTCGATTTAGCTCACCAACTCGGCGCGGAAAAAACGGTCTTCCACCCTTCTTCGCGCGCCTAGGACCTCGGCTGGAGCGACGAGGACCTAGAGCCACTGATCCTCGATTCGGTGCGGGAGATCACGGCTGGGGCTCGCGAGCGGGGGATCGAACCTTGCGTCGAGAACGTGATCGACGGCCCCTATGCGATCGAGGGCTTCGAGGACTTGCTTTCGGCGACCGACGCCGCGACGACCTTCGATACCGGCCACGCCCGCCTCGCGGGGCTCTCGGCAACCGAGTCGGCGGCGTTTCTCGACCGTCATCGCGAGCGCGTTTCACATATCCACTTGAGCGACAACCGGGGTACCGGCGACGAGCACCTGCCTGTAGGACTGGGAACGATCGCCTTCGAAACCGTTCTCGAACCGCTGCTCGACAGCGGGTGGGCCAGGAACGATGACCCACGAGGTCGGGACGACGCGTTTCGCGTACATCGCGGCGGGAAAGCGGGAGTTCGACGAACTGCTCGAGTCGTACTGAGAGAGCAGCGAGGCGAGAGCAGCGACCAGACGATCGTTCCTACCGAGATACCAACTAAAAGTCCGGCTCGGGCTCGGGAACGACCCCTTCGTCGTCGAGTTCGTATTCGGCACGCACGTCTTCGATCCGATCGCGGATGTCCGCCGCGAGTTCGAACTCCAAGTTGTCGGCGGCCTCTGCCATCCGATCTTCGAGTTCGGCGATCACTTCCGCAGCCTCGCCCTCCGAATCGGGATCGAGCCCCGAGACGCCTCCAGTATCGGTCTTCGAGCCCGGGAGGTTCGTCTCGCCGACCTCCTTCTCGATCGTCTTCGGCTCGAAGCCGTGCTCTTCATTGAACTCGCGCTGGATCTCACGGCGGCGCTGGGTCTCCTCGATCGCCGAGCGCATCGAGTCGGTCACGTCGTCGGCATAGAGCACCACCTCGCCGCCGACGTTCCTCGCAGCACGCCCCATCGTCTGAACGAGGGTGGTCTCCGATCGCAGGAATCCTTCCTGATCGGCATCGAGGATGCCGACCAGCGAGACCTCAGGGATATCCAGTCCCTCGCGAAGCAGGTTGATACCCACTAAAACGTCGATCTCGCCGAGCCGGAGGCTCCGGATGAGTTCGTGGCGCTCTAAGGTATCGGTCTCGTCGTGCATGTACGCGACCGACACGCCCGCCTCTTCGAGAAATTCGGTGAGGTCCTCTGCCATTCGTTTGGTGAGGGTCGTGACCAAGACGCGCTCCTCGCTTGCGATGCGATCGTCGATTCGGCTCATGAGGTCGTCGACCTGGCCTTCTGCCGGACTTATCTCGACGGCGGGATCGACGAGGTGGGTGGGCCGGACGATCTGCTCGACGACCCGCTCGGAGTTCTCGCGCTCGTACTCGCCGGGCGTCGCGGAGACGTACAGCCGCTTCCCGGTACTCGCCTCGAACTCGTCGAACTGGAGGGGCCGGTTGTCGTAGGCCGTCGGCAGCCGAAAGCCGTTCCCGACCAGCGAGTCCTTCCGGGATTTGTCGCCGGCGAACTGCCCGCGGATCTGGGGGAGGGTCTGGTGGGACTCGTCGACGACGGTCAGGAAGTCCTCGGGGAAGTAGTCCAAGAGGGTATACGGCGCTTCGCCCGGTTCCCGATCGGAGAGATGCACCGAATAGTTCTCGATACCCGAACAGTAGCCCGATTCCTTGAGCATCTCCAGATCGAAGGTGGTGCGCTCCTCGATGCGCTGGGCTGCGAGCAGGTCGTTCGCGCGCTCGAAGTAGCTGATCCGATCGTCGAGTAGCTCCTCGATCTCGCCGATCGCACGCTCCAGGCGCTTGCCGGGGATCGAGTAGTGCTCGGCGGGGTGGATCAGCACGGCGGGTTCCTCGCTGACGAGCTCGCCTTCCAGTGGATCGAGTTTGCTCATCCGGTCGATCTCCTCGCCCCAGAACTCGATGCGGACGGCATACCGTCCGTACATCGGGAAGACCTCGACGGTGTCGCCCCGTACCCGAAACGTGCCCTGGGTGAAATCGACGTCGTTGCGCTGGTAGTTCAGATCGACCAGCGCTCCCAGGAGTTCGTCGCGGCCGATCTCCTGACCGACCTCGAGTTCGAGGGACATGTCGATGTAGTTATGCGGATCGCCCAGGCCGTAGATCGCGGAGACCGAGGCGACGACGATCACGTCCTCGCGCGTGAGCAGCGAGCGGGTCGCCGAATGGCGCAACCGGTCGATCTCGTCGTTGATCGAGGCGTCCTTGTCGATGTAAGTATCGGACTGCTCGACGTAGGCCTCGGGCTGGTAGTAGTCGTAGTAGGAGACGAAGTACTCGACGGCATTGTCGGGGAACAGCCCCTTGAACTCCTCGTAGAGCTGGGCGGCGAGCGTCTTGTTGTGGGCGATGACGAGCGTCGGCTTCTGGATCGCCTCGATGAGCCAGCTCACCGTGTTGGTCTTGCCCGATCCGGTAACTCCCAAGAGGGTCTGTTCGTCCATTCCCGACTCGAAGCCCGCGGCCAGTTGCTCGATGGCTCCGGGCTGGTCGCCCGCCGGTTCGAAGGGGGCTTCGACCCGGAACGATCGGTCGAGATCCGGCCGATCCGGCTGGAGTGGCCCTGATTTACTCATTATAGGTAGATGGGGACGGGCGTACTTCAGGCCCTCGTCGCCGCGATTGTCAGTAGGTCACACACGGTCGGCACACGATCAGCGGTCGGTCAGTCGTCGGTCCCGGCTCCCGTCTCGGTTTCAGGGTTCGTCTCCCCGGACGCTTTCCTCTGTCCCTCCTCCGTCGGTCCCTCTCCTGTCGTTCCTGCCTCGTGGTGTTCACGCCAGTGAAGCCACGCCGCACAGGCGAGTGCGAGCACGCCCGCGCCCGTAGCCAGCCCGAACACCGCCCGGAACCCGACCGGGGCGTACACCCGTGCGCCCCCGACGACGCGGCCGGTCCAGTAACTATCGAGCAGTGCACCCATGACCGTCGGGAAGACCGCGGCGCCGAGAAATCCGCCAGTGTTCACGACGCCGGTCGCGACGCCGCTCGCCGTCGCTGCGTGGCGCTCTTTGATCACGGTATAGGACAGCGAGCTCGCCCCGCCGGTCGCCGATGCCACGAAAAAGACCACCCCGACCGCGAGCAGGGGGAGGCGAAGAAGTGCCAGCAGCCCATAGGACGCGGCGAAGGCGAGTGCGCCCAGTACCATCAGTCCCGTCCGTCGGCCGGTCGCGTCCGACAGCCGGCCGATCAGCGGCGGGCCCACCAGTAGTCCGAGGCTGCCCACGAGGGCAAACGTCGAAGCCCGGGTTACACTCAGGTCGTAGACCTGGGCCACGTAGGGCACCGCCCACGCGCCGAGTACGGTGATATTCACACCGATCGTACAGAACATGACGCCCGCGACGAGCCACGTCTCGCGTTCCGCGAGGACAGTCCGGACGCTCCGAAGGACCTCCCCGAGAGTCAGCGAGCGACTCTCGGGAACGCCCTCGATCGCTGGCAGTCCGGCGTCCGCGGGACTGTCCCGTGCGAGCACCGCGATCGTGACGGCGATCAGGAGGCCCACTGTACTCAGGCCGACCAGCGTCGCCCGAAGGTCAATGGCCCCGACGGCGAGTGCCAGTGGCGTCGTCGCGAGCACGCCGCCCAACCCGGCGACGGCGACGGTGAGGCCGCTCACCGTGGCGAACTCGTTCGGGCGAAACCAGTTCGCACAGAACCGCAGCGTCGTGATGAATACCACGCTGGCCCCGAGTCCGATGCCGACCCGCGAGCCGAAGGCCACGAGGTAGGTCGGCGCGAGCGCGAAGACAAAGCCACTCAGGCTCATCAGCCCCACGCCGGCGGTCGCGCTCCGACGGATGCCGACCCGGTCGGCGAGCACGCCCGCCGCGATCTGGAGCGGGGCGTAGATGTAGAAAAACGCCGCATGCAGCGTCCCGATCTCGGTCGCGGTCGCGTTGTAGAGGCGCGCGAGGTCGTCAGTCAACACGCCCGTCGAGAGCCGATAGACGTTTACTAAAAGGAAGCCGGCCGCTAAGACCCCCCAGACGAGCCAGCGGCGACGGTAGGGGTCGGATCGAACGCTCACTACTTCTCCGATGGCCGACACTCCGAAAAGGGTTCGCACGCTCGCAGTCGGTGTTTGGATTCGAACGCGAAGGCGGCAACCTTATGCGGGTTCTTCGGCGCGTTCGCGAACGAGATCGCGCAGATCGGCCGGATCGCCGTCCTCGTCGATCTCGCCGCGCTCGACGAGTGCGGTCCCTTCGACGGCTTCGCGCTTCGTCTCGTCGACGACGTAGACCGACCGCGTACGGGTGATTTCGCCGAGCGAACTCATGAGCCGGGCCCGTTTCTCCGCGGTCTCGGTAAAGGGCGAGAAGCCGGTGAGCATGTTCTCGTCTTCTGCGGTGTCCTCGCTCACGGCCTTGAACGGCGCGCGAAGCGTCGGATGGACGTCGAACCCGACGCGCGTGAGGCTCACGATGAGCCCCTCGTCGTCGGGGTGGGAAACCGGCCCGTCGTCGACCCTTTCTCCTTTCCCCTCTTCCTCGGCGTCAAGGACTCGGACTGGGTCGGCCAGTTCCGTCTCGAAGAGGTCCTCTAAGCGAGCTGCCACCTCGACGCTCGCGCTCATGCCGTCCTCGTACTTCGAGACTGTCCGTCGGGAGACCCCCAGTTCGGAGGCGAGCTGCCCGAGGCTCCAGCCGCGCTGTTCGCGCTCGTCAGCCAGCACGTCGCCATCGAGACTGACGTACAGCCCGCCCGGCGCGGCGTAGACGAATGGGGGAACCCCCTCGACGAAGAGCTCGTAGGCGGTATCGGGGTCCATCGCCGGGACGCCGTGGCGCATGTAGACTACGCCCGGCGAGAGCTCCTCGCTCCGGCTTCGGAGGCCGAACACGAGCGGCGTGGCATCGAGGTGGGTGCCGAGCCGGCGCATCTCCGCACCCGTCAGTGCGTCGAACGCATCGACGTTCGCGAGCACTTTCAGTAACAGTAAGTCATCGCCGCGTCGGGCCGCAGCGTCGAAGCTCTTCGGTCGTGTTACACACCGGTCGCTCACGGCGAAGCCCGCGTCCTCGAGCATCGCGATGATGTTCCCGACCAGTGCTGACCGAGACATACATATACCTAACTACCTCTTTCCATATAGCTGTTGTGCCCGCGAACACACCACTGCTCGCAGAAATCGCTTTCTTCGGCGCTCTATGTCCGGATACTGGCTGATACCTTCTTGATCGATTTCGAACAGGTATTCGGCTGTGATTTAGTGCCGATCGCTCGACGTGCTTGTCTACCGACCGATCGCTTCTCAGTGGGTACTCGATTCTCGACTGACGCGCGGACCCGAAAGCCGTTTGTCATCGCTCGCCTACTCCCGGTGATGGCCGTCATCGGGCTCGACGACACCGATTCTCGGGAGCGGGGGATGTGTACGACCTACCTCGCCGCGACGATCGCTACGCGGCTCCGCGAGCGCGGCCACCGCGTTTCGCGAGGCCTGCTCGTCCGGCTCAACCCGGCGATCGAACACAAGACCCGGGGTAACGCTGCCCTCGCGATCCACACCAGCTGTAGCGAAAACGAAGCGTTCGCGATCGCCCGCGAGGCAATCGAGAAGGTTGCCGAGACGGACGATCCGAACACCAATCCCGGGCTGGTCGTCGCTTCCGACGCCAGCGTCTCCCCTCCCATCGCCGATTTCAGCGCCCGAGCGACCGGCAGCCGGCTCGCGATTGCCGACGCCCGCGAGGTCTGTGCGAGTGCCGGATACACCTCTCATGGCTGGGAGGACGGGCAGGGCCTGATCGGCGCGCTGGCGGCGGTTGGTGCTTGGCGAGCGTTCTCGGAGTGGACCGTAGAGCACATTGCCTACCGCGAACCCGAGCGGTGGGGCACTCCCCGAAGCGTCGATACCGACTCGCTGTTCGCCGCCGCAGACCGGGGCTACCCCACTACCTGGGATACCGTCGATCGCGGGGAAGGTGAGGCGATCTGTGTGCCCCGCACGCCCTGCCCCGTTCTCTTCGGCGTTCGGGGTGAGGGCCAGGCGGCGGCGAGAAAGGTTGCTGATGCTATCGATTCGGAGCCGATCGAGCGCACTGCGACGTTCCTGACCAACCAGGGCACCGACGCCCACCTCCGGGAAGGATCGATTTCGCTCGTAGAGAACGGTCGTGCCTACCGTCTGTCTGGTACCGTCGCGAGCGCCCCCGAGACTCGCCGCGGCGGCCACGTCCATTTCGAACTCGCCGAGGGTAACGTGGACGACGGCGATAGTAGGGGTGGTGACGCTGGCGAGAACGGTCAGGACGATCGGGCTTCACGGCTGGGCTGTGTCGCCTTCGAGCCCACCAAGCGCTTCCGCGACCGGGTGCGCGCGCTGCGCGCCGGCGATCACCTCACCGTCTGTGGGGAAGTGAGCGAAGGGGCTCTAAAACTGGAGAAGTTCGCGGTGCGGGACCTACTGCGAACGGAAAATGTTACCCCGACCTGCCCGAGGTGTGAGCGATCGATGGAAAGCGCCGGGCGCGAGCAGGGCTATCGGTGTCGCGACTGTGGAACCGATCGTGAAGGGAAAGTCCCGCGGCCCCTCGATCGCGACCTCGAGGTCGGCTGGTACGAGGTGCCCCCGCGGGCCCGCCGGCACGTCGCGAAACCCCTGGTTCGTGGTGGGTTCGACGCGCCGACCCATCCCGAGCGGTGAGAGCCGATGGAAGCAGGTAACAGTAGGTAGGAGTAGAGAAGTACGTTAGTTCAGGACTTCAACCCGCTGCCGGTGAGCGCGACGACGACGTCCTCGTCGGCATCGATTGCATTGCGCTCGCGAAGCTCGTCGAGTGCTGCGGGCGCGACCGCACACGTCGGCTCGGTGTAGAACCCCGCTCGATGCAACCGATCGAGCGCTCGCTCGGTCGCGTCCTCGTCGATCGCGAGCGCGTCCCCGTTCGTCCGCTCGATCGCTTCCGTGATCTCCTCGCGACGCGCCGGCTCGCGGATCCGGATGCCATCAGCCAGGTCGTTCCGGCCATCCGCCTCGCCACCCCCATCCCAACCCCTTGATTTCGAGTGGAACTTGCGCGCAACCGGATCGTAACCGGCCGCTTGTGCGCCATAGAGCCGTGGTAGTTCCTCTATCCAGCCCGCCTCGTAGAGTGCCCGAAAGCCACGGTACGCTCCCAAAAAGAGTGTACCGTGACCGAGGGGCACGAGTACGGCGTCCGGGGCACTCCAGTCGCGCTGGGCGGCGATCTCGAGGGCCACGGTTTGGGTGCCCACATAGAACGCGGGGTTCCAGGCGTGGCTCGCGTACCCCCCCGCGCCCGATTCGACCCGTTCGATGCAGGCGTTCGTGACGTCTTCTCTGGTTCCTTCGACCGGGACGACCTCCCCGCCGGCCCGTGAGATCGCTCGCAGCTTCGATTCCTTGGCTCCGGCGGGCACGTAGATCTCGGCGTCTACTCCCGCCCGCGCCGCGTAGGTCGCGATCGCCGCCCCGGCGTTCCCCGAGGAGTCCTCGATCACCCGCTGTGTGCCGACCTCGAGGGCTCGGGAAAGCGTCGTCGCCGCGCCGCGATCCTTGAAACTGCCGGTCGGAAAGACGTACTCCAATTTGAACTCACACTCGAACTCGAGCGCGTCGATTAGCGGCGTCCAGCCCTCACCGAGGGTCACCCTTTTCCCGATCGGTAGGAACTCCTCGAAGGTCCACAACCCCTCGCGAGTGTCGATCGCCGCGAACACGGGCGGTTCACTCCCAGGTAGCGGTCGCTCGGTGAACTTCAGTGGATTGCCACACGAACACCGCCAGGGCTCGTCCGGTCCTGCGTCGTATTCGCGACCACAGGCCAGACAGCGAAGCGATAGGGTCATACTGCCCCTTCGACGCCGACTATCAAAACCTCCCTGCTGGCGGGCGGTCGTCGGCGTTGCGGTCTCCCCTCACATTCGGTTCGCGGAGCGAACCGATTCACCGCGAGCCGAAGGCGAGCGAGCGGCTTTTTTAGTCGAGGTTTTTGCCGGGCCCGCAGTGAGCGTAGCGAACGAGGACCCCGGCAAAAAAGTCGGTTTCTAGGTCCGATCGATGTCGGTCCCGACCGAACAGACGTACTCGCCGCTGGCGACCTGTGGAAGCCGCCGCGATCGCCAGAAGATCCCCTCGGTGTCGGCACTCACCGCGGCCTTCTGCTCGCCGAAGACGTCAGTCACGGAGAACAGGCGGTCCCCGCGCTCGACGCGATCGCCCAACTCCCGTTCGAAGTCGACGAGTCCACCCTTCGGCGCGCCGTACTGCTCGAAGCCGGTCGCCCGGACCTGGGTGTTCTCCGGGGCGTCGCCGTCGGTCATCCCGAGATACGAGAGGACGTTCTTGACGCCTCGGACGCCGACTGCGATGCTGCGCTCGTCCCAGCCGACCGACCCCCCGAGTTCGGGATCGATCATCGGCACGCCCTCGTCGGGGGCCGCCCGGGCGAGCTGTCCGTCCGGGCCCTTCTGGTCGAGCACGTACCCACAGTCGAATGCGCGCGCGAGATCGAGACACTCTCCATGCAATCGATGTCGGGATCCACAGCGAACCCGGGTCTCGTGGAGCATCCGGCTCGTCGAGCCCTGATGGAGGTCGAGCCCGTAGTCCGCGCGGGTGGCCGCCTCGAAGGTCGCCGCCGCGATCCGCTCGCTGGAGGTGCCCTCCTCGTCGCCCGGGTAGGCCCGGTTGAGCTTCGTGTCGTCGATCGGGTTGCGGTGCTCGGCGACCTGGAAGCCGTGGTAGTTCGCGATCCCGGTCACTAAGATCGTCCCCGAGAGGTCCGCGGGATCGACCTGTGGGACGACGCGACGAACGACGCCGACGCCGTTGAGTTCGTCGCCGTCCGAAGCCGCCTGAAGATAGAGCGTCGGCCCCTCGTGTTGTCCGTTGATCACCGCTACCGGCAGTCCGATCGGGCTCCCATCGCGTGCTTCGCCGACGGCGAGTCGGCCCGTTGCCCGTTCGCCGGGCGCTGCACTCGCCGAACCGAGGGTCGTCATTACAGCTATACGGAGGACCAATTCCCTTGAGGGTTACCATACCCGTTCTCGTTTCCTCGAACCCGACCGCTGGCGACCCGCGAGTGCACCACATCGCCCGTTCCGGAGTCCATCCATCACGCCGTCCGACGCCGATCGACGCGTCTTTGAGGCGTTCGGGTGTAGTGAGGTCGTGTCCGATTCGTCGCGATCGCCGACCGCGACCTTCCTCGCGGCGCTCAACGTCGAGCGAAACGCAAAGCGTGGCTTCGCGTTCGGCGGCGCGCTCGCACTCGTAGTACTGATCGTGTTCGTCTTCCTGCCGGGGACGAGTCGTCCAGCGACGCTCTACGTACTACTGGCGGTCGTACTCGCGACCTCGGCGGGGGCGCTCGCGACCGTCGCCCTCGTTCTACTCAGTGCCTACCGGCTCTCCCAGGAACTGTGAGCCCGACCCCGCCTGCAGGGACGGCGGCAGCTACGGGCGCTTCGGGACCGGCCCCTTCTCGGCATCGCCGATCGCTTCTCGCCCGACTCCTCGATCGTCCTCGCAGCTCCCCTCGAGAAACTCGATCGTTTCCGCGAGCGCACCGATCGATTCTGTCCCCCTGATCGGTCCCTCACTGTCCTCCCATTCGATCAGTCCCTTCTCGGCGAGCGTCGGGAGGTGGACCTGCAGTAGCGATACGTAGACACACTTGTGTTGGCGCTCGGTGACGTGTGCGGCGGGGACTTCCTGTTCGCTCGCCGCGACCGCACGGGCGAGTCCCCTCACCGAGCGCACCTCTCCCTCGCTCGCTAGGGTGGTGATCGCCGCTCGGCGACGGTCGTTGCGCAACACCGCAAAGACCGCCGCCGGCGGGAGGGAAATCGCGTCCGCGCCTTCGTCTCGCTCGTCCGCGTCCGCCACCGCCGACCGACGCCGTGATCGCGCTCGTTGGACCATCGTTCCCCCTCCACTCGGCCGCCGATCGCCGACCGGCGGGCCAGCGGTCGTTCGTTTCCTCCTTTGTCGATCGGTCGCCTCGCTCTCGTTCCCGACGGTGTCGGCTCCTCTAACGTCCATTCTCTACCCTGTTCTGGTGATACGATCGGCTTATACACACCGACAGTACCGCTTCCCACGGTATGGAACACGTTCCACGAAGTGAAACGAGCGCGTTGGCCGTCGGTGTCGTGGCTCCCTCCCAATGTCCGGCATCTCCACGTGATCGTCTACCGGGTGGAAGCGCCGCTGTTTGTGATCTCGGGGCGGGCTTCGATAGGGGCCGCCTCCTGTCGGTGACACTCGTAGGCCTCGTTCGCCCATTCGATCAGCGCGTCGTTCGTCCCGTCGAGACAGGCACGTGGGTTGCCCTGCTCGTCGTAGGCACCGACCAGCGCCCGCTCGGCATCGAGGATCGCGAGCCCGAACGAAAGCGTTTGAGGGTGGACGTAGAGAGCGAGGGTCTCGCTATCGAGGCCGAACTGGTGAGCGTCGGGGTGGCTCTCGCGGGCGGTTTCGAGCACGCCCTCGTCGATCACGATCTCGATGCCGACGTTCGCTTCGAGCAGGGGTCGGCCGGCGTCGTTGAGCAGCCGGGCGGAGATGGGGACGATCCCCCGCATGCGATCGAACGATCCGGATTTGAGGACGTCGACGTAGTGTTCGATCGTCGCGTACGGGTTCTCCGGGGTCGCTTCGATCACGCTCGCCTCGGCGATGGCTTCCGTCGGTAGCGTTCGCCCAATATCGCCCAGCTGCGTAAGCATCTCCCTGTGTGTCGTACTCACCGCGATGGTTTCGGCGAGGTCCTCGTAGGCCGAAAGCACGAGCTCTCCGGGCGCCGTGAGCCGATGCTGTCCATTGCTCTTCTCGACCCACCCGCGCGTTGCCAGCCCGTCCAGACAGCGATGGACCGTCGAGCGCGGGAGCGAACACCGCCGCGCGAGCTCCGCGCCCCGGCCGGGTCGCTCGCGGAGTTCGCGCAGTAAGTAGACCCGGTTGGGAGAGCCAGCGAGAAATGCGATGTCTTCCTGCGGGTCCATACCGGTCCGTTACGCGACATTGGTCATATATCCTCCGGACCGCCTCATCAATAGAAAGACATTTTGGCCCTCGACTGAGGCGGTGTCGTTCAGTCGCCTTCGCTTGAGCCGTTCCCGGTGAGCGCGTCGATGCGCTCCGCGCCCGCTCGGGTTCCTTTCGCGATCAGTACGTCGCCGGCGTGCAACTTCGTCTCGGGGCCGGGGGAGATCACCCACTCGTTGCGCACTCGCTGTCCGCCGCTGTCCGCACCGTTCTCGCTGCCGCCGCTCAGCAGCCGGCCCTGGGTCGAGGACTCCCCACCGCTTCCCGCACGCCGGACGGCGATCACGCGCATACCCGTCTCGGTCTTTATCATCCCCTCGCCGATCGTGACGCCGCCGAGATCGCTCCCGGGCGCGATCACCGAGCGGGTGAGTACTTCGTCGGACTCGAGTACTGCCTCGGCGATCACGGGGTGGGTGCCGATCCCCCGGAGGACGCCTTCGCTGATCTCGACGGCGGCGTCGCTGATCACCTCCGTACTGCGCCCGAGGTGGACCAACCCTCGCAGGCGCACCGGGTCCTCGACTCGCCCGGCGGCCCGCAGCGTCCAGGCCTCGAACCGGGACTGGAGCGCGTCGACCTCGACTTCGAGTTCGACGACCTCCCGGGCGAGGGCCTCCGAGTCGAACAGTATCGCGCCGTAGGCCAGGTCGACCGCGAGCTCGCTCATGTTCTTCATTAGGACGATCGCTCCCGTCGCCCGCTCTAGGTCCTCGATCCCCAAGTCAGGGACCGCAGGCGGGTCGTAGGCCTCGCCCGTCGCGCTCTGATAGACCCCCTCGACGTCTTCTGCCGCTCCGCGAACGAGGACGGTCGTCCCCGCCTCCAGGCGCGTCTCGGGCCCGGGATCGGTGTCCCACTCGCCCTCGCGGTGGATCGCGATCGCCCGCACGCCCGTCTCGGTCTCTAAGTTGAGATCGCCCAGCGTCTCCCCGGCGAGACGCGTGTCCACCCCGACATCTGCGCTGGCGACGGTTTCTATGGCCTCGGGGAGGGCTGCGGCCATCGCCTCGGGGAGGCCGATCTCCTCGACGACGACTTTCGCGATGTCGCCCGCCGCATCCGAGATCTTCTCGGCGGCCCCGATGACGCTCAACACCGGCGCGAGGGCTTCGGCGTCTTTGGGGCTGCGTGCGGCCATGAGCAGGCTCATACGCGCGCGCATCTGGAGAACGTCCATGCGCTCCTCGAGTTCGAGGACCTCTCTCGCTACGTCTTCGGAGCCCAGGAGGACGGCCGAGTAGGAGAGGTCGATCAACAGCTCGGCGGTGTCTTTCATCTCCGCGAGAACTCCTTTGACGCTGACTGGCTCGTAGCTGACCTCCCCGGCCATACCTATTGAGTCATTACCGGGCGCGCAAAAGCGTTCGCCCGCCCTCTCCTGGGCCGCTGGCCGTCGTGCCGTCCCCCTACTGTCACCCGCCTTGCCGTTTTTCGACACTCAGACCTCCGCTCGAAGACCCTTTCTCGAGGCGATCAGACCACGCGGTTCGCAAACGACTTGCCCCGCTCTTGTCGTTGCAGGTTCTCGCGGACGATCGCCGCTACTCGATCGGCATAGCCCTCGTGAGCGGCCGCGACGTGGGGAGAGATCACGACTTCCTCCATTTCCCATAGCGGCGACCCTTCAGGCAGGGGTTCGCTTTCGAAGACATCGAGTGCCGCCCCGGCGATCTCGCCCGCTTCGAGCGCATCGACGAGTGCTCTTTCCTCGACGACCGCGCCCCGCGCGACGTTCACGAGGAAAGCGTCCTTCTCCATCGCTGCCAACTCCTCGGGGCCGATCAATTCCTGCGTCTCCTCGATCAGTGGCACACAGAGGACGACGAATCTCGAGTCTTCGATCGCCCGCTCCAGGTTCGCGGGCGTATAGACCTCCCTCACACCGTCGACCGGCGTCGGCGTCCGCCTCACTCCCACGACCTCCATGCCGAAGGCCTCGGCACGCCGGGCAACCCCCTGTCCGAGCGTCCCGAGGCCGATCACACAGATCCGTTCCCCGTTCAGTGTCCCCAACGCGCTCCAGTCGGGATCACTCCAGCGACGCTCGCCTTGGGCGTCCCGGTAGCGATGCAGGCCGCGCGCGACGGTGAGCAGGTACCCGAGCACCGTTTCACCGACGACGTCGCCGTGGATCCCTTCGCTGTTGGTAAGCGCGATTCCTTGCTCGTCGAATGCGTCGAGCGGGAAGCGATCGACGCCCGCCTGTACCGAATGCACCCACGACAGATCGCTCTCCAGAAACGCCTCCTCACAGGCGAGCGTCACACAGACCTCGAGCCCGGAGAGGGCATCGAGATCGCCTCCTACATCGGCGATCTCGATTTCTCTCTTCCCTCCACTCTTTTCGGTCGGTTCGCTCCCCCCGAACGCCTCCTCGAACCAGGCGGGCGGGAACAACTCGCTGACCGACTCGTGAATGCCGACGCGTCGCGTCATGCAGGAAGGGCGCTCCGGGGACCTATGAGTGTTCGTCGTCGGCGTCTCCGTCCGACGGAGAGAGGCTTTTCACCGGGCAGCGACGACCGCCGGGTATGGCCAGCGAGGAGCGAAACGTCTACGGGACCGAACTCCTGACCTGTAGCGCCGACCCGGAGACGGGCTTTCTGCGCGACGGGCACTGCCGAGATCTCCAACGCGATCCGGGCCGCCACGAGATCTGTGCGGTACTGACCGCCGAATTCCTCCAGTACAGCAAGGCACAGGGCAACGATCTGACGACACCCCGGCCTGAGCTGGGCTTTCCCGGGTTGGAGCCGGGCGATCGGTGGTGTGTCTGTGTCCCGCGCTGGATCGAGGCGCTCGAAGCGGACGCTGCCCCGCCCGTGATTCTGGAGGCTACCAGCGAGGCGGTACTCGACGACGTCGACACCGAGACGCTGAAAGAACACGCCCACCGCGAGTAACCTGACTCGTAGTCGCGAGGCTCGCTGGTTATCGTGACCCCCCCCATCGTCGACCCAGTCTCGCGAACGCCCCATAGCCCAACGAAAAATGTCTACCGGAGCGCGTCGAGGCGGAACTCGAAGGCTGCGACCGGCACTTCGAGGTCGTGTTCGACCAGGATTTCGGGGTGGATTTCGCCGATCACACCCACAGGAGCGCCGTCGATTCGTACCTCGGCCGCCCGCCCGCCAATGAAGGCCGGATGGTCGGTCGGCGGGGTCTCCAGTTCGGCGCCGAAAACCCGACAGAGCGCTGCGAGGCGACTCTTCGCCGCTTCGTAGGAGGCGTCGGTGCGTGCGAGTACCGCTCCGACAGTGCGGAACTCCGCGAGGCCGGTGTTCTCGCCCGCGTCTCGACCCGCCGCAAGGCCGATCTCCGCGAGGTCCTGGGGATAGGATCGATGGGTGTTGTTCTCTAAGACCATCATGAGTGAGGGTAGCGCCCAGGTCCGAACGATCTCGTAGTCCTCGCTGTAGGGCTCGCGGATTCGCGCCGGGGCGGCTCCCCCGAGTGGCTGGTCCTCTCTCGTTTCGCTCGCTTCGCCGGTCGCGTTCTCACCGGCATCGGGCGCGGTCAGGCCCATCTGATCGTAGTTCTCCCGTTCGGCGATGAGATGGAAATCGAGCAGGTCCTCGAACCCAAGCCCGACGAGGGTCTCCCTAACTTTGCGTTCTGCCCGCGAGCGTTCGTGACGGCCCCCGACGGTGCTTACCCTCGGATACCGTGGTTCGAGGTCGTTGAATCCATAGGCCCGCCCGAGGTCGTCGATCAGGTCCAGCGGCCCGAGCACGTCCTGGCGGTAGGGCGGGATCGACACCTCGTAGGCCGAGTTCTCGGCACTCAGTTCCCCGTCGCTGCTGGACCCTTCTTCGCTCCCCGTGACCTCGGCGTCCAGTCCTGAGCGCTCGGCTAGATCGATCACGTCCTCGGTAGCGAGATCGATCCCCAGAACCGTCTCGATCCGTTCGTGAGCGAGGCGTTTGGTCTCGACGCCGAGATCCGGCCGGACCAGCTCGCGGTCAGGGTACTCGATCGTGACTTCCTCGATCGTCGCGCCGCGGGCCGCGAGGGCATAACAGAGGATCACGCCCATCCGGTCGATCGTCCACTGGTCGGTCCCGGTGAGCTCGATCAACAGATCGGTCGAATCGACCTCCAGTTCGGTCCGCCGGCCGTTGATCACTGGTGGAAAAGAGAAGAGCCCGATCTCGTCGTAGATCGCGGGCAGCCGCTCGTAGTCGGCGATGACCGGGGCGTACTCCCGCCCTGTAGGGTGTTCGGTGAGTACCTCGCCTGGGGAGAGCTCGGCATCGGCGTCGAGGGGGACGAAGGTGTCTTCGTCAGGTTCGACGCCTCGATACTCGATGGAGTTGTCCTCCGATCCAGCAGCTCCTCCTTTGAGCATTACGAGATCGTGGATGCCGATAGCGCCTTTCACCCGATCACGCCCCATCGTCGCATGCAGTTTCTCCTGGAGTTGGATGAGCGAGTCGAGCGCCGTCTCGTCTAAGTTCACCCCACGAGCGATCGCTCCGGTGACGTAGGGTCGTTCCTCCGGCACGCTCTCGGCGACTTCGTAGCGCCACTCCGGCGAGTTGGTCCGGGGGACGTGCACGCCCCGATCCTCGCCGTACTGGTATCGCAGGGAGCGGGCGATCCCCTCGACCGACAGCCGGTCGAGGCGGTCGGGGGCGAACTCCAGTTGCCGGAGTCCGTCGCCGGTCTCGCCCTCGTACTCCATGCCGAGTGCGAAGAGATCCGTCTTCAGTTCTTCGTCGCTCTTTCCCTCCTGGCCGGTCAGCCATCGCAGCTCCTCGAAGTCCACATCGACGACGACCATTAGTAGCTCACCTCCGCGTTCCGCAAGAAGTCGAGGTCCGCGAGTGTCCCGTGCAAGTCCCGAATGTCCTCCGCGCCGGTCGTCAGCATCGCGAGGCGTTCCAATGCGAGTCCCCAGGCCATCACGTCACAGTCGACCCCGAGCGGTCGGAGCACCTCGTCGCGGAACAGTCCAGAATTACCGATCTCGATGAGCTCGCCAGTGACGGGATGCGTTCCAAACAACTCGAAGCTCGGCTCGGTGTAGGGGTTGTAGTGGGGTTTGAACTCGATGTCGGTGATGCCGAAGTGTTCGTAGAACTCGGTGAACGTGCCCATGAGGTCCCGCACCGAGAGGTCCTCGGCCATCACCCAGCCCTCGATCTGGAAGAACTCCAGCAAGTGAGTGGCGTCGATAGCGTCATTTCTGTATGCCTTCTCAACGCTGAAGTAGCGCTGGGGGGGTTCGAGATCGCCGATGGCTTCCCCCGAGAGGTATCGCATCGACAGCGAGGTGGTATGGCCCCGTAGCGCGAGCTGACGGGCGAACTCGGGGCTCCAGGGCGAGTGATACCCCTCGCCGTCCTCGCCGACGCCCTCTCGATGAGCGGTCTCGACCCGCTCGACTAACTCCTCGGGGAGCTCGCCGATTTCGGCCGGTTCGGAGAGGGCAAAGCGATCCCAGTGAGTCCTAGCAGGATGGTCCTGGGGCATGAACAGGGCGTCGTTGATCCAGAAATCCGCGTCGACGTGGGGGCCGTCCATCTCCTCGAAACCCATGCCGACGAGCACGTCTTTGACTCGCTCGGCGGTCTCGCGTAGGACGTGGGTTCGACCCCCATGCACTTGGTCGGCGTCGGCCTCGACGTCGTACTCGCGAAAGTCGGCCTCGCGCCACTCCCCGCTCGTGAGCAGCTCGGGCGTGAGCCGGCCGACCGTATCGGCGGCCTCGATTCCCTCCATCAGTGCGGTAACGCCGTCTTCTGTGAGAGTCACAATGCGCTCGGTTCTCCGCGATCGTTCGGCGAGCCCGCGGTCGACGAGCCGATCGAGAACCGAGGGATCGACGTCGCTCGCATCGCCGGTCCCGACCGCTTCGAGTACGGCGGCTTCGTTGTCCCCGTTGGGATCGGCCTCGGGGTTCGCCGATAGCTCTCCCGCCTCGATTTTCCCGTACTCCTTCCGGGCGAAGTTCGACAGCGCGATGTCGACCACCCCACCTTCCAGTCCGGACGCGCCGATGACCTCGCCCATCCCGACGGGAGCGTCGGCCGCGCCAGTCTCCCTCGCCGCGCGGTAGAGGCGCAGTTCCGGCAGCCCTTCCTCGCGGTAGGTCCGGCCTTCCGCGGTGAGGTCGAGGGACTGCTCTTCGCGCTCTTCGATCTCGATGAACCCTTCTTCGGCGAGTTCGAAGGCCGCGCCGGTGAGCGTCGTCGGCTCCTGGTCGGTCTCGGCGGCGAGCTGTGCGATCGTCCGCTTCTCGGTGGCGCTCGCGGCTTCGAGCACCGCGAGCTGTGGGCCGGGAAGTTGCATTCGGTTGTTTCGGTGTGTGCGTGGGGCTCTGTTATCGGTTGCGACTCCGTGACGGGCCGATAGTACGGATAGGAGAACGACGGATGGACAGGCGTCGATCGAAGCGACGGGACAGGCCAGGGGCAAGGACGGAGATCTACCGACTGGTGGTAAAGCGAGGAGTGGTTCGGGAGTCGACTCGGAAAGCCCTTCGAGGCCTGTGGACAGCGGCGAGGTGGTGGCGAGGCGATGCCGGGCTCTCAGCGACGCGGGGAGTCGAGTTCGATATCGAGATCTTCGAGCAACTCCTCTGCCTCCGCGCGTTTCTCCTGGTGATCGGCCAGAAACTCCCGCATGAGTTCGGCGGCTTCCTCCTTACAGCCTCCACAGAGCCGTTCGCCGCCGGTACACTCCTCGTAGACCCGCTTCGTGTACTCGTCGTCATCGGCGGCGAGCAGGTAGGCATAGAGCTCGTAGACCGGACACTCTTCGGCTTCGCCTCCCAGCTCGCGCTGGAGTTCGGCGGTCTCCCGGCCGCCGGTGGTCGCCGACGTCACCTTGTCGTAGCCCACCTCGGGATCGTCGAGCAGTGAAATGTGACTCGCCGGAACAGACGAACTCATTTTCCCACCGGTGAGCCCGGTCATGAATCGATGGTAGATCGAAGAGGGCGGGACGAAGCCATACCCTCCATGGTCGATCTCGACCTCGCGAGCGAGGGTTTCGGCTGCCTCGCGATCGAGTTCGAAACTGTCGATGTGGCCCTCGTAGACTCGTTTCTCGCCTGGGGCTCGCTCGATGAGCGCCTCGAACGCTTCGGGGGTGGCGTTCCGATCGAGGAAGCGCACTCGGGGGCGAAGCGGTTCCTTACCTGCCGCTTCCAGCTTCTCTATTGCCTGCTCGCGCGGGCCCTCCTCGTCAGTGTCGGCTGCATCCTTTTCAGGCTGATCGCTCCCCTCGGGCACTCCCCTCTCGGCGTCGGTCGCTGTACCTGGACTCTCGGTGAGCCAGTCGGCGGCGTGGGCACACCGAACGTCCTCGGCGTCCGGATCGTCCGCACGCTCGCCGCCGAGGGTTTCATAGGCCGCGGCGATGAGCGCTCGTTCCTCAAGGTCGGTCTCGAAGCTCGCGTACGCCTTGGCAACGCCGAAATACCGGGTTCGGGCGGCCAGGTCGCGGGCGAGTCGGACGTGGGGGTCCTGATCCGGGCCGACGGGAATCACTGTAGGTTTCGGCTCGTCCAGTTGGGGATAGAGGATGTCGGCCATCTGGGTCACGACCGACTGCACGTGTGAGAGGTCGGTCCCGCCATCAAAACCGTAGATCGCGTCCATCTCCGAGAGGTTCGCCTCGATGCCAAGTTCGAAGGCCAGATCCTGTAGCTCTCTGTTCTCGGATTGGCGATAGAGCTCGCCGTCCTCGGGATCGAAGCCGAGCGCCAGCAGGGAAAGCAGGTAGTCCCGGGCGTGGTCGTCGATCTCGGTCCAGGGGAGACCACGCGCGGAGTGGGCTTCCAGATCGGCGATCAGCCCGTAGGTCTCCGCGCCCTGCTGTTGATGCCAGATCAGTTCGTCGAAGACGAGCTTGTGGCCGACGTGGGGCTCGCCCGTCGGCATGAAACCCGAGAGCGCCGCGGCGGGCTCGCCGTTCTGTAAGGCGTCTGCGACCCGTCGATAGTCGCGATGGCCGAAGATGACCCCGCGGCGCATCAGGTAGTGGGGGTCGGGCACCTCCGAGAGGACCGCCTCGAATTCCTCGATGCCGAAGCGCTCGAAGAGGCTCTCGTAGTCGGCGATCGTCGAGGAGCCCCACGGGTCCAGTGCCGTCTCGTCCGCGCCGGTCGCCGTGCCGCCGTCGGTTTGGGGCTGTGGCTCTGAGTTCGAGTTGGGCTCTGACTCCGAGTCCGATCGCGCCCTCGGTTTCGAGTCCGTGTCGCTGTCGTCAGCTGGGTCGGTACGCCGGTTCGAGTCCGTATCTCCTGTCATGGTTCGTGTATCGGTTTTTCCGATGCGCTGTGCTCTGCTGCCAGGAAAGCGGAGGGAGCATCGCCATCCCGTCCGAGACTGAAGGTCTGCTGGACCGGATCGCGAAACTATCCGCTCTCGCCTCTCATCGCCAGCGCCACCGAGCGATGTCTGCGAGAGCGGGCGTCACACGACGTTGTACCTGCTACGAGGATTATAACAGTTTGCAATCAGTGGCAGCTACTCTCTGACTGATCGGCCCGCTGACTTCATGCAGGAGGTGGACATTCGGAGCGCCTCCCTACCACGCGGGCCGCGAAAGCCGTTCATAAGGATTGTGCTGCGTGGCCCGGCCGGATTACCGAGATACCAAATCACCGCTCAGTGTAGCAACCTATTTCTTTTCTCATTTCCTCTCGAGATAGTGGGTGTGAATAAACTCTCAGCAGGTGAAATCAGCGAGCGGGCGGAGCGATATAAGCAGGATCTCCCTTACTCCGATACGAAGATCGAGCAGAGAATCACCTCCGTTCTGAACTCTCAAAGCTGGCTAGTGAAAGAACACGTTGCCGACTGCATCCGGTGGAACCTCCAGAATCAAGGCGGTCGAGCAGGGCACAATGTAGACCGTCTCGACGGAGTTTCCGAGCCGGTCGTTGAGTACACCACTAAAGCGGCATTCATCGCAAACGATCCTAAACAACAGGTAAAAATCCTCGCTGCATTACCGGGTGTTGGCACAGCAACGGCTACGGTGCTGCTTGCATTCAACGATCCGGAGAACTACGCGATCGGTGACCGATACATGAATCACGAACTGCTCGGAGAGGACAGCCAAATCAAGCCGACCGATTATCCGAAGCTACTCGAAGAGCTACGCGACCTCGCTCCGGAATCGATACCACTACGAACAGTCGAGAAGGCGTACTACCAACGGTACCTCGAAGAGAACGACTTGTGAGCCGAGACAGCTATGACGAGAGAAACAGCACACTGCACGGCCAATCTCTCAATTTAGCTGGTCGGTGACCAACGCCGCAAACCTACCTCTATCTCTACGTCTCCAGTGTACCGGCCAAAGCAAATTAGGGCGTCAGTCGCGTCACC
>PXRJ01000065.1 GCA_003021705.1 Halobacteriales archaeon QS_3_64_16
CCGTCCAGTTGGCGACGTTGAGATCCTTGATCGTAACCGTCCCGCGGTGGCCATACGCGACGTGGATGCCTGCCCGTCCGGAGCCATGCCCGCCGTGATCGCCTCCATCGCCCAAGTAAACGTTTTCTATGCGACCCGATTCGTCGGACTGTTTGGTCTTGGCGCTGATCAGCGGGCGATCCGACAGGCTACCGTTGCTCTCGCCCCGGACGCCGACGTTACGGATTACCCAACTCCCTCCATGCGTGGAGATGAGCACGTCCGCGCCGTCGGCGGTGATGTCGATCAGAACGTTCTCTAGGTCCCCGTACTCGCCGTACTGGTTCTCCCCGACGTGGACCTGGAGGGACGCACCGGCGGCGACTTCCAGCGTCCCGGCGGCGTCTTTGGCGTCGATCTCGCCGCTCACCGCACCCGAGACGCTACCGACGCCCGCACCGAGGGCCGCCGCCCCGGCGAGGGTCGTCCCGGCTAGCCGGAGACAGGCTCGCCGATCGAGAGTCGCTCGTCCGTCGGGCCGGCCGGAGCTTGGATCTTGGTCGTCGTGGTCCTCGTCGTAGTCAGTGATCGTGCGGTCAGTATCGTCGTGATCGTTCTCGGTTCTCGATCGCGGCATTGACGGTCATCCCCACTCGGAGCGATCCGATAAACTACCAGAATTGTTCCGTGTCGTTTCCAGTTGTTGCACGGGAGATGGCGGTTGTCTACCGCCGTCATTTGATCGCCGATGTTATCGAGTAATCATGTTCGGAACGAACCTTCTTCTCGGAGACGATCGTTGTTCTGGGGCCCGGAGCCATCGATTGACCCCGCAGTCGATTCGGCGGCGATCGGACGAAATAAGGGTTGAACGGATCGTTAAATGGGTGTTTGTTGGTCGGGAGCTCGACGCTGCGATTTCGACGGTGCGATTTCGCGGCTACCCTGCCGGTAGCTGCCGAGGGTAGGGTGGGAGAGAAGCCACCTTTCGGTTCCCGGACACCCCTCTCGGTCATCGCCACGAGCCAGTGATGACCCTAAGTCTGGCGACGGCTGGGCCGCCCATGTAATCTCAGGAGACGTACGTGAGTGCTAGATACGTAGCCACTCCAGACACTAGTCAACGAACTGCGGACAGCGGGAAACCGGAAACGAAGGGCAGGACCGCTGTTTCGCCTGTCACGGCTTTCGGTAGGCGTCACCGAGAGTAAGAGAGCGAAGACATCACGGGCAAAGCAAACCGCGCGTAAGTGGCCCGGTTCACTACTACCGGCCATCATCGGCCGGCTCTCACCGCTCTACGAATCGCTGTCCTGGTAGACGGTCTCGCCGTTGACGTCGATCACGATGGGACCACTGTAGCTGAACTCGGTGAACTCGCCGGCGAACTCGTATGCGTCCTCGGAGCTCTCGCTGAGGAGGACACCTCGGGCAGTACTTCCCGAGACCCTATCGCCCGAGGGTTCGGCTTCGAGGTCACCCTCGACGGAGAACTCATAACGCACGTTCTCGCCGGTCTCGCTGCGAAGCGTGACGTCGTTGGGCAGGTCCGAGTCCTCGGCGTCGTCGTCGGTTTCCTCATTGGCCTCCTCGGAGGCCTCGCCCTCGCCGCCACGAGCCTGCTCGTCGGCGTCGTCGGACCCCTCGTTCGTCTCGTCCGACTCTTCCTCGTCGTCGCTCTCCGAGGAGCTACTCGATGCCGATCCGCCCGCGGCTTCCTCAGCACTCGTCGGAACACCGGAGGGCGGGTTCGTATCGGGGTCGTTCCCGACGTCGCTCGTATCGACATCGCCGTCGAAATCACCGTAGGGATAGGTCGTCTCGTAATCGGAGTTGCGGTAATCGACGCTCGCACCGCCGGTCGCCCAGATCGCCGACGTCGCGTCGTCGCCGGTCAGCTCTATGTCCGTGTTCTCCACTTCGATATCGTCGCGGCGCGCCCAGACGCCCCGTGAGACGTAGCCACCGGGAGCGTCGCCCGTGACGGCCACGGAATCGCGGACGTAAGAGCCCTCGCCGCCGACGCGGAAGTGTGCGACGCCATTGTTCTCCCCGTAGCAGTTCTCGATCTGGGTTGCCCCGCCGCCGCCATCGGACTGACCGGGCGTGCTCGCGTAGATCCCGTTGTCCAAGTACTCGGCGACGTAGCAGTTCCGAATGGTGATCGTCCCTTCGTGTTCTTTCTTGACGAAGATACCGCCGCTGTCGTTTGAATCGCCGTCGCCCAGGTAGACGTTCTCGATTAGACCGGAGCCCCCATCGGTCTTGACGTCGATGTCAGGCTGATCGCCATCGGTCGGTCCCTCGATGCCGACGTTCCGGATCTCCCAACCGTCGCCGAAGCTCTTGATCTGGACGTTCGCGTCCTCGGCATCGATGAGTGCGTTTTCGAGGTCGCCGTAGTCGCCGTACTGGTTCTGTCCGACGAGAATGCGGACCCGTTCGCCCGAGGGAACGTCGTAGGTACCGCCGCTTACGTCACTCGCGTGTACGTTCTCCTGTGCCGCGGCCGTCCCCGTCGCGCCGATCGCCGCCGCCCCGGCGAGGGTCGCGCCGGCCAGCCGGAGACACCCGCGACGGCCGATCGGTGCGGCGTCCGCGAGGCGCGATCGGTCGTCGGTCTGGTCGATCTCTAACGATTCGTTATGAGCGTCCGTCTCGCTGCTAGGGTCGCGTTTCTGCGGCATTGACGTGTATCGCCACTGAACTTGGGGGTGATAAATCGAGAGTGTCGTTGCCGGGTGTTCCACACTGTTACAGCCCCCTGAATCGAAACGGAATCGAGTAAGGTCCGACTAACCCGGTGCAGTATCCGGATTGATATCCGTACACGCGAGACGTTCTCACAGTGAGCAGGAACCGACGGCACGGCGCGGCCGATACTTTTTCCTCGGCCGTAGCGATCGCGAGAGGTCGATCGGTTCTCGAATCCGGTTCGGTCACTCTTACCGGATGAACGAATTCGAACGGGCTATTATATCGAACGAAGTACGAACTGTAGCTCTAAAGCCCCAAGCAATCGAACGAATTCGAACGATCGAATTTCGATCGGCGGATCGGCCGTTCGGTCGGACGCGCGGTCCCTGGGGGGAGCGCGTGCCCCTAAGAGTCACTGGTCGGTCGGGAAATCCAGGGCACACCAGCCATGGAACGCTCTCGAGAGAATCGAGTCTCGCTATCGGTACTGTTCCCAGTCGATCCAGTTCTGCTCCCAGCCGCGTCGCCGCTCGGCCGCCCGCTCGGCGAACTCCCGGTCCTCGCGGGCGGTTCGATTGCGTTCGACGGTATCGGCACGCTCGCTCTCGACGAGCATCGGCGCGAACGCAATAGTACCGTGGCGTTTCGTGACCTCGCCGCCTTCGATCGCGACGAGGCTCTGTTCGCCCAGTCCCATCGGCATCACGAGCCGACCGTCGGGCGCGAGCTGGGCGAGGAGTTCGGTCGGCGGGCGAACGGCGGCGGCTTCGAGCAGGATTCGATCGAAGGGAGCGTACTCGGGCAGGCCTCGGTCGCCGTTGCGCCGGTCGACGAGGACGGCACCGTAGCCCGCACGAGCTAAGTTCTCGCGGGCCGCCCAGACCAACCGGCGCGCGATGTCGACCGCGTGGACGTTCTCGACGCCGACGAGTTCCGCACACACCGCTGCGGTGTAACCGACGCCGCTGCCGACGATCAGTACCGAATCCCCGTCCCGAGGACCGAGGGCTTCGAGCAGCCGAGCGACCGTGCTCGGAGCGAGTACTCGGGTTCCGTACTGTTCGAAGGGACGATCGGCGTAGGCACTGCCTTCCTCGGGAACGAAGTTCTCCCGAGGGACGCTACGGAACGCGACGCTCAGAGCCTCGCTGCGGAGTACCCGTTTGGACTCGTGTTCGAGGCTCGCGACCATGTCGTCGCGCAGCACCGCGGGGTCCATACGGCGATTGAGCGATCGAGGCTAATGAATCGCGCGCCTGGTACTGGGATAGCGGAACGTCGAGGAACTGAGGCCGATCAGGACGACCCTCGCGTCCGAACGAACCGGACGCTACCGTGGTCCTCGCGGTCGAGGGCCCCGTCGGGGCGTTTCGTCACGCGGACAAGGGGCCGGCCGCCCCGGCCGAGAACGGAGTCGGTTTCGATCGGAGCGAGGATCCGGCCGCCGGGACGGACCTGCTCGATCACGCTATCGGGGATCGCACTCGCCCCGCAGGTCAGGTACGCCGCGTCGTAAGTGGCACCCTCGGGCAGGCCTCCGTGGCCGTCGCCCGCCTGTACCGCGACGTTTTCGTAGCCCAGGTCAGCTAAGCGGTCGCGGGCTTCTTCCGCGAGGTTCGCGTGGTACCCGACGCTTTTCACCTCGCTTGCGAGTTCGGCCGTGAGGGCGGCGTGATAGCCACACCCAGTACCGATCTCGAGAATCCGATCGTCCGACGCAGGTGCGAGCAAGTCGGTCATCCGGTCGACCATGTGTGGCGCACTGATCGTCTGGTCCTCGCCGATCGGGAGCGGGCGATCCTCGTAGGCCGCCTCGCGGTGGGCCAGCGGGACGAACGCATGGCGCGGCACGGCCCGCAGCGCGTCGGCCGTCACCTCGCGTTCGATCCGGCCCTGATCGAGGAGGCGGACGAGGAGGTTCTCGCGCTCGGCACGTCGGTCGTCGGTCTCCTCGTCCCGGTCGTTTGCGTCGCCACTGCCAACAGCCTGTTTGCCGTCGGTCTCGCCGTGGTTCGGATCGGCGTTCGGGGTCATGGAAAACGTGAGACGGCGGATCGAGCGACCAGGAGGAGCGTTTACCAGCCAGACCAGGCCGTCGTCGGGGACGACTGCTCGTGGGCGTAGACCCGTTTTATGTCCTTTGCGAAGGCCATATCGCCCTCGTGATCGAGCTTCTCGAAGCCATAGCCCCGGGCGTCCGCCCGGACCTGGAGCCCGGTAACGACGAACTGATCCTCACCGGCTTTCCCTTCCTCGCCGACGGTGAACTCGTAGTCGCCGGGGACGTACATTTCGATACTGCGGGTCGTGTCGTGGCGGCCGTCGTCGGGATGGAGTGTCACGTCGGTCCGGACGTTGTCAACGACCCGACTCCAGATCGTCTCGATTTCGGGCACCGGGGCACTCTCGGCGCGCTCTTCGGTGCCGACCTCTAGGCTTGTGATTCGTACGGTGAGAATCGCCTCCTCGGTGTCGACGATGAACTCCTCGCCGACCGCGAGCGCTTCGTCGATCGGGGCCTCGACGGTCGTCTTCGTCGAGTCGCCATCCTGGGAGACGATCACCGTCACCGAGCGGGTCTCGGTGCTCGGGAGGGTCGTCTTGTGGACGTGCTGGCAGTCCGTACAGCGGACGGTCGCCTGCCCGCCGGGTTTGATGAGTTCGTGGACGACTTCGACGCCCGGCGAACAGGCCGGACAGGTGAGCGCGATGCGCTCTGCGGTTTCGCTCATTGGTGTCTCACTAGTAGCTCCGGGCACAAAAACGCTGACGAACGTGCCCGGAAACGAACGCGGGAGTTCTCTGTCTCCGAGGAAAGGTTGTCCGTTCCCACTGAGAGAACCCAGTTATGCACATACATTATAGGACTGGGCGTCGGCGCGGTCGGTGGGTTCGTTCTCGGTAACGGCCCCCCCACGGTTCCCTTTCAGACGCTATCATAACGCAGTCCAAGAAGGGATCGAGCCTCGTCTTCCGGCTCACTGCTCGATAGTCGGTAGTTCGACTTCCTCACCATCGGCATAGACGGTCGGCTCCCGAAGCACGCCATCGGTGTGAATCGGCGCGGAGACGTCCCCGCCGATACCAGCGTCGTCGCCGATCGCGATGTGGACAGTGCCGGCAGCCTTCTCGTCGGCGAGCACCGACCCGACCAGTGCCGAGACCGCGACGTTCGTCCCGATACCGACCTCCGCGAGATTGAACGCGTCCTCGCCCCCCTCCTCGGCAGCGGCCTCGAGCTGTTCTCGAACCGCGTCGCCGCTCACCTCGGAGACTATCCCGTCTTCGACGACGAACTCGAGGTCCTCTTCGACCAGACCGTAGGGCATCATCGTGCCATCGACGACATAGATCCCGTTACTCGTCTCGGGGCTCACGAAGACTTCCCCAGCCGGCAGGTTCGACATCTCGCCCGACTCGTGAACGATTCCGGTATCGGAGTACCACTCGCGCGTGCCGGGCTCGACGGTGAAATCAGTGCCCTGTGGCGAGGTGATCCGGAGTTCCTCGCTGTCCGCGACCTGCTTGCGTACGTCCTCACACTCGCGGGCGATCCGGTCGTAGTCGGCGTCCAAACCAGTCGTGAAGATCTCTTCAGTTATCCCCGGCAGGGTCGCGACGCGTGCCCCGGCGTCGGTGGCGTCGGTTCGCGCGCGGGTGTGACTCAAGCTTTTGCTCGTCGGACAGAGGACGACGTCGGCGGCCTGCATAGCCGCGGCGACCGGACTGGGCGGCTCCTCACCGTGCTGGCTGCCAGGGGGATACTGAGCCACGAGGGCTTCCTCGGTGATCTCGCTCGCGGCCCGGTAGAGTGCCTCGCCGGTAGGAGACGTCGAATCGTCGGCCATGATTACACAGGATTCCCCGGATTCGAGGGCCATGCACTGGGAGATAGCGGTCTCGGCAGCCGCCGCGAGCGAGGACTGAGACGATTCATCCCGATCTCGACCGAGTTCGCTCATACCCCTCGGAGAGCGCGTGGCATCGTCAGTGTTCGCCTCCCGAAGGACGACGAAAGGGGGGAACGAAATTCCACACTGAGCGCACGCACGCGATACCAATGCCGACCGGAATGAGAGGACGAAATGACTCGCTCCGAGCGATTAGGGACAGGTCGCGAGCAGTAATCGTTATTGCCAGTGCTCACACAGGCGAACGTATATGCTTCAGGTCGGCGTCAATGGCTACGGAACGATCGGCAAGCGCGTCGCGGACGCCGTCGCCGCTCAGCCGGACATGGAACTGCTTGGCGTGGCGAAGACGCGGCCGAACTTCGAGGCCGAGCGAGCAGTGAAGAAGGGCTACCGGTTGTTCGCCGCCGTCCCCGAGCGGGTGTCCAGATTCGAGGAAACAGGCATCGATCTTGCGGGGGAAGTAGAGGAACTGGTCGAGGAAAGCGAGGTCGTCGTCGATGCCACGCCCTCGGGGATCGGCGCACAGAACAAGGAGCTCTACGAACAGTACGACACCCCCGCGCTCTACCAGGGCGGGGAGGACGAGGAACTCGTCGATACGAGTTTCAACGCGCGGTCGAACTTCTCCGAGGCGACGGGAGCCGATCACGTCCGGGTCGTCTCCTGTAATACGACCGGGCTCGCGCGGCTGGTCGCGCCGATCGAGGAGGCCTTTGGCATCGAGAAGGTCCGGGCAACCCTCGTCCGCCGCGGCGGTGACACCGCCCAGAGCGACCGGGGACCGATCAACGACGTGCTCCCCGACCCGATCGGCCTGCCCTCCCATCACGGCCCGGACGTAAAGACGATCTTCCCCGATCTCGAGATCGACACGCTCGGGCTCAAGGTGCCCGCGACGCTCACTCATACTCACAGTATCAATATCTCGCTCGAGAGCGAGCCTGACGCTGGGGAAGTTCGCGAGGCGCTGGAAGAGGAATCACGCCTGTTCGTGATTCCGGAGGGCTTGGGCATCGACGGGTCGGGCAGTCTGAAGGAGTTCGCGCTCGATGCCGGCCGGTCCCGGGGAGACATCTGGGAGAACTGTATCTGGGGCGAGTCGATCGCTACTAGAGGGACGGATCTGTACTTGTTCCAGGCGATCCACCAGGAGTCGGACGTCGTGCCTGAGAACGTCGATGCCCTGCGGGCGGTTGCCGGCACCGAGGACGCGGGGACGAGCATCGAGCGGACGAACGAGGGGCTGGGCATGGACTTCTGAGCGGCTAGTACGAGACGGAAATCGAACGTCGAACTGGCGGAAGGCTTTTTGACGTGACCGATCCACTTTCCGCTATGAGACGCGACGACCGCGATCGGGATCGCGACCCGTTCGACGACCTGTTTCGCCAGCTCGAGCGGATGATGAACGAGATGATGGGCGGCGGAATGGACATGCACGTCGAGAGCGGCACCGACTCGGCGGCCGAAGCCCACAGCGCGGTCTACGAGGAAGAAGATCTCGTTCGCGTGGTCGTCGACCTCCCCGGCGTCGAGAAAGACGCTATTTCGCTCGAATGCGACGGCCGAACGTTGAGCATTGATGCGACGAGCGAGCGCCGCGAGTACACCGAACGCGTGAGCCTCCCGGCGCGGGTCGACGAACACGCCGCCGACGCCACGTTCAACAACGGCGTACTCGAAGTCACCTTCGAGCGGGCGGACGCTTCTGCGGACATCAACGTCGAGTAAACTACGCCACCCTGCTCGCTCGGCCCAGACGAGCCTCGTAGTTCAAGAGAACCCCGCGTTTTTACCACATCTGCTCACGGGCCGCGCGAGGGGATTTCCACCGTCTCGAGTGCGCGGCGCGGAGCGCCGCGCACTGCCCGTTCTTCGCGTTTCCGAAATCACGAAAGGCACGAAGCGCCTTTCGAACGACTGCGTCCGCCTAACGAGGTCTACGCCTCCCGTGATCACCGCCTCAAAAGGCGGTAATCACGGTCCGGCGTATACCGCCGGAAGAGTAGACTGTTGGTTAGCACCGACACCGACGAGAACGCCATCGCCACGGCCGCGAGCACGGGCTGGAGCAGGCCGAGCGAGGCCAGCGGGATCATCGCGGTGTTGTACCCGAGCGCCCAGACGAGGTTCTGTTTGATTTTCTGGAGCGTGGCATCCGAGATCCGGATGGCTTTCACCACGTCGAGGGGGTCGTCGCGCATCAGCGTGACATCGGCGGCTTCGATCGCCACGTCGGTCCCCGACCCGATCGCGGTCCCGACGTAGGCTGTCGCGAGTGCGGGCGCGTCGTTGACGCCGTCGCCGACCATCATCGCTCGCTTCCCGCCGTCCTGGATCTCATCGACGGCGTCGGATTTGTCCTCGGGTAGGACTTCCGCACGGACGTTATTAGGATCGATCCCGACCCGCTCGGCGACCGCGCGGGCGGTCCGTTCGTTGTCGCCGGTAATCATCCTCACTTCGACGCCGCGCTCCCGCAGCGCCGCGACGGCTTCTTTCGCGCTCTCTTTGACCGTATCGGCGTCGGCCACGAGCCCGATCAGCTCGCCGTCGAACGCGACGCACATCGCAGTCTTGCCCTCCTTTTCTAGACGTTCGAGGGCGTCTTCGGCCGGCGCGGGATCGATGTCGTTCTCCCGCATGAGTTTGCGGTTCCCGATCAGGACCTCTCTATCGTTGACTGTGGCACGGATGCCCTGGCCCGGGACGTTCTCGAAGTCGGTGGGATCGGCGAGATCGATGCCCCGCTCCTCGGCTCCGTTGACGATCGCCTGTGCGAGGGGGTGTTCGCTCCCCGATTCGGCACTCGCCGCGATGCGGAGCACGGTCTCTTCGTCGATCCCAGCGTCGCTCTCAGCTTCGGATTGCTCGGTGCCGGGCTGTTCGACCTGTCCGTCGATCGCCTGTGTGCCACCGTCAGCCGCGGTCTCGGGGCCGCCGTCGGTCGCGGCACTCCTATTGCCCCCATCGAACACGACGACGTCGGTCAGTTCCATTGCGCCCTCGGTGAGGGTGCCGGTCTTATCGAAGACGACCGTATCGGCGTCTTTCGCGCGTTCGAGGACGTCGCCGCCCTTGAAAAGGACGCCGTTCTGTGCGCCGATCGTCGTCCCGACCATGGTCGAGGCGGGCGTCGCGAGGCCTAACGCACAGGGGCAGGCGATCAGCACTGCCGAGGCGAAGACGATGACCGCGAACTCGAACGTCGAGAGCGCAGCAGGGCCGCCCCCGACCAGGCCCCACAGCGGAATGGTCCCGACGAAACCGGCGAGCGCCTGGGGAGACAGGTACCAGACGACGCCCCACAGCAGGGCGTTCGCGATGACGATCGGAACGAAGTAGGAAGAAATCCGATCGGCGATGTTCTGGATGTCGGGCTGGCGCGATTGGGCTTCTTTCACTGTTCGGACGATTCCCTGGAGCGCGGTGTCCTCGCCGACCTTGGTGGCTTCGATGGTCAAAACGCCGTTTTCGTTGATGGTCGAGCCGACGACTTCCTCGCCTGCCTCCTTCTCGACGGGTACCGACTCGCCGGTGACCATCGACTCGTCGACGGCGCTCTGCCCGGAGACGACGACACCGTCGGTCGGGATCTTCTCGCCCGGTCGGACCTTCATCCGGTTGCCGGTCTCGACTTCGTCGAGCGAGACGTCCCGTTCATTCCCATCCTCGTCGACGATCGTGGCCGTGTCGGCTTCCATCTCGAGCAGTTCCTGGAGTGCCTCGCCGGCCTGGCCCTTCGAGCGCGCCTCCAAGTAGTTCCCGAGCGTGATGAACACGAGGATGAGCGCGGCCGTATCGAAGTACATCCCCCCGGCGAGCAGCCCCAGGAGGACGACGACCGAGTAGACGTACGCCGTGGACGACCCCAGCGCGATCAGCACGTCCATGTTGGCACTCTTGTTCTTCACGAGCGCTTTGTAGGAGTTCTCGTAGAACTCCCGGCCGAGGATGACCTGGATCGGCGTCGCGAGTGCGAACTCGAGCCAGCCGAAGTCCACGCCGAAAATCGTCTCGGGGAACACCCCGCCACCTAACAGGAACTTCTCGGCAAGGAAAAAAACGAGCGGCGCGGAGAGGAGTGCGCCGAAGATCGTGAGGCGACGCTGGCGCTCGATCTCCTCGTTGCGCGCGGCGTCGCGCTGGTCCCGTTCGGAGCCCTCACCGTCGTCCTCGCGCACCGGCCAGTAGCCTGCGGACTCGATCGCGTCGTAGAGTTCCTCACAGGAGGTCTCCGCGGGGTTGTACTCGACGGTGGCCTCGTCAGTCGCGTAGTTGACCTCCGCGCTGATCACGCCGGGGACGTCTTCGAGGGCCTGCTCGTTCGTTTCCGCGCAGTTCGAGCAGGTCATGTCCGTGATTCCGATCGACGCCGAGGACCGTATCGCGCTGTACCCAGATCTGTCGATCGCCTCGTAGATCGCGGCGAGGGAGGTCGCCTCGGGGTCGTACTCGACTGTGCCCTCGTCGGTGGCGAAGTTGACGTTCGCTTCCTCGACGCCGTCGAGGGCCTCGAGCGCGCCGCCCACTGTCCCTGAGCAGTTGGCACAACTCATGCCCTGGACGTCGAGCTGTGATTTTCTGGTAGCCATGTCTACTGGCTACTACGGTTTCCGTATTTAGGTGATTTCTCCCTTTGTAACTGCTGGTCGAAGCCCGATCGAACTTTCGAAACTGAACCGGGGGTGTTGGAGCGATCGATGTCAGTTTCACCGACTGGAGTGAGAAACTCACGGTCGGCGAGACACACGTTCCAAGCGCGAGACGCACTAGAACCCGAGCGAGAGGCGAGCAACATCGAACTCTCTCGGATGACTACCACCGCTTCCGTAGTCTCGAGCCCACCACTGGCTTCTCAGCCGACCTGCTCTGAGACCACCCGAACGACGGTCGTCCGCGATGCTCGCACGAGCGTGAGGTATACTACCGTGGGGGCCCGAAGGCTACTGGATCGAAGACGAATGCTTTCCGACGACTATCACGGCTTCGACGTCAGCGTGCTCGGCTTCATCGTCGCCGCCGTCGCCTTCTACGCCGGGCGACTCGGCAGTGCTAGCGACGTCAACTCCCCGAACATCATTCGCTTTACCGACTACCCGCGGGGCTCGGCTCCGTCGGCGGTCCTCCCACAGGACTCGGCGCTGATGTTACTCACCGAGTCCGATCCCTCGGCGGCCGCCGAGAGCGCGGGCGCTGCCGCCGCTGCGACGCCGCCGGTCGATCCGATCTGGACCTTTATCATGTGTATCGGCTTCGCGCTGCTCGTCGGCGGACCGCTGTATGCCCGCTTGCAAAGTGACTCCTCGGACTTTTGATTACGAGAGTGTAGCTGTGGACGGAGCCAGTACCGATACGTCGATGGCTGTCGTCCCTTGCGCTTAGATCAGTACCGCTTCGGGCGGCTCGCCGGGCAGCCGGTCGCGGTCGTGTGGCTCGTCGAACTTCGGGGGCGGGCCGCGCGCGACGAGGCCGTTCGGGTTGAGATCGGCGTGGCTGCGGTAGTAGTGCTCGGTGATGTGATCCAGGTTCACCGTCTCGGCGACACCCGGCAGCTGATAGAGTTCCTTGCAATAGTTCCAGAGGTTCGGGTAGTCCCGAACCCGCCGGACGTTACACTTGAAGTGGGTGTGATAGACGTGGTCGAAACGGATCAGCGTCGTGAACAGACAGACGTCGGCTTCGGTGAGCCGCGAGCCACAGAGGTAGCGCCGGTCCGAAAGCACCCCCTCCCAGTGGGACAACGCCTCGAAGAGATCGGTGAGTGCCTCCTCGTAGGCTTCCTGGGTGCCCGCAAAGCCCGTCCGGTAGACGCCGTTGTTGATCGGCTCGTAGATCGCCTCGATCACCCGATCGACGTCCTCGCGATAGCCCTCGGGATACAGGGTGTTTTCGCGACCGAACTCGGCGAAAGCGCTGTCGAACATCCGCATGATCTCGGCGGACTCGTTGTTGACGATCGTTTCTTCTTTCCTGTCCCACAATACTGGCACCGTCACCCGGCCGGTGTACTCTGGATCGGCGGCCGTGTAGACCTCCCGGAGGTACTCCGAACTGTGGATCGAGTCGGGCGTACAGCCCTCTTTTTCGGGGGCGAACTCCCAGCCATCCGACTGCCGGTAGGGATCGACGACGTCGACCGAGATAACGTCCTCTAGGCCACGCAGCGCCCGGGTGATCGCCGCTCGATGGGCCCACGGACAGGCGTGGGAGATATAGAGGTGGTAGCGACCGGCCTCCACCGGGTGTTTCGCGCCCGGGTCCGCCTCGACCCGATCCCGAAAGCTCGTCTCTTGGCGGTCGAACTCCCCCTCGTCGTTCGTGCTCTCGTAAGCGTCGGTGCGCCACTCGCCGTCGACTAGCATGTTCACGCTCTCTGTATGCACCCTACGCTGATAGGTGTGTAGGCGACACCGATGTCACCCGACGCATGCGGCTGGACCGCTTCGCTGCGAAACGGTGGATCCACTCCCCTGCCGACGGTACGCCGACAGTCGGCTCGCCAGCGGTCAGTCCGTCGGCACCGACGGGTTCTATTAGCTCGCCATCGTCACCCGAGTAGTGGCTTCGGGTAACCGACCGGCCCCTCCCGATCCCTCGCGACGGTCGTTCCTGGCTGGAGGGGTAACGAGCGCTCTCGTGCCGGCGGCGATAGCGAGCACTCGACCTGTAGCGGCCCAGGTGCCCGCGAACGCTCCGGCTGTGATTCGCGTCCCGGCCGGTCGGACCTTCGAGGTGACGCTCGGTGACGGCGATTCGCTCTCGGATCTCGTGATCGACGTCAGCGCACTGGAGGCGAGCTACGACATCGACGCGTCGGGGTCGAACTGGGAGATCCGCAATCTCGCGATCGTCGGCCGCCACCCCCGATCGGATGCCACGGCCTTCACCACCGCGGTCACCGACAGCGAGGGGGTGGGCGTGATCGACAACGTCTGGCTCGGCGATGGCTCGCGGAGCACGGTTGGGATCTTCGTCCCGCCCGCCCACGCCGGCACCTGCCTGATCCGTCGGTGTCACGTCGCGGACTATCCGAACAACGGGATTTATGCCTCCGCGCCGGGCAACGGCCCGAACAAACCGGCCTCCGGTGCGGGCGGGATAGTTCGTATCGACTCCTGCTATGCGTACAACAACGCCATCTCGGGATTCCGAGTCGGTACCGAGGGCTCGTCGATTCGGAACTCAGTTGTGCTCCAGGATCGGCGCACGCCCGCCAGCTTCGGCGGCGACGCGACGCGGGCGATCTGGGTCTACTACGAGTCGGCGCTGATCGAGAACTTCGACTTCCGCATGGCCGACGGAACCGGTATCGTCGCCGGTAACGACTCCTGGGAGAAATCCACTACTCGGGTCGTGCTCCGAAACGTCCGGGGTGTGGCCGAGGACCTGCTCGATGGCGAAACAGAGGACGTCCGCGGGACGGTCCTCCCGAACCCCGAGATCAAGGTTCCCGAAGGGTGTCCCGAGACCCCCGCCGACGTCTTCGCCTCGCCGGTCGGGCCGCTGGCGGCGGTCGGGAACGGTGCTCCCGAAACCGCATTACCCGACGACCCGGCCTGGATTCCGGCACTCTCTTTCGCGATCGGCACGTTCGCTACCTCGGTGTTCGGACCCCTCCTCGGCGGCCTGCTCGTCTTCCTGGCACTCCTCTCACCCGGGCTCGCAGTTCTCGCCGCTGTTCTCTACGTGCTCTATCGGCGCGGGGAGTGGGAACCTGGCGGGTCGAGCGGACGAAACCGATTGTGACTGGTCGTGGCCTGTCGCTCCCGAGCGCCGCGGTCGGCAGGCGGTGCTTCGATGGGTTTATTCGGCTCCTGTGACCTATTACGAC
>PXRJ01000068.1 GCA_003021705.1 Halobacteriales archaeon QS_3_64_16
TCGGCCGCAGTGGTCCGAATCGCGCCGTCGCCCGGCGGATTGCGCTCTTCAGGAAGGCTCCGAGAATGGCGGTAGGTCGATCGGTCGGCCCGTAGCTCTTCGAGGGTGTGTCCGCGCCAACGTAAGTACATCCTCAGCGCGTCGAGATCGAGCCCGCCCCGACCGGGTCCGACGTCGAGCAGGCGGCCGTACTCGGTGGTGGCGTCCGCTGCGGGTATCGGCCGAGCGACAAAGCTTCGGAGGGAGACCTCGCCCGCCAGCGCGTTTCGGGCGGCGAGAGCTACCGGGTAAAAGATCCCCACCAGTACCGCGTTCGTGACGATCGTGAGCGAGAAGATCCCGAGGGCGGTCTCGACGCCCGGGAAAGAGAACTCGAGGAGTCGATAGGCCGGATAGGCCGGGAACAGCACCGAGAGAACGATGAAGGCCTTCGCGTCCGCGCCGCCGAAACCGCCGAGACGCCAGAAGGCATACGACAGCGGAACGACGAGCCCGGCGCTCAGCCCCACACGCACCAGAAAAAATCGCCGAGTCGGACTCCCGTTGATCGTGAAGAACTCGAAGAGCAGCGCCACGCCTGCCACCAACAGAAGGGGCAACCAGACGCGATCGGGCACCCGCCGGGTCGCGATATCGCGCCAGGCGACCCACGCGAACGCCGGCACCGCGAGCAAGCGCAGCAGGTCCGGAAGCGAGTTCACATCCCGAGGAAGGGCGACGATCGGCTATAATAATTCCGATGGTTTCGATCCGAATAATGACGGTGATAGGTGCCGGCCGAGTCCGCCGATAGCCCGTTTAGGACGACGGAGACCCGCCGCTGGCCGTTCGAATGCGTCGCCGCGAAAAGAGTCGAACCCTCCGCCGAGCGGCCGGTTCAGATGACGCGGTTCTGGAGGTAATCGAGGTGCTTTGCGTTGTAGACGATCTTGACCTCGTCGGCGTCGGGGCTGCCGATGCAAGTCAGGCGGACGTCCTTGTCGTCGACTTCCTCGTCCGAGAGGATCTGTTGCATGTCCATGTCGATCTCGCCCTCTTTGACGATAGCGGCGCAGTTCGCACACGCGCCGGCCCGACACGAGAAGGGCCAGTCATACCCCTGGGCCTCGGCGGCTTCGAGGACGTACTCCGATTCGTTGACGTCTAGGGTACCGTAGTCCTCCTCGTCGAGACCGGCGTCGGCGGCCTCCTCGAAGAGGTCATCGTCGTCCATGCTCCACCCGTGATCGTCCAGCACTTCGTAGTTCAGGTACTCTACGGTAGGCATCACCGATGATTCGGTCCAGGGCCTGTTAACTCTGCTGTTTTGGCCAGTCGGATTTTAGGTGAGCCATATCCTCTCGCCGCCGTATCCGCCGGTTTCGGCGCGTCGAACCGCCGCTCGAGACGAGGGTTTTTCGACCGCTCTGCCTGTCGTTTCATGGGGAAAGGAATCGGAGGTGTCGGCGTATGTCGATAGCCGCTGAGCGGCGAGCAGCGCGGTTCGGCTCGGTACTATTTCTCGGAACGGGCTGGCGGGCGCACACCATCGAACGGTCGCGACTCGAAGTCCTCGTCAGCCAGAAACGCCGCGGCGCGCTCGCGGAACTCCTCGCTGTCCCAGATGTGGGCGGTGAGTTCGCGGGCCATTTCCTGGCCTCGAAGCCCGACGTTCGTCCAGGGTTTGAGGATCGCTTTGATCGTCCGATAAGCCTGCGGGCTTTTGGTATCGATGATCGCTTCTACGAGATCGATGGCGCGGCTCTCCGCGTCGCCCTTGGGGACCACGCGGTTGATCAGCCCGAAGGCTTGGGCTTCCTCGGCGTCTAGCATCCGACCGGTCAACAGCAGGTCCTTCGCGCGTTTCTCGCCGACGATAAGCGGGAGCAACTGGACGCCCCCGCCGGCCGCGGTCGCGCCGACGCCGACTTCCGGTTGGGTGAACCGGGCGCTTTTCTCGGCGACGATCAGATCACAGGCCGAGGCCAGCTCGTTCCCGCCGGCCGCACAGATCCCCTGCACGCCCGCGACGACCGGCTTCCCGGTATCCCGAAGGATATCTAACGCCTCGAAGTAGGCCGTCATGAACCGTATCCCTTCCTCGAAAGAGAGGTCCTTTAGGTAGTTCAGGTCCGCCCCCGCACAGAAGGTCTCGCCGGTCGCGCTCACCACGGTCCCCTGGATGTCCTCGGTTCGGTCGGCGGCGGTAATGGCCTCCGTGAACGCGAGTATCGTCTCCATGTCGAGGACGTTGTTCCGGTCCGGGGCATCGAGGCGAACAAGGGCGATCCGGTCGTCGTTCGCGCGGCCTACATCGATCGTGGGGTGGTCTGCCATGACGCATGAAAGCATCCGGATGCCAATAGCTCTCTCGCCCTATCCGACCTCGAGACGATCGGTCGTCGACCGAATCGGCTCCCAGTCGGCTGGGAGTCACTCGGCGTCGTTCAGACCGTTCGGGGCTACTCGCGTCGGTTTCGGGAACCGAGTTTGCGCCTGACGAATCGATAGCCAACCAAGCCGCCGACGCCCGCAACGACCGCACCGGGAAGGCCGTACTTTCGGTAGCCGAACTTCGCCGCTTTTCTAACTGCGGTTAGTTTTCCGAACACGAGCGTATCGTCCCCAGCGACGAACAAAAGCGCTGCGCCCAGTGGGACGGTCGTGCAACTCGTCTCCATCCGGTTCGAACCGGCCCACGATCTCGTGATTCGGGAGAGCTTCGCTCTCTCGTCATTGCGAGACCGAAGGTCTCGCTTGCAGTTAGAACTCGGAGAGTTCTGACCACAGCACAAGAGGCGCGAAGCGGCTCTTGAACGACGTCGCTACACTGCGTTTCGCTCGCTTGATGCGTGGGACCGGATTCGAACCTCGTCGAGACGTTCCTGCTCGGCTCGCTCCCTCGGTCGCTCGCCTCCGCGGGCTGGGACTCGTCTGCTTCGAATCGGTCCTACTCGTTCACTTCGGCCGCTCGTGGTTCGAGACAGCTTCGCTGTCTCGTCATCACGAAAGACGCGAAGCGTCTTTCGAACGACTCCGCTCGCGGCTTCGTTCACTGCGTGGGACCGGATTCGAACCGGCGGACCCCTACGGGACAGCGCCCTCAACGCTGCGCCGTTGACCTAGCTTGGCTACCCACGCTCGACGCATCCGACCGTACCCCGCGTGTCGATAAAAGCGCTTTCGTTTCGGCCACCGGCCCGGCTCCCTGCCGCGATGGCGACCGGCCGCCATCGATCGTCGCTCACAGCGAGACGGTCGTTCCGACCCCTTCGCGCTCCGCGAGGTCATACAAGTGCTCGCCGACCGCGGCGTCGAGCACCGCGGTCCCGACGCTCTCGATTACGACGATCCCCTCGCTTCCCTCGCGTCCCGCCGCGCCGTCGAGGACGGCCCCGAGCGAGGTGAGGTCACTCGCGTCGAGACCGCTCTCCCGGAGGTCGCCGGTCTCGATCGCCTCCTCGGGCACGTCCGCGAGGACCCGCGCGGCGCGCTCTACGGTCTCGTCGTCGAGCTCGCGCATCTCACCGGTATAGGCCCCGATCGCGATCACCGTCGTCCCGGATTCGAGCGCCTCACCCCGGAAGACCGGTTCGCTCGCGGTGGTCGCGGTCACCACGACCGTCGCTTCCTCGATCGCCTCGTGCGGGGAAGCAACGGCTTCGACGGGAATTTTGAGATCGGCCTCGAGGTCCTCGGCGCAGCGATACCGGGAGTCACTCGGCGAGTAGATCCGGACCTCTTCCAGGTCGGTCGCGGCGGCGATCGCCCGGGTCTGGAAGCGGGCCTGGGTGCCCGCGCCGATCACTCCCAGGCGCACGGCTTCACGGTCGGCGGCGAGTTCCCGGGCCGCGAGGCCGCCGATACACCCCGTTCGGGCGTTCGTGAGCCGCGTTCCGGCCAGATACCCCGCTGGAAGACCGGTCTCGGCGTCGGTGAGTGCGACCTGGGCGTTCACCGTTGGGAGCCCGCGATCGGCATTACCGTCGAAGACGCCCGCGAGTTTCGTCGCGTAGTAGCTCGCTCCGTGGACGTAGGCTGGCATCACCAGACCGGTCCCCAGGGATTCTTCGGGCGCGTCGGAGGCGAGACCAGTCCCCACGGAGAAGTGTGGCCGGTCGGGCCGCTCGACGTTCCCGCGATACTGTTCGACGAACGCTTCCCCGACGACATCGAGCAGGGCGTCGAGGTCGAGCAGTTCCTCGATGTCTCCCTCCGAGAGCACGCGTATCTCGCTCATAGCCAGTAGCTGGATTCCACGGTGCCTAACGTTTCCCCAGCACACCACGCTCCCGGATCGATTCGACTCGACCGCCTGCTCTTTTCGACCGACGATCGGGAGTCAGGTGTCCAACCCGCCGAAACGGTTTAGCCCTCGAAATGGTAGCCGATCACATGGACGCGGTCGTCGTCGGCGGCGGGATCGTCGGCCTCGCGTCGGCGTACTATCTGGCCGTGGGTGGCGCGGACGTCGCGGTCTACGAGAAGGGATCGATCGGCAATGGCAGCACCGAACGCTCGGCGGGCGGGATCCGCACGCAGTTCTCGACGCCGGTCCACGTTTCCCTCTCGCTCGAGAGCATCGCAGTCTGGGAGGACTTCGAGGAGACCTTCGGTATCGATATCGCCTACCGTCGTCCGGGCTATCTCTTCTGTGCCCGCACCGCAGAGACAGCCCGCGCCTTCGAGGACAGCGTCGCGATCCAGCACGACCAGGGCGTTCCGAGCGAACTGCTCGATCCTGCCGAAGCACGGGAGTACTGTCCCGGCTTGCGGGCCGAGAAGTTCCGCGCGGCGACCTACTGTCCGATCGATGGCTTCGCCGATCCCCATCTCGCGCTCCAGGGGTTCGCTACGACCGCACGGGCGGCCGGCGCGGAGATCCGCACGAACGCGCCCGTGACTGATCTACTGTGCGAGGACGACCGCGTGCGGGGCGTCGAGGTGAATGGAGAACGAATCGGAAGCGACGTCGTCGTGAACGCCGCCGGGCCGTGGGCGCGGCGGGTAGGGGAAATGGCCGGTCTTTCCCTTCCGATCGCCCCGCGACGCCGCCGGCTGCTGGTCGCCGAGCCCGAGAGCCCGATGCCCGAGGACATACCGCTGACGGTCGATCTGGATACCGGCTCGTACTTCCGGCCCGAGCGGGAGGGCGCAGCCCTAGTCGGTGGCCACTTCGCTACCACCGACTGTGACGCCGACCCCGATCGCTTCTCGAAGGGAATCGATCTCGACTGGAGCGCCGAAGCGCTCGAACGCGCGGCCGACTACGCGGCCTACTTCGGGCCCGAAGCGGGCGTGAAACGCGGCTGGGCCGGCCTCTATGCCGTGACGCCCGATCACCACCCCGTGATCGAAGAGACGATTCCGGGACTGATCACCGCCGCCGGCTTCTCGGGGCATGGCTTCCAGCACGCGCCAGCGACCGGGCAACTCGTCGCCGAGCTCGCGCTGGACGGCGAGACGACACTGCTCGATATCGCCCCGCTGGAAAGCGATCGTTTCGATCGGTCGGGAACGCTCGTCGATGAACGAAACGTCGCTTGAGCGTCGGATGGGTGGAGCGACGACGACACGGTGGTGGTATCTACAGGAGTCCTTCGAGTGGCCTCAGCGATCGGCTCTCGTCAGGACCTGGCCGGAGTAGAGCGCGACCGGCACGCCACAGAGGGCGATCCCGGCCGCGGCGAGAAAGGCCACCTCGAGGGAGGCTGCATCGGCGATAACCCCCAACAGGTAGGGACCGGCCGCCCCGCCGATGGCCGCGGCCGTGTTCGTCACTGCAAAAAGCGACCCGCTCCGGCCCCCGGCGGCGCTCGCAGCGATGGCGTTCGCGGCCGGGTAGACGGCATAGAGGACGAACCCGAGGAGGACGAACCCGATGGGCAGGGTGAGCGCCGAGAGCGGCAACCAGACGAGCGCCGCGACGAGTACTGCAGTCCCCAGGAAACACGCGAGCGCGAAGCGCGCACGACTGAACAGATCGACGCCGTAGCCCGCGAGCATCGAGGCGACCCCTGCAGCAATCATCGTTACCGAGAGCATCGCACCCCCATAGGAAGGGCTCGCACCGATCGATGCGGTCGCAAAGGCGGCCGTGAAGGTCTGTATCGCTCGTACTTCCGCGCCGACCACGAGGAAGAGCCCGATCAGCGCGAGCATCGAGGGTGCCCGAAGGTAACTCGCGATCTGTGTACTCGTCTCCTGGAGGTTCACCTCCTCAACGAACGTCGATCGAACGGCGTCGACGAACGACGGCGGCGAGGACCCGGCGGCGGACGAGTCGTGAGCCCGCCGTCCGTTCCCGGCGCCGTCGGTCGCGGCGCGCTTCGTAGGTGTGCGATCGAGCGTCGCGGGAGCGACCCGAGGATAGAGGAAGTAGAGGAGAACGGCGAAGCCCACCCCAACGAAGGCGGCGACGACCAGTGCGGCGCGCCATCCCAGAACTCCGGCGATAGCGACGGCAAGCGCTGGCGCGAGAACTGTTCCCACAGACCCCATCGTGCCGTGGATGCCCATGCTTCGCCCGTGGGTGGCGTTGGTCTCCGCGTCTGAGATGAGTGCCATTCCTGTCGGGTGGTAGGTCGACCCGCCGACGCCCGCGACGAACATGCCCACGAGCATGAGCGGGAAGGTAGGTGCAACGGCGACGAGCGCGAGCCCACAGGCGAGGACGACCGTCCCACCCACGAGCAGCGCGCGCTCATCGTAGACGTCCGCGAGCGGGCCGACCGGGAGCTGGACGACCGAATAGGTGAGAAAGAAGACCACGACGAGTAGGCTCGCCTCCGAGTAGCCGATGTTCAGTCCCGGCACGAGAAAGGGAAAGAGCGGCGGGACGATGATCGAGAAGAACTCGTTGATGCCATGCGTCAGACTCACCAGCAGAACGAATCCGGGATTATCGACATCGACCACCAAGCGGGCGACCCTTCTTGACATAGCCGTGTCCACCCCTATGTGGCGAGCGTATTGAGCGTTCGCTCCGTGCCAGCGGTAGTGTTAACTTAGCCAATGCAGTGGGGATCAGGACAAAGATGGTTTGAAAACCCCCGCCCGCTCGACTTCTGCTCGCAGGCCTCGCGAGGCGGTTTCACCGCCTCGAACTCGCGGCGCTCCGCGCCGCACACGGCCCGTTCGCAGGTTCGTGGGACTCTGTGAGTCCCACGCTCATCACAAACGGCTTCGCCGTTTCGAACGATCTCGCTCGCCGAGCGGGAGGTCGGCTCCGCCGCCCTCCGAGAACGTGGTCGTTCGAGAGACCTGCGGTCTCTCGTGAATGTGGTCAGAACGCGACGCGTTCTGACTGCGAGCGAGACCTGCGGTCTCGCAATAACGAAAGAGGCCTTTGGCCTCTTTCGAACCACGGCGAAGCCGCCACGCGCCCGGCCCTTCCAGTCCCACCCGACGGGGCCTGTGGCGGCCTTCGGCGCTTAACTAAACACCGCCCCTCGCCGAGCCATCGGGTCGTCGAACCACCGAGGATCGAGGATCGATCACGGCCCGAAGCGACGCTCGCAGAACAGCACTCGAAGGGACTAAATGCTTGCCAGAGTAGGTCAGACTGTTAAGAACGCGTCGATCCCATCGTGTGCCACAATGGCGATGTATCGTAGCTGTTCGAGTCGAGTGTATTCGAGTACTGCTCCCGATTACCGCCTCCCGGAGCCGCGCTGAGAATGGCGGGTACCGAAGAGAGAGGTGGTCGCGAGGCGCTGCGGGACACGACGAGCGGGTTCTTCCAGAAGTATGGGGTTGCCTTCGTCATGGTCGCGAGCGTCGTCGGCTCGGGATCGATCTTCATCGCGAGTTCCGCGGGCGTCCAGTACGGCTACGCACTGGCCTGGGCGTTTATCGGCGCGGCGCTGCTCGGAATCATGGCCCAGGACATGAGCGCGCGTCTCGGCATCTTCGGCGAACCTCTGGGGGCCTTCATGCGGCGCAGGCTCGGGGGCCGACTCACCATGTTACTGGCGGGTATCATCTCGATCGGCGCAGTCCTGTGGACGATCGAGCTGACCGCCGCGACCGCGAAGGGCATCGCCGTCCTGCTCGGCGGCGCAGTGAGCTGGCAGATCCTCTCGATCCCGGTCGTGATTCTGGCGATCCTTACCGGACTGTTGAACTACGAGGGGCTCGAACAGGTGCTTACGGCGACGTTATTCATACTACTCGCGGCGTACGTGATCGTCGCCGGAGTGAGTGCGCCCCCGGTGATCGAAGTCGCTCGCGGGGTGATCCCTTCGATCCCCGGTCCGGCGGCGCTGACGCTCGCGGCCTCGATTCTGGGGTCAACGGCCATCTGGTCGAACTTCTTTCTCGAATCGAATCTCGTCGCGGAGAAGGGCTGGACGAGCGCCGAGGACATCCCGACGATGCGCAAGGACCTCGTGTTCGGCTACAGCCTCGCGATGGTGTTGGTCCTCTCGGTGTTGGTCGTTACCGCGACGGTGATCACCGATCGCAATCAACTAGCGAGTTTCATCACGCCCGCGCTGGCGCTCACGCGGCCGATCGGCCAGTGGGCGGCACTGCTTTTCCTGTTCGGGACGGCTGCCGCCGCGTTCAACAGCATCATGCCGATCATGTGGGTGCCGGCCTACCTCTTCGAGCACGCCCGCGGAAAGGATCCCGATAGCGCCGATCGCTCGTTCAAGGCGATCTACGCGGGCGGGACCGCCCTGGGCGTCCTGGCCCCGGTGATCGCTTACACCACCGGTCTGGGCGTGATCGACATGGTCGTGCTCTTCCCGGCCTACAATGGCATCGTCAGCCTACCGATCACCGCTGTCCTACTATTTTGGGCGCTCAACGACGAGGGAGTGATGGGTGATCGAACGAACGGGCTCGCGCTGAACGCGCTCAACTTCCTCCTCGTCGCGCTCGCCTTCGGGCTCGCGGCGATCTCCCTACCGGGACTGATCGAGACCCTCACCACCGGCGGGCTGTAGCCGGATCGGCTCTTTCCTGGTTGGTAGCTGCCCGCTCGCTCGGGCGCACGGCGGCGATGAGTGCAGTCACGGAACTAGGAAAGGACCGACGCAGCGTCCAATGGGAGAAACCGGGGTGTTTTAATCAATCCCTTTCGAGGGTGAAAATTGAAGTATCCAGGGCGAGAAGCCTCGATGGAGAGATGCAGACGAATTCGATGGAGCGGCTTCGACGCCTCCGAGACCAGACCGGCGATCGTATGCGGAACCAACCAGTCGTGCAGCGGACGGTCTCTCACGTCCGGTCGCGTGCCGAGGGTCCGGTGATCGACTCGTGGTACCGTCGATCCCGAACCGGGCTCCCGCCGCGGCAGCGATAGAAACCCCCGACTCGACGGGGATTCATTCTTTCCCCGCTGCCGAGTGCACAAGCACGCGTTCGGAGAAGCGACGAGGGGACTGTCGATCAGCGCCAGCGTAACTCGGGTACTGCTATCCCCTTATACAGACCGATGGTCCCGTAGCGGGCTCGGACCCACGCCGCAATGGCAATCGTCCCAAGCACCATCGCGCTCAGCCCAAGGAGGCCGGCTTCGGGACCGAAGGTCCCGCCGGTGAGCACGGGGGGACCGCTCTGTCGCACCCGGATCACGCTCGTCCCGAACGCGGTGCCACTGACCGGAAAGCCGAATATCGTCCCCTGAACGAGGTTCCAGGTGATGTGCAGGCCGATCGGGATCGCGAGATCGCCACTCAGAACGTAGCCGGCGGCAAGGAAGATCCCCGCGGACGCGATGTTCATTGTACTCAACAGGGTGGCGTTCGGGTTGTTTGCGTGCACCGCGCCGAAGAGGCCGGCAGTGAGTACGGTCGCGAGGCCGATTGCACGCCGGGGTGTTAGAAGTGGTACTCCAGTCAGGCCTTCGGCGGCGTTCGTGAGCAAGTACCCCCGAAAGGCGAGTTCCTCGTAGATCCCCACGGCGAGAAAGAGCACCACCGCTGCGAATAGCTCGGTCCCGACGCCCGCGCCGAGAGGACTTGGGAAGAAGCTCGTGACCGTGATCCATCCGGCGGCGAGTTCGACGAGGAAGATCGCGGTCATGAGGGCAGCGCCGAGCGCGAGACCGAACCCGAAATCGAGCCACCAGCCCCGATCGACACCCACTCCGAGATCGGCGAGCGGCCGGCGATCGAGGAAACGCGTGCCGATCCACACCGCGAGGGTCGTACCGATCGCCGTCACGAGGAGCGAGAGGACGCGGAGCACGACCGACGCGCTGGGTTCGGCCATCGTCGGCGCCAGAGTCGTGAGGACGATCGAACGGATCGCGAGCACCTGGAAAGCGGTCCCGATCGCAACCGAGAGCACACCGAAAAGCACCATCGCGAGCGCGAGCCGCCAGAGCGCTCGCAGTCGTCGTTCGCCCCGGTTCCAGAAGAGCCCGAGCACCGCCCACACCGCTCGATTCGTGCATCCCAGCTGGTCGGTATCAGTATCGGCCTCGGCCATCGGCTCGACTCAACGCCCGTCGTTTGTAAGCGCACTCCCCCGAGTCGCTCGTCCGCACTAGAACTCCTGATTGATCTCGTTCGGTTCGACCCGTGCGTTGCCGGGCCTCAGAATTCGACCGTGCTCTCGAAGCTCTCGACGATCGCCGCGCCGCTCGATGCGCCGATCCGCTCGGCCCCCGCGTCGAACATCGCCTCCGCTTCTACCCAGGAACCGATCCCGCCGCTGGCTTTCGTAGGGAGGAACTCACTCATTCGCGAGACTGCCTCGGTGGTGGCCCCGTCCGCCGCGAAGCCCGTCGAGGTCTTCACGAACGCGGCGTCGGCCGCCCGGGCCAGCCGACAGCCCCGGTCGATTTCTTCGTCGCTCAGCAACGTGGTCTCGAGAATGACTTTTACTGGTATGGGGATCGCAGCGACGACCTCCTCGATCCCTTCGCGGACGCGCTCGTCCTCGCCCGCACGCAGCCGGCCGATATTGGCAACCATATCGAGTTCTACAGCGCCATCGGCCCAGGCCTGCTCGGCTTCCGTGACCTTCGTCGCGTGGAAAGAATTGCCATGCGGGAAGCCGATCACCGTCACCAAGCGAACGTCGGGGGCGTACTCGCTCGCCTCGGGGAGGTAACACGGTGGAATGCAGGCGTTCATGCCGTACTCGGCACAGTCGTCGAGCACTCGGTGAACGTCCTCGATCTCGGTCGTCGGGCCCAGTACGGTGTGATCTATCCGCGCGGCGAGTTCCGTTCGGTCCATGGCCCGCGTGAGGACCGATCGGGGCAAAAAGGGTTCTGTCGTCGCCCTACATCCTCCTGCTGTCGAACCCTTCTTAGTTAGCTCGGCGTGCCCTCTCCCCTGTAGGTGTAGGCGACGAACACCGCCGCCACGAGCAGAACGGGCCCGAGGACGACCCATATACTTAGTCGGTAGCCGAGGTTCCACGCGTAGACGAACCCCTGTACGTAGGCGATCACGCTCCCGACGAAGACGACCGAGAGGGTCTCGATGTCGGGGGACCGGGTCCGGCTCGCCCACTCTGGAGCGTAGCGGACGAGCAACACGGCCCCAACGCCGATCGCGGGTGCGAGAACCACGGCGACTGGCTTGGCGACGAAGCTATCGGGCTCCCCGCCGGCACCGAAATGAATCGCCATCGAGTCGGGGAGTGCAGGCCACAACAGCAAGCCGGCGAGAGCGGCACCGACCAACAGCGCGTAAGCCACGAGATCCGCCGATCGGGCGTTCATGTCAGTTCATTTGAATCCTGTCGATAAAAGGGTATCTCCGAACCGGGACGATACCGGCCGTCCATCGGTGTCGACTCCGGAGCGGCGACGGTGGCTCAAAGCCCAGGGCTGGCGATTGTGATCGCCCTGGCTATCGCGATATCACAATCCTTTCACGCCGGCCGCTCGCCCCGAAGCCATGGCGCTTCTCCCGGAGAGCTTCGCGCTGCCGCCCCTCGCGTATCTCGCGGTTCTCGTCGTCGCGGTGCTCGCGGTCGCGGCCCTCCTCTATGCCGTCTCGCCGCCGGTCACCGAACGGACCGTGCTCGCACTCGGACCGTGGATGGTGCTCGGATCGGCGCTCTATGTTCTATATCAGATTGACGCCGTCCCGCCTCTTGTGGCACCGTTTTTCGGATCGCCTACCGTCTACGCCACGACGTTCGTCCTCCTGGGGGCGCTCTGGGCCGCCTCGAGTCACCTCCTCGGTAGCGACGACATGCCGCCGGCCGGTATCGCGACCGACGACCGGGCGGCGGGAGGGGAATCGAGGACGACCGCGACCGTGCTCGGCGTTCTCGGCGGCGTCCTCGCACTGGTGGTTGTCAGTGCTACGCTGTGGGTCGGGGCAGATCGCGGTTCGCTCGTGGTGGTCTGGCCGACCTTGGGACTGATCGTCTCGCTCGCGCTCGCCGCGGTCGTCTGGGCGCTCGCCCGGCGCTCGAAGGTCGGCTTGACGGGCTGGGCCGGCGCGCTCGTCGTCTTTTCCCACGCGCTCGATGGCGTCTCGACGGCGATCGGGGTCGACGTACTGGGCTTCGGCGAACAGACTCCCCTGGCGCGTGTGTTCCTAGAGGTCGCCGCTTCCCTGCCCGTTGCCGGTTTCCTGGGTACGGGCTGGCTATTCATCGCAGTGAAGATCGCACTCGCGGTCATCGTCGCCTGGCTGCTCGCCGACAGCGTCCGCGAGCGCCCGCGGGAAGGGTACTTGCTGTGTGCCTTCGTCGCCGCAGTGGGTCTGGGGCCAGGCGCGCACAATCTCCTTCTGTTCGCCGTCGCCGGATAGAACTCGAGCGAGAGACAAGGCAACGGGCCTGTCCAATCGAAGACTGTAGCGGAGTACACTACAGTACCGCAATCGCTTTGTCAATTCATGATAGTCCGCATCTATGTCGAATACAGACGGAAGGAATGCGCTGGATCCCGATGCACCGCTAAAAGCTCTCGAAGACGATCGACTGGGATACAGCGATTATGCTGCTTACCTTGCACGGGTGCTCTCTTCTCAACTACCTTCGGACGGGTATGTGGTTGGCATCAATGGACAGTGGGGGGTCGGCAAGAGCATGATGCTCAACTTTGTTGAACAGCATCTGGAGAGCACAGATAACCCTCCGATTATCGTTCAATTCCATCCATGGATGTTTTCGGGCCGAGCCGATTTGACTAGTAAGTTTCTTGAAGAACTCGGAGAGAGCTTAGAGAACGAGGACGAACAAAGGTTCAAGCGCATCAAGTCCAAAATAGAGAGTCTAGCGTCATCTCTGTCTGGTATACCGATCTCTAGCACCACCGGTATACCAGCCGAACAAGTTGCAGGACTTCTTGCTCAGCTTCTTAGTGACGAAGACGAGCAGCCAGTTGGCAAGATCAAGGAGAATATCTCTGATAGGCTCAGCGGGTCTGATCGGCAAATAATAGTCATGCTTGACGATATTGATAGACTTAGCCCGAGAGAAATCACGCAGGTATTTCAGCTGATCAAGAGTGTCGCTGACTTCCCTAACACTACATATCTCCTCTCGTTCGATCGTAAAATCGTTGTGAAGTCGATCGAAGAGGAAATGAATATAGATAGTGGGGAGAACTACCTCGAAAAGATCGTTCAACTTCCACTGGTCATTCCTAATCACAGTGAAGGATCATTGATCTCTATATTCCTTTCGCAGCTGGACGAATTTGAGATGGATGGAGAGCTACAATACGAGCAGAGCAGATTGGATGACCTGGTGCGAAACAGTATCGAGCCTCTGATTAATACCCCCCGAGATGCGATCCGATTAGCGAACACAATAGCTGTCACTTCGGGTCCAATTAGGCGAGAGGTTGACTTTGTTGATTTTATCGGACTCGAACTCCTGCGTAGTAACTGCTACGAGGTGTACGAAGCAATCAGACAATCTGGGGAAAGATTCGTCGGTCGCATTTCCTATCGGCAGCGTCGGAATGGTGAATGGGACGATTACAGTGACCTCCTTGGACTCGTGCCCGAAGAAGATCAAGAAGCAGTTGAGTCAGTGCTAAGGCTTCTATTTGTTCAGGTCAATGACAATCTATCCAGATCGACGTCTCAACGAGATTGGGGGGAACTCCAAGCGGAGATGCGGATCTGCCACCCCCGCCGATACCCTGTTTACTTTGAGTCTGCTATTCCAGATGGTGAAATCTCATCGGTGAGAATGGGAATGATAATGTCTGTAATAGATTCTCCAGACAACTTCACTGAGGAGTTGCGGGCACTGTCTCATGAGGCTGGTTTCGAGGGGGGGGGACAAAAGCGGATACTCTTGTTCGCCGGTTCAGAAATCAGGTGGACACAGTCAGGTCAGACGATATAGGCTCCGTCGTCTCGTCACTGCTCGTAGTGAGTGATAGACTGATTACGTACTCACATCGACAACAGTTCAATACAGATATTCGGCAAACAATGATCTTCATTATAGAATCTCTTCTTTCGAGACCAGAGATCAACGAGGAAGTAGGTATATTAGCGAAATCTGCAGAGGATAGCAATTCGGTTATATTCCTTTCGTATCTATTAGGTCAGTATCGAAGAGATCATGGTGAAGCCGGAGATAATCAGATAACCGAACAGGAGCGGCTACTGAACTCAGATGAACTGGAACGGCTGAAGTCAGTGTTCATAGAGAATATTGCTGAGGCTGCACAGAGCGGTGATCTACTTCGTCTCAATCAAATAAAATTCCCTCTCCAACAGTGGTCAGAGTGGGCAGATTCAGATGATGCGCAGCAGTGGGTCAGTGATATTGCTCAGAGTGACAGCGGTCTCCTTCTACTTATCGATAGAATAATTCTTGATTCAAGTGTATCGAGTGACAGTGAACAACTCTATACCGATCCACGATGGGTCAGTAAATATCTTGAGCTGTCTGAAGTCAAGGATCGAATCGAAGCTATCGATAGAGGAAAACTGAGTGACGAACGTCGAAGATCGGTCGAAATATTTAATCGAGGAGTGGAACTCCTGGAAGAGGGAAAAGACCCGAGTTCACCAGGAGTCTGGTTGTCTCCTTATCGAGGTGAATAACCCGAAAAAAGGCACCAGGCCTCCGGATTGAGGATGATAGAGTTCGCTGTTTGCGATCGCGGGATAATCGCTAACGGCACTCGTCAGTTCGACGCCCCCTCGCCATTGACCCATGGTTCTAAGCCATCGGCGCACCTACTAGGGGACGTATGACCAACGACGAAGTGATCGACCTGCTGCGCCAGGCCTACGGCGACGAGATCGAGACGGTGATGAACTACCTTACCAACTCCTACGTCCTCCAGGGGCTCAGAGCTGACGAGGTGCGAGGCAGCCTCCGGACCGACGCCCGACAGGAGGAACTCGCCCACGCCGAGCAACTGGCCGAACGGCTCTCGGAACTCGACGCCCGCGCGCCGGCCTCCATGGAGTTCGAAGCCACCCAGGAGAGCCTCCAGCCCCCCGAGGACCCGGCGGATGCCCTGTCGGTGATCGACGGCGTCATCGAGTACGAGGAGGACGCGATCGAGACCTACCGCGCGCTCATCACGGCGGCCCAGGAAGCCAACGACCCCGTCACCGAGGACCTCGCGGTCGAGATCCTGGGCGACGAGGAAGCCCACCGCGCGGAGTTCAAGAGCTTCCGACGGGACTTCGAGTAGCGAGCCCCTCGGTCGAGACCACGGTCGCTATCGATACCCTCCGAGTCGATGGCGACCGGCAACTATTGTCGGTAGTAAGCAATAGGAGTATTCGTGAACGATCTATCTATCCAAGAGACCACCCGACGATGATCGAGCACCTCGTCGAACGCGCTGGCCGTGTCGTCGATGCCGGAATCGAGTGGCTCGTCCGCTCGGGGTTCGATCGAAGTCCCGAGCCTCGATCCGCGAGCGCGGCCGTTCTCGCCACTACTGCAGCCGACCGAGCCGGAGACGCCCGGCAGTCGGCTCTATCGGCGCTGCTCGTCGCCGGCGTCCGTGCCGGCTTCGGCGCGGCCGTCGCCATGGACCTCCCGATGGCGATCCAGAGGGAAGGATACATCCCGGCGTACGTCGCTGCCGGGGTACTGCGAGGGCAGAACCCCGAGGCGGTCTCCCGAGTCGATGCGACGATCGCTCACCACGAGGCCGGCGCTCTCGGCGGCGTGCTCTTCGCGCTCGTCTACGCTGCGCTCGACACGACCGCGATTTCGGCCGCCGAGTCGAGGACTGAAGGACTCTCGACGCCGGCCTACCCGATCGCCGTCGGGGTCGTCGTAGTGTTCGTCTACGTCTTCTTCGCTCGCTTCGTACTCGATCGCTTCGGGGGCGAGGCACGCGATCGTGCCGAGGCCGTCCGCCGGGCCTGGGCCGTCTCCACGCTGGTCTATGGGGCCGCCTTCGCGGCGCTCGTCGCCCGTGCGTTCCCGGGCGAGAACTGAGCTGCCGACGACCGACTGCCGGCCGTCTAACCGACCAGTGGCCGACTGCTGACTAATGGCCGCCCGCCGACGATCGACTGCCGTGCTCGTCCGTCGGTGGCTTCGAACGCCGCGCTCGGTCGCCCTCTTTTCGATCGGGAGGAAGAGCAGCGACTAGCCGACCGGCCCGAACGCCTCCTCGTCGATGGCGCGTTCGATCCGATCGAAACCCGCCTCGATCCGGTCGCGGTCGTTCGCGAGGCTCACTCGGAGGAAGCCCTCGCCCGCCGCGCCGAACCCGCCGCCCGGCGCACAGACGACGCCGTACTCGGTCAGCAGGGACTCGGCGATCGCGAGGCTCGTTCCTTCCCATTCCCGGACGTCGAGAAAGGTATAGAAGGCCCCTTCCGGCTGGGGTGCGGACAATCCATCGATCTCCTCGATTCGATCGACGACGTACTCCCGGCGCTCCGCGAAGGCCTCCCGCATCGCTTCGATGGGCTCCTGGGGCCCGGTCAGCGCGGCGATCGCTCCATGCTGGGAGAGACTCGACGTACTCGCGGTCGTGCTCTCCCTGATGTTCGTTACCTCGCTGATCACGCGCTCGGGTCCCGAGAGCCAGCCGACCCGCCACCCGGTCATCGCGTAGGTCTTCGAGCAGGAGTGCACTGTCAGGACGTGTCCGGGAGCATCGGTCCGGGCGGCAATCGACGTGGGTGGTCGGTCGTAGGTCAATCGGGCATACACCTCGTCGGCGATCACGTACGCATCGTTCGCGACGGCGGCCTCTACCACTCGCTCGATGGCCGCCGGGTCGTAGACCCGACCGGTGGGGTTCGAGGGCGTACAGAGCACGACCGCGGCCGTGGCCTCGCCCATGGCGTCGATCACCCGGTCGGGATCGAGGGCGAACCCCTCGCTCGGATCGAGGGGGACCTCCACTGGCGTCGCGTCGGCGAGGTGTGCCTGGGTGAGGTAGTTCGGCCACGTCGGGGTCGGGACGAGGATCTCACTTCCGGGGTCGGCGACCGTCAGCATTGCGAGGTGCAGCGCTTCCATCCCGCCGGAAGTGACCGTGATCTCGCTTTCGGGCTCGGCTTCCAGGCCGTACTCCTCAGAGAGGGTTCGAGAGATCGCTTCGCGGAGTTCGAGCAGGCCGGCGTTGGGCGTGTAGTGGGTGTGGCCCGCCCGGGCGGCCTCCGTGGCGGCTTCGATGATATGTGTGGGGGTATCGAAGTCGGGTTCGCCGACCTCCAGACGAACGAAGTCTCGTCCCGTCCGTTCCTCGCGCTCGGCCAGATCGAACATCTGTCTGATCGACGATCGTTCGCTCGCTCGCACCCGCTCGGTGAGTGCCGGAACCATGATAGGTCGTGGGAAGCCCTCTCGAAAGACGTTTGCCCTCCTCGATTCCCTCTTCAGCGCTTCTCCGAGCCCGAACCGCACGGCCTTTGAGCGATCGCCGCCTAAGATCGAGTAATGGGACGCGTTCGGATCGTCTGGGGGAGTGGGACCGGACCGACGGTACTCGCTTCGTATGACGCCGCCCTCGCCGCCGCGAACGTACAGGACTACAACCTGGTCTGCGTGTCCTCGGTGCTCCCGGTCGATACCACCGTCTCGTTTGCAGGGACGGCACCCGACCTCGGGCCGGTCGGCGAGAAACTCACCGTCGTCGAAGCGCGGGAGACGGCTTCCAAAAGCGGTTTCGCGAACGCTAACGGCCCACTCGCTCGCTCGGACGAGGGGATGACCGATCGCCGGAGCGTCCAGGCCGGCCTCGGCTGGGCACGGGCGGCGAACGGTCGCGGGATCGTCTACGAAGCCACCGGCACCGATTCCGGCAGCGTTCGCAAGGGGATCGACGCCGGGCTTCGAGCCGGGTCTGCGCTGCGTGAACTCACCGCTACTTACACCGATCGCGTCGTTCTCTCGACGGACGGTGATAGCGAACGGATCGAAACCGGTAGCGAGGGTGACCCGCCGTCTTCGGATGGTCCTCGCCACGCCTCGATCGAGGCCGATCGGTCGGCCCCGCCAACCCCCCGCTCGGAGGGCGACGTTTCCCGCGGAACCGACACCGACCGACCTGAGAAAGAGTATCTGACGGCGGTCGTTCTCGCGGTCTACGGCGAGAGCGATCCCATTTTCTGATCAGCGACCCTCGAGTCGGTAGTGACGTGCGCCCGGTATCGTCCGACCCGCGAGCGACGGTCGGACATGGCTGGACTTTTAAGCGCCCGGCGTCGAGTTTGTCTCGACTGATTTCTCGATGAACTGGAACGACTCCTACGACGATTCGGAGACGACCGAGGGGAACGCAGGCACGAACGGCGACGCCGCAGCCGAGAATCGGACCCTCCGGTCGAACGCCAAAACCGTTGCCACCCAGGTCAGATATCTCCTCCCCGCGGAGTACAGCGTCACCGGCGACGTGACCGACGGTACCAATGGTCCCCAAGCGTTCGTCGCGATCCAGCCGCCGATCGGCCGCCCGATCACCGCGGGTTTCGGCATCGAGGAGTACACCGATAGCGAAGGTGACGGAACAGACATCCCTGACGAGGAGCGCGACGAGGTCGCCGCCGACCTCGCCGCCCGGGCCGCTATCCAGGTCAAGCAGGCCGTCAGCGACGGTCTCACCCCGACCGCGCGCTGAGGCGTTCGACGATCGGGTCCGCCGAACGACTCGAGCCCTCCCTCGAGCGTCTCCCAACCTGTTTCTAATCGAACTAATCCGATAGATCGACGAGCGTGTCGGTTAGACGGCTCTCAGTCGTCGATCGACGAACCGACGTTCGATCGTCTACCCAGACTGCTCAGGCTTCCCGAACTGTTACCTCGAGGTTGCTCTCGGCGACATCGACGGTCATCATCGTTGGCCCGTCGGCCGGACCGACGCCGGTGGCCGACCCCGGATTCAGGATCCGGACGCCCTCGTGGGTCGTGTCCTCGACTGCGTGGCTGTGACCGCCGATGCCGACCACCGGCTTCTCGGCTCTTGCCCGCGCGGTGTCGGCGACCGCGTCCAGCCAGTCCGCTCGATCGAACACGACCCCCTCCGAACTGGAGACCGCCCGCTCGACGACGTTGATCATCCCGTGGCTAACGACGAACGTCGTTCCGTCGATCGCGGCCGACGCCACTGCCGGGAGATCGATAGTACCGGGATCGGCGTTCCCGTAGACGGCGGTCAGGTCCGACGCGAGAGCCTCAACGTCGGCGAACGCGTCCACCGAGCCGAAATCTCCTGCGTGAACGACGTACTCGGCCTCGGCCACGTGTTCGCGAAACGCTTCGAGGAGTCCGGCCGCCTGCCCAGGAACGTGCATGTCCGAGAGTATCGCGACATCCATAGGATCAACACAGCGGGCGGCCCGATAAAGTCCCGTGGCGCGGCGACTCGACCGTCCGGAGCCAAAATTTTCTACCGAGCGGCCGCCGGCCACTCACTTCTCGCGGTCGGCCCCGTCGGGTGTCTCCGGCGGATCGTAAAACAGGGCGTAGCCGGTCGCGAGCAGTGCCGGCAGGCAGGCGATGAACAACGCGCCCGCGAGCGAGAGCGCCGAGAGCCAGGCGGTGAGTACCCCGCTCACGAGCAACGCTGGGATCGTCAGTAGTAGCAGATCCGCGGGTGTGATCGTCGGCCGACGTTCGTTCAGCTCCCGCGCGAGCTCCCTCACTCGCCCGCCGGAGCGCGTGTCCGCCGACATGTCTTTCACCAGGTGCTACTGGTGGCTGGTTCTAATTAAATCTAATGACTGCCTCGGCAAGCGGAGCTACGTAGAAGTGGTCGGGTGATTAAGCGGTGCGCTATGCGAGTTCACTTCCCGACTGGCGACTCGAGGCCATTAGTGGGTTCACTTTCCCCAGAAGGGATCGCGCTGACGGTGTTTGTCGAGGTACATCGAGAGCGCTTCGAGTTCGTCGGCCGGGATGTCGCCTTTGAGTTCCTGTTCGAGAACCTTCGCGTGTTTCTCGGGCAGTTCGCTCCAGAGCGTATCGCCCTCCTCGATCTGGCGGCCCACTGTCGGGCCGTCGATCGCGACGCTCACGCGCTCGCCGCTTCGGGCCTCATCGACGTCCTCGCCTTGTTCTTGAATACCTTTCACCTGGCCGACTCGGGAGGGGTCGCGCTCGGCGAAATCGACGACGCGGGCGTTTCGCTTGAGCGTCCCCGAAAGGACTTCGACACCCATCACCGCGGGGTTCGACTGTCGGAAGACGTGATCCTCGAGAATTCGGAAGCGAGCCGGTCGGGAGATGTTCTCGAGGATCGCGTCCTGCTGGGCGCTCGCGCGTTCCTCGACGAACTCCTCGTAGTTCTCGACCAATCGGTAGATCACGTCGTTCGCGAAGATTTCTACTTCCTCCTGATCGGCGAGCCGCGAGGCGTCGTCCAACACGTCGGTGCTAAACGCGAGGATCATCCGGTGGTCGGCGTCGTTCGCGGTCTCTGCCACCCGGACGTCGCGCGGGGCGACCGCCCCGACCTCCGCGCGCACGATCGGTATCTCGGCGTCCTCCAAGGCGTCCGCGAGCGCTTCGAGACTCCCCAAGGTGTCGGCTTTGAGGACGACGCCTTCCTCCTCGGTGGTGACCTCGATGTCCGCGAGCTCCGATCGAACGATCTCGATCACGTCCTCCCGCTCGCGATCGCGGACCACACGCACCGGCGCGCCGGCTATCGCGTCGCCCAGATCGGGGGCGGCGATCTTCACCCCGGCGGCGGCTCTCGCCGAGTCGACGCGCTCGAACCGACCCTCGGATCGGATCTCGGTGAGTTCGCGGGGCTGGAGCAGTGCCCGGACGTCGGTGACGATCGGTTCCCGCGAGCCGCCGACGACGATCGTGTCCTCAGCCCGGATCGTGCCGTCGTACAACACGGTGTCGATCGTCTTCCCGAAGCCCTTCTCGTCCTTTACTTCGAGTACCGTGCCGGCTCCCGGCCCCGCGGCGTTGACGGCCATCTCTTCTTTGAGAAAGCGCTGGGAGAGACCCATAAGCACGGTCAAGAGGTCGGGCACCCCCTCGCCGGTCTCCGCAGAGAGGGGCACGACCCCGACGTTGTCCCCGAAGTTCTGCACGCGCCAGTACATGTCCGCCGAGAAACCGTGCTCGGAGAGATCGCCGATGATCTCGTACAGTTGCTCGTCGAGCCGCGAGACCGCCCGGTCGCTCTGGGCCTCCCTCGATTGGCCGATCGGAGCCTCGTCCTGTGGGTCCCAGCCTGGGATCGTATCGACCTTGTTCGCCGCGACGACGAAGGGAGTCTGGGTACGTCGCAGTACGTCTAAGGACTCGATCGTCTGGGGCTGGAACCCATCGGAAACGTCGACGACGAGGATCGCGATGTCCGCGAGCGCACCCCCGCGTGCACGCAGCGTGGTGAAGGAGTGATGCCCCGGCGTGTCGATGAAGAGAAGCCCTGGAAGGTCGAAATCGTCGGGATCGACCAGCGAGCCCGCGAGTTCGGAGATCACCTCTAAGGGTACTGCCGTCGAGCCGATGTGTTGGGTGATCGCGCCGGCTTCCTCGCCGGTGACCGCAGAGCCCCGGATCCGATCGAGCAAGCTAGTCTTGCCGTGATCGACGTGGCCGAGCACCGCGACGATCGGCGTCCGGAGGGTTCCCGCAGACTCGTCCGCCTCGGTCGTGGCGTGAGTATCCGACATTCGTATCACCCGAGAGAAGTCGTTCGGAGAGGGGCGCGGGCCGCATTTAAGCCCATCGTCACGACCCTTCGCCGGACGAAAGCACGGGGGGGGGAACACCGACGACACCGCTTTGGAAACGATACGGCACCGATCGCTTCCCGCCGCAGCCCGGAACTCGATCCGGTAGAATGCGGTCCGCCGCCGGTCCCCGACCCGGACCCCGTGGCGTTTATTATGACGGACGCTATGGTAGGTCTCATGCCCGAAATACTCGCCGAGAACCTCTCGGGGAAAGCGATCATGGGAGCCGACGGTGCAGAACTCGGGATGCTCTATAACATCACGATGGACGCCGACACCGGCACCCTCCGTAATCTCGTCGTCGAACCCAGTGCCGCCGCGGAGAACGGAACCGACTTCGAGGGCGACGGCGACGGCCACCTGCTCGTCCCCATTTCCCGTGTGCAGGCGGTCAAAGACCACATCATCATCCGCCGCGACTAAGGAAGGAACGACAGAATGCACGTTCTCGATTCCTCGGCGTTCATTACCGAGTACCACACCACCGACGAGACGGCGACGACCCCGAGCGTCCGCGAGGAGCTAGAAGGCGAGAGCGTCTATCGCTACGACGCGATGGAAGGCGCGGGGATGTACGTCCACGCTCCCGAAGAGGGCACCATCCAACGGGTCAGTCGGGCTGCGGATAACTCCGGCGACGGCGGCGTGCTCTCCGAGACGGACATCGGGCTTCTCGCGACCGCGTTCGAACTCGATGCCACTCTGGTGACCGACGACTACGCCATGCAGAACGTCGCGGGCCGTCTCGACGTCGCTATCGAGGTCATCGCCCGGGAGGGGATCTCCGAGCAGCGCGAGTGGTCCTTCCAGTGCCAGGGCTGTGGCCGGGAGTTCGAGGAGGACAAGGAGCGCTGTCCGATCTGTGGGAGCGACCTCTCCCGGAAGAACCCCTCCGGGGCCTGAGCGCTGCCCCACGAGCGGCCGGCCTCCCGAGGTCGCCTCCGGACTATCGTCCAGTCGCGCTGATCGGCGAACGTCTACCCCTGTTCCCGTGTAGGAGTCGGTAGCGGACGTATACTGTAACTACTCTTTTCATCCGGTGCTAATTTTTCTCGCCTGGATGTCAGAGAAACAGTCCCGACGACGGTTCATGCAACTCACTGGCGCAGCGGTAAGTACAACAGTGGCGCTCGGTGCGGTGGGGTCGGCCGCTGCGGACAAGTATTCCTGGGAGGAAGTACCGTCTCCGACCGGCAGTACGATCTACGGTGCGGTCCAAACGCAGGAAGGTCCCTATGCCGTGGGCTCAAGCGGCGACGTCTTCGCCCGCCGGGTTGACGGCTGGGAGATGGTGCTCGACGACGGCCCGACGACACAGAGCAATCCTCTCCGTGCGTGTGACGTGACGAGCGACGGTCGGAACCTCTGGTTCGCCGGCGGTTCGGGCGTCGTCGGCCAGTACGACGTTTTCGACGAACAGCTCACCGACTACAGCGCGCCGAAAGGCAAGACGAGCACGTGGGAGGCGGTCGCGGCCGCGGGGAGTGCAGGCAGCGAGTTCGTCGGCCTCGCCAATGGCTCCGGGGAGTTCCTGCCTGGCACCAAGAACGATCAAGGTGGGATGAACTGGGGAACGGTCGTGAAGCCGGGTGGCGGCTCCTCGATCAAGGGAATGGACTTCCTCGACAAGCAGGTCGGCTACGTCTGTGATACGAACGCGAAGGTCTACGAGACGACCGACGGCGGGAAGAGTTGGACGACGATCGGCATCGACGGCGGTAGCGTCGGCCTCTATGGGATCGCTGCGGTCTCGCGTGATCGCATCTACGTGACCGGCGGCGACGGGTCGATCTTCCGGTACAATGGCGCGGTCTGGACGAAGACCGACGCCGGCGGCACAGCACTGCTCGACATCGAGTTCGAGGCCGGCGAAGGGCTCGCCTCCGGCGGCAGCGGTAATCTATACGAGTACCGCGACCGGGAGGGCTGGAGCAAGGAAGACACCCCGATGAGTGCGACCCTCCGTGGCGTCGCACTCGATCCCACGAGCACCTTCCCGGACGTCGCGGTCGGCTCCAGCGGGACGATCATCGAGCGTGGCCTCTACACCGCGAGCGAGCCCAAGGACAACGAACTGATCGTCGACGGCTCGAAAGGGTCGGATGAACGAGTCAAGTATCGGGTCAGCGTCGACGGCGCGACCGAGGGCGTGCCCAACACCACCGAGGACACCGACGAAGTCGATTCCGATGTTTTAGACGGTAGCGTCGTGACTGGCCGAGTCCGCGGGGGACTCGATCGGTACCGCTTCTCGGGGTCAATCACGGACTTCACCGTCACGAGCGGCAGTCCCGCCGAGATCTACGTCGTCGTCAACGGCGATGTCATCGACGTCACCGACGGAACCAACTAGAGGCGTCCGGACCCGAGAACGCACACAGTCAAATCCCTGCCTCTCTAGGACCGATCGACGCGATTCGCTTCGGGCCGGCGACGAGGGGAGTAGACGAGCGAGACGACCACCCTCTCCGCGAGTATCTCGCCGCCCGGAGCGGAGGCTCGTCGGCAGTGAGGACTGCTGGCGGAGCCGGCTGCGATCACGACCATATCGAACCGACCCAGGAGACGAGCGCTATACTGAATCGACCACATGACTCTCGTGAGCATCATTATCACGACGGACGACCCTCCCGAGGAACTCGGCGGGGCGATCGAAACGGCTCTGGACCAGACCCACGAGGCGATCGAGGTTCTCGTCGTCGACGACGGCTCGACCGGCGGCACGGCCGCCCTGTTCGATCGGTACGAGGCACGCGACGAACGGGTTCGTGCGTTCGACCGGCCGGCGAGCCATGGCGTTGCCGCCCGGCGCAACGACGCCCTCGAGCGGGCCCGTGGGGAGTACGTCTCTGTGCTCGACGCCGGTGATCGGTGGCACCCCGAGAAGATCGAGCGCCAACTCGCCGTCATCGACCCGCTCGACGAGGAGTGGGGAGCCGTCTCCACCGGCTGGATCACTACGCGAAACGGACGGACGACCGTGATCTACTCGCCCCGCAGCGACCGGCAGGGCGATATCTATCCGGCCGTCCTGCTCGGGTACGGTTTCGGGCCCTATTCGGGGTTGCTGATCCGTGCGGCGTGTTTCGAGACCGTCGGGGGATACGACACCGATCTGGGCTGTGGGGAAGAGTGGGACCACTGCATCCGCCTCGCCTGGGAGTACGACTACGCGGCCGTGAACGAGCCACTGGTCGAACACCGAATCCAGGATCGAAGCGCCGAGCAAAACGCTATCCGGAACCACAACCGACCTCGGGGCTCGCGGGCGGTGACCGCTCGCCGACTCGAGAACGGAACCGGCCCGTATGGGTGCATCTGGCGCAAGCACGGCGCGGAGATACATTATTACCCTGACTTCGAACGGCGATATCGTGCGCGCCGGGATCTCACTTGCGCTCGAATCGAACTCGACTGCGGGAACCGGCTTGCGGCACTGCAACGCGCCCGAGCGTCCATCGCGCGGGAGCCCTCGATCGGGGCGCTTTCGGTCGTCCTGCTCGCCTGTCTGGGCTCCCGTGCCACGAGTGGCGCTCGCCGGCTCGCCGGTCTCCAAGCCGACCGACGGCTGCGGGAGGAATCGATTTCCTTCCCTGCCCGTGCTGTCCGCCCTCGCGACCCGGCGGCCACGACCTCAGTGTCGAAGTAGCGCTCTCTACGAACGACCGTACTCTCCTGGCTCGCTCACCGATCGGGTTCGACGGACAATCGAGTTTTCTCCCCGACGGCCTCGCTTTCGGGGAACTCGCCCTCAGCACCCAGTAGCCCTCGTGCGGCGCGTTTGCCCCACTCGACGGCTGGCTGCTCGAAGGTCTCGATGCCCATGAGTTCGCCGACGAGTACACAGGCCAGTTCCATATCATACAGCAACGCCCCGACGGAGCGGGCGTCGAGACGGTCGATCTCGATCCGGAGCGAGGGTCGGCCCGCCGCCGCGAGGCTAGCTTCGGTCGCCTCGAACTCGGCGTCGATCAAGGTATCGAGATCCGTGTCCCCGAGATACGAGAGCATCTCGAAGTCGGTTTCGGGAATCGAAAGTTCGGGGCGCTCGCGCGGGCGGACGAACGTAACCATCGCGTTTCGGGGGCCGGCTCGGTACAACTGGAGCTGGGAGTGCTGGTCGGTCGCGCCAAGCGCCCTGGCCGGGAGCTGGCCGAGCCCGTCTTTCCCCAAACTCTCGGCCCACAGTTGGGCGAACCACTCCGCGAACCGTTCGAGGCCCTCGGCGTAGGGCAACATGGCGTTTACCGCCGCACCGCGCTCGGAGAGCGCATACGTCGCCGCGCCGTACCCATACGCTGGCGTCTCGAACAGCGAGCCCTCGAGCTCGCCGATAGCGGTTCCTTCACGAGCCCCCGCGAGCACGCTTTCGACGTCGCCCCTTCTGATCGCGGCGGGCACCAGCCCGACCGAGGAGAGCGCCGAGAAGCGACCGGGCACTCCCTCGGGAACTGCGAGGGTCGGCAGGTCGTGGCGATCGGCGAGCGTCCGGAGCGGGCCGTCCTCGCCCGTGGTAACGATCGTGCGCTCGGTCCAATCGACCCCTGCGTCCTCGAAGGCCTCCCGGACGACCAGGAAGTTCGCGAGAGTCTCTGCGGTCGTGCCCGATCGCGAGACGACGTGAACGGCGGTCTCGGCGAGCTCGAGGCCGTCGAGCGTCTCCCGGACCCAGGCCGGATCGACGTTATCGAGGACAGAAATCCCCAAGAGGCCGAGCGCTTCTCCGATCGTCGCCGCCCCGAGCGCACTGCCGCCAATGCCGACGGTGAGTACCGACTCACAGTCCCCCAGGGGTGCTACCGTCCGCTCGATCGCGCTCGCGTCGGTTTCCTGGGGGAGATTCAGCGCCGCGTAGCCGAATTCGCCATTTTTCCTCCCGCGTTCGATCCGCTCGTGGGCCCTGCCGACGCGTTCGTCGAGCCGTTCGAGACTCTCCCTAGAGACGCCGGGAGAGGCGACCGACGCCAGTCCGTTGCCGAGATCGACGTGCATACCCTGGCCTGGCCGGCCGCCCTCCTAAATCCCGCCGTTCGCCGGCCGCCCCAGGTCGGTCGATCGGGCCTCGCCCCGCCCGACCGGCGGTCGCCGATCAGGGGGCTTAATCGGCTGCCGACCGCAGATCGGGTATGTCGGAGGCGGCGACCGATGGGGAGACCGAACGCTCCGAGCCGGAGAACGAATCGACGTATTCCGGGCTACTGAGCGCCTTTCCCTACGCTATCCGGCGGAGTGACTCCTGGCTCTTCCGTTCGTACGCCCTCTTAGGGGGGCTGCTGGCACTCGGCCTCGTGTTGCTGTTCGTCCTCGCATTAGTCGTCGTCATCGCCGCGACGACGGCTGGTGCCGGCGGCACCTTTAGCCTCTCGCGGGCGTTTTTCGTTCTCGTCGGCCTGTCCGTCGTCGGGCCGACACTCGCTCCCGTCCTCTTCGTCGCCCACCATCACCGCCGCGAGGGGGCCGATCGCCGGTACGACGCTGCCCTCGCGCTCGCCGGCTATCTCTTCGCGGCGTCGCTGTACGTCGGCGTGATTATCACGATTCCACCCGAGCAACAGGCCACTCCGGCGGGTGCGCTCGCGCCGGTCGTCGAATTCCTCTACGGGCTCCCGGCGCTCGCCGGCCTCCTGCCGCCAGTGCTCGCCGCCATCGGGATCTATCTCGTCCATCGGTTCGCGCGCTGAGGGCCTTCGTCCGATCGTTACTGTGTAATACCAGTGACTCCGCCGCGAGTAGCGAGGGACCGGAGATCCCTCGGACCATGTGAGCGGGCCGTGGGCCCGCGAACAGACGACCGGCAGGGAGTGAGCGGTTTTTAGTCCATGGTCGTTCCCGTTCGCTTCCTTCGGTCGCTCACCTTCCACTCCCGGCTCTCGTTCGCTCGTTACACTCGCTCACGAGAACAGGTTTTTGCTGAGCCCGCAGTGAGCGACCGAACGAAGTGAGGGAGCGAGCGAGGACCTCAGCAAAAAAGTGGGTATTAGTGGTCGTCCTCACGCCAGCGGTGTTCACACTCCGTACAGACGAAAAATCGCGTCTCGCTCTCGTCGGCCGCCCGGATCTGTTGCATATACCAATAGGCCCGATCGTTCTCACACTCCGGACAATTGACTTCGGTGGTCGGGAGGCCGCTTTCCGAATCGCTAACGTCGATTACCTCGCTTGCTTCCTGACCCTGGGTGAGGACGAACTCCCCGTCGGTAGCCTTCACTTCGGTATGACCACACTGGCTGCACTCCCAGACGCCGCTCTCCGCGCGCATCATCGACCCGCACTCCTCGCAAAATTCCATAGCCAGGGTAAGCGAGCGAGGGTTTTAAGCGCCGGGTTCAGCCGTCGATCGGTACTATCACATCAGCCGCTGGCTCCTTTCGAAGAAGCGATGGGAGGGCACTCGATCTCAGGGCGACGATATCCGTCTTCCGGTGTCGAATCGAGCGATGTGCTACTAAACGATCGGTAGGCAAGTAGTTCTCCCGAGAGCGAATCGAAGACGAGCGAGCGGCTTTTTAGCGTAGATTTTTGCTGGCCCCACAGTGAGCGCCGCAGGCGCGAACGAGGATGCCAGCAAAGAGGTACGTCAGAAAGAAACGTCGGTCTCCATGCCATCGGTAGCGTCTTCGAGGCCGGTTTCGTGAATGTCCTCGGTCATTCGCGTGCCGAGATCGGCGTCGGTGAGGATCTCCTCGAACTCGTCGCGAAAGCGTCCGTTGACCTGCCGACTCTCGCGCTGGGTGTCGATGACTCGCCGGTAGCGCCCCACTGTCTTTTCCTCGGCGTCGAGCACCGTCGCCATCTCCGAGAGGGTGTACTCGGCGTCGAGCAGTTCCCGCAGCTCGTCGAGATCGAACGGAGCGTCGAGGTCCGCCTCGCGCAGCAGGTGCAGGTCAGTCCGTGCGAGAAAGACCTCCTCGCCGTCGGTATCGAGCGCGTCGGCGATCGCTGCGTCGTCCTCGTTCTCGTGGAAGCGTCGGACGACGGCATAGAGGGCCTCTTCGTCGAGATCGGCATCGAACTCGTAACGCTCGCCCATCCGTTCGAGTACATCCTCGAGACGAGCGGCGACCTGCTCGTCGTCCTCGTCGATCAGTGACCCGCGTGCCTCGGCCTGTGATTCGGTCACCGTCTCCTCGCCGGCGACGTCGACGAAGATATCCCGGAGTTCCTCAGTTTTCTCGTCCATGTGCTGGGTGAACAGAAGGCCAACGCCTACTGGGATATAAACCTATCGGCGAGTATGGCATCCGAGTGCCGGCCGGCAGGTCAACCAGTAGATTGAAACAGGTTGACAATCCCGATCGAGTATGTCGATCCGTGTTCGGCGATCAGGACGGCGAAGCGACGGTAGCTCGGGTGAGGTCCCATCGGGGGGAGCAGAAGGAGGTGAAGAACGATGAGCACCGAGACCAGCGGGGTCGATCTCGTCGGCGACGAGACGGCACGGAACCTCGCGCGGGCGGCGCTTTTCGCCGCGCTGACCGGGGCCTTTGCGTACGTCTCATTCCCGAACCCCGTCTCGCCCGCGCCGATCACGCTGCAGGTACTCGGGGTTTTCCTCGCGGGGATCATGCTCGGGCCGGTCTGGGGCGGGGTGTCGATGGCCCTGTACCTGCTCGCGGGCGCGGTCGGGGTGCCGATCTTCGCCGGGGGGAGTGCCGGGATCGGGATCCTGTTCGGTTCGACTGCGGGCTACCTCTGGTCGTATCCGATCACCGCCGTACTGATCGGCGTCCTGGTGCATGGCGGCTTCGAAGTCGGCGATTCGAGTGCTGCGAGCACAACCAGGCTGGTCGGTGCGATGGTCGCGGGCGTGGTAGTGATCTACGGGTTAGGAGTACTCGGAATCATGGTCGTCAACGACGTCGGACTCGTCGCCGCTTTCCTGGCCGGCGCGGCCGCGTTCATCCCCGCGGAGGCGCTCAAGATCGCTGCCGCCCTCGGGATCGTCCGCAACGAACGCCTCACTGCGACATGATCGAGGTTCGCGATCTAGTCTATCGCTACAACGAGGGAGACGGCGACGACAATAGCGATCCCGATCGAGCGAACACGGTGCTTTGCGGGATCGACCTCTCGATTCCCGAGGGAGAGTTCCTCGTTCTCGCCGGCCCGAACGGCTCAGGCAAAACCACTCTGGTACGCCATTTTAATGGCTTGCTCGAGCCGGACGATGGTGAGGTACTGGTGAACGGCAAGAAAGTGAGCGAGGCCCCCCTCGCCGCCCGAAGCGCTGTCGGCATGACCTTCCAGCATCCGCGGGACAGCTTCGTCGCGAGCGTGGTCGAAGCGGACGTCGCCTTCGGCCCGGAGAACCTCGGGCTCGAGAGGGAAGAGATCGATCGTCGGGCCGAGCGAGCGCTCTCGGCGGTCGGAATGAGTGGTCGGGGCGGCGACCGCCTCGATCGCCTGTCGGGTGGTGAGCAGACTCGAGTCGCGATCGCCGGCGCGCTCGCGATGGAACCCGCCGTTCTCGTGCTCGACGAGCCCTTTGCCGGCCTCGACTGGCCGGCCCGCGAGCGCCTGCTCGACCACCTCGCTGCGCTCCACCAGGCGGGAACGGGCGTGATCGTCGTGACCCACGACCTGACCGACCTACTCTCCCTCGCCGAACGCGTCGCCGTCCTCGCTGACGGCCGTATCGCCGCCGATGGCCCGCCGGAGATCGTCCGAGATCGGTTGTCGGCACTCGGCGTGCGTGAGCCCCCCTCGATCGAGTCGTGAGAGCGACCGTCCGAGCCGTGCGGTCGGGACCGGTGGCACTCGTCGGCCGGACTGATCGGCTATCGAGTCTGCGTGACCCCGAACATCACGGCAGCCCCGGCCCTAGTTCGATCCCAGCGTGACGCTTGCCTACGAACCGGGCGGGACGATCGCTCACCGTCTCGACCCCCGAAGCAAGCTTGGCGTCCAGATCGCCTTCGCGGTCGCCGCCTTCGCTCACACCACGCCCCGAGGTCTCCTCGTCCTCACCGCTCTTGGCGGCGTGTTGCTCGCGGTAGCTCGACTCCCACTCAGGCGAGCGTTGTGGGAGCTCCGGTTCGCGGTCGTACTCGTTTCCCTCCCAGTGCTCATCGAAGGACTGGTATGGGACACGCCCCCCTTCTCGATCGCCGAGGCTCGAGAACCAGCGCTCGCGAGCTATCGCGTACTCCTGATCGTCCTCGTGAGTACGACCTACGTCCGGAGTACGCCGATCCGCGATTCCGAAGCGGCGATCCGGTGGGCGATCCCGGGAAAGGCCGGACGACTGCTCGCTACGGGCGTCGCGCTCGTGTTCCGCTTTCTGCCCGTGCTTCGGGCCGATCTCGCGGCCATCAGGCAAGCGATGGCGGCCCGGTTGGGTACCGAGAGACCCCTCATCGACCGCATGGAACTGATCGCGGTCGGCGGACTACAGCGAGCGTTCGGACGGGCCGACCGGCTGGCACTCGCGATGAACGCACGCTGCTTTGCCTGGAACCCGACGCTCCCGGACCTGGGGTTCTCGCGGGTCGATCTGCTCGCGTTCTGTCTGATAGGGGTACTTCTCACCTGGACCGTCCTGTGAAGAGAGCGAATCGATCGGAAGATCGCTGGTCACGACGACGGTGACAGTCAGACGTGACTAAGCGCGACGGCCGGCGAAACCGCTCGCGGGCCCGCCGACGAGGTAGGCCGTGATAAGCCTTAAGCAGGCGCTGGTCCGTGATGCACCATGTTCCTCGCGCTCTCGCTCGGACCACTACTCCAGGCCGGCGGTACGATCACGCGCCCGACCTTCTGGCAGATCAGCGGGGTCGGCGAGGTCCTCTTCTACTACCTCGCAGCGGTCGCGATTCTCGTCTTTCTCTATGGGGTCTACGATCGCTTCGCCCGCTACGCCCAGGGCACCGAGGACCCCTTCGAGCGCCTCGATGACCTCCCCGGCCGTATCCTCCGGGCGGCGAGGACTGTTACGACCAACGAGAAGCAGTTCGATCGGGACTTGTATGGGGGAATCATGCATGCCTTCGTGCTCTGGGGCTTTCTCACGCTCTTGATCGGTACCACCATCCTCGGCATCGATATGGACCTCTATCGCAATCTCACGGCCTGGCTGACCGGCGAGCGCCAGTCGTTCTTCATCGGGGATTTCTATCTGTCCTACTCGCTCGTGATGGACGCAATGGGATTTCTCTTCGTCGTCGGTGTCGGGATGGCCCTCTACCGGCGCTACGTTACCCGTAACGAGCGGCTGTGGGGCAAACACACGAGTACCGAGGACGGCCTGTTCGTCTGGACACTGTTCCTCTTGGGGGTCGGGGGCTACGTTACCGAAGGCCTGCGAATCCTTGGCACCGGCTATCCTGACTTCGAGACCGTGAGTTTCGTCGGCTGGTTCACCGCGAACGCCTTCGGGTGGGTAGGCCTCTCCCAGTCCGGGGCCGCGGCGCTCTATCCGATCGCGTGGTGGTCACACGCCGTGCTCGCGCTCGCGTTCGTCGCCTGGATTCCCTATGCCAAACCCTTCCACATGATCTCGAGTTTCGCGAACCTCGTCACCCGCAACGAGAAGGCCGGCAATCGCCTCCCAGGGGTGCCCGCCGATCTGGCACCCGAGGAGATCGGCTTTACCGACATCGAGGACCTCTCCTGGAAGCAACTGCTCGATCACGACGCCTGTACGAAGTGTGGGCGATGCTCGTCGGTCTGTCCCGCGAAGGCCTCCGGTCGGCCGCTCGACCCCCGGGACGTCATCCTCGATCTGAAATCCTATCGCGAATCCGTCGACGCGGGCGGGGAGGAACAGCCCATCGTCGCCGACGGCGGAACCTCGGTGATCGACAGTGCAACGATGGAGTCCTGTATGTCCTGTATGGCCTGCATGGACGCCTGTCCCGTCGACATCGAACACGTCCCCCAGTTCACCGAGATGAACCGGCGGCTGACCGAAACCGGCGAGATGGATGCCGGTGTCCAGGACGTGATGATGGACGTGTTCATGAAGGGCAACTCCTTCGGCGACCCCCAGCGCAAGCGCGCGGACTGGGCCGAGGAACTCGACTTCGAGATCCCCGACGCTCGTGAACAGCAGGTCGAGTACCTGTGGTACGTCGGCGATTACCCGAGTTTCGACGAGCGCAACAAGCGGATCGCCCGGTCGGTCGCCAAGATCTTCGAGGCCGCCGACGTCTCCTATGGTATCCTCTACGACGAGGAGAAAACTGCCGGCAACGACGTCCGCCGCGTCGGCGAGGAGGGCCTCTTCGAGGAGTTGGCCGAACACCACGCCGACGTCCTTTCGAACTGTGAGTTCGAGAAGATGGTCTGTACCGATCCTCACAGTTTCAACACGTTTAAACACGAGTACCCGGCTCTCGAGGGGATCGAGTGGCCCGCGGAGGAGGGCGACATCTATCACTACACCCAGGTCGTCGATAGCCTCGCCTCGGAACTACCGCTCTCGGGCACGGAACTCGATTACACTGTTACCTACCACGATCCCTGTCACCTCGGGCGGATGAACGACGAGTACGAAGCGCCCCGGGGGCTCGTACGCGAGACGGGCTGTGATCTCTTCGAGATGCCCCGCAACCGAGCCGATTCGTTCTGTTGTGGTGGCGGTGGCGGGGGCCTCTGGATCGACCAGGAGGAAGAGGAGAAGCCATCGGAAGAACGGCTGCGCGAGGCTCTGGAGGACACCGAGGCCGACGCGGAGGTAGAGAAGTTCGTCGTCGCGTGTCCGATGTGCATGACGATGTACGAGGACGGCCGCAAGACTGGCGACTACGAGGACGACATCGAGATCCTCGGCGTCTCGGAACTGCTGGCCGAGGCGATCGAAGCTGCCGACGAAGGGGGCGGGAGCGTCAGTGCGGGCGTCGGCCCGGACGCGGACGACGCTACGAGCGAGCGATCGTCGACAGCGGACGACTAATCTCGACCGGACAGCCCGTTACTCTACCTCGATGGACACCTCGCTACGAATGTCACGCGAGGACCGACCGACGGCGACCGTAAACGTTCCCGGCGAAACCGTCCAGCCATCCTCTGGGTCGTAGTAGGCGAACGCGTCGCGATCGAGTTCGACCGCTACGTCGCGCCGCTCGCCCGCCACGAGGTGAACCTTCGCGAACCCTTTCAGTTCCCGCTCCGGCCGTGGAACGTTCGGGTGGCCCTCGCCGACGTAGACCTGTACCACGTCACTTCCCGCTCGGTCGCCGACGTTGCGAACAGGGATGGTTACCTCGACCGGGAGATCGATATTGGGATCCAGGCTGCTCACAGTAGGGCCACTACCGGTGTCGTTGCTCGTATCGTCGCTACCGACGCTTTCGATCGCCAGGTCGCCGTACTCGAACTCGGCGTAGGACAGGCCGTGACCGAAAGGGAACAGTGGGTCGGTACCCTCGCGGTCGAAGTACCGATAGCCGACGAAGACACCCTCGTCGTAGTGAGCTTCCCCGGCCACGCCGGGAAAGGCCGCCTTGTTCGCGGTCGGGTACTCCGCGGCGCTGTGGCCGAACGTGACCGGGAGCCGCCCGCCGGGATCGTGATCACCGTACAACACGCTCGCGAGCGCCGCGCCGTCGGCCTGGCCGGGATACCAGGTCTCGAGGAGGGCGTCGACGCTATCGAGCCAGGGCATCTCGACCGGGCCGCTCGTCCGGCAGACGACGACCGTCCGCTCGGCCGCGGCGGCCACTCGGGAGACAAGGGCGTCCTGTGCGCCCGGTAGTTCGAGGTCCGAGCGGTCCTCGCCCTCGGTCGTGTCGTCCTCGACCACGACGACCGCACAGTCGGCGGTCTCGGCCGCGGCGACCGCATCGTCAAGCGACGCCTCGGAGCCGGAATCGACATCGGGGTCAGCGTCGTCGCTCGATGCCTCACCGCTACTCGCGCTGCTGTTTTCGCCCGCCCTTTCCTCCGATTCGAACGCGTCGAATAGCGAGGATTCGGTGATTGGAGCGAGGCCGCGCTCGAAGGTCACCTCGTCCGCTCGCTCGCGGAGGCCATCGAGGGGACTAATCTGGGCGAACGGCGTGATTTCCGAACTCCCGCCGCCGCCGAGCTTGGCGCGATCGGCGTTCGGCCCACAGAGCGCGACCGTCGTGTCCTCTTCGAGCGGCAGTACTCCATCGTTTTTCAGCAGGACGGTACCCTCGCAGGCCGCCCGGCGAGCGACTTCGCGGTGCTCTAACGTATCGAGTTCGCCGTCCGACCGTTCATTCCCCGCTTCGTCTCCATCGAGCAGACCGAATCGATCCATCGTCCGCAGGATTCGACGTACCTTCTCGTCGATACTTCCCTCACTCCCGCTCTCGCTCACCGCGCCGTCCACGAGGGCATCCCGCAGCGGGTCGCCGAACAGCCCGCCCTCGTGCATGTTCGGCAGCGTCGCGGGGAACTCGATTCCCGCGGGATCGATCGCCTCGGGCAGGGCCTCGGCGGCCGGCAGTTCCTCGAAGGGAACGCCAGGCATCTCGAGATCGAGGCCCGCACGCGCGGCACCGACGGCGCTCTCGGTACCCCACCAGTCCGAAACGACGAAGCCTGAAAAATCCCACTCGTGTTTGAGGACTTCGGTAAGGAGCCGGCGATGATCGCTCATATGAACACCGTTCACGCGGTTGTAGGCCGTCATCACCGCAGCGACGTTCGCCTCCTCGATCGCCGCGCGGAAGGCGGGAAAGTAGAGCTCGCGCAGCGCGCGCTCGCCGACCACGGCGCTCACGTCGTAGCGGTCGGTCTCCTGGTTGTTCGCGACGTAGTGTTTTATCGTCGCCATCACGCCCTCCGATTGGACGCCATAGACGTACTCGACGGCCAGACGCGACGCCAGGAAGGGATCCTCGCCGTAGTACTCGAAGTTCCGCCCGCCCTGTGGAACGCGGGCGATATTGATACCGGGAGCGAGCAGGACGTTTTGCCCGTAGGCGCGGGCCTCGCGGGAAATCGCTGCGCTGACCGCGCGGGCGAGGGGTGGGTTCCAGGACGCAGCGAGCGATATCGAGGCCGGGAAGCCAGTCGCCGATCCGTCTTCCGGACGGACCCCGAGCGGGCCGTCGACGAGCCGGAGTGCCGGAATCTCGAGCCTTTCGATCGGCGAGACGTAGCCGGTCGCCACTCCCTCGGGATCGGGCCCGCCCCGGATCAGACGCAGCTTCTCCTCGATCGTCAGTTCGTCCAACAACGACGCGACGCGCTCATTGCTCACTGGCCTCACCTCGCGGTCGGGTCATCGATCGGGGTTCTCGATGCTGGCACATAGAGGGTCGGGTGCGGAGGGGCGGTAGTACGATCCGATCGACGCCAAGGGGAGAGCGTCGAGCGAAAGGATGGTATTCGGTCGGGCCTACTCTACGACATCGAACCATGACGCTCGCGGATTTCCTCGAGAAATCGAAGGGTCGCCTCGCGACCCAGGGCACCGACGCGCTCGGGCCGATCGCGAAGGACTTCGCTTCGAGCGCGCTCGTCCGCGTCTTCAAGCGCCTCGATCCCGACCTGGGCTACCGGGTCTACGACCGGGACTGGGACGTGTTGCTCGTCCTCGACGCCGCGCGTGCGGACATGTACTTCGAGATCGCCGGCCGCGGCCGCGCCGAGCTCTCGTGTGCGAGCGCCTCGACCGAGTGGATAGAGAAGAACTTCGCCAAGGAATATCGCGCCGAGACGAGAGAGACGGCCTACGTCACCGCAAACCCCCACTCGAACCAGCTTCGGCCCACTGACTTCGGCCTGCTCGACGAAGTCTGGCGAACCGACTGGGACGAAAGTCGGGGAACGATCCCGCCCGAACCCATCACCGACCACGGGATCAGTGCCGTGCGCTCCGGGGAGTACGACCGGGTGATACTGCATTACATGCAGCCACACTTCCCCTTTATTGGAGCCGCACAGCAGTTCGGGCGCATGCAGCGGGAGAACTTCGGCTACGGCGTGAACACCGAGAACGTCTGGCCTCGCGTCCAGACCGGCGTGCTCGATCGCGAGGCCGTGATCGACGCCTACCGCGAGAACCACCGCTACATCTACAAGCACATCCAACGGGTTCTCGAAAACACCGATGGTATCGTCGCGATCACCGCCGATCACGCGAACGCCCTGGGCGAGTGGGGTCTGTGGGGCCACCGACAGTACCTCCCGTCGCCGGCGATTAGAACTGTGCCCTGGGACGTCCGTGCCTGTCAGGACGAGCGGACCTACGATCCCGGCGAGGTCGAGCTCTCGACGCGACCTACCGAGGAGCAGGGTACTGAGGGCACCGACGGTAGCGACGTCGATGCGACGGTCGCCGACCGACTGCGCCAGCTCGGCTACCACGAGTGAACGTGTTGACGGTGAGTACTCCGGAACTGTTCGCGAGTGATCTATGAGCGACCCTACCGACTCCGAATCCGAGGTCCGCTATAGTTTCCTGACGACGAACTATAACAAGGACGACGTACTCGAACGAAGCCTTCGGGGTATGCTCGACGGGTTGCCGGCAGCCGGCGAGTTGATCGTCGTCGATGGGGGTAGCACGGACGGTAGCGTCGAAAGCCTCCGTGCGCTCGAAGCACGCGACGACCGGCTCCGGGTCGTCGTTGCACCGTCCAATCTCGGCGAGGGACGCCAGATCGCCTTCGAGCGTGCCCGCGGCGAGATCTGCGTTCAGCACCTGGATACCGACCGGGAGTACGCCCCCGCGCTCCGGGATCTCTTGGAGGTCTTCGAGGAGCTGGAGAACGAACACCCGGACCTCGTGCTCTGCACGCTCGATTCCCTCTATATCTCGCGTCCGAAACCGATCCGCGAGGCGGGCGGGTGGCCGCCGCTCGGGCGCGTCGAGGAACGAGTGTTCGTCGAACGGCTCTGTCGATCGGGTGCTACCCTCCGAATCCTGCCGGTCTCGCTGAGCCGCGAACTCCCAACAGCGGATGCGGCATCCGCTCAGGCGCGCGCCCGGAAATGGCGGCTGACCGCTCGCGACCTGCTTCGCGTCGGCTTTCCCCTGCGGGCAGTCCTCCAGTACAACCACCGCCGCTTCTCGGTCTCGAAAGCCTTGCTCGCCGACCTGCTCTGCCTACTCGCCGCGTACGACGCACGACGGGCCAGGTCGGTCGCGCCTGAACCCGGCGCTCCCCGCGGGCCGGAGGTGATCGAGTCCTGGCAAGAGATCCTCCGGCATCACCCTTCGTTCGTCCCGGACGGCAAGCATGCGATCCTCTCGCCGACCGACATCTCGGTGTCCTTTCCCGAGGAGGCGTGGGTCGATCTCGACTCCGAGCCCGCGACCCCATCGAGAGACGGCGGCTGAGCGTGTCGTCGCGTCGTCCGGCCAGAGTAGGAGTGCAGGCAGAAAATGACATCACGATCGGTGTCGACCACTTTCCGGCGGTCAACCGGGTGCAACACGGATTTGAGTGATCGCTCCGTAGCATCGCCATGGATCTCACACATCGCCCGCGTCGCCGCCGAACCGACGGGCTTCGCCCCTTAGTGCGCGAGACGAGCGTCGAGGCGAGCGATCTCGTCGCTCCGGTCTTCGTCGACGCGACCATCAACGAACGGATGCCCATCGAGTCGATGCCCGGCCAGGAGCGCGTCCCGATCTCCGAGGCCGTTGCCCGCGTCGAGGAGATCGAAGCGACGGGCGTCGAGGCGGTGATCCTCTTTGGCATCCCCGAGTCCAAAGACCCTCAGGGAACTCGGGCGTGGGCCGACGATGGCGTCGTACAGGAGGCTACCCGCCGGATCGAACGCGAGACCGATATGTACGTGATCACCGACGTCTGTCTCTGTGAGTACACCGATCACGGTCACTGCGGGATACTCGAGGAGAGCGCTCGCGAGCGAGCCGAAAGGAGTGGTGGAGAGGGGACAGCAGCCGACGGTGGCGCGATGGCTGCCGAGACCGGCAAGCCGGCACTCACCATCGACAACGACGAGACCCTCGCGTTGCTCGCGAAGACCGCCCGCTCACACGCAGAGGCCGGCGCGGACATGGTCGCCCCGAGCGCGATGGTAGACGGGCAGGACGGAGCGATCCGGAGCGAACTCGATCGGGCAGGACTGGAACACACCGCGATCATGAGCTACGCCGCGAAGTACCAGTCGGCCTTCTACGGACCATTCAGAGACGCCGCGGACGGCGCGCCGGCCTTCGGCGATCGACGTCACTACCAGATGGACCCAGCGAACAGCCGGGAAGCCCTCCGAGAGGTCGCTTTGGACGTCGAGCAGGGCGCGGACGTCCTCATGATCAAACCCGCCCTGCCGTACCTCGATGTCGTACGGGACGTGCGCGAGAACTTCGACCTCCCGGTAGCGGCTTACAACGTCTCGGGCGAGTACGCCATGCTGCACGCCGCCGCCGAGAAGGGCTGGCTCTCGCTCGAAGACGTCGCCTACGAGTCCCTGCTCTCGATCGAGCGCGCCGGTGCGGACCTAATCGTCACCTACTTCGCCGAAAGCGTCGCCGACCGACTCTGAACACGGTTCCTGACCGGCCCAAACCAGTCATCCTGCCGTTGCACTCTCGTTGCTTCGATCTTTCTCGACTCTGATAGTCCGTGCGCTCGCCCGACGCCGCGCGCGAGCGCCAGCGGCGCGACTACCGTCGTGGCCCGACACTATCGATGAACGATCGGTCGGATCGTGGTGGAAATTCGAGTACGATCTCGACGAACAACGGCCTTATATCCGTAATACTGTACCCTAAAACGACCGCTCGTCTATAATCAAGGCACAAAACTGTACGGCAATATCTCCAAGATTTATATAGTAGTTCATCGTGGTATCGATCCGTGAATAGTAGTACAAGCGTGGCACGAATCAGTGTTGTAGTGAACGCACAGATAATAATAGACCGTGGCGTACGGCAGAGCGTGATCGGATGAGTCCCGATCTGCTGCTTCAGATCGATGCCGGGGCGCTCGCCGAGGGTGTCAACACCGTCTGGGTGCTGACGGTGACCTTCCTGATCTTCTTCATGCACGCTGGCTTCGCCATGCTCGAGGCCGGGCAGGTGCGCTCGAAGAACGTCGCGAACCAGCTCACGAAGAACATGCTCACCTGGTCGATCGGCGTGATCGTCTTCTTCCTCGTCGGCGCGGCGATCTCCGCGATCGTCGGCGGCCTCACCGGGGGAACGAGCGTCCCGATCGTCGGGGCCTTCGCGGACGTGATCGCCCCTGCCGACCCGACGTCGTGGGTCGGCTGGCTCTTCGGCGCGGTCTTTGCGATGACTGCGGCGACGATCGTCTCCGGGGCGGTCGCCGGTCGATGCAAGCTCCGGGCGTACGTCGGCTACACGATCCTACTCGCGGCGATCATCTACCCCGTGGTCACCGGCTTCACCTGGGCCGGGGGCTTTCTCGCGACGATCCTCGGGGTTGGCTTTCACGACTTCGCGGGCGGGATGATCGTCCACGGCATGGGCGGGATCGCCGGTCTGACCGCCGCCTGGGTGATCGGTCCCCGGATGGATCGTTACCGCGAGGACGGCAGCGTCAACGTCATCCCCGGCCACTCGATCACCTTCGCCGTACTCGGCACGCTGATCCTCGCCTTCGGCTGGTATGGCTTCAACGTCGGGACCGCGGCAACGGTCTTCGCCGCCGAGAACGGCGGGCTCGCACTCGATGCCTTCGCCGGCACGGTCGGGCGCGTCGCACTGACGACGACGCTCGCGATGGGTGCGGGTGCGATCGGCGCGGCGGGCGTCTCACTCTATCGGACCGAGAAGGTCGATACCCTGTTCGTCGCCAACGGGATGCTCGCCGGCCTGGTAGGCATCACTTCGATCACCGACGCGACGGCCTGGTGGGGCGCGTTGCTCGTCGGCCTGCTCGCGGGCGGGCAGCTCCCGATCGTCTTTGCGTTCGTCGAGAAGAAGTTGGAAATCGACGACGTCTGTGCGGTCTTCTCGGTGCACGGCTCGGCCGGAATCCTAGGTGCGGTGCTCTTCCCGTTCGTCGCGGTCGGTGGCTTCTCGTTCACTCAGTTGCTCGCCCAACTAATCGGCGTGGCGGTCATCGCCGGCTGGACGGTACTGGCTACCGCAGCGATCTTCGGCGCGTTCAAGATGGTCGGCCAGGCCCGCGTAAGGCCCGAGCACGAACGGGAGGGCCTGGACATCGCCGAACACGGCGTCGAGACCTACCCCGAGTTCGGCTTGGGTGAATCGAATCGTGGTTCGGTCACCGACGGCGGACAGCCACGGGCCTACGACATCGACGACGTGCGTACCGACGGCGGGCAGTCCAACGACGGTCGGTTGAAGATGGTGACAGCGATCATCCGTCCCGACAAGCTCTCCGAGGTCAAGCAGGGCCTCTCGGAGGCCGGCGCGCCCTCGCTGACGGTCACGAACGTCAGCGGCCGGGGCAGCCAACCGGTCAAGACGGGCCAGTGGCGTGGCGAGGAGTACTCCGTCGACCTACATCAGAAGGTGAAAGTCGAGACCGTCGTCGCCGACATCCCCGCGGAGGACGTGGTGAGCGCGATCGCCGAAAGCGCGAGTACCGGCGATCCGGGCGACGGCAAGGTCTTCGTCTCGCCGATCGAGAACGCCTACCAGATCCGGACCGGAAAGGAGGGAACCGAGGCCGTCTAACACCCACTCTTTTGCCGAGGTCCTCACTCATGGTTCGAGACGCCTTCGGCGTCTTGTCATCTGCTCACGGGCCGGAGGCCCGTTCGCAGGTTCATGGGACTCGCAAAGTCCCACGCTCATCACGAAAGACGCTCCGCGTCTTTCGAACGACTTCGCTCGTTCGTTGCGGGCTCGGCAAAAACCTGTTCTCGCTCGTTTCACTCGCGAGAACAGGGAGTGGGAGGTGAGTGACCGAAGGGAACGAACGGGAACGACCGCGGACTAAAGACGCTCACTCATCGCCTCCGGCGATTCGTTCGCGGGGAACCGCTCGCCACCGTCGGTGGCTCGCGGATGCGAGCCGTACGCGACGAAGTGGCCCGGCTCCTCGACCGCTCGATTCCTCTCCGCTACTCTATCCGAACCCTGGCCGAACGGAATCGGAGCACGGTAGGACTTTCACGCCTGGGGGCAAAGATCTGGGATATGAACCACGACCGCTCCCGCGATCTCTACGATCGGGCACTGTCGGTGCTCCCCGGCGGGGTGAACTCCCCGGTTCGTGCGGCGACCGAACCCTACCCTCAGTTCGCCGCCCGCGGCGAGGCGGGCCACCTGATCGATGCCGACGGCAACCGGTATATCGACTGGGTGATGGGCCTGGGCCCGCTGTTGTACGGCCACGACCTGCCCCAGCCCGTCGAGTCGGCGATCCAGTCCAGAGTTAGCGAGGGACCGGTGTACGGCCTGCCGACCGAGATCGAGGTCGAACTCGCCGAGTTCGTCTCCCGCCACGTTCCCTCCGTCTCGATGCTCCGGTTCGTGAACTCGGGGACCGAAGCCACCGTCTCTGTGATACGGCTCGCCCGGGGCTACACCGGTCGGGACAAAGTCGTCATCATGCAGGGCGGGTATCACGGCGCTCAGGAGTCGACCCTCGTCGAGGGCGACCGTCGGGCCCCGCGGCCGAGTTCGGTGGGTATCCCCGAGGAGTTCGCGAACCACACGATCCGGGTCCCGTTCAACGACACCGAGGTCGTCCAGGACGTCTTCGCGGAACACGGTGGGGAGATCGCCTGCGTGCTCGTCGAGCCGATCCTCGCGAACAAGGGGATCGTCGCGCCGATCGAGGGCTATCACGAGACGCTGCGGGATCTCTGTACCGACCACAACTCCCTGTTAGTGTTCGACGAGGTGATCACGGGCTTTCGGGTCGGCGGCCTCGCCTGCGCCCAGGGAAAATTCGACGTGACGCCCGATCTCACGACCTTCGGGAAGCTCATCGGCGGGGGCTTTCCTGTCGGGGCTATCGGAGGAAAGACGGAGATCATGGAACACTTCACCCCGACTGGCGACGTCTTTCAAGCGGGCACCTTTTCAGGCCATCCCGTGACGATGGCCGCAGGGCTCGAGTCCCTGAAGTTCGCCGCGGAGAACGACATCTACGAGCACATACACGAATTGGGCGATCGGCTTCGCCGCGGGCTTACGGAGGTCGTCGCCGAGCAGGCCCCCGAGTACACCGTCGCGGGCACCGATGGCATGTTCAAACTCCTGTTCAGCCGGGAGAGTCCCTCGGGATTCGAGGACCACTGCGAGGCGGGCTGTGAGCAACGCAGCGACTGCCCGCGGTACGACCGGTGTCCGAAGACCGGCGGGGACGTAGCGAGCGGGGAGACCGACCGCTGGCGGCGGGTCTTCTGGGGCGAAATGAAAGAGCAGGGAATACTCCTCTCACAGAACCAGTTCGAGTCCCAGTTTCTCACCTACGCACACACCGAAGAAGACGTGGACGACACGTTAGAGGCGTACAAAGAGGCGTTGTAGCTGCCGAATCAGACAGGAACCGGTAGCGACGCTCTCGAACCGAGAAGACGGTGCCAATAGCGACAACGAAAACTGTGATCTCAGCAGGGGTGGGACTGAAAGGGGCTGTGGCTCTTCGGGGAAGCACGACGACACAAGCACCGCAGGCGAGCGACCAAAGGGAGTGAGACGAGGAGCGCAGGGAGGCGCGCGACCCGAGAGCCACAGGGGCTTTCGAGGTCACTACTAGCTCCCCGTTTTCCACTACTGCTAGACGCCACCCACAAGTACGACCCTATCCCGATACTGAGAAATGACCGGAAAAGTCGACCGGAAGACTTGGAGGAGACCGTCTTCTCGCGAACCGGCGCGCCCAACGAGGACGTGCTGATGGGCCCGGCCTACGGCGAGGACGCCGCGGCTCTCCGAGTCGGCGAACAGGTCCTCGTAGCGAGTACCGATCCGATCACCTTCGCGGCCGACCGAATCGGGACGCTCGCGGTAACTATCGCGACCAACGACATCGCGGCCTGTGGCGCGACGCCCCGATGGATTATGCCTACGCTGTTCGTTCCCGAGAAGTCGGGAGCCACGAGCGCCGTCACCGAGGAGAGCGAACTCGACCGGATCGCTTCGCAGATCGACAGGGCGGCCCACGAGATCGGGGCAGCGATCGTCGGCGGTCACACCGAGTACGCCGATCGCGCTCACCCGCTCGTCTCGACGACCTGTCTCGGCCTCGCCAATCACTATATTCCGACCGGCGGCGCGGACCCCGGCGAGGAGATCGTGCTCACGAAAAGCGCCGCCGTCGAGGCCGGGGCGATCCTCGCGACCGACTTCGAGGAACCGCTCGCCGCCGACCTCCCCGAGGACGTCATCAACGCGGCGGCAGCCGGACTCGACGATACGAGCGTCCTGCCCGAATCTGTAGTACTTCGCGAGCGCGCGACGGCGATGCACGACCCGACGGAGGGCGGCGTGCTCGCGGGCGCAATCGAGATGGCCGTCGCCTCGGGCGTCTCGCTCGAGCTTCGGCGCGAGGACGTCCCGCTCCGAGAGGCGGTCGCGGCGGTCTGTCGGGAGGCCGAAATCGATCCACTGGGGACCTTCGGTTCGGGCGCGCTGCTCGCGGCGGTCCCCGAGGGCGAAGGGACCGAAGCCGTCGCCGGGCTGGAGAGCGAGGGAATCACCGTGGCAGTGATCGGCCGCGTCGAAGCGAGCGACGAGCCGGGCGTTCGCCTCGACGATGTCGCCTTCGAGCGCGCTCCCACCGACGAGATGTACGATCTCTGGGAGTGAGGCGAGTCAGAACCCGGTATCCCAGTCGTCCGAGCCATCGAGCACGTCTTCCAGAGCGTCCATCGTCCGTTCGACGTGTTCGACATCGGCGTTGTAGCCCATGTGACCGATCCGGAGGAGGTCGTTTTCCCGATCCGCGAGCCCGGTTCCGACTAAGATGTCGTGTTCCTCGTGAAGTACTCCCTGGATCGCGAGCGCACTATCGACTTCGAAGGCGGTGACAGTCGGCGAACACAGCGGCTCCTCGGCGTCGGTGTCGAGGCCGATCTCCGCGCCGAGTTCCCGACACCGCTTTGCACTTGCCTCGTGGCGCTCGAAGACGTCCGCGAGGCCCTCCTCACGGAGCATCGAGACGGCTTCGGCGAGTCCATAGCAGTTAGACACCAGGTGCGTGTAGGGGAATTCACCGGTGGTTTCGATGTCACGCCAGGGTTCGAGGTCGGTATAAAGACCCCGGGCGTCGGTCGCCTCGATGCGCTCCCAGGCGGCCTCGCTTACCGCGAGCGTCGTCAGGCCGGGCGGGGCGCTGAAGCACTTCTGTGAGGCCCCGATACAGAGATCGGTCTCGTCCATGGGGACGGGCGCGCCGCCGAGCGAGGAGACGGCATCGACGATCGTGAGCACGCCCGCCTCCCGACAGTGCCCGAGTACCGTCTCGAGATCATTTATCGTGCCCGTCGGCGTCTCGCAGTGGACGAACGTCGCCGCGGCGAAGGCCTCACCATCGCGGGCCGCTTTCTCGATCGCCTCCCGCACGGCGTTAGGATCGATCGGTTCGTCCGCGGGAAACGAGCAGAGAACAGGGTCTCCGTCTTGAGAGGCGACGAACTCCGCGAAGTATTCCCCGTAGAGCCCGTTCGCGACACAGAGCACTCGATCACCCGATTCGATTGTCGAGGCGACGGCGGTCTCGAGGCCGAGTACCCCTTCGCCGCCGAGGACGACGATATCCTTTTCAGTACTGTAGACCGCAGCGAGATCCGCTGTCAGTGACCGATAGGTATCGAGGAAGGCCGGATTGACATCGGGGTTCGCGATCGGGCGGGCCAGCGCCTCCCGTACTCGCTCGGGGATTTCGGTTGGCCCAGGTGTCATCAACACGCCCGCGTCACCGCTGGGTCCTCTTCCCAGCGCGCCGATGGCAACATCGTGTGGGATTCACTCATGGGATTCGATCGGTCGCGGCGTGGATATACGATTCGATCGAAACAACCCATCCGACGGATGCCGAACCGATAGCTGGCCGGTAGACCTGGGATGGGGTTGCCCGAAGGAATCGCGGTGGCTCTCGAAGCCGACTTCACTCCGGGGAACCGAGCGCGCTCATGAGCACACGCGGCCGCCACGTCCAGCTGGCCACTCGCGGGTCCGAACTGGCCCGTCGGCAGGCCACGACGGTCAAAGAACGCCTCGAAGATCGCCGATTCGAGGTCTCGCTCGTCGAGGTCGAAACGGAAGGCGATCGGATTCGCGACGAGTTGATCCACCGGCTGGGCAAGAAAGGCGCGTTCGTCCGCAGCTTGGATCAGCGCGTTCTTTCGGGCGATCTCGACGCCGCGGTCCACTCGATGAAGGACATGCCGACCGAATCCCCGCCCGAACTCCTCGTCGCAGGCGTGCCCGAGCGAGCGCGGCCGGGCGACCTCCTCCTGACACCCGGCGGAGCGGATCTCTCTGAGCTACCGGGAGGAGCAACTGTCGGGACCTCCAGTCTCCGTCGAAAGGCCCAGCTGCTCGCTACGCGCTCGGATCTGGACGTCGAGCCGCTTCGGGGCAACGTCGATACCCGCGTCGAGAAACTGCTCGCGCCCCACCGCCAGCGCGAACACCAGCGCCGCCTCGAAGCCGAGGAGAGCGAGGGGGAGGGCGGCGACGACGGGAACGAAAGCGATAGCGACGATGGTGAGGACGCGCAGACGTTCGAGCGCACAGCCCAAGAGTACTTCGAGGAGCTCTCGCCGATCGAGCAGCGCGCGCTCGGCCGCGAGATCGATATCGAGTACGACGCGATCGTACTTGCGGCCGCGGGCTTAGATCGGATGGGACTCGACGGGCAGGTCGCGAGCCAGGAACTCCCCCCTGCCGACTTCGTTCCCTCGCCGGGCCAGGGGGCACTCGCAGTCACGGCCCAAGAGGGCGAACTCGCGCAAGCGGTCAACGACGCGATCGATCACCCCCGGACGCGAACCGAGACGACCGTCGAGCGAATAGTACTGGAGGAACTCGGGGGCGGGTGTATCGCGCCGATCGGTGTCCATGCCGTGATTCAGGGCGAGTACGTTCACGCCACCGTCCGGGTACAGGACACCACGGGCACCGAGGAGGTGAGCGCGAACCGTGACCTACCAGTAGCGGACCACCCCGCGGCGGCCAGCGACCTCGCTGCCGATCTGCGTGAACGGGGCGCAGCCGGGTTGATCGACGCGGCCCGTGAGACACAGGAAGACCCCGCAGCGGCCGGGCCCGGGGAGGGCGATACTGTCAGATGACCGGTCGCGACACCGATACTACCGACATCGACTCCACCGATACCGGCGCTACCGACGCTGCCACCGATAGCGGGGCTGTCGGTGCGGAGGCCGACGCAACAGATAGTCAGGACCGCCCCCGCGTCGCAGTCTTTCGCCCGGACGACGACCGGCTCGCCGAGGCCGCCTCCCTTCTCGATGGGTTAGGCGTCACCCCGATACCCGATCCGATGCTCGCGGTCGAGCCTACTGGTGAACTTCCCCGATCGGACGCCGCATACGCGATCCTCACGAGCAAGACCGGCGCGGAGCTGGTCGGCGAGGCGGGGGGGCGCTTCGACGGGACGGTCTGTGCGATCGGCGATCGAACCGCTCGAGCACTACACGGGGAGGGCTACGAGGTCGGGGTCGTCCCTGATGAATTCTCCTCGGCAGGGCTGGTCGCGATTCTTCGCGAGCGCGTTCCGGGGACGCGCGTCGAGGTCGCCCGGAGCGATCACGGCTCGTCGGTCCTATTAGAGGGACTTAACGCGGCGGGCGCGTACGTCCACGAAACGGTGCTGTATTCGCTCGCCCGACCGGCCGACAGCGGGCGGTCGGCCACCCTCGCCGCCGCGGGCGATCTCGACGGCGCGTTGTTCACCTCCTCGCTCACCGTTGGGAATTTCCTCGCGGCCGCCCGCGAGCACGGAGTCGAACCCGAAGCTCTCGACGGATTGAACGAAGCAGTCGTCGGTACGATCGGCGAGCCTACCCGTGAAACCGCCGAGGCCGCGGGCATCAGGGTCGACGTCGTCCCCGAAGCGGCCGACTTCGAAGCGCTCACGCGGGCAGTCGTTTCCCGGCTCGATCGCTGACCGGCTGATCGGGATCGGCATCGCTCGGGGGGAAAGGCGGTCCGACCGATGGAGGACCTCACCACCGCGAGAGCGAGCGTTCGATAGCCGGGAGCGAAACAAGTGAGTGGTCGGGACCGTGGATTTAAATCCGAATCGGCGGTACGCAGAGGTGATGAACGGTCCCGTTCCCGCGCTCACAGAGCGCGCCACCGCCTGCGCCGAACGCCTTCTCGAAGCCGAGTCGGTCCTTCTGGTCTCTCACATCGACGCCGACGGGCTAACGAGTGCCGCGGTCGCCGCGAACGCGCTCTCCCGGGCGGGTATCGCCTTCGAGGCGGCCTTCGAGAAACAGCTCGACGACAGGGCGATCGCGGGAATCGCGGCGACCAACTATTCGACCGTTCTGTTCACCGACTTCGGGAGCGGGCAGTTGGATACGATCGCCGACCACGAGCAACAGGGCGATTTCACGCCGATTATCTGTGATCACCACCAGCCCGTAGAGGCCGACACTGCCTACCATCTCAATCCGTTGCTGTTCGGCGTCAACGGCGCGTCGGAGCTCTCAGGGGCCGGTACAGCGTACGTGCTCGCACGCGCGCTCGCCGAGGTCGATGTGGACGAACGGCCTGGGAACGGGGGCGGTGACTCGAACGAGGCCGGCGACTCGAGTGAGGGGGCGAGAACCGAGACAATAGCCGACGGCGGCAGCGCTGGGACCAGCACGGACGCCGGGGCCGGCAGAACCGGGACGGCGAACCGCGATCTCGCTGGACTAGCGGTCGTCGGGGCGGTCGGGGACATGCAGTCCGGTCCCGACGGACTCCGCGGGGCTAACGAGGGGATCGTCGCCGAAGGGATCGAAAGCGGTGCGCTCGCCGAGACCACCGACCTCGCGCTCTATGGCAAACAGACCCGCCCGCTTCCTAAACTCCTGGAGTACGCGAGCGACGTGCGGATCCCGGGCATTTCGGGGTCGGAGAGCGGGTGCTATCAGTTCCTCTCGGACCTCGATCTCGATCTCGAACGCGAGGGCGAGTGGCGTTGCTGGGTCGATCTCGCCGAGGACGAACGACGAACCGTAGCGAGCGCACTGCTCAAGCGCGCGATTTCCCGGGGGGTCCGGGCGAGTCGGATCGAGGAACTGATCGGGACGACCTACACGCTGCCCGACGAGTCGAGCGGGACGGAACTGCGCGACGCCAGCGAGTTTTCCACACTCTTGAACGCGACCGCTCGCTACGAGCGTGCCGACGTAGGACTGGCGGTCTGTCTCGGCGACCGCGGGAGCGCGCTCGATCGCGCCCGGAAACTGCTCTCGAATCACCGGCGGAACCTCTCGGAAGGCATCGAGTGGGTGACGAACACCGGGGTCAGGAAAGAAGAGTACCACCAGTGGTTCCACGCCGAGGGCGAGATCCGAGATACGATCGTCGGCATCGTCGCGGGGATGGCTCTGGGCAACGACGGGATCGATCGCGATCAACCGATAATCGCCTTCGCGAATGAGAGCGAGGAGGAGACGAAGGTCTCAGCGCGCGGGACGCCCGCGCTCGTCAGGCGGGGTCTCGATCTCTCGGCGGTAATGGAGGAAGCGGCGGCGGCGGTCGGCGGGGGCGGCGGTGGCCACGATATCGCTGCCGGCGCGACGGTTCCGCGCGGTGAGGAAGAAGCGTTCGTCAGTCGTGTCGATGCTCTCGTCGGCGAGCAACTGAGCTGAGCAGCCGTGAAACCGGAGCGAGTCGGCGTCAGCACACAGCGACCAACGACCGGGCTACCGCTCCCATTATCGCTGACCGGCGACCCAGTCGCTGGACTATGCCCACCCCGGTCGCTCAACGCTCGCGTTACCGAGCCGAGCGAGATCGTAATCGAGCTGGTAGGTCGCGCGCTTCCCGCCGATGACGTACTCCGCACGGACGGTCAGCGAACGGACCCTACCTGCTCGATCGACGACGAGGCGCGCGTCGTACGACCGGGCGTCGGTGCTCGCTTCCGGCAGCCCCGTCTCGATAGCGCTCTCGTTGTCGATACCGCTCGCAGTGAAGACGAACAGCCGCCGGGCGCCGATATGGTTCGCTCTCGCCGCCTCGAACGCCCCGCCGTGCAGGTGGGGAGCGAGCAGCGGCCGGCCGGCCAACTCGCCGACCGAGCGGGCCTGCTGGGTCGATTCCTGTACGCTGCCGAACTTGCCGACGCGACGGCGGTGTTCGACGCCCCCGCCGTACCAGCCTTCGGTCCGTCGCTCGAGAGGGCCGGCGGTGTCGGTTCGGTGGGCGTAGTACGTCCTTGCACTCGGAGCGACGCACGCGCCACCGCTGGCGGTCGCGTCGATGCGTATCCCGCTCTCGAGAACGGTCGCGTTCACGCCCGATCGGACGACGAATCCGGTTTCGGCGAGCGCGTCGATGTGGGCTGCGAGCAGTCTCGACGGGCGTTCGATCCCCTCGACTGTGGTCCCCGGCGGGTAGGGGATTGCCGATTCGTTCGACAGGTCGGCCCCAGAGCCATCGATCCCTGCCGCGCTCGAAGTCGTTTCCTCTCCTATGGTCGTCCCGGCCGTCGGTCCGGCAGCGGCAGGCGACTCCCTAGTTCCGGTGTCCTCTCCCCGTTCCATCCCTGCCCCCATCCTCGTTTCCGTGCTGGCGTTGAGCACCCCGAAACCCACAGCGGCCACGACGGCGACGACCAGCAGACTGACGTACACCGGTCGGTCCATCGTCGAATCGGTCGTTCGAGCGCTATTAAGTACGCCCTCACGAACGGACGGTAGCCACCGACAAGGATATTATAGGACGCGCATACTAGCTGCCGTCTACCCACGGCCAGCGGGTCGGCGGACGGTCCGTCGAGTGTCACGTCACTTCCCGTCGAGCAGGGCGATCGACCGCCGACAGCCGGCGGGGCGACGCCGACGTTAGTAAGCCCTATATCCGGCCGGACTCTCCATTGGACATATGAGTCAGTCGTACGATCGAGGCCTCGTCGAGGACTTCGGTCGGTGGCAGGAGTTCTCCGCAGGGATGTGGGCCTGGGTGCTACACAAGTTCACCGGGTGGGTACTGATCGGCTACCTCTTTACCCACATCGCAGTGCTCTCGACGGCGATCCCCGCGGCGACGGGCGATCCAGCGGTCTACACCGGGACGCTCCAGTCCTTAGAGGAACTGACGGTCGTCAGGATACTCGAAGTGGGGCTTCTCTCGGTCGCGGTCTTTCACATCTTGAATGGCGTTCGATTGCTCTTCGTCGACCTCGGCGTCGGGCTCGGCTCCCAGGATCGGAGCTTCTACGCCTCGCTCGTGCTGACGGGCGCGATCGTCGTCGCGAGCGTTCCGACCTTCATCTCGGGGGCCTTCTGAGATGGCCGAACGCTACTCTTCGTTCGAGCCCAAGGGCACTCGTTGGTTCCTCCAGCGGATAACCGCGGGCTTCCTGATCGTCGTGCTCGCCTTCCACTTCATGTTGCTTCACTTCGTGAATCACGCCTACGAGATCACGTTCATGGGCACCCAAGCGCGTATGAGCCAGATCGGCTACTTCGCGACGATGGTCCTCTTTTTGGGGACTGCGACCTTCCACGGCGTCAACGGCGTCTACAACGCCTTAGTCAATCAGGGCCTCTCGGGCACGCGAAAGACCGCCGTGAAATACACCTTGGTCGGCGCGGGACTCCTGTTAACGGTCCAGGGGATCCGCGTCGCCCTCGCGATGACCGGCATGAACGTCACGCTATAGCGATTTCGGACCGTATCACCACAACATCCAACCGTGCCCCTTACCACCGCGGCACTACTACAACCTCCACGTTCTCACTAACCCATGAGCACACAAATTGCCGAAGAACAGCAGACCGACGAACCGGGGACCGGACAGCCAGCCGACGCCGAAGCAGAGGCCGAGCGTGAGGAAAACGAGTACGCGGTTCCGGAGTGGGCCACCGAGAGCGAGGACGGCCCTGGAGAGAACGAAGACACCGTTCGCCTCGAAGTCTTTCGCTACGACCCTGAAGTCGAAGCCAAGCAAGAGCCCCGCTTCGATACCTTCCACATCCCCCTCGAACAGGGCATGACGGTACTCGACGCGCTGATCTACGCGCGCGATCAGTACGATACGAGCCTTACCTTCCGGCACTCCTGCCGGCAGGCGATCTGTGGGTCGGATGCCCTCTTTATCAACGGCAGCCAGCGACTGGGCTGTCAGACCCAGGTCCAGGACCTCGAGACGCCCGTCAGGATCGAGCCCCTCCCACATCAGGAGGTCGAGAAGGATCTGGTCGTGGATATGAGCCACTTCTACGAACAGATGGACGCCGTCGATCCGTACTTCCGCTCAGAGGACGTCGAGGAAGGCGAGGAACAGCGCCAAACCCGGGAAAATCGTGAGAAGATCAAGATGTCGACCCGGTGTATCTGGTGTGGGGCCTGTCAGTCCTCTTGTAACATCGCGGCCGGCGACAACGAGTACCTGGGCCCGGCGGCGATCAACATGGCCTACCGGTTCGTGATGGACGATCGGGAAGAAGAGACGATCAAGCAGGATCGACTGGAGATCATCGAGCAGGAACACGGCGTCTGGCGCTGTCAGACCCAGTTTTCCTGTACTGAGGTCTGTCCGAAGGACATCCCTCTGACCGAGCACATCCAGGAACTGAAGCGCGAAGCGGTGAAAAAGAACCTCAAGTTCTGGTAAGTACGGCTTATTGCTTGCTACGAGACCGTAAAACCATCTCCGCATCTACTCGCGAACGGAGCCGCTTGCACGGACCGAAGGATCTCCCAGTTCCTCTGTTCCTCAGCCATCGTTTGAGTTAGAGCGTCACTGGACTTCTTCGCTGTAATATATCCCACGGTATCAATCAGCCCTGGCTCAAATTTTTCGGAGTATTTTTGAATTGCCGATTCGATGAGAGATCTGTCTCGAATGCCACCCGAGGACCTCTCCGAATCCGCTCCGGGCCGGTATGTACCATACGGGCGAGAGTCGTACTATCTACCCGAGGAACTGCCCCCATCGGCCGAGTTCGATTTCGGTACTGAGTTTCAGGAGACACTTCAGGACGCGATCTATCAGCTCGGCCGGCTGGAGGGGATCGCCGACGAAACGGAAGCGAGCCCGATCGTCTATACGTCGCTGGTGCGTCGCGAAGCCGTCGAATCGGTCCTGGTCGAGGGGGCCGACCTCAACTTCGAAGATCTGTTCCGACCGGAGGAACTCGATCACAAAAGGACGACTAAAGACATCCGTGAGGCGCTCAACTACGAACGAGCGATCCGGGAGGGTGCCGTGCGGGTCGCCGATCGGGGCGAGATCACGCTGGAACTCCTGAAAGACCTCCATGCGACGCTGTTGGAGGGTGTTCGAGACGAGTCCGACCGCCTCGGTGAGTTCCGCCGGAAGCCGGTACACATCCCGCCGCCGGAGGCATTCGAGGCGTCGTTCGTCCCGCCAGCTCCGGACGAGATTCGGCCGCTAATGGCGAACTTGGAACGCTATCTCAATCGCGGTGGCGAGTACCACGACCTTATCGATCTCGGGCTCGTCCACTACCAGTTCGAGACGATCCATCCCTTCGGGGATGGGAACGGCCGTCTGGGGCGCGTCCTCATCACC
>PXRJ01000069.1 GCA_003021705.1 Halobacteriales archaeon QS_3_64_16
GTGACGGTTCCCGACGGCGGGTTCGTCGCGATCCACAACGAGAGCGGTGCGGTCATCGGGGTCTCGGACTCCCTCGAGGCCGGCACCACCGAGAACGTCGAAGTGCCCTTGTTCGAAGGCGTCGAGGGCACGGAGTTCAACCAGTCCGAACTCGAAAACGACAGCGCGCTAGTCGCGATGCCCCACTACGACCGGAACGAATCGCTCGGCTTCGCGCCGCTGATCCTTCAGGATCGGACCCAGCCGCCGGCGAACGCCGCCGCAGTTCGGCTCGTCCACGCCGTCCCGGGTGCTGGCCCGGTCGACGTCACGGTCGGCGAGGGCAACAACAGCACCGTGCTGTTCGACAACGCGACCTTCCGGAACGGAACGCAGTACACCCAGGTTCCGGGCGGCGAGTACACCCTCGACGTCCGGGCGGCGACCGCGAACAACACCGGCGAGGTAATCGAGAGCTTCGAGGTCGACGTCAGCAATGGCACGTCCTACACCGCCACCGCCTACGGCGAGAGCGCCGAGTCGATCTCCCTACAGCAGGAAGTCGACGGGCAGATCACGGACGTTCGGGTCGCACACCTCTCGCCCGACGCCCCGGCGGTCGACGTCTACGTCGATGACGAGCCGTTCCTCACGGACGTCTCCTCGGGGACGATCACCGACTACGGGGACACTACTCCGACCGAACAGCGCGTCACGATCACCGAGGCCGACAACGAGAGTGCCGTGTTGTTCAACCAGACCCTGGCCTTGCAGCCGGGCGAGTACACGATTGCCGCGACCGGCGAGACGACGCCGGGCGCGAGGACCGCCTTCACGCCGGTCGTGCTCCAGGACAACGGAACGGCCCCTGACGAGAACACCTCCGCGGTACAGCTCGTCCACGCCGCACCCGGTCTCAGCACGGTCGACGTGACGATCGAGCAGAACAACAGCACGACAGTGCTGTACGACAACGTCTCCTTCGCCAACGCCTCGCAGTACCTCCAGGTGCCCGCGGGCGAGTACGATCTCCAGATCCGCGCGGCGACTGCGGGTAACGACGGCGAGATCATCACGACCACCGGCGTCGAGGTCGAAGGTGGCGAGACCTACACGGCCTTCGCGACTGGGTACGTAACGCCCGAGAACACCTTCGAACTCGTCGTCGAAGAGGACGACTAGGGTCGCCGTACCCTTCGTCCCTCGAAAGACCGACGCGTTCGCGGAACGTTTCTTTCGCTGTTGGCTCTCCCGACCGACGGGTACGCTGGATAGACTGACTCTGCTGGGCGGCGGTCGACAACCCGTCGCTTTCCGGGCGACGAGCGCGGGGCTCGCCGAGCGAAACAGGAGAAGGGTCGGTCGATGGGTTAGCCGAACTCGCGTTCGTACGACTGGGCGTAGATCCGCCAGTTCGCCTCCACGTGGCCCACGCCGCCCAGAAATCCACGTCGATGGGGTCTTTGGCCTGATCGCGACGGTACAGTCGATCGAAGTGGGTGTAGCCGTGTTCGGTGTCGATGCGCGCGACTCGAACCCGTTCACCCTCGGGACGTTCGTAGTGGACGACGAAGGCGAACTCCTCGGGATCGTTGAGCCCGGATTCGGCACGCACCGAGAGGAAGTACGGGCGGTCTCGATAGCGTCCGAGCCGATCCCGCTGCTCGTAGGTCATTCAGCCGCGGCCGTATCCTCGTTCTCGAAGGCGAAGTCCCACTGGAACTCCCCGTGAAGCAGTAGCGGTGTGACGAACACGTTCTCGTGCTGAAGTACGGGGATTTTCCGGTTCCCCTGCTCTTCGTAGGTAACGAGGCCGTGTGGAACCAACAGGTCGAGATCGGTTTTGACCGCGCTCACGTTCCGATCGAGCTGGCGAGCGAGGTCCCGTATCGATTCGACGCTCGTCTTCTCGTCGGCGAGGTGCCGAATGATCTCCAGGCGTCGCTTGGTCAACAGGCGCTCGTCGGGATATTCGAAAGTATGCAGCGCACCCTCGTAGCCGGCTTGGTTCACCCGTACCTGGAACTTCCTGCGCTCGCTGGGGTCGTGATCGCCCCAGGGCTCCTCGGATTCGTCCTCTTCTTTCCCGTCGGTCGTTCCCTCGGTAGCCATGTGTTTACATCGAACCTAAACGATATTGAAGCTTGGGTCGATGTCCTAACGGTCGAATCGGGTGAGGAATAGAGCGCTCGGATAGGGAGGGAGATCACGAGAAGCGGGTAGCGGGCCGTTGGTCGCTGTCAGTGAACGACGAGACGACCTTGCCAGCTCCGTTCAGTCCCATCCTGGTAGGTGGTCGGTAGAGCGTCGCGGCTCCCAGACGACGAACACGAGGCTCGCCGGGCGAAAAAAGGGTCGGTTAGCGGGCTAGCCGATCCAGCCGATACGTTTCATCTCCACTCGGCTGGGACGTACGTCTCGATATCGCGATGATCGGCGTACACGTCTGCAATTACTTCGAGTGCCGCGACGATAGCATCAGGAGCCGGTCGTTCCAGCGGGCGGTAGAGAACGACACCTCGATCGTCGTCGATAGCTAGGTAGTCGTCGTCCTCGGTGAAAATCACCTACTCGTGTTCCTGTGCGTACGCGCTGACCTCGGTGTCCGGCGCGTCGTGCGAGAGCGCGTCTGCGACCGTCCTAACGGTGATCCAGTCAGCTCGTCGAAACGTTTCAGTGTACTGGTGATCGACGTTCTGATCGCAGAGTATCTTCACATGTCGGATCGTTGCCGAGCGCGGCTCCGCTCACGGAGACGCTCGAAGCTTGCCTCGCGTTGTGCGCGCAAGGTTTCCATTTCGTCGGGGTGGTCGTCGTAGTATACGAGAGCGGCTTCAACCCCGTCTCGCGTGAGGTCCAGGAAGTGCTCGTCGCTGGTGATCTCCTCGACGGTCCAGTCACCTCGGCGAACCATCTCGCCGATCACCCGAACGCCAATGCGTGTTCCCTTAATGCGGGGCTTCCCGCCCAATACTTCAGGGGTTTTGACGATCTCGATGTACTTGTTCATACTCGGAGTAATCGAGCGACGTACCTGAACCTACGTCCGGTCCTCTCGTCGATCGCACGCTGAAACCACCGAGTCGGAGCGGTAGCGAACCCGACCGCTCGAAAGCCCCTGGTGCTGTGGCCTCCCGCGGCTCGCTGTCGTTCAAAAGACGCTTTGCGTCTTTTGTGATGTGGTCAGAACTCTTTGAGTTCTGGCTGCAAGCGAGACCGAAGGTCTCGCAATGACGAGACGGCTTCGCCGTCTCGAACCACGCGCGTTCGCTCGCTATGCTCGCTCACGTGCTTGCGTTGCCGGGGTTCGGCCGCAGCACCAAGCCCCTTTCAGTCCTACCCTGCCGGGTGGTTGGCAACGCGTCGCTTCCCGGACAGCGAGCACGGCGCTTACCGGGCGAAAAAACGAGAAAGGTGATCAGTGGGCGATACGTCGGAAGCCGACAACTCGATTACTCCACCTCGTACGTTGCGAGCGTTGCTGTCTGATCACTACTGGGATCGTTCCAAATAATCCGTAGCGTGCCGGTACCGGAGGCAGGGGGGTCTACACTGGTACCAGCACTCACATCAGTAGTATTACCATTGACAGTTGTCCAGGTAGTCCCGCCAGTACCGGCACCTTGGAAAACGATATTGTCCGAATTGATCGTCTCACCACCGGTATGAGTCACGGTAACTCCACCAGAGGCGCCTTCAATGCTAAAGCTCGCCTGTGGTGCCTGTGACTGGCTGCCACCGAGATCGGTCACGAACACCGCGATCACCGCCGCTAAGATCACCGTGATCGCCACCATGAGGATCACGCCGATCACGGGGCTGACCGCCCGCTCGTCCTCGCCACCGAACACCGACTGAAGTTTCGCTTTGAGGTTCATTGTTGTTGCTCGACACACAGTCGGGTCCCTAGCTACCGGCCGCCCCGCTTCGCGGAGTAGGCGGCGCGCCGACGGTCGACTGCGTGCTTGTAACGCTCTGGCCGCGACTTGGTACTTGAAGTTTCGTCGTGAATCGAAGACTATCGAAGGAGTGGAAGCTCGGCGGTCTCTGGATCGGAAGCGATTGACAGCAGCTCGAAAGCCCCTGGCACGCTCGCTTCCCGCGGCTCGCTGCGCGCGTTCGCTCGCCTGCAACCCCTCGTGCTGAAAGTCGCCGTTCAGAAGCACAGGTTGGACGAATACGTGTGGGTGAGCCAGGACGGGAATCTTTCGCTGTCCGTCCCGTTCGTAGCCGACGATACCGTGTGTGACGAGTACGTCCAAGTCCTCTTTTACGACGCTAACGTGGCGATCGAGCCGTCGGGCCACGTCGCGCATGGATTCGATTTCCTTGGCCTCCGACGCGAGGAGATCGAAGATTTCGAGGCGCTTTTCGGTGAATACCTCCGCGACGTTCTCCGCACGGAGCTACAGCGCGTCGTTGTATCCCGCCTGCGTCGTTCGTACTTGGAGCTTCATCAGTTCGCTTACGTCGTGGTCGCCCCACGGCTCCGACTCGGTTTCTGGCGGTTCGGTTCCCATGTCGTTCACCTGCTGCCTGAACGGTTGAAACTCTGCCGACGAACGCACTGCTCGAGCGGAAACCGAAAACCACGGGCAGAAGTCAGCGGCTGAGCGAGTCGAAGTGGTCGGTCGCTTGCGTCGTGAGTTCGACGCTCGTCGTTCGAGATCGACGTCGTACGTGCGTCGTAACGAACACCCGAGGAACGTACTCGTCGGCGAGGAATGCCAGCCGCGACATCTACTACGTTTGCTTATGAGGTGCGTTCGATAGTTCGTCGAGTTCGGCCTTTAGAGCCTCGTCCTTCGCGCGAAGGGCGTCCATCTCGTCGGGGTGTCGATAGTAGTACGCGAGAGGCTCGTGTGTATTGGCGAGCGAGAGGTCGAGTTGGTCGGCGACGTATTCCGGTGTACGAGCGCTGTCAACGACCATGTCGGCGATCTGGAGAGCCGAAATCCGGTGTCCATCGAGACGAGGAGTGCCGTCGAGTACGCTCTCAGTTGTGACGACGTCGCTCATTGACTCACAGTAGAGTATCATCGGGTGATAACGCTTCTGTCGGAATCCGTGGCCGATCCCTCACTGGTGAACGGCGAGACGAACACGACGCTTCGAAAGCCGGTGACGCGCTTGGCTCGGGCGCATTGAGGTACTGTCGTTCGACGTTGGGATCGATGAGCAGTCTCACGCCTCGGTATCCGGCGCACGACCCTTCTCCCGCAGGTGCTCGATGGCCGTTTCGCAGTCGAACCCGCGACCGTACGATTTACGTTTGCACGCACATGTACGTGTAGTACGGGATCGAAGACGCTAACTATTACCGAGGAGGCTACGATCGCCTCACCGCCGAAAAATGCAAAGACGAGAGTTACACGGAGACGATCACGCGAGTTCTCGGTACGACCCACTCCGACTGGCGGCGTGGGTTCGGCCGCTATACCGGGACCGACGGCGAGGATTTCGAGCGAGTCGTCGCCGATTCGAAACGCGGGGTGAGCGAGGGAGTCGGACAGGGCACGGACCGCGTCCTCGAATCGATGGGGTTCGAACTGGACAAAGCGGGGAACGTCGTCACGTCCCCGGACGACACGGACGCAAGCACTCATGAAAGTAGCTGATGCGACGGTACTCATCGATCACGCCCGTGGCGACCCCGCGCTCGAAGCGTATCTCGACGATCATGCGGACGAGACGATCGTCGTGCCCACGATAGCGTTCCACGAACTCGCTGTCGGGGAAGTGCTCGCGTGGGGGGAGTCGAAAGAAGCCGTGATAGCGAATCTCGGGGGATTTGACGTTCGACCGTTCACGAGCGATCACGCTTACGAATCAGCAACGATCGAAAGCGATCTTCGCCAGCGCGAGGCCTACGATACTAACTTGAGCGACGATATCCTCATCGCGGGTGTCGCCCGGTCGTTATCGGTTCCCGTCGTGACACGAAATACCGACCACTTCGAGTCGTTCGAAGGCGTGACCGTCAAGTCGTACGGATCGCCAGAGCACTCGGTTGCCTCCTGTAGATAGATGTGTTCTGTAGTGTGAGTTCGTCGCTTCGACGGGCGACGAATCCGATTCGGAGCGCAATGAAACGCGCCTACAGCAGCTCCTCGACGTTGTCGGCGACTTCTTCCGGCGTATCGCCCACCGGGACGCCCGCCTCTCCGAGGGCCTCGATCTTCGATTCGGCAGTACCAGTCCCTGAGCCCGAGACGATCGCGCCGGCATGCCCCATCCGCTTGCCCGGCGGGGCGGTCCGACCGGCGATGAAGCCCACTACGGGAGTCTCCATCCCGCTGGCGACGAACTCGGCAGCTTGCTCCTCGTCCTCGCCGCCGATCTCCCCACACATCACGACCGCCTCGGTCGCCGGGTCCTCCTCGAAGGCCGCCAGCGCGTCGACGAAATCCGTGCCGATGATCGGGTCGCCGCCGATCCCGATCGCTGTGGTCTGGCCCAGCCCGCGATCGGTGAGATTGGAGACGACCTGATAGGTCAAAGTACCTGACCGGGAGACCAGCCCGACGTTGCCGCTCTCGAAGATGTTCCCGGGGAGGATCCCCAACTTCGCTTCGCCGGGCGTGATAATTCCCGGACAGTTGGGGCCGATAAGGCGAGTGTCGACCTCCGAGAGGCGTTTGTTCACCCGCGCCATGTCCTGCGTGGGGATCCCCTCGGTGATCGCCACGACGAGATCGAGCGGCGAATCGAGCCCTTCGAAGACGGCGTCGCCCGCGAAGGCCGGCGGGACGAATACCACTGAAGCGTCGGCGTCTTCTTCCTCGGCGGCTTCGGTGACCGTATCGTAGACCGGCACGCCCGCGACTTCCTGGCCGCCACGACCGGGAACAGCGCCGGCGACGACGTTCGTCCCGTACTCGATCATCTGCTCGGTGTGAAACTTGCCCTCACCGCCGGTGATCCCCTGGACGATGACTCGGGTACTCTCGTCAACGAATACACTCATGTGCTTGCCTCCTCTGCGTTCTCGACGGCTCGTTCAACGGCGTCTTCGAGCGTGCTCTCGACGTCGACTAAATCGGTGTTAAGGATCTCCATTCCTTCCTCCGCATTGGTGCCGGCGAGTCGAACTACTACCTTCTTCGGGATCTCATCGAAGCTCTCGAGGGCCTCGTTGATCCCGCGGGCGACCTCGTCCCCGCGCGTGATCCCCCCGAAGATATTGAACACGACCGCCTCGACGTTGGGATCGGAAAAGACCATATCGAGTGCGTTGCTCACGCGGTCGGCCTTCGCGCCCCCGCCGATGTCGAGGAAGTTCGCCGGCTCACCACCATAATAGTCGACCAGATCGAGGGTGGTCATCACGAGGCCCGCGCCGTTACCGATGATACCGACGTCGCCTTCCAGACGGACGTAATCGAAGCCGTACTCGCCGGCCTTGCGTTCGAGGTCGTCGCCATAGGAGTCGGTCTCCATCGCTTCGAGATCGGGCTGGCGAAAGAGGGCGTCGTCGTCGATATTCATCACGGCGTCGGCGGCGACCACTTCGTCGTTGCCCGTGACCATCAGCGGGTTGATCTCCGCCTCGGTGGCGTCCCGGCTCTCCCAGAGGTCATAGAGGGCACTGAGAACGCTCGCGACATCGCTCGCTACCTCCCGGGAGACGCCCGCGCCGTAGACCGCCCGGCGAGCCTGATAGTGGTGCAGGCCGAAGGCCGGATCGACGCCCTCGCGGGCAATGGCCTCGAGGTTGTTTGCGGCGACCTCCTCGATGTCGACCCCACCCTGGGTCGAGACCATCGCCACTGGCTCGCCGGCTCCACGATCCATCGTCCGCCTCGTTTTCGGCCAGTTCGATCCCGCCGGCCTTCCCGCGGCCGCCGACGTGGACCTGGGCTTTGATCGCGACCGGATAGCCGATTCGCGAGGCGGCCTCGCCGACCTCATCGACACTTCTCGCGAGGGCGGCCTCGGGTGCCGAAAGCCCGGCGTCGGCGAAGACCTCTTTGGCCTGATACTCGTGTAATCGCATCACCCTCAATCGGGGCACCCGCCCGCATAAATCCCCTCATACGTCACCCCCAACCCTCTGCCGGCCTATTCGAAGGCGTCGAGCCGGTGAGGGCAGCGAGCGAACCCTGACTGTCGGCAAGCGCGGCCCGCCCGATTTCCGAGCGTTCGACCATCCGACTGCTGTCCTAGTCGACAGGATCCCGATAAGCGATTCCTCCTGACGAAACCGGAGCGAGAGTTCCGGTTACCCCGTCAGAAATAAGTAGAGCCACCAGACGCACCCACCAGCGAGTACGGCGGCGGTGAGCGCCTCCAGGACGCCGACGTAGGAATCGCCGTAGGTACGGCGGAACTCCTGGACCGACTCCACGCGACGCCATACCGGCATGAGCGGTTCCGGTACGATCTCGCCCAAAGCGCCGACGTCCGCCTGCTCGCTCTCCTCGGGTGCCTGTTTCGAGGAACTCATTGGTCTACCTCCCGCCCAGCGGATAGCTCGACGTCACGAGCCATCATTTTCTCGGCGACGAACACGGCGACGAAAACCGCGATACCGCCGACTTTTACCAGTGCGTCGGGATAGACCATCACGGCGACTCCCAGTGCGGAGAGGAGCACGCGGATGCCGATACGCCGACCGATCCCTATTCTGAATGAATAGTTCAACCCGTAGATGATGGTGATCCCGCCCATGAGCACTAATACGCCGGCCACGACCGTCGAGAGGCCGAACGACATCGAGACCAGCGCCGGATTGTAGACGAACGCGATCGGAAGCACGAATAAGGGTGCGGCGATCTTGATCGCCGCGCCACACGTCCGCCAGAAGTTCGCCTCGGCGATGCCGGAAGCCACCAGCGCGGCGGTCGCGACCGGAGGTGGGATTCCCGCCAGGATAGCGGCGTAGAAGACGGTGTAGTGGGCCGTTATGCTGGCTACTCCGAAGTCGGCGACGAACGTCGGCACGATCAACACGGCGACGATGACATAGGCCGCGACAGTGGGCATCCCGACACCCATCACGATCGCAACGGCCATGCCCAGAAGCACCGCGATGAACGACACCCCGCCCGAGATGTTGATCAGAAGCAGCGCGATCTTCGCCGGGACGCCGGTCGTCCCGAAAACGTTCACGACGCCGCTGATCATTACCAGGATGATAGCGATCGGTGCGAGGATGATAGCACCGCGCCGGCCGACTTCGAGGTTGTCGTCCCAGGCGTCTTGCTCCTTGTAGTACTGGGCGGCACCGGGATGAACCGGGATACGCGTGACCGCCGAATCATACATCGACTCGACGGAATCGAAGTTATTGAACTGCTGTTGATCGGGCCGGCCGGCACACCCCAGTGAGGTGATCAACGCACGAAGTAGGGCTCGTCGCCCTCGCCGAAGCGCCCGAGATCGACCTCTCGGCGGAAGTCCCCCGCCTGTAATCGTTCGAGCGCCTCGACGAGGTGCTCCCGGTCGCCTGCCTCCCAGCGAGCGGGGTTTTCGATCGGGTAGACGAGCCAGCCGGTGCCGAGTACTTCACTCCCGTGCAGCCGCTCCATGTCGAGGGGTACCTTCCCGTAGCGAGCCGTGTAGGTCGCCAGCACGTGGCGGGTAGCGCGTTCGCCGACCGGCAGCAGGACGTGGGCGGCGATAGCACGCACCTCCGCGTCGAAAAAGCGCTCCATCGAGCCGTACTCGGCGCCGGTCGGCTCCCCCGCCCCGTCCCCGGGAACGCACATATAGAGATAGGAGAGAAAGGTTCCGTCCATCTCGGGACGTTCGCCGACCTCTTCGAGCAGGCCGGCCTCCGCGAGTGCTTCCTGGAGCCGGAGGCTCGCGTCGTTCGTGAACGGCACTTCGCTGCTCTCTCCCCCGTAGTTGCCGGGATGATCGCCGATGACGTGGAAGTCGGCGTTGGCGTCGCCATAGCCCGGAACGTAACGCTCGCAGGGCGGGCGCATACCGAAAGGGTTGCTCACGCGATCGGTGACGTTCTCCACGTCCTCCCCTGGTTCTCGGAGCGTATAAAGACCGCTCGAAGAAGCCGACAGTCCTGGAAAAGAGAGGGGGGAAAGAACGACTTCGGACCACGGGCGACGATATTCGAGAGAGCCGCTGACCGATCAGCGACGGATTTCGACGGTGAGTTCACGCACCGTGAGGTCGTAGTCGGCCTCGGTAAGCCGTTGGAGGATGTCGATGGCTTCCTCGGGGCTTTCGGGATCGAACGCGAGCTCGACAGCATCGACGGGGGCGTCGCCGTCGCTTTCGGCGAGACAGTTGTTCAGTTCGTCGAGTGCTTCGCCGTCGAGGCTCTCCGATCGTCGCTGACCGCGGAGCCGGAGCCGCCGGGAGGTGGGGACCGATTCGGTGCGAGACATTTTATACGATCGGGATTTCGGCTCTTTCGGTATAAGCTTCGTGGGTGTTTCGAGCCGTGACCGGCGCGTCTGCCCTCGTTTTCAGGGCAATCCCGTTCGTCTGGTAGTACTTACCGATGGCTACGACTGGGTCGCCTGCGAACTGCGGCCGTTCGCTTATGAGGACGGCGGGCGAGGTCCGATTATGGCACGCGCCCGTGCGCACGTGTTCGTTTCCGGCACCGTCCAGGGGGTCGCCTACCGTGCGAGCACCCGAGAGGCCGCCCACGACCGCGGCGTCTGCGGCTGGGTCCGAAATTTGGAGGACGGTCGGGTCGAGGCCGTCTTCGAAGGCGAGGAAGGAGACGTCGAAGGGATGGTCGAGTGGTGTCGAACGGGGAGTCCGGCCGCAGACGTCGAGGGCGTCGAACAGGAGACCGAGGAGCCCGAAGGAGTCGAGAGCTTCGAAGTCCGACGGTAGTCGACGGGTCGGCGGCTCGACCGAGCGGAGTTCGTTCTGGGCACTCGATGCTTATTGTCTACACGCGACACAAACGACCGACCAGGTCGTGTCGCCGCTCAATCGGTAGTACGTGACCGTCTCGCCGTCCCCGTCAACTTCCTTTCGTTCGACGATGCCGTCCTCGAGAAGCCCATCGAGCGCCTCGTCGACGTCGTCAATGACGATAGCCGTCGCGGTGAGGTTACCGGCGATGTCAAGCAGGTTCTCCGAGGCGATCGAGAGCCCTCGAAGCCCCTCGTTCACGCGATCGGGATCGTCGGTTTCCCCGAAGTCGACGCCTTTGATGATCTCGGCTCTCGTATAGGCGTTCTCGACGTTCCCGCCGAGAAAGGCCACGATGAGGTCGCGCTCGGTTTCGTACTCACCGACCGGCGTCGTCGCCGGATTTCCGGTCCCCGACGGCGCGATCCGTTCGTCGTCCCACTCGTCGGTGATCGGCATATGATTCAAATATACCGGTCTGGAAAATCTATCGACGGCTTGGATCGAAACGAAGCAGGTAACGACCGGCTATCGGCTCGGCACACGCCACGCTGCCGACGTGACTGATGGGGCCCCGAATCCGTCCTCGGTTACCGGTCGCTGGCCATCGGACAGCAGGTCGAGCGTTTAACAGCGTCGCCCGCGAACGACCGCTCGATGATCACTGCCGAACGGATGGCTGCCGTCGACGAGAACGCCGCGGCGCTTGGGGTCCCCCGGAAACAGCTCATGGAGTCGAGCGGCAACGCCACTGCTCGTGCAGTGCGGGAGACGGTCGAGCCTGGTGGAGAAGTACTGGTCGTCGCTGGTCGGGGAAACAACGGCGGCGACGCCTTCGCCGCCGCGCGCTTCCTCGACGACTACGACGTTCGCGTGTGCCTGCTTGGACGCGCCGAGAGTATCAGCACCGACATCGCCCGCGAGAACTGGGAGGCACTCGGGGAAGCCGGCTACGACGCGAGCGAGGTGCGTGACTCACAGGACTTCGAGATCGGCGATCCCGACCTGATCGTCGACGCGATGCTTGGGACCGGCGTCACGGGTTCGTTGCGGGAGCCGGAGGCGACGGCAGCCCGCCTGGTCGACGACGCCGGAGCATCGGTACTCGCGGTTGACGTGCCTTCGGGGATGAACGCCGATACCGGCGATCGTGCCGAAGGCGCGGTCGACGCCGACCGGATCGTCACGTTCCACGACACGAAACCCGGCTTGGAGGACGTCGACGCCGCCGTAACCGTGGCCGACATCGGCATCCCGGCGGCCGCCGAACGGTTCGTCGGGCCGGGCGACCTGAGTCAGGTAGAGCGCGACGCCGCGAGCGAGGGTCGCGTGCTCGTCGTCGGCGGCGGCCCTTACACCGGTGCGCCGGCACTCGCCGCCGGGGCCGCGCTCCGAGCGGGTGCGGAACTCGCCTTCCTCTCGGTCCCCGAAGGAGTGTTCGAGCCGATCGCGGGCTACGCCGAGGACCTGATCGTCCAGCCCTACAACGCGTCCCGGCTCGGCCCCGACCAGGTAGACGAGTTGGTCGAGACGGCGACCCAGTACGACGACACCGTGGTACTGGGTCCCGGGCTCGGCTCCGCGGAGGAGACCGAAGCGGCCGTCGAGGAGTTCCTCCGAGGGTTCGACGGTCGCACGGTGGTCGACGCCGACGCCCTCTCGATCGTGCCCGAGGTCGCGACCGACGCGACGCTCGTCTGCACCCCCAACAGAGAGGAACTCGCGGGCATGAGCGGGCCCGATGTCGAGGACCTCGCGGCCCACGCCGAGGACGTCGCGGCCTTCGCTGCCGACCTCGGGCACGTCGTCCTTGCCAAAGGGAAATCGGACGTGATCACCGACGGCGAAACGACACGCGTCTCCCGAGCGGGAACCCCAGGGATGGCCGTCGGCGGGACCGGCGACGTGCTCGCGGGGATCACAGCGGCGCTGCTCGCCCGCAACGACCCGCTTCCAGCGGCGACGGTCGCACCCTATATCAATGGACGGACGGCCCAGTCGGTAGCGAAGGACGGCGGCCTACTCGCTTCGGACCTGCTCGACGAACTCCCCCGTGTGCTGTGGGGTGATCAATGACCGAACGACCGCGGCCCGAGGAGGGTCACCCGACGGACGCGGGCGAAACCGATAGGGAACGAGACGAGAGCAACGACGCGGGAGACGACCGAGCGGAATCGACAGGAAACACCACTGTCGCCGACGAACTGACCCATACCACCGACGCGGGCGATGTAGACATGGTAGACGTCGGCGCGAAACCCGACACCGCCCGGCGGGCGATCGCGCGCGGGGAGATCGCTCTCACCAAGGGAACGATCGAGGCGATCCGCGAGGACCAGGTCGGCAAGGGAAACGTCTTAGCTACCGCCCGGATCGGCGCTATCGGAGCGGTAAAACACACCTGGGAGACGATCCCGATGTGCCACCACATCCCGATCTCGAATGTCGAGACGGACTTCGAGGTTAGCGAGAACCGAATCGTCCTTACCGTGACCGTCGAGACGACGGGCAAGACCGGCTGTGAGATGGAGGCCTTGGAGGGGGTGACGACGGGTCTCAATACCGTCTGGGATATGGTCAAGGCCGTCGAGAAAGACGAGGACGGCCAGTACCCCAATACCGGAATCGAGAACGTCCGCGTGGTCGAAAAGGAGAAACGCTCGCTGTGAATCGGTGCCGCGACCTCGACCGCACAGAAGTCCACGAACGCGAACGCCTCGTCGACTTCGGTCATCCCTTTCCCGACCGTCAGTCACGACGAGGACGTCGTCACATGCTCGTGTATCCTCGATCCAGTGAACTGTATCCGACGCTGAAACGATCCCCTGAAGCCGCGAGTAGTGGTAAAAAAGCGATTACGTTTGATCCGATGATCGACTAATCGACGGTCAGCAGCCGATTGGCTGCTACGGACGATCCCGGCTCAGCCTTCGACCGGGATCTGCTTGCCTTCGACGGCAGTGTCTTCGATGGCCGGGAGGGTGACTTCAAGGACGCCGTTGCGGTAGTTGGCACCGATCTTGTCGTCGTCGACCGCTCGGGGGAAACGGAACCGACGGTGGTAGGTCCGCCTGCGCCCGCGGTCGTCGTCGGTGTGCTCGGCGGCGACGTTCAACACGCCCTCCTGCCAGGTCACGTCGATCTCCTCGGGCTCGAAGCCCGGCATCTCGACGCTCAGGACGAACTCGCCGTCCTCCTCGTATAGCTCGTAGTCGTTACTACCGAAGCTTCCCCCACCGAACAGGCGAGAGGGGAAGTCAAGGCCCTGCGTCCAACTGTCGTCCGTCTCAGTCGGGAGTGCCATGACTGGTTCTCACCTCGTTGCAATCGATAGTACACTCGTGGTTCATAATAAACGTTTCTCGGCATACGGTACCGTACGACATCCCTCGGGCAGGGACCCTCGGACTTTCGTCTCGACGCTTCCGGGGCTCCGATAGCCGGCGTCGGACGGAATCGTCTTCGAGGAACCCCCCGAGTGGAAGTCCCCGGAGGACCCTTACTCTTCCCGCGACCGTCCCGTTCTCCGTAGCGCCGGTCGCGAACCCGATCGTCCGACTTCGGCGTCGATCCCGGTGCGGAGTTCAGCTAGCGGCCGCTCGAACTGCTCGTTCACCAGTGTTTCCTCGCACGTTCGTACTCAGGCCGATTCGGCGGGCGCGAGGTCGCCGGCTTTCGCGCGCGAGCGCTCGATTATCGCGGGTCGGGCCTCGAAGTCCACTACCACCTGCTCGCCGTAATCCACGTCGTTGACTCGGGCGTTGTCGTGGACCCAGGAGACCAAACTCATCGTCGCCTCGGTCATCGGGAGGACGAGGCGTTCGCGCTCGTAGGCCGGCAGTTCTTGCCCGATGCGCTCGCATAGCTCCTCGATCCCTTCGCCGTCGAGTGCGCTGATGCCCACCGGGTTCGGCGCGAGCGCCGAGAGGGCCTCGCGTTTCTCGCGTAGTTCCGCCTCGCTCACCCGATCGGTCTTGTTAAGGATAGTGACGATCGGGGCCTCGTTGCGCTCGTAGAGGGTGTCGTGACAGGTCACGAGCTTCTCGCGGATCGCCTCGGTCGACTCGCTCGCGTCCACGACTAAGAGCACGAGATCGGCCCGGTAGACCGAATCGAGCGTCGACTTGAAGGACTCGACGAGCCAGTGGGGGAGATCGGAGATGAACCCGACGGTGTCGGTGACCAATACATCGCGATCCATCGCCGCGCGGCGGGTCGTCGTCCCGAGCGTCGTGAAGAGGCGGTCCTCGGATTCGGCGGTCGCATCCAGGTCGGGATGGAGCTCGGCGTTTTCCTCGATGTCCACATCGGCGGCCAACCGTCGAAGGAGGGTGGACTTACCGGCGTTCGTATAGCCCGCAAGCGCCACGAGATCGAAGCCCGACTCGCGGCGCTGCTCGCGGCGTTTCGCCTCGGTCTCCTCGATCCGGTCGAGTTCCTCCCGGATACGACTGATCTGGGCTTTGATGTCCTGCTCGCGGCTCTCGTCGTACTCGCCAAGGCCCATGAACCCGGGCCGCTCGTCCCGTCTCGCTAGGCTGACTTTCGCCTCGGCGCGTGGCAACTCGTAGCGCAGTTCGGCGAGTTCGACCTGGAGCTGGGCTTTCCGCGTCTGGGCGCGCTGACCGAATACCTCTAGAATCAACCGAAACCGATCGAGCACTTCGACGTCCTCGGGCAGTTCGCCCGCGAGATTGTAGGTCTGGTAGGGCCCCAGTTCGTTGTCGAAGACGACTCGGTCGGCATTCGTCTCGCGGACGACCGCCTCGAGAGTTGCTACTTTTCCCTCACCAAGACAGAGCGCGGCGTCCTCGGTTCTGGTCTGGGTGACCTCGTCGAGAACCTCGTAGCCCGCCGCGCGAACGAGATCGCGGATCTCCGCGGTGTTGGCCGTGCCGCTATCGACGCGCTTGGCGACGATCACACCCATGTGATCACTTTCCTCAATAGGGCGGCGCTTTCAGCCGCGCCGATCCTTCGCCTCCGTTCCCCGAGTCGGTGTCATGTGCGCGGGTAGACGCCGCCGGTTCTTTAGTGTCCTGGTACCCGACACGTTCTTGACAGGAAAGCCGGACTACGGCGAGCGAATAGGCATGACTCGGTCGGTTGCGATCGATCAGCGGGTTCGCAGGTCGTCTTCGTCCCGGACCAGGCGGGCCTCGCCCTCGCCACTCGAATGCTCGTTGACGACCTCGTAGAAGTCGTTTTGCATCCCTGCGGGGAAGGTCAACATGCCGATCCAGGAGCCATCAGACTGCCACTCCTCGTCTTCGAGATCCCCGAACTCCCTGATTTTCGCCTGAGCGCTGCCGGCGTGCTCGGCGGGTATCTGGGCGGCCATCGTGACTTCCTCGAAGCGGATCGGGATCACCGGCCGCAGCGCATCGAGCGCGTCGTCGACCTGGGCTTCGACGGGCTGCATGGGGTCGATCCGGAAGTCGGTGTCCTCCAAGGCCGACTCGATCCGATCGGGCGGGTGGGGCGCGTCGTCCATCTGGGGGTTGATCGCGTTGCGCGCGATCCGGTTGATCAGTTGGCGGCGCTTGCGTTCTTGCATCTCGCGGCGCTGCTCGGCGGTGATCTGGATCTCCCCGCGCTGGATGACCTCGGGGATGATTTCGAGTGGTTCGGTCGTCCCGAAGACGTCTTCGACGTCGCTTTCGGCCGGCCGATCACCTCGCGAAGCGTTCTCGAAGACGTCTTCGGCGGCGATCACCTCCTCCAAGTCGCCCTCGAACTCGCCGCGGCTGATCGCAAGCGCCGCGTCGGGATCGACGAGTACCTCGAAACGTGCGCCATGGGATTCCAGCCGCGCCGTCACCGCCTCGTCGAGTGATATCATAGCTATCCCTACGGCGCAGGTGATAAAAATCGTTTCCCGCTTAGTCGTCTCCCTGCGACCGGCTAATTCTGCCGAGCGAGAGCGATCGACGGTTGGACTACTCCGCTTCGTCCTCGTCGTCTTCGCCGTTTTCGCCCTCGGCGAGCAGGTCGAACTCCTCGATGTACTCCTCGACCTCCTCGTCCGTGAGGTCCCGAAAACTCTCGGTTTCGGCGTCGATTGTCGCGATGTCTACCTCCTCGGTGGTGATGCCTTCATCCTTGGCGGCCGCGAGCGCCCCGAGCGCGAGTTCGACCCCACCCTCCAAGTCGACTCCGTCCTCGTAGTGTGCCTCCAAGTACTCCTGCATGTCGTCGCGATCGGCTCCGATGGCCAGTGCCTGCCACTCGTAGGGCGTGCCCGATGGGTCGGTCTCGTAGAGGCGGGGCTCGCCGTTCTCGATGCCGCCGACGATGAGTGCTACACCGAAGGGCCGGGCTCCGCCGATCTGGGTGTACTGTTGGATGGTGTCGGTAATCTCTTTAGTAAGTGCCTCGACGCCGATCGGTTCCTCGTACCGTAAGCGATTGACCTGGGCCTGCCGGCGCGCGAAGTCGACCAACTGGCGGGCGTCGGCGACGTGGCCCGCGCTGGCGATACCGATGTGATCGTCGGCTTTGTGGAGCTTCTCGACGCTCGATCGCTCGACGAGCGGCGAGCGACTGCGTTTCACGACCGCGAGGACGACCCCCTCCTCCGTGCGGACCCCAAGGCTGGCGCTGCCGCGTTTGACCGCCTCGCGGGCGTACTCGACCTGGTAGAGCCGGCCGTCGGGCGAGAAGATCGTGATCCCCCGGTCGTAGGCCTGCTGTTGATTTCCTCCTTGCATACTCGCTACTCTCGCCCCTCCCTGTCGGGCGTTTCGGTTTCGACGTCGAGAGTCGTCGCCCCCACCCACTGCTCATCGACGTGGATGTCGACTCGTCCGCTTCCCTGTTCGCGGGCGGGTCGATCCGCACCCGCGAACGGAACACTCGTTTCGGTCCCCGAGTCAGGTCTCCCGCCCAGGTGTCGCTCTTCACAGGCCCGGATCGTCCCGCTCGTCCCCCGAACGTGGATCCCGACGGGCCCGCCCCCGACGTCGCTCACGCAGGCGAGCGCCGCCCGCCCCTCTTCGCGTTCCTCACGGCGTACCCTGACGATTACTTCGCCCCTCTCCCCTGTTTCGTCGAAGCGAAAGCGCATCACCGTGAGGTCACAGTCCGCACTCCCCGGATCGCCTAACAGTTCCCTGGCGGCCTTCCAGAGCGCTCGCTGGAACGCTCGACGGTCGAGGGAAGCGTCGGGCTCGCGCTCGATTTCGACCGCCAGGTATCGCCAGCGTGGCCGCAAGTGTTTCGGTAACGCACACATCGAGGAATCTTCGACTACTCCTCGTAGCTCGCGGCCCCGCCCTCGTCAGGAACGATTAGGCCCTCGCTCGCGGTGTCAGTCGCCGTCTCGCCCTCGGGGTCGCCGGGGTCGGTGACGGCCTCGCTCTCTACTCCCCTTTCGGCGTCCGAGTGGCCGTCGCGCTCCGCACGGTCGGCGACGAGCACCCCTACCTGGTCGTGGACTCGTTCGACCGCGGTGAGCGAGAAGCCGGCGTCGGTCAGCGCGTCGGCGAGGGTGCCGACCGTCGCCGGGTCGTCGACTTCGGGGCTGAAGAAGGGCTCGTCGGGATCGGGTTCGCCGAAGAACATCACGTCCCCGAGGACGAATCGACGGGGTTCTAACCCCGCGATCGTCTCGATCGCCTCGCGTTTCTCCTCGTCCGCGAGGTGATGCATCGCGAAATTCGAGACTACTACGTCCACCGGTTCGGTGACCCTCGGCTCGCGGAAGCGCCCTTCCTCGAAATCGGCGTTTTCGATTGCCTCGGCAGCGGCCTTCTCGCGTGCCCGATCGAGCATCCCCTCACTGACGTCGCGGCCGAGGACCCGTTTCGCGCGCCCGGCGAGCGCAAGGGCGATCGCGCCGGTGCCGGTCCCGACATCGAGAACGGTCTCCCCGGGACCGGGTGCGGCACTCGCGATCACCGCCTCCACCGACCGGCGGTACTCCGGGCTCTCCTGGTCGTCGTCGTAGCTCGCTGCCTTCTCGTCGAAGCGTGCGCCGTGGTCCTCAGAACTGTTCGTCATGCTTTCCTACTCTGACCCCCGGCTCAATGAACGATCCGCCCTGTAAGTCACGATTGCGCGCGGCGAGCCGGCCCCACTCGCGGAGTCCCTCGAGGACCGCCTCGAGCGAGAAGCCGATCGCCTCGCCCACCGCGGCCAACTCCCTGGGCGCTCGCAGTTCGAGATGGCTTCCCGCGCCGGCACTCATCACGTAGGGCACATCGTATTTCTCGACTAACTCGCGCAGCTTCCGCAGATCGGCGAGCGCCCGCACCCGCTGGCCCCCGCTCGTTCGAAGCACGGACGAGAAGTCGAACTCGATCCGGACGCCGTTTCGCGCGGCGGCTCTTGCGATAACGTGATCGACGTCGCCGCGCCGGGCCATCGGGCGGGCGAGTACGTCGACGCGGGGCTCCTCGGCGGCGAAGCGATTCATCTCTTCAGTTCCTCCGGCGAGGATCACGAGGGTGTGCTCCGAGCGATGTTCGCCCAGGGCTCCGCTCGCCGATCCCGGTGAATCGGTACGGATCTCGACGCTCTCGACCACGTCGATACCGTAGGCGTCCGCGATCTCGGCAGGACTCGCCGAGTCGAGCCTCGTTCCCTCGTTCGGGTCGGCACGGAGCACGATGCCACCGTAGCCCTGCTCGCGGGCGGTAAGCGCGAGGCGGGCGGCGGTGCTCCTGCTGTCGGAATGGGCGCTTACAGCCTCGTAGAAGATGTCGCGGTCGGCCTCGGTCATCGGGTACTCGCTAGTCCTTCAGCGTTCGGCTGGCATAAACTGCCCGTCGGCCGAGGACTACCCGGTCTGCAGGTCGGCGAGTAACTCCCGCAGGTTCGCAACGGCGATTCCCTTCTTCGCGGGGTAGGCCTCGATCTTCCCGCGGAGGGTAAGGCCGTCGCCGAGTGCGACCTCGCCGCGGTAGGCCGCCTGCTTGTCGAGCGTGAGGTAAAAGGCACAGTTCTCGTCGACGCGCTCTTCGAGTTCCTCGACGACGCCCTCGATCCCCTCGAACTCGGCCAAGCGTCTCAAAACGACGCGGACGTCGTCGGCGCGTTCGACCCGCGCGGAGAGCACGACGATGCGATCGCCGTGAAACCCTTCGGTGCTCGCCCGATCGAGTTCGTACTCTTCGGGCAGGTAGTGTTGGATGGCCTCGGCGACGCGCCGTTCGTCCTCGGTCGCATACGCGAAGGCCCGGAGATCGACGTAGTGGAGCGGAAGGGTAGACATCGACGGGATGAATCGGCGGGCGGCGTCGGTCTCGTTACTCTTCGGCGGGTTCGAGGGCGTCCTCCGAGACGCCTGACTCCTGGCCGTCCTCGAAGCTCACGGTGTAGGTCGCGTCACCGAACATCGTCTCCATGACCTGGGTCACGGTACCAGTCTCACCGTCGAATTGGCTGTGTTCGTCCCGGAGCCGCACGCGATCGTCTTCCTCGAAGCTCATAAGGTGAGTTTCCCGCGGGCCGAACAAAAGAAGCCCGGTTCGAACCATCACCCATCGGATTCATCACTGCATCGGCTCTTCCCGATCGAAGTCAGTGACCCTGGCGCTCGCACCGAAGCGGCGATGGCCACCGCACTCGAAGGTTTATCTCAGTCGGGTCCGAACGCTTGTCCATGATATCTAGTAACGTCGCTTCGAACGCCTCGCCCGATCCGGGCCGGTAGCCCGAGCCGATGACGACGATCGACGGGCTCTGGTATCTGACCGACACGGCCGACCAATGCGCCGAGCGGGCCTACCACGGGCTTCAGGAGGCTCACGACGAATTCCTCGAGTTCGAGCGCTCGCGACGTGTCTCCCGGGAGCGCTTCCGGACGCTCGCCGAACGGATTCGGGACTGTGGCGCGCCATATGGCGCACACACGGTCGTCTACCGGCCCGCAGGCGAGTTACTCCTCGTCCGGCACGAGGGCGTCGATATGTGGGTACTCCCCGGTGGTGAGATCGATCCCGGCGAGGACTTTCGAGGGGCTGCCGAACGCGAGTTAAGCGAGGAAGCCGGTATCGAGGCGGACTATAAAGGGCTCGCGATGGTGACCCGCGTCGAGATCAGCTGTGAGGACTACAGCACCTGGGGCGTCCTACCGGTCTTCGCTGCCGAGGCTAGGGAGACCGACCCCGATGCGCTCGACGTCTCGGACCCCGACGGCGAGATAAGCACTGCGAGATGGTTCGATACGCTCCCCGAGGACACCCGCGATCGCGCGGAGATCGAGCAGTGGCGCGAGCACGCCCTCGCCGTCTGAGGAAGTCCCGGCTACCGGTAGGGACTAGCTGGAGAAGGCATCGAGGTCGGCGTTCGCTCTGGACGCTTCAGGCCCCGTGGGTCCGTCCCTCGCGGGCGTCGGCGTCCATCCGCCGAAGCGCTCCCCGGGCGGTGCTCGCGTCGTAGCCGAAGAGCACGTCCTTCGCGTAGGCGTCGGCGACCTCCGCAGCGTGGATCAACTGGTCGATTTCGATATCGACGGCGTACAGTTCGATCGAGAAGGGCGTTTCGAGGAGATCGAGAAACCCCTTCGCGATGATCTCGAGCCAGTAGGTCGTGCCGTAAGCAGTGTCGTACAGCGGCACGACGAACTCATCAACGTGAGCGTCGAGCGCCTCGATATCGATTCCCGACCGTTCGTAGAGATGGCCCGGGTAAGGGTCGGGGTGGACGGTGAGGTAGGTGCGGCCCGGTATCCGAGAACTCGCCTCGCTCACGAACTCGGTGATCACCGACGCGCGCCACTCAAAGCGGTCCTCGAACTCGCTCTCGGCGAAGCGTCGTTCGCAGCGATCACAGAAACAGTACTCCTCGCGGGCGAACCCGGCATCGTCGAGCCGGACATCCTCGTTCGCGCTCGCCGCCTGCTCGATCGTCGCGAGCAGACCTTCGCGGTAGTCTGCGTGGGTCGGACAGATATGGGACCAGTCGAAGTAGGGCCGCTCGCGGGTGGCGGGCTCGCCCTCGGCGCTCGCAGAGAGCACGTCGGATTCGGCCCGTGCGGTGGCGTTATCGGCGAAACAGGAGATCGCGTTCACGGCGTTCTCGACCGGCTCGGAGGCCCGTCCCGAGACGTCTTTGGCTTCGTAGAAGCGCCGATCGAACTCCGACCATTCCAGTTCCTCCTCGTGGCGCGTCATAACCCCGAACATGCCCCGAGATACCGTCGCGGCGGGAAAGGCAGTTCGGGTATCGACCGGCCTACCCGTTCGACCCACCGATAGTACCGCTTCACACCGGTCCGATCTCGCTCCGATGTCCGTTGCAGGTCTCCCTCTCCCTGTCTTTACTGATCGAGTAGGAGCGCGTTCGCGACAAGGTTTCCGTGGGCGCGTCGGAGTCGCTCGGATAGTGCCTGATGGTTGATCCCGATCGCTTCGGCGAACTCTTTGGCCACCGTCCCGCGGGGAATCTCGTATAGCCGTGGTCGAACGCGAGCGCGAGCGTCTCCCGTTGCCCGTCGGTTAGCCCGAAGCGATCCTCCCGCCCCTCCTCAAGCGCGTAGATCCTGCGAACGTCTATCGCCGGCACGACCGCTTCAGAATCGTCGTATGCCCGCGCGAGCGCCGCGCGCTCGGGGAAGAGAAGGCGGAGATGCCATCGACCGTTCGCCGTCCGTGCGGTCAGTACTGTTCCACCCGCCTCAACGAGCAGGGCAACGAACGCCTCGATCCGCTCGTTCCACTCCATCCGGTAGAGGAACTCGCTCTCCGCGCTGCTATCACGAGCAGTGTCGGTAAGGAAGTCGAACGCCTCGACGCTCGGATCGTCGTCAAGCGCCCGTTCGAGGGCCTCGCGCTCGCTCCCGCTTACCCACACCAGCGGCACGAGGGAGTCGCTCCCGTGGGCGACGACGCGCTCGATCTCGAAGGTGACCGCCTCGAGAGCGGCGGCCGTCTCCCCGAGCGCGAACGCCGCGACCGGCATCGTGAGTTCGGCGACGGTCGCGGAGCTATTGGCCCCTGGTTCCGTCCCTGTCTTCCTCTCGGAGTCGTTCTCGGCCGTGGTGCTGGTGGTCGTCGTCATGGTTTCGACGAGTAGGGTTCGCAATCAGGGTCGTCGTGCTGTGCGCGCTCGTCCTCGGCAGTGCGTGTAAGCCAAGCGTCGGGCCGATCGTCCCGGTTGTACCGTACCTCGCCACGCCAGCGATCGTACTCGAGGAGGCCGGCGGCGGCCAATCGTGGGAAATCGTCGTGATGCAGCGCCGCCGCAACGCGCTGTCGACGCGGTGCTCGTGTTCGATCTTCTATTGTGGGTTGCCCAGGTTCGCCCTCGATCTCGGCTTCGCGCCCTCATGGCTTCGACGAGGTCCTGAAAGTCGATCGTATCGTCGGGCTGTTCGGCGAGGCAGCGGAGGATCGTTCGCCGGCGTCGGAGCGAGAGGATCTCGAAGGACTCGCCCAGGGTGAGCGCCGACGTTTCGTCCCGTCTCCCGCTCGATCCGCTCGATTCAATCCGATCCCGGTGTCTCAGTCATCGGCGTGCCCCCTGAGGGCGGTACCGACGGCATGGACGGTATCGACGGTAATCGAGTGGTGAGACGATCCCCTTGCCTTCGCCCCGTTGTGCGGTGGGGGCGGTAGCCCTACCACCGAGCGACAGTGAGCGCCGACTCCTACCTGGTATCGTTTGACTCACGAGGTAGCGCCCTCCTGGTCGAGCACCGCTCGGGTGCCCTTCGAGAGGTCGTCGCCGGTCGAGAGATCGAGTGCGTCGACCTGGGCTTTGTAGTGATTTCGAACGGTGACGGTAGTGACCCCGGTGGCGTCGGCGACCGCTTCCTGCGTGCGTCTCTCATCACAGAGCAAGCCCGCGATGTAGAGCGCGCCGGCGGCAAAGCCCGTCGGGGACTTCCCCGAGAGCAGCCCTTCTGCGACGGTCGCGTCGATGACCTCCTTTGCCGTCGTTCCCACTATCTCGGGGAGTTCGAGCGCCGACCGGAATCGGGGCACGTACTCTTTGGGATCGACGGGCTCGAGGCCGAGTTCGAGTTCCCCTGCCAGATAACGATAGGTCCGGCCGACCTGTGTGCGCTCGACGCGCGAGACTGTCGTAACCTCATCGAGCGACCGAGCGATGCCCTCGATGCGACACGCAGCGTATAGCATGGCCGTGGCAGTGCCCTCGATCGAGCGCCCACGAACAAGGTCCTCGTCGAGCGCGCGACGATAGAGTACGCTCGCTACCTTCCGGACCGATTGCGGGAGTCCCAATGCCGAGGCCATGCGATGGATCTCGCCGAGTGCGGACTGGAGGGTGCGCTCGCTGGCCCCCGCGGTCTTGATGCGTTCGTTCCACTGCCGGAGTCGGGAGACTCGCTGGCGCTTGCGATCGGAGAGGGCCTGCCCGGTGGCGTCCGCGTCACGCCAATCGATCGTCGTCGACAGACCCTTGTCGTGTAACGTCGGGGTGACCGGCCCCCCGACACGAGATCTCTGCTGGCGCTCGTCGTAGTCGAAGGCGTGCCACTCGGGGCCGTGATCGATACGAGCGTCCTCGACAACGAGCCCGCATTCGGGACACACCAGTTCGCTGTCGTCACTTATCCTCACGGGTGTCACCTCGCACTCGGGGCAGACCGACGGTCGCTCTCGGTTTCGTTCTCGGGTGGGGGCTCGCTCTTGGGCTCGTCCTCGCTCTCGAGTTCGGGTTCGAGAGCCGGATCGAGGCGTTGGTGATCGCATGGGTGTCTCGGCTGGTCAGCGGCGTGGTGAGTGGGCCTCGCGGACCTCGCCCCTGTCGCGGATCTTGTCCTCACAGTTCGGGCAGACGCGGACCGTCTCCGATTCGGATGGGGCGAACACGCGAACGTAGTTGTCCGTAACGAACCCCTCACAGTTCTCGCAGGCTGGCATGGCTGGGCTGTGCTATACGCAAAGAGGAGTCCTAATCCTACCCGTTACTTGTGCACCCATCTCATAACAATCATGATTTGTCCAGGCGGTATGCGCCCATCGGCCGCTCACGGCGAGCTATAGTGGCTCAGGTGGGTTTCACACGCCTGCATCGCGCGTTCGACTCGCTGGCGTTCTCCTCTGAGCGTGTCAGCGAGGTCAGCAAGGTCGGCAAGCACCGGGTGTGTGACAGACAGCGACTGATAGAGATACTCAGTGAGGTCGAGATCGGAATCGATGGGCATCGGTCCGGGGAGGCCGTGGCTGTGTAGCGTCGTTTGTCGCTCGCTCACCAGCTCTTCGCAGCGATCCTCGGCTGTGAGCAGTTGCTCGTAGCTGTCGGCGAGCTCCACCGGCGACCACGACTCTAACGAGCGCGCGTCCAGGGTCTCGAGAGCACTGCCAAGTGCGGTGATCGTCTCCTCAGCGGTTTGCAGGCTTTCGGTCTCCCGGGTAAGAACCGTGAGAAAAGTCGTTCGCCGGGTGCAGGCCTCTCGGCTCGCCGTAAGGAGCTGCTCGCGGAGCGAACGAGTGAACTGATCACCGGTCAGTACCGCGCCAGCGACCTCGGGTCCGAACTCCTCGGCGAGGGACTCAGCGAGCGAATCGTCGTATTCGTCCTCGTAGTGGGACATACTCATGACGCTTTCGCGGTAGGCGTCCTGGACGCGTCGAAGCCGATCGTCCGAGTGTGATTGCTTCACCAGTGTTCGTTGAGCCGCGCTTTGCCGCCCATGGGCACTGCTAGTCCGATGTTCCGGTGGTTCGATCGTGGTAACATGGGTACGGAACGCCTCGAACGCGTCGCGTTCGGTGAGTGTTCGCTCACGTTCGGTAGCCAGTATTTCCAGGGCGGATCGGACGGCGGCTGGAACGAACTGTGTAGCCATAACTCATCCTCTCGGCCGTACTAGCCACTCCCCTCGCGTAAGTAAACACCCCTCTCGCGTGCCAGTAGTTTATATGAGTAACAGAGTGTGCCGGTAATTGATTGTACGCACCTCTGCTAACTTAGCGGTAAAGAAGATCCCAGAGTACAGGGTCTCATCCCGGCAGAATAGATCATAGTACGGGACTGACATCGCGTTTTCACCTCCGATCTGCTTAGTACATTCTAGACAGTATCGAAACGAGCGGATCAGGACTAAACGCGATCGGGCGCTTTCACTTCCCCACCCGTGGCAGGCACAATCGTTTATTTATCGGCTCCGTATGCTCTGATGCGGAGGAATAGATAGTGACTACCGACGGTACCGAGCGTCGCGAGCAGGGCATCGAATTCGGCGGTCTCGAGGCGGCACTCGCCACACAGCAGTACCCGACCACGACCACCGAAGTGCTCGCGGCCCACGGCGAGCACGAACTCACGATTCCGAACGGGATGCGGACGCTCCGGGAGGTACTCGGCCCCCTCGACGACGGCGAGCACGACGCTGATACGACCGAGACGTCCTATGAGTCGCCCGAGGAGGTCCAGGGGATGATCCTCAACGCGGTCGGTGATGACGCGATCGGGCGCAAGGGATACACCGACCGCGAGCACAAACGCGCGAGGAAGAGCAGCGGAGAGGAAACGAGCCGTTCTGAGTCGGCTCGACTACCCTGTCCTCGGCCGAGAGGGAGAGAGAGCGTATCGAAGCCCGACTAGCGATCGGTTGTTCTTGGCTACTCCCTACGTGACTTTGGATCGTTAGCTACGGATCGGCCTGAATGGCGAGAACGTTAGCCGCAATCCGGGTAAAAATCCGGCCCCCAACTACGAATCGAGGACGATACAGTGGAGAAACGAGATTACGCGATCCTGAGCGGGATAGCAGTGCTCGCGATCACTGTCGGGGGGTTCGCGACGAATCAACCACTGAGCGAGTATCTCGTGAGCGGAACGACAGAGACCGCCAATACGGCGGTGATGATGGCCTGGATCATTTGGTGGGCCTTGGTCGCCGGCTTCGCGATCGCTGGTGGCGTCGAGGCCTGGATATCGACCGAGACGGTCTCGGAGCTGCTCGAAGGTCATAGCCTGCGCGAGTTGGGCTATGGCACCTTCTTCGGGTTCATCTCCTCGTCGTGTTCCTATTCGGCGGTCGCGACCGCGAAGAACTTCCTCAAGCAGGGAGCTTCGGCCGCGGCGGCACTGGGAGCCTATATGTTCGCCGCAACGAACCTGGTCATCGAGATCGGGATCGTCATCTGGCTCCTGTTGGGTTGGCAGTTCTTACTGGCGGATTTCCTCGGCGGCCTACTGCTGATCGGCCTGATGACCGTCGGGTTCGTCTACGTCGTGCCCGACGAAATGGTCGGACAGGCTAAACAGAACGCGGTCGGTGGCAGGGAGCCGACCGAACAGGACCCGGTTTGTGGGATAGAAGTAAACCCCGACGAGACCGATCACGTCGTTGAGACCGACGGCGGGACCCACTACTTCTGTTCGGAAAGCTGTGCGGAGAGCTTCGATCCCGAGGAAGCGAACACCACGATCAAAGACAGCATCACCTCGAAGCAAGGCTGGAAGCGCCTCGCGGACAAGCAATGGAAGGAATGGAGCATGCTCTGGGAGGACATCGCGATCGGCTTCGTTTTTGCAGGGATCCTCGCGGGCTTCGTCCCCGATTCGGCCTGGACCGCGCTGTTCGCAAACGAGATCTTAGGGTTACCTGCCTTCGTCGTCTGGACGACGATCCTGGGTGCGTTCATCGGGGTCGCGACGTTCGTCTGCTCGGTCGGGAACGTCCTCTTCGCGACGGTGCTTTGGACCGAGGGGCTCTCCTTCGGGGGCGTGCTCAGTTATATCTTCGCCGATCTCATCATCCCGCCGCTCATGGACGCCTATCGGGGCTACTACGGCGGCACCTTCGCCGCGATCCTCTCGGGGATTATCTTCGTCGCCGCCGTGATCTCGGGCTTAGTGGTCTATATCGTCTTCGCGAGCCTCGATCTGATCCCGCCGCGTGCGGGGACACGGATCGCCGAAATCGCGATCGAGCTCGACTATAAGGCCGTGTTGAACGTGCTCGCGACCGGCCTCTTCGTCGTCCTCTACTACCTCCATCGGGACTCCTCGATGGATAGTGGGGCGAGCGGCGGCCAGGGATCGGCAGCGGACTGATCGCTTCGAGCACCCTCGTTTTCAGGTCCTGAATCGAGACTCCGAGATGCGTCGCCGGCGAAGTGCCCCGAGCCGGCCGTCTTCGGTGCCCATTACGTACTAAGCGCTAGGAAAGACGCTTGGCTGGCCGAACGCGATCGCTGGAAGCGTTCGAGCCGCCGAAAAAGGGTCGTGATTCCATGTCGTCTCCCGGCGGACGGCCTCTCCGGTAGCTATCGCGTCGTTAGGCGGTTGCCCGGCAGGACTCGGCGCACTGGGGCAGGATCTCCCACAGACCTGGCAGTGCTCGTGATCGTGGCTTTCGCACTCTTCAGCACAGGCCTCGCACGCTTGTGCACAGGCTTCGGCGATCTGAGAGTTGAAATCCGAGCCGCGCGTACACAGACGCGCACACAACGGGGCGATGTCTGCGACGTCCCGGCACAGACGGATACACTCGGCCATCCCCTCGCCGTGGTCCGCACACTCCTCGGCGCACCACTCACAGACTTCGACGGCTTCGGTGCAGCTATCGACGCACTGTTCCATCTCGTCGCTCAGACCGACCTGTTGTGCTGCCATTGCACACGGGAAGACGAGCGGGTCCGTTTCCCGCTTTGCGGGTAAGGAAACATAGTCGTTCCGCGAGTCGATTCGAAGTTCGTTAGGCGATCGGCTCGATCGCACTCCCAGCGATACCGTCCCACCGGCGAGAAGAATACGGAGGGGCGATACGGCATCGATTTCGTTTCCCAAGGCGAGCGAATCCAGAGGGAGGGCAACGGACCCCGCCGACCGGAGGGCCCACCGCCTCGGTGAAATCGTCCCTACCGTATGGCCCGCCTCACCGAGTGCTTCGTGTGCAGGCCGCGAGGTCATTATCGATGTGCCCTACTGCGATTGTGTATGGATCCGCGACTCCTCGGCGGCGGTGTAACGACTGGTATCGGCGGGGTTATCCTGTATGCGGTTATCGGTGGCGTGATCTTCGGATTCCCGGGATCGGCGTTCGTGCTCGCGACCGTCTCAGTGGTCAGTGGCGTGCTCGGGGCGCTCTCCTTCAGGGACTGACCCGCTACCAACGGGTGGAGCGAACGGAAAGGGCCCCACTCACCGGCTGCGATAGGTACTTAGGTACTATCCTCGTCGAGCAGCGAGCGAACGGTGACCTCCATGTGACGAAAAGGGAAGAGTCACTATCGTAGCTCCACGAGTCTCCCGGAAATGGGAACTATCGTCGAAGCCATCGTCCCGGCCGGCGAGTTCGCGCTCCGGGAAACCACCGAAGCGCTCAAGGACATCACCTTCCGGCTCGAACGCGTCATCGCGCAGGATCCCGATCGCATCATGCCTTTCATGTGGGTAACCGGCACAGATCGGGACCTGTTCGAGGACGCACTCGACGACGATTCGAGCGTCGAGAGCTTCGAACTGGTGACCGACCTCGATAGCAAGTGGCTCTATCAGATGAACTGGATCGACCGCATCCAGACGCTCGTCCACACTATCGTCGAGGAAGAGGCCGTGTTGCTTGAAGCCAAGGGTTCCAGGGAGACCTGGGAGCTGAAGTTCCTCTTCCTTGAACGCGATGGGATCAGACGCGTCCAGGAGCACTTCGACGAAGCCGGCATGGACTTCGACGCCCAGCGGATCTACGACCAGCGCGATGGGTCCTTAGGGAGCCACGGCCTCACCGAGAAACAACACCGCGCGCTCACGCTTGCCCTCGATGCGGGCTACTACGAGGTGCCACGACGGGCCAACGCCGTGCAACTCGCTTCCGAACTCGGCATCTCCCACCAATCGCTCTCCGAGCAGCTCCGGCGGGCCCACGGGACGGTCGTCGCCAACACCGTCGGCATGAGCACGTCGGTACTGAGCGAGGACGACCTCGAGGATTGAATTACAGGGCGGCCACCAAGGGAAAGGGGGAGTACGGAACGATTCATACGATGCCGGGAACGGTCAGCGAACGGCGATCGTCGCCCCAGGACTGGGCTCGTCGAACAGCCGTGCCGCAGAGCCCCCTCGCTGGACGGTCTCCACGTAGGGATCCTCGCCGCCCGCCGAGCCGGGAGCCACCACCAGATTGCCCTCACCGACCTCGAAGACGGCGTCCCTGTAGAGCGCGGTTCTGGTTCGCGAATCGATCTCGACGGTGAGTCGTTCCTGTTCGGAATCGAACTCCGGGTCGCGGATCGAGGTCTTGAGATTGCCGTAGCCATCGACATGACAGACGGCCGCTTTGGGCTTCGGGGGGATGCTCTCGACCGATAGCTCCTCGCCCAGTGGGTCCAGGTTCCCGGCGGCGATCTCGGCGATACGCGCCAGGAAGAAACCTCGCGAGCGGAACTGCGAGCCCTCTCTCGGCGCGTCTACCGCACGGAACTCCCGAACGTGATCCCTGACGAACGAGAGGTTATACCCGCCGTCGATCGCCAGAACGGGGACTCCACTGTCGAGTTCGAGATAGCAGAGCCCCTCCCCCTCGTTCGATTGCCTCGGGGTGCTATCCTCGGCCCATGGGGCGGTGTTCGAGTAGATCGTGAGGCCCTCGAAGGCGAGGTTGTGCACCCCGAGCTGTTCGATCCAGAAGCCCGTCGCGATGTCGAGAACGGCCGAACGGCAGTGGTCTGTACGTCGATAGCTCTGTTCTCGCTTTGCAAGCGGTGGACGACCTCCGAGAAAGCCGGGTCAGCCTTGCCGTAGTCGGCGATCAGGTGAACGAAAGGGTTCATGAGAGGACTCAAGCGCTACATACAGAGCGATAATAAGCGCGGCGATGGCTCGTCGGCAGTTCGAGTCGGGGTCTCTTGTCGATAGCTCGGCCGATCGGTCACTCGGTCACTCAGTGAACTCCGGCGCTATGACCTCCTCGATCGGGGCGACGTCCTCGCCGCTACACTCCGGGCAGCGTTCGTAATTCTTCCCGAGGGGACTGCCACAGTTCCGACAGGCGTACCGACCCGACCGGCCCTCCTCGCCCGCCCCCTCCCGTCTGACGTCGTCGACCAGGCTCATGTATGTGAACGAGTACCTACCGCTATTTGGGCGTGTTCCAGGCACTTGCAAGCTGTGGGGTTCCATGGGAAGGTCTTGCTCGCCCTCCTCCCCTCCCCCGCGGTAGCGACCTGGCATCGACAACATCGACCGGGAGATACTAGAGTCGCTCGTCGAGGGCGCCCGCCGACCCTACCGGAAGATCGCGCCAGCGGTCGATCGCTCGCCGCCGACGGTCTCCGAGCGGATCGAGCGCCTCGAAGGCCTGGGAATCATCGAAGGCTTTTCCCTCGACATCGATCGCTCGATGCTCGTCGAGGGTACGACCGTACTGATCGAACTCGAGGTCGCCCCCGGCGAGGCCGAGGCGGTGGCCGAGGACCTCGTCCCCGTAATCGAACACGTCGTCGAGACGGTAGACGGCGCAGTTCAGGGACTGGCACACAGGGGAGAGGAGGAAATCCGCGAACCGCTCGCCGAGGAGATCGACGCCGAGAGTATCCGGGAGTACTCGGTGCGATTAGTACCGGCGTCGCACTGGGAGCCGACGCTCGGGGAAATGTCGGTCGGCATCGAGTGTGTGGTCTGCGGAAAGTCCGTCGACAGCGGCGGCGTTTCGATCGATCTGGGCGAGGATTCCTACGAGGTCTGTTGTTTTTTCTGTGTCACCGAGATCGAAGCCCAGTACGAACAGCTCAGCTAGGCCGCCGAGAACACGTAGTTCCCCTGGGCAGTACCCGGCGAACGGTATGCCGTCGGCGGGACGAACGCAGCCGACATCGGTCCGGGTCGATCGCCACTCTCCTCTCACTGGGGACGAGCCCCCTCTCTCCGTTCTCCCCTGGAGCTTCACTTTAATCCCATTGCCACCGAGACGAGTCCGAAGAGGATACCGACGGCGAGAAACGCTCCGCCGCCGATAGCGTACAACTGCGGGACCGTATATTCTAATTGCTCGGCATACAGCAGTCCGGCGGCCGAAAGCAGTAGCGTCAGTCCCGAGCCGACGAACGTAGTCGCGATATCGAAACCAAAGCGTGCCATGGATGAGGGTACCCACTGCTAGCCGTTCCGGTCTTCGGTCGGCCTACGCAGGGGTGGCGAGTCGACTTCCTTCTGTGGAGAACTTTCGGCCCTGAACGAACTATCGGTCGATCGGCCGGTCGACCGGCTCAGCCGATGTCGGCGTGCTCAGTGAGGCTGGCTCCCTCGGCCCCGAGGATCGTCTCGCAGTAGACACACCGAACTCCCTCCTCGAGTACGTCGAACGTCGGGGAAACGGGCTCGTTGCCCGCCGTGATACAGTCGGGGTTCGGACACGAAATTACCCCTGAGACCTGTTCCGGGCGATCGACGCGGTGTTTCCCGCTGACGTCGTACTCCCGGACGATATTGATCGTCGCCGCCGGAGCGATTAGCGAGAGCACGTCGAGCTCGTCACGAGTAAGTTCGCGGTTCTCGATTTTCAGCACGTCCTTCCGGTCGAGGCGGTCGCTGGGAACGTTCATGCCGATGCTCACGACCTCGCCGGCCGACCCGTCGATACCGAGCACGCCGAGCACTGTGAGCGCCAGTCCCCCCGGAACGTGATCGATCACGGTTCCATTACGGATCTTCGTGACCCGGAGTTCGTGGTCCGCGTCCGTTTCGGTCGCCTCGTTTCCGTCGTCCCGCTCGTCCCTCCCACCGGCGTTCCCCTCAGGCCCGCTCATTAGGCGTCTGCCCCCTCGTTCCAGTCGGCGAGCGAGCCGCTCTCATCCGCGGCGAAGATACCCCCGCCATCGAGTGCGAGATCGAGCAGTGCCATTCGGACCGCGACGCCATTTTTCGCCTGCTCGAAGTACTTGGCGTGGGGTGTCTCGTCGACGTCGGCGGCGATCTCCTCGACCCGGGGCAGGGGATGCATTACGATCAGGTTCTCTTTGGCGTCCTCCAGCGTCGCGGCGTCGATCCGGTACTCGCCCGCGATCGCTCGGTACTCGGCGTCGTCGGGGAATCGCTCGCGCTGGATCCGGGTCACGTACAGCACGTCGAGGTCCGGAAGCACAGTACTGAGATCGGTGTGTTCCTGAACCGACGCGCCGGCCGCCTCTAGATCGTACCGGACGCCTCGGGGGAGTCGCAGGCTCTCGGGGCTCACGAGGTGTTGGGTAGTATCGAAGTTCGTCAGGGCAAGCGAGAGTGAATGGACCGTCCGGCCGTACTTCAGATCACCCATGATCCCGATCGAGAGGCCATCGAGACCGACGTTCTCTCGCATCGTATAGAGATCGAGTAAGGTCTGGGTAGGATGCTGGCCGGCCCCATCGCCCGCGTTGATCAACGGCACCGAGACGAACTCCGAAGCCATCCGCGCTGCCCCCTCGCTGGGGTGGCGGAGCACGAGGGCATCCACGTAGCCCGCGAGCACTCGGACGGTGTCGGCGAGCGTCTCGCCTTTGGTGACGCTTGAGGCTTCGATCGCGCCCATGTCGAGTGCGTCGCCCCCGAGGCGCTTGATCGCGGCCTCGAAGCTGAGTCGGGTGCGGGTACTGGGTTCGAAGAAACAGAGCCCGAGCAGCGTCCCGGAGCGGCGATCGGTGGGTGAGTCCCGCTCGAGGGCGGCGGCGTGATCGAGCACCCGCTCGATGTCCGCCCGGGAGAGCTGTTTCGCGCTGATGAGGTGTTGGCCCATTGAATACAGGGCGGCCGCCGGCCATCTTGAATCCCCCGCACCCGCTCGGTCGGCACCGGTCGCATCGCTCTCCGAAGTTCCGCTCGGCTCGCTCTCGTAGAGGAGAGGTCGAAAGCGTTCCCGGCAGTCTCGTCAGCTCCGCGAACGACCGGCTACCAGCCTGTCTGGCGCTTCGCGACTACCGGCGAGCGCACGCGTCGAGAAAACCGTCAGAGCGAGACGAATCGGGAGCCGTCGTCCGCCGTCAGAAGCCTTATGGCTACTACCCGGATAGTAAAAGCAATATGGCCGAGCGCCTGCGGACGGGCATCGACGTGCTCGACCGGAAGCTGGAAGGGGGGCTTCCGGCCGGAAGCGTCGTCGTCTTACGCGCCGCGCCAGCGAGCCAGTCCGAACTCTTCTTGTACGAACTCACGAACACCAGAGAGACGCTGTATCTCTCCTTCGACCGGGACGAACGCGCGGTCGCCGATGGCTTCGCCCGGGCGACCGCACCGACCGGCGAGCCGACGATCCAGTACGTCCCCGACGACGCGCCCTTCGATCGAGCGAGTAAGGCCATCGGGACGATCCCCGAGGAGTCAAACGCCATTCTCGATCCGATGGACGTCCTCGAAGCCAAGGAGCCGGCCAGGTATCGCACCTTCCTGAACGACTTATGTGCTCGCGTGACCGAGACCGGCGGGCTAGCCGTGTTACACTGCTTGGACGGCGATCGAGCGAGCCCGCTTCGGGACACAACCGAGCACATGGCTGACGCCGTCTTTCACCTCCAGACCGAGATCGAGGGCGATACCGTCTCGAATCGCCTCGCAGTCCCAAAGCTCCGGGGTGGCCAGGCACTCGCGGAGACGGTGAAGCTCCAACTCACCGACAGCGTCGCGATCGATACGAGCCGGGATATCGCCTAGAACTCGGTGGACTCTGCTTCCGCTGGGCGAAAAGCGATCGGACGAGAGAGCTGATGACGTCGCCGCCTGTCGCCCGAAGCAGCCTAGCTCGCCGGTCTGCTCGTTAGGAACCCGTTCCACCTCGCTTCTAGCGCCGAATTGCGTGACGATCTCGTCCGTGTTGCCGCTCGCTTTACACTGGAAGGAGCCAGTGAGCACGATACACTTTTGTCTATACGTGTCTATACGACGAACCCAATGAGCGACGAGTCGAAAGACATCACGATCACCGTCCGAGTCGACCGATCACTCAAGTCAGAGATGGATGAGCACCCGGAGATCAACTGGAGCGCCGTCGCTCGAAAGGCGATTCGGAGCACGATCGATGACCTCGAAGTCATGGACGAGATCGCCGCGGAGAACCGGATGACCGAAGCGGACGCGAAAGAGATCGCCGACCTCATCTCCGAAGACGCGAACGACCGAGCGAGAGCCGCTCGCGGGGAGGACACCGTCGAGAACCGCGCCGACGGCGGAACCGCACTCGATCGCTCGGACGACATGGCCACCGGCACGGATAGGGACGTGGAGACGGACGCCAGCGAGTAGCTGGATGGACGATTACGTTCCGTATCCCTCACGCATCCTCGTCGATGCCAATACTATTGTCTCGGCGACGCTGTCCGATGGGGTCGTGCGAGAGTTGCTTCTCGTGACCGAAGACGACTGCTACGCCCCGGTATTTCTCCGTGAGGAAATCGAGAGGTACGAACCGATGCTTCGGGAGCGGTCGGGGCTCTCGGAGGACGAACTCGATGCACTGCTCGGACGACTCTTTCGACGGATCACGTTTCTCTCGACAGAGCGCACTGTTCGGCATCACGATAGAGCGGAGAGCGTAATGAGAGCGATCGACCCCAAGGATGCACTCTACGTCGCTGCGGGGCTCGAACTCGACGCGGCGATCTGGAGTATGGACGATGAGCTCAGCGAACAGAGTGTCGTCCTCTGCCTGGCAAACTCGGCGATGGTCGCGCGAGTACGCGGGGGCCAATTGATAGAGTAGCGGGAACGGAATAGCTCGGATCGAGTAACGAATTCGAACCGTTTCCCGTCGTTGCTGCTTATTCGGTTTCGCCTTCGGCGTCGAGTTCCTCGACGATCTCGTCGGCATCGACGTCCGCGTCCGCGAGTTCTTCCTCTAGCTCTTCTAACTCCTCGCCGCCACCGCCGCCCATCCCACCCATCATGCCGCCCATGCCGCCGAACATCCCTCCAGAACCGTCGATCGTCTCCTGGACGATCACCCGGTCGAGATCGAGCTGATCCATGAGCTGTTCGGCGATCTGGTTCTTCTGGAACATCCACTGCTGGTCGAACTGGAGCTGCGGTGGGGCTTCGAGATACAGAGTCTCTTTCTCGACGACCTCGACTTCGGTTTCGGGTTCTGGCAGCTCCTCGGCCGGGGTGTTCTCGTCTATCTCCTCCTCGTCGGGCGCGATGACGGTCTCCTCCTCTTCCTCGTCGGTCTCGATCCAGAGGTCGAAGTCGGCGTCGCCGATGAACATGCCGAGAAGCCCTTGTGCGCGCTCGGTGCGGTCCTCGACGACGTCCTCGATCTCGTAGTCGTACTCGATGTCCTCACCCGCGAGAACGTGGTTGAAGTCGACCCGCGCCCGGCCGCCGATGATCGTCTCGACGTGGCCGTGCTCGCCCTCGAGATCGACGTGAGCGCCCGGATATCGATCGTCCTCGGGGATCTTCTCGGCGCTGATCGTCCGGACCTCCTCCTGGTCGTACTCGCCGAAGGCGTCGACGGCCGCCACAGTAACGGATCCCGAGTCGCCGACCTCACTTCCCATGATGTCCTCCTCGACGTCCTCGAAGATATGGCCGGCCCCGAGCGTGATCACGCGGGGTTCGAACTCCTGGTCTTCCTCGTCGACGCCTTCCTCCTCGGCGACCTCCTGGCTCGTCGTATCGACCAATTGGCCGCCGTCGACCGTGCGAGCAGTGTAGGCGAGCCTGACGAAATCGTCCTCGCTCAGGCCCTCGCTTTCGCTTCCGCTCTCACTTTCGTCCCTGGCCGTCGCTTCCGCGTCGGCGTCGGTCTCTGCTGGGGTGTCGGGTTCGGAGTCGTCGTCCTCGGCGTCACTGACGACCTCCTCGTTCGGCGCGTCGGTCCCTTCGTTGCCACTCATGGCCCGACCGAGACTCGTTGCACCCTTAAGAATCACGTTTCACCGATCCCAGTCGAGCGGGGCGACCGTCGTTCGACTCGCCACCGAGCCCGGTGCTATCCGTCGATGGGTCACCGATCGTTCGCGAGTGCCTCACAGCCCTCGCTCGCGAGCCACTCGAAAAAGCGGGCGACGCCCTCGGGATCGGGCACTCGATAGCGGGCGGCGGTCTCGCTCTCACCGCCGACGAACACCGACAGTCCCGCCTCTCCGAGCGCCTCGAAGGCGGTCTCGTCGGTCGTATCGTCGCCGAGATACGCCCCGATCCATCCCGGCGGAGTGTCCTCGGCTAGCAGCGAGATCAGCCGGCCTTTGTCCCAGGGGATCGCCGGACCGACCTCGAAGATCTCCTTACCTGACGAACTGGAAAGGCCCTCGCCGTGTTCCTCGAGCGCTGCCTCGACGGCCGCCTCGACCTCCGGATGGTCCTCGGGGTTGACCCCGCGGTAGTGGATCGTCGCCGTCACCTCTTTGTCCTCGAACACACAGCCCTCGATCCCGGCGAGGCGCTCGTCCAGATCGGCGAGCAGCGCCGCGATATCGTCCTGTCGATCGGCGGCGATAGGGTGGACAGTAGCTTCGCCCTTGCGTGTGAGCTCGAGCCCGTGGTTACCGGCATACGTGATATCGTCGATGCCGACCCGCGCGGCGACGTCCTCGACCTCACGGCCGCTCACGACCGCGAGTTCGACCCGCTCCCGGTCGGTGAGTTCGCGTAGTGCATCTTCGTTCGCAGCGATGATCCCCGCGGCGTCCGGGTCCTCGGTGATCGGTGCGAGCGTCCCGTCGAAATCGGTACACAGGAGCATTCCTTCCGCTCTTCCCAAGCGATCGCGGACGGCGTCGAGATGCTCGAACAGCTCGAGCGACCCCTCCTCGGCTGCCCCGCCGTCGGCGTCGCTATCGGTCTCCGAGCCAGTCATCGGTCGTTCACCCGTCGGTTCCGGTATCTCGGCGTCGCGGTCATCACCTCTCTGTCGGGGTCCACAGTACTTGTCGCCTGTCCTCATCGATCGGCCGACGGCCCGGCGTGTAGGCGGGCTATTTACTCCTCCACCGAGAAGGGGGAGCTATGGCCGACCAACAGTACGAGTACCGCATCGAACCGACGTTCCTCTCCCCAACCGAACTGCGCAACGAACAGTATAAGCTCGAGGACTTGCTCAACGAACTCGCAGCGGAGGGCTGGGTGTACGAAGACGCCGCCGTCATCGATTCCGCCTCGATCTTCTTCATCTTTCGACGGCCGGTCGATTCCTGACCGCTCGTGGCGATCGTCGGTCCGGACGCCCGCACTGGTAGGCGTTCGTACCCCTACTCCCACTCGATGTCGCCCGATCGGTCCGCGCTGCGCAGGATAAAGGGGCCGACCGCGAGCGTCCGTTTCGTGATCGTCACCATTCGGAGGATAAACGACGTGAGAAACAGGAATGGCATGGCACCGGCCGCCATGCCGGCGCTGCTGATCCAGACGAGGTTTCCGATCCCGAGGAAAGTACCTGGAAAAGAAGTCGGTGCAAGGAACATCGCGAGCGCGGAGGTGATCGCGAGTGCGGGCACCGAGAGGTAGAGCATTCCCCGCGAGAGGTCGACGAGCTGCCACTGG
>PXRJ01000070.1 GCA_003021705.1 Halobacteriales archaeon QS_3_64_16
TCGGCGAGTTCGTCGAGCAACGCCTGGACCGACTCGCTCGGTTCGTCGGCCCGGACGGGTTTCGGAAGCTCGTCTGTCCCGTCCATACCGCTGCCGTTCTCGTCGGTATCGCCGTCGTCGTCCGAACCGGACGATTCGGTGCCACCACCGCTCGCAACGCCCGTCAGACCGCCGAGCGCCGGGAGCCCCGTCAGCTTCACGAAACCCCGTCTGTCTTGTTACATACAGGGTGATATACCAGGGGTAGACGTATAAGCGACGGGCGTTAGGTTACAGGCAGCTTATATGCCGGCTCGTCGCGCCTCGTTCCCCGCCCGTGGTCGGTCGTTTCTCGGTATCGAGGGCCCCACGCTATCGCACAGTCGAACCGCCGGACCGACAATCGAATGGCGGCGGTTGCGGTAAGCAGCGTCGACAGTAGCTCGTTGGGCCGACAAGGCGGCTTCGGCCGCTCGGTCATGATTCGGTTTCGGAGCGAAACAGAGTGAGGTCGGTTACTCGGGGTTCGCGTGCTGGACCCACACGGTCTTTCGGTTCACGAACTCCTTGATGCCGAGTTCGGCGAGCTCCCGACCGTATCCCGAATCCTTGACGCCGCCGAAGGGCAGTCGGGGGTCGGATTTCACCATCTGGTTGACGTAGGTCATGCCCGCTTCCAGTTCGTGGGCGAGGCGTTCACCTCGTTCTAGATCCTCGGTCCAGACCGACGCGCCGAGTCCGTAATCGATGTCGTTGGCGAGTTCGATCGCTTCGTCCTCGTCGGCGACCGAGAAGACCGCCGCGGAGGGCCCGAAGACCTCCTCGCAGGCCGACGCCGAGTCGCGGGGGACGTTGGTGAGGACCGTCGGCGGGTAGAAAAAGCCGTCACGATCGAGGGGTTCGCCGCCGAGTTCGAGCGAGGCACCTTCCTCTACGGTGCGCTCGACCTGGTCGTGGAGGTCTTCCATCAGGTCCTCCCTGGCCTGGGGGCCGACGTCGGTTTCCTCCTCGCTCGGGTCGCCGACGGTGAGGGCGTCCATCTCCTCGGTGAACTTCTCGAGGAACTCGTTGTAGACGTCCTCGTGGACGATGAAGCGCTTCGCAGCGATACAGGACTGCCCGGAATTGACGGTCCGACCCTGTGTGCCGACTTCGGCGGCCGCGTCGATATCGGCGTCCTCCATAACGACGAAGGGGTCGTTTCCGCCGAGTTCGAGGACTGACTTCTTGACCTCGCTGCCCGCGGTCTCGGCGACCGCACGGCCCGCGGCCTCGCTGCCGGTGAGCGTCACGGCTTTCACTCTATCATCTCGGATGACGTCCTCGATCGGGTCGGAGTGGACGATGAGCGACTGGAAGACGCCCTCAGGATAGCCCGCTTCTAAGAGGATTTCCTCGATAGCCTGAGCACAACCAGGGACGTTAGAGGCGTGTTTGAGCAGGCCAACGTTGCCAGCGGTGAGATGGGGAGCGAGAAACCGAAAGACCTGCCAGAAAGGATAGTTCCAGGGCATTACGGCAAGCACCGCTCCCAGCGGTTCGTAGGAGACGAAGGTCTCGGTCTCGGGGTCGCTGCCGATCACCTCGCTAGCGAGGAACTCGTCGGCGCGCTCGGCGTAGTACTCACAGACCCACGCGCACTTCTCGATCTCGGTGATCGCCCCCGAGATCGGCTTGCCCATCTCCCGGGTCATCAACTCGGCGTACTCCTCCTTGTTTTCCCGCAACACGTCGGCGGCCGAGGCGAGTAGCTGCTGGCGCTCGCCGATCGGTCGTTCGGACCACTGCTGGAAGGTCTCGCTCGCGCGGGATAGGGCGGCTTCGATGTCCTCCTCGTCGTCCTCCTCGACCGGCTCGAGCGCGTCGCCGGTAGCGGGGTTAGTGCGGTCCATACCGAGGGCAGTCGGTCAAGCGGAATGTAGCTTTGGCCTGCATCCAAGTCGGCCGACGAAACGACCGCCGGGAAGCGCTCGATCGGACTCGAGAGAACAGGAGAAGACGACGATACGGAACGTCGTGGGATGATAATATTCCTACGTGTGACGTATGCACGCATACGTCGTTGGCGTGTAGTTATCAGGTTCATTTATTAGGGAGGGTGGCCACAAAGGTTATATGCCGGTGTTCAAGCAGTGTCCGTTCTGTGAGGAGGTCTTCGAGATCGGTCCGGCGGACGAGACGCCGTTGCGGCGTCACCTCCGACTCACACACGCCGAATGGGGCGGGCGGGTCACGGCCGGGTGAACAGGGAACAGGAGGAGGGAAAAACCCGGGACCGAGCGACGGTACCGTATCTTTTCGAGGACAGAGGGATCGACGACGAGCCGTTGCACCGTTGCGAGACGGATCGAACGAACGAGCCGAACTGAGAGGGAAGTGCTACTCGGCCATCAGGCCGCCGTCCTCGACGCGCATGACGGCCTCCCCATCGGGAAGGTTCGGCGCGTCGACGAGGCGGACGATCCGTTTCGTACCCTTCGATTTGCGCAAGTAGAGTCGGAAGGTCGATTTGTGACCTAAGATGTTGCCGCCGATGGGTTTGGTGGGATCGCCGAAGAACGAATCGGGGTTCGACTGGACCTGGTTCGTAACGAGAACGGCGGCGTTATGCAGGTTCGCGAGCCGTGCGAGGTCATGCAGATGTTTGTTCAGCTTCTGCTGGCGGGGAGCGAGTTCGCCACGGCCGACGTACTCCGCGCGGAAGTGCGCAGTCAGCGAATCCACACAGACCATCCGCACCGGCCACTCGGTGTCGTCGTACTCGCTCGCGATGTCGTTTGCCTTCTCCGCGAGCAGGATCTGGTGATTGGAATTGAAGGCTTTCGCGACGTGGATCTTATCGAGGAAGGCCTCGACGAGTTCCTCCATCGCTTCTTCGTTGTCGGGCGTGCCTTCGATCTCGCGGTGGTCCATCGACGCCTGGAGGGCCTCTTTAGGGAGACCCCGGACCATGTCGTCGACTCGCTCGGGACGGAAGGTGTCCTCCGAGTCGACGAAGATCGCCCGCCCTTCGAGGCCGCCGTGCTCACTGGGTAGCTGTACGGTGACCGCGAGTTCGTGGGTCACCTGGGATTTGCCCGCGCCGAACTCGCCGTAGACTTCGGTGATCGATTGGGTCTCGACACCCCCGCCCAAGAGGTCGTCGACCGCCTCGACGCCCCAGGTGAGCTTGCCGATCTCCTCGCGGCGGCGCAGTACGTCAGAACCGCTCTCGAACCCGCCGATGTCCGCCGCATCGCGCGCGGCGCTGATGACGTCCGCGGCCGTCGAGTCGCCGATATCGGCCGTGTTCGATAGCTCGCCCGGACTCGCCACCGCGATGCTCTGGAAGGACTCGAACCCGTTGTCCCGTAGTTTGTCCGCGGTCGCCGGCCCAACACCAGGAAGGTTCTCTAGGTCTTCGGTCGTCGCCATGCATTCCGCTTGCTCCCACCGACATATAAAGCCTCGTTTACAGCCGACCGGAAGTGAAACCGATCGACAGCGAAGTGACGATAGAGCGGCGGTGAAGTGGCGACACGAGACTTAAGAGAGCGGCGCGAGTCACGGGAGAGTAACGGAGGGCTACGAGAACGGGTAGCGACAGTGGAGTACCAGTACTGGGATGGCCGGCGGTACAATCGAGGACGGCGTGGCTCGGCCGGTCTCACTCCCAGGGATGGGTGCCGGTAGAACTCGGCCAGAGGGGATACCAGTACTCCTTGTCCGATTCGACGTCGAGTTCGCCGTCGAGCACGCTCTGGAGTTTGAACTCGGTGCCCGAATCGCGCTCGTGGCTCGCTTGGGGTGCGAAGGGGTAGTAGGCCCCGCGGCGAAAAGAATAGACCCAGTAGACCGGTTGGCCGTCGCGTTCGAAGGCGAAAAGCGCGGCGAGCAGGCGCGATCCGTAGCCCCGTTCGACGAGCGTGTCGGCCGCGAAGTGGATACTGGTCACGAGATCCTCGAAGTCCGGGTCCTCGAGAACGACCCAGTCGTACCCATGGGAGTCGTCGACGAAGCGGGCCTGGGTGCCAGTCTCGACCTCGCCGGCTTCCAAGATCGCCTCGACTTCCTCGACTGCGTCCTCGAAGTCGGTGCTATCGACCGAGGCGAAACAGAGCGCGGCGGCCCCCGCCGGGTCGTAGCCCAGATCGGCTTCCATCGTGAGGTGTGCGGTGCTCATACCGAAGAGGTCCTCCGGGTCGGCGTCGCGGGTCGAGTCGGCTTCCGCTCGGAGTCCGAGCGCCGACCGAATACCGTCGAGTAGGCCCATACTCGGCTACTGAGGGTGGCAGGGCAAAAGTACCGCCGGCTACGGCGGTCGGCTGTGGCTATCGGCCGTCAAAGACGTTAGTGATACCATGAGGGTCCAGAATCGAAGCGAGGGTCGTCTACCGAATCAGGCCGTTTCGAGTTCGCGCTGCATCTCCCGGAGGCGCTCGATGCGGTTCTCGGTCGTGGGGTGGGTGCTGAACAGGCGACCAACGATGCCGGTGTTGATCGGGATGATGAAGAACGCGTTCATCTCCGACTGTTCGCGGAGGTCGTCGTCGGGGACCTTGTCCATCCGGCCATCGATCTTCATCAGCGCCGAGGCGAGCGCGGAGGGTCGACCGGTGATGATCGCCCCGCCCCGGTCGGCGGCGTACTCGCGGTAGCGAGAGAGCGCCCGGATTAGGAGAAAGGAAAGCACCCAGACGACCAGCGAGGCGATGATCGCCACGTAGATCGGTACCTGCTCGTTGCCCTCGCCCCGCCCGCCGCCACCGAAGAGCCAGCCCCAGCGCACGACTAAGAAGGCGATAGAGGAAAGGAAGGAAGCGATCGTCATCACCATCACGTCGCGATTCTTGACGTGGGCGAGTTCGTGGGCGAGCACGCCTTCTAGCTCCTCGCGATCGAGAGTGTCTATGATGCCATTGGTCACGGCGACGGTCGCGTGACTCGGCGAGCGGCCGGTTGCGAAGGCGTTTGGCACTCGTGAGTCGGCGACCGCGACGGTGGGTTTCGGGATGTCGGCCTGCTGGGCGAGGCGGCCGATCGTCGCGTGGAGTTCGGGGTGTTCCTGCTCGGAGACTTCCTCCGCGCCCATGCTGTAGAGCGCGATCTTATCGCTGAAAAAGTACTGTGCGAACAGGAACGCACCCATGAACAGCGCCATCGTCGCCAGACCGGCGAATTGGAGGAGAACACCGGCGAAGACGATGTACAGCGCGAACAGTAAGAACATCGTGAAGCCCATTCGCCCGCGGAGGCCCCAGTCCGTTTTCCATTCCATACCTAAGGCTAGGGTCTCCGAAGATATAGGCTAATCGCCCGCCGTATTTCGTTCCTGGTCCCCGACGCTGGTCGCGGGCTGAGCCAGGACTTTTGGCGACGAGGAGCGACCCACTCTCATGACCGACACGGTGGTAGTGACCGGCGGGCTAGGGCGCTCCGGGCGATGGACCGTCGATCGGCTCGCGGGCGAGTACGAGGTGATCTGTGTCGATCTCGAGCATCCCGGCTTCGAGGTCGATTCGGCTTCTGACGTCGATTTCCGGGCCGTCGATCTCACCGACCGCGGAGAGGTTCTCGAACTGATCGGCGAGATCGATCCCGGGGGGGTCGTTCACTGGGGGGCGATCCCTGCGCCCGAGCGCCATTCCGGAGGGCGAGTCTTCGAGAACAATACACAAGGAGTCTACAACGTGCTCGTCGCGGCGGGCCGGGTGGGGGCGAAGGTAGTCCAGGCGTCGAGCGAGTCGGCCTATGGCTTCCCCTTCTCGCGCGAGCCCTACCTGCCCGAGGAGCTACCGATCACCGAAGCTCACCCGCTTCGCCCCGAGGATCCCTATGGCACCTCGAAGGTGATCGCCGAGGAGGTAGCGGGAATGGTGACCCGACAGTACGGGATTCCGATCGCGTCGATCCGGCCCTCCTGGATCCAGTACCCTGGCGAATACGCCTGTCGGGAAAACGAGGATCTCGCCGAGGGGGCGGGTAACTTCTGGAGCTACGTCGACGTGAGGGACGTGGCAGGGATCGTCGAAACCGCACTCGACGCCGAGTTCGAGGACCACGAGGCGTTCAACGCGATGGCAGCGGAGAACTACCTCGACCGGCCGACCGCGGAGGCTATCGAGGACTGCTTCGACGGACTGCCCTCCGAGTGCAGTATCGAAGGCGAGGAGTCAGCGTTCTCGACCGCGAAAGCAGAGAGCGTACTGGATTGGATACCGGAACACGACTGGCGGACGGCGAGCGAGGAACCGGTCGCGTCGCCGGTACTCTACGAGGGGTGAGCGGCGGTCGCGCTGCTTACAAGCGCGCAGGGATTCAGAGAGACCATGAGCGAATCGCGCGGGTTCTGTCCCCGGTGTGGTGATCCCGTCGAGCCACTCACGGGCGAGACGACGGGTGCCGGCAGAGCGAACGAGCGCGCGCCGGTGTGTGAGGAGTGTTTCTTCGCTGAGTTCGACCTCGTCGACGCGCCCGACCGGATCGAGGTGCCGGTCTGCTCGGGGTGTGGTGCGGTGAAGCGGGGCAAGCGGTGGGTGGACGTCGGGGCCGGGGACTACACCGACGTCGCGATCGACGAACTGGCCGAGACGCTCGCGATCCACGTCGACGCCGAGGAGGTCTCGTGGGGAATCGACCCGGAGCAGGTAGACGAGAACACAATTCGCATGCACTGTTTCGCGAGCGGCGAGGTCCGGGGCCAGTTACGCGAGCGGGAGTTCACGGTGCCAGTGTTGATCTCGCGGGGGACCTGCGATCGGTGTGGGCGGATCGCCGGGGAGGACTACGCGGCGACAGTACAAGTACGTGCGCGCGAGCGAACACCCGAAAGCGACGAGCGCGAGGAGTCGATCGAGATCGCCCAAGCCTACATTGCCGACCGGGAGGACGCGGGCGATCGGAACGCCTTCATCACCGAGATCGGCGAGCGCGAGGAAGGCGTCGACATCAAGGTCTCGACGACACAGATCGGGCAGGCGATCGCCGACCGGATCGTCGGGCGCTTCGGGGGGCGGGTAGATCACTCCCGGACACTCGTCACCGAGGACGGCGACGGCGATGAGGTCTACCGAATGGCCTATGCCGTCCGATTACCCCCCTTTCGACCCGGGGATGTGATCGATCTCGAGGGAAGCGAGGAGCGCGACCCAGTAGTAGTGAGAAGCGCCCGGGGGAACCTGAAGGGGACGCGCCTGCGAACGGGCGAGGACTACGAAGCGGACGCGGAGGACGGCGACGCTCCCGACGCGACCGTGATCGGATCGGTCGAAGAGGCGACGGCAGCGACGCTGGTCGCGATCGAGGACGAACACGCAGTCCAGGTGCTCGACCCCGAGACCTACGAGACGCGAACGGTACGCCGACCGACGGGCGTCGAAGGGGACGAGGAGAGCATAGATGTACTGAAAGCCGACAGGGCGGTCTACCCGCTTCCAGCGGAAACGTCCCGACCCAACAGCTGAGCCAGGGCCCGGATGGGCCCCGTCTAAAGAAACGACTCGTTTAGTTCGGGTGCGCGGGCGCGTTGAATCGGAGGCCCTGGCCGGGTGAAAAAGACGTGGAACCGGCCCATTGAGTGGTTTTCAGCACGCTAAATCCGTAATTAAGCCACTAGATTGACGGTATGGCGCCACTGTTATAAGGTATGCGAGGGGACGCGCGATAATGGCCGATGACTCCCCGTCCGACCAGAACTGGAGTTCCGCTCTGCGGCGGCGCTTTGGGAGCCTGGGCGGCACCGATCAGGCGGACACGCCGGGCCCGGTCCACATACCAGCCGGGACAGTCTGTGAACTCATTAGCAACGCCCGTCGGCGAGCCGTGATCAAGCGCCTCTCGACACTGGAAGACGAGGAGGCGACGACGCTCGGCGAGTTGGCGCGTCGGATCGCCGGCGAGGAGTACGACATCCCACCAGAGCAGGTCTCACAGAACCAACGAAAGAGCGTCTACATCTCCCTGCGACAGAACCACCTCCCCAAACTCGCCGAGACGGAGATCGTCGTCTGGGATAAACGTGGGGGAGACATCAGCCGCGCGCGCTCGGTCGACGCCATCGCCGCACTGATCGGGTTCATCGAAGAAGCCTGTGAGGATAGTGAGGAAGCCGAGGAGAGTGGTCCCTAAAGGACTCGAGCGCACGACAGCGTGTGCTCATCAGAACCTGAGCCGTCGGGAAATCGGCGACGAGTCGGGCCGAGGTCGGGAGGGAGGTCGGAGTCTATGATCGAACGTCATCGGGTTCTTTGGATGTTTCGAGGGCGGCGATGTCCTCGGTGCGTGGATCATTCGGAAGCTCCTCGATACACGCGAAACAGAGGAAGAACTCCGAGCCGTCGGCGAGTTCGAGGGTGAGGCCGTCGGTCGAGTCCGCGTCGAAGCTCCAGAGGTTCGCGATCCCGCCCGCGATCGATACGTCCCGCCCACACCCTGCACACGGTTCGGTCGCCATACGGCGAGCAGGGTAGCGAGGCCCAAAGCCGTTCGCCCTCGACCACACATCGAGCGCACGGAAATCCGTCGGTGGGAGAAGCGATAGAGCGGGTGAGGCCGACGCTACCACCGCTACACTGGAGGCGTCGGGCTGTCGCTCGAAAGCCGATCCGAAACGGGATGAGAGCGATCCTGTCAGCGGTGGACGATCTCCCTGAACTGTTCGAGCAGCGCTTCGGTTGAGTCGCCGCTGTCGTACTCGATCGTCCCCTCGTAGACCGTTCGATCGTCGTCAGTAGCCGTTTCGACCGTGTTCATCTGCTCGCGGCGTCGGTGTTCGGCCTCGTCATAGTCACCCATTGACATGGAATCACGTAGGTAGTAGTGAGCTAAACACTATCAATGTAACGCCTGACCAGCCCGCAACGAGGGCGATCCCGGCAAAACGTTTAGGTGGTAGAGAGAAGAGAATGTGCAGAATGGTATCGGGCGAACGGGACGGGACGGCATCCGATAGCTCGTCAGCGGTCTCGTTCGCCCGGATCCTACAAACGCTCAAACAGCGGGGCAGTACCTTACTGGTAGTTGGCCTCACGTCCGAGGAGGAACAGGGACAGGCCTGCCGGCGGATGCTGGGCGACGATACGGCCGGGCCGCGCCGACGATTGCTCGTGCTCACGGGTACCAACCGAGAGGCAGTTACCGATCGAGCACAGCGAGCACAGCGTCCGCCGCCCGAGACGACGAGATACCTCACCCACGCGGCGACCACACGAAGTGCCAGCGAGAGATCGGACGGCGAGGGAGAGACGAGCGAGGAGCGAACCGAAGCGGTCGGAGGGGCCGAAGAGAGCGAAGATAGCGGAGCGCATCCGAGAAGCCGACGCGTCGAGGGGGAGGGGCTGGTCGAGTTGGGCGACGCGATCGAGGCCGAAATTAACGCGATCGAAGCCGAGAACAGCGATCTCGCCCCGGCAGAGCTACGGGTGTGTATCGACTCGGCGACGCCCTTGCTCGATGCCTACGATCGGACGGCGGTCAAACGGTTCTTCGAGCAGGTGACGACGCGGATCACGGCGGCCCGAGGGATGGGCCACGTCCACCTCCCCGTTGCCCGCGACTGGGAGGCGGTAGCCGATCTCGAAGGCCTCTTCGACGCCGTCGTCGAGATCCGCGTCGAACAGGGACGTGCCCAACAGCGCTGGCACCTCAAGGAGGCCGGGGTGACCTCGGACTGGTTCGGTGTGTGATACATGATAGCAACGTTTAGGTGGAGGGCCGACGCTCTATATGGAACGTACGTACCACCGATAAAGTTTTTACTTACACATACTAATGAAAGGCACGACGTGAACGCACAGTATCGAATCGGACGAGCACGGGAGGAGGTGGGGCAGTCGTGATCAGCTTCGAGCCCGCCGAGGAGGGTCTGGAGGTGGTCGACGCCGTCGAGCGCCATCGGTACGGGCTCGAGACCGGACGACGACCGACGCTCGAAGCGGCCAACAGCGAGGTCTTCCGTGCGCCGATCGAGGACACAGTACGCTTCAGGAGCGAGTCGGTCTCGCTTCCGACGGTCGCCGCGATATACGCCCGCGACGAGGCGGGCACCGTCGTCGCCGAGGCCGAGCACTTCGTCGAGGAGGAGCTGTCCCAGGGCGTGTACACGCTCGAGATCTGTGCGCCGATCAAGCTCTATCTACGGGTCGAAAGTGAGGTGCGGATCAATGCGGACGCGCGCCGGACGCACATCGAGTTCGGCGAGGAGACCGAGGTCACCATCGGAGCACGGTCGTACCACGAGCGCCCCGCGGCGACGGTCACGACGACGGCGGAGCCTCGCGACCTGATGGCCGCGATATCGACGTTCGGCTCCGCACTGAAGACGACGAGTCCCGAGCGCTCCTATCCGACGCTCAGGGGACACCCACCGACGGTCGAACTCGGCGAGACATTACAGGTCCCGCCGGAACTCGATGTCCCCGATACGGGGGTTCGGATCGAGCTACCCCCCGAGCCCGGCCCAATCTTCGTCGCCGCGCCATTGGCATACTATCTGGGTGCACGCCTCGTTCCGGGCGAAGACGCACAAATCGTCGCCAACGGCGGGTTCGAGCACGCCTTGGAGAGCGCCCGTGGGTTCGAGGTGGAAGTCGAGCGCGCGTTGAAACAGGTCTTCTTCCTCGATTGTGTGACTCGCACGGAGGGTATCTATCCCGTCGAGTTGGCCGAGCGCCGGGAGGCCGAATCGAGAATCGAGTTGGATTTCGCCGCTCTCTATGACAGGCCGCTGGCCGAACGCCTCGAAACCTACCTGAGAGTTCCGTTCACGGCAATCGAGGACCTCCTGCCGGAGTGGAAGCTGACCACCCACATCGATCCGGTCGCCGAGAGCGTCGAGACCCTGCCGTTTCTCGTCGACGATCTGGCGGTCGTCCGAACGCCGGCAGCGAGCGCGGAGAAGGGATCGGCCGCACAGATGGCCGCTTTCGAGGAGTTCGTTCGCGGCGAGGTAGCCGCGAACGCCGAGACGTTCACCAGGAGTCGCAGCGTCGCCACACAGCCGAGCGAGAGTAACTCCTACGTCCAGCCCGAGAAAACCGAATCACTCGAGCAGGCCTGGGTCGGCGACGGGACACCGCTCGGGGCGAGCAAGGCCACCGCCCAGGCCTACCGCAATCGATTGGATCGCGAGCCGACCGAGGGACCGATCGAGATCGCGGTGGTCTGTAACGACCCCGAGATGGACGAGGAGCGCGCGGACGTCGATCGAGTCTATGGCTCGCGCTCGGAACTCCCCTTCGAAGTGTCGATGCACCACGATCTAACGACCGGGGAGTTAGAAGCGATCCTGACCTCCGGTACCGATTTCCTCCATTACATCGGCCACATCGAGGCCGGCGGGTTCGAGTGTGCCGATGGAACGCTCGACGCCAGTGAACTGGAATCGGTCGGCGTCGGAGCCTTCTTCCTGAATGGGTGTGCGTCCTACGAGCAGGGAATAGCACTCGTCGAGAGGGGTGCGATCGGCGGCGTAGTCACGCTCACGGACGTCATCAACACCGGCGCGATCCGGATCGGTCGCGCAATGGGCCGCCTTCTCAACAGCGGCTTCCCACTGGGGGTGGCTCTCGAACTCGCCCGTGAGGAAAGCGTCGTCGGAAGCCAGTATCTTGTCGTCGGAGATACTGGTTTGGCAGTCGCCCAGGCGCGAAATGGATTTCCGAATCTCTGCAAGGTCGAACAGGTAGGAAAGACATTTAGACTGGAATTCGAGACGTATCCTACTTCACAGAAGGGACTCGGCAGCATGATCGTCCCTCACATCGAAGGCAACGAAACGTACTCACTATTGGCAGGAGAGCCACAAGCATTTGAGCTTTCGGTGAATGAACTTGATCAGTTTCTGGCGCTTGAGGACGCTCCGGTAAAGGTCGGTGAGAAGTTGCGCTGGCCTGATCAGATCGATGCTGCCGATTGGATTTAATTAAGGTCCAGCAGTTCCACTGCATCGGGCCGCCACGTTTCCTGCCTGACTGAGCAACAGTGTTAGGGTGAACAGCACGCCGGTCATTCGCGGGTTCTCTGCGAGGTACGTCGCGAGTTTGTTCTCGGACATTACGATTCTATAGAGTGGCGAGGTTGATATAAAAATATCTGAATGTTAATTACAGTATTCGACATAGATTTAGTAATGTCTCAATAAAGGCAATGTTAGGAAAAGTAAGCCATCCGACATCGATCGAGTGACGGGAGCGGCGTCGTGGTCTCGGAGTCGAGAGGAGAGGGTATGGAAGCCTGCTGATCCGACCGGCTCAATTGAGGAGCAGGAACTGCGCGTGCGGCGTGCCGTCGATATCGAGGACATTGTTCTCGTCAACGAAGCCCTCCTCGATCGCGAGCGAGACGGCCCGCGAGCCGACGATGTTCGCCGTCGTCGCGCGTTCGAAACTGTCGAGGACGGCCGATTCGGAAACTGTCTCACCGCCGTAAAAGTCCTCGGTGACGGTGAGCGAGACCGGGTCGCTCTCGAAGGTCTCGCCGAGAACGTCCTCGTCGCAGACGGCAACGAGCAGCCCTTTCGGGGTCCGACGTTCGTTGACGATCAGTGCGGTCGAGTCTTCCACGGCTATCAGGACTGACCGAGGAGCTGCTGTTCGGTCTCTTGGCGGAGTTCCTCGGCGCGCTCGGCGACCTCCTCGGCTTCGTCGTCCCGTCCGAGGCGCTCTAAGGCGCGGGCTTTCTCCTCGTAGATCTCGACGCTACGATAGCCCAATCGGAGGGCGTTGTCGAAGTACTCCACCGCGTCCTCGGCGAGGCCGCGCTCGAGGGTGAAAAAGCCGCGATTGTACCAGGCGTGGGGCAAGCGCGGGTCGATCTCGACGGCGCGTTCGGCGTGTTCTAAGGCCTGTTCGGTGCGGCCGGCCTCGAAGAGGGCGTACGCGAGGTTCGTCTCCGCGCTCGCGGCGTGTTCCGAGCGCTCGTCGATGCGCAGGGCCTCCCGATAGGCCCCGATCGCCGCGTCGTACTCCTCGAGTTCGGCGTGGGCGACGCCCTTGTTGACCAAGGCTTCCTGTTCGGCGGTGTCCTCGATAGCGAAGCGGGCGGCCCGTTCTAAGGTCTCGGTAGCTTGCTCGTAGCGATTGATCGAGATATAGGAAAGCCCGACGTCGATCAGGCTCTCGACGTCGACGTCCCCACTAGAGAGCTGATTGCGATCGAGGAGGTCGGCAAGTACCCGCGAATCGACCGGATCGACTTTTTCGGGATCGACGGAGAACTCCGGTTCGAGGTCGAACCCTTCGTAGGGATCGCCGAAACCTTCACCCTCCGAGAAGGGATGATCGCGACCCGCTTCGGGCGGCGGATCGGCGACCGGGTTGCCCTCGCGGCTACGATCACGATCGTGGACGCGTTCGCCACCGACCTCGCCCTCCTCGCTCCCGCCGTCGGCCGTCGGGTCGGGGTCGGTGTCCGGACCAGGATCGGAGGGAGAATCGGAATCGGATCGAGAATCGTTCATACCCTCACGTAGCCCGAGCGCGAAGTTAAGGACTGCGACCGACGTAGTGCCGGTATGCGCACGTTCGTCAGCGTCGATCCCGAAGGACTCGGCGGCGAGATCGAAGCGCTTCAGGGAAATTTCGAGGACATCAGTGGACTCGATTTCGTCGCCCCCGAGAACGTTCATCTCACGCTCTTCTTTCTCGGCGACATCGGAGAAGATCGTCTCGGAGCGATCACCGACGCTATTGAGGAAGGCGTAAGCGAGAGCGGCGTCTCGCCCTTTCGAGCGGCGTTCGATGGGCTCGGCGTCTTCCCGAGCCGGGAGTACATCCGCGTGCTCTGGGTCGGAGTGAGCGAGGGCAGCGAGGAACTGACCCGGCTACAGGAGCGAATCGAGGGTCGCTTCACCGATCTCGGATTCGAACCCGACGACCACGAGTTCACGCCACACGCGACAATCGCACGGATGCGCCACGCCGGCGGGAAAGAACGCCTCCAGAGCAAGCTCGACGAACTCGATCCGACCGTCGGGACGAGGAAGATCGAAGAGATCCATCTAACCGAGAGTACGCTCACCGAAGAGGGGCCGGAGTACGAGGCGGTAGAGCGAGTCCCGCTGTAGTGCGCTGTAGTCTGCGATAATACCCGAGAGGGGAGGGCGGCGCGACGAGAACTAAGAGCGGCCAGCGGGAAACACAACTTTAAGCCCGCCGGAGCGATAGACGGCGAGTATGGGAAAGAAATCGAAGGCAAAGAAAAAACGGCTCGCGAAGCTCGACCGGCAGAACTCCCGAATCCCGGCGTGGGTCATGATGAAAACCGACCTCGAGGTTCAGCGCAACCCCAAGCGGCGTAACTGGCGGCGGAGCGACACGGACGAATAATGAGCGCGAGCGACTTCGAGGAGCGCATCGTTACCGTCCCCTTGCGCGCGGCGAACAAACAGGGCGGTCACGAGCGCGCCGATCGCGCGATGAAGCTCGTCCGCGAACACCTCGCGAAGCACTTCAGCGTCGAGACCGAAGAAGTGCGCCTCGATTCGTCGATCAACGAGACGATCTGGGCGCGCGGCCGGTCGAGTCCTCCCCGGAAAATCCGGGTGCGGGCCGCACGCTTCGAGGAGGAAGGCGAGCGGATCGTCGAAGCGGAACACGCCCAATAAGGTGTTACGCGCGGTCTTCGCCGGGTCGGCGTACGTGGGGGTGTTCGCTCGAGCGACCGACGAGTACCTACTGGTCGGCACGAACGTCGACGAAGAGCTACTCGAGGCGCTTTGCGAGGAACTCTCGGTGCCTGCGATCGAGACGACAATCGGTGGGTCCGGTACTATCGGCGCGTTGCTCGCCGGTAATAGCAACGGGCTAATCGCGAGCGGGCGGCTCACCGGCGCTGAGCACGAGGCTCTCGAAGACGCGACCTCGCTGCCGGTCACGCCTCTCCCCGGGACGATCAACGCCGCGGGCAACGTCGTGCTCGCGAACGACGAGGGCGCGCTCGTCCATCCCGACGTCCCCGAGGAGGCGATCGTAGCGGTCGCCGAGGGACTCGACGTGCCCGCCGAGAGCGCCTCGATCGCCGACATCGGGACGGTCGGTACCGCCGCAGTGGCGACCAACAGGGGCGTGCTCTGTCATCCGAAGACGAGTGACGCCGATCTGGACTTCCTCGAGGAGCTCTTCGGGGTGCCCGCGGATATCGGGACGATCAACTACGGCGCGCCGCTGGTGGGATCGGGACTGGTGGCGAACGAACACGGCTACGTCACCGGCGAGGACACGACCGGCCCGGAGCTCGGACGGATCGAGGACGCGCTCGGCTACATCGAGTGAGAACCGGACGAGTTCGAGCGGCGAGGCCACAAACAGCGTCCGCTCGTTCACTTCTGCTATCTCGGCGACGGAGACCTCTCACTTCATCGTCACGTACGTGAGGAAGAATAATGCGAGGGACTGCAACGCTCTGAGGACGGCGACGATCCCCTGAACGTCGGGATTCATCGAATAGAGCTTTCGAGTACTGAAGAAGAAATACAGCGCCACGCCGTTTTCGATGAGCATCACCGCGCCGAAAGCGAGCAGGCCGAGTATCAAGGGGGTCCGGAACGTCCAGTAGTTGCGCACCCAGACTAGCGTGAGCGCGCCGAGAAGCAAGACGTTGATCCCCGCAAGCGCGCTCGCCAGCAGGATCGGGGTACTCATCTCTGTCAGTGCCATAGTCGGAGGTGCTGCGGTGAGTGGTAACACGGTCATCGCCCTACGTTCCCCGTGATTCGCTCGAAGGCCTCGCGGTGATGTTCGAACTGATCGGTGAGGAAGTACATCTTCCCGTAGTCGTCGCCGCCGGTCTCGAGGACGGCGTGGTCGGTCAACATGTCGAGGTGATACCGGGTAGTGTTGTAATCCAGATCGAGGTGGTCCGCGAGCTGGTTCGCGTTCCGCGGTCGTTCCGAGAGGCTGTGGATGTGCGGGCACGGTTCTTCCCGCCGCGCGTGCCCGCGATGAGGTACCACAGCGTCTTCTCCATGCCTTCCCGACCCACTTCTTCGGCATGTGATGTATAACCCCATCTTCAGGGACGCCGCAGAGGGGGTCGGGAGCGGGACGCCAGGACTGAAACGAACGATCGGTGAAGGTTCGCATGGCAGAGGATAGCTGGATGACGGCACGAGGACGGAAGTCGTTTCTCTAGAGTCCGTATGAAATCCCTCGTGGATCGCACGCGAATCGCTGCGAACCCGATCGCTCCGGACTAGGCAACCGAAGGGACACTTCGCTGCGGAGAGCGAGTATTGGTTCGCTGGGCAGCGGGCACATCCGGGCGAGATTCTAGAACGATTTCGAACGGAATCGAGAGACAGTTCAGAAAATCGTTATGACGGTGGTTGGTGAGGTGTTCATCGTGCAAACGCACACTGATCGACCGTGAACGACAACAACGACGGCTACGACAGCAACGGTAGCAACGACGACTACGACGACAGCAGTGATAGTTCCGAACTGGGTCCGCTCTCCCGAATCGAGGAGGTCGTCGCACCGGCCTCGAGACGGCGATTTATGGCCACGACGGCGAAAGTAGGCGGCGGCTCGCACTCGCGGGCGCTGGAACCGGGACGGCCGCGGCCGGCGGTTCGGGCATGGATGGCGAGGAGGACGGCGACGGCGATGGAGAGGAGGAGGGGATGGACGACGAGAGCGAGGACGTCTCTGACCTCGACGTCCTGAACTACGCGCTGACCCTCGAACACTTGGAAGCAGCGTACTACGACGAGTTCTTAGAGGAGTACTCCGAACACGACGTCGAGCGCTCGGCGGCGGCCCGGGTGTTCGCCGACCCCGGATCGCGCTTCGGGACCTACCAGCGCATCGAGACGGTCCGCAATCACGAGGAGGCCCACGTCGAGGCGCTTACGGCGACTATCGAGGACCTCGGTGGCGAGCCCGTCGAATCGCTCGAGTACGACTTTCCCTACGAATCGGTCGAGGAGTTCGCCGAACTCTCGGCGACCATCGAAGCGGTCGGCGTCTCAGCATATGCGAGTGCCGCGCCGCTGATCGACAGCGACGACGTGCTCGCTGCTGCTCTCTCGATCCACAGCGTCGAGGCGCGTCATACGGCGTACTTCCGCGTGCTCAACACGACTAGTCCGTTCCCCAACGCCTTCGATCCGGCCCGTTCGATGGACGAAGTGGTGGAGATTGCGAGCCAGTTCATCGTCGGCATGGACGGCGACAGGGCGACACAGGGCTTTAGTGTACATCTTGAGAACGTCTCCGAACCCGGGACGATCGACTCCGACCGGGCAATGGGCGTCGTCCCGCTCTCCCCGCCGGTCTGGGCGGTCTTCACCGGCGAGAACCCGGCGTTCGTGGTAGGCGAAGACGCCAATGCGGGCACCGAAATCGTCGCCGAGGACGGCTTCCCCGCCGAGTTGGCCGGCATCGTCGCCGACGCCGAGAGCGTCTCGATGAGTGGCGTTGCCCCCTCGCCGGGCGGTTCGCTGGAGGCACCGGCACTGGGACCGGGCGAGTCCGTCGAGTTCAGCTTCGACGCCTCGCCGGGCGACATGCTCACCGTAGAGACGATGTTCGTTCAGTCGAACGACTGGTTCTACGGCTTCGATGGGCTCGAGCTCTTCGACGAGGACGAACCCCTCGAAGGCGACGTTACCGATCACCTCGGCCTCTACGACGTGGGCACCGAGGAGGACACCGCACCGGGCACCGGCGAGTTCCAGAAGCCCGTCCAGGACCCGGAGGCGATGGACGTCGGCCCCGGCGAGGACGAGCCGATCCAGTTGGCCGAAGAACGCCATCCGGACTTCGATATCCCCGATGCCAGCGAAGTCATCGAGGTCACTGTCATACCGGAGTAGCTCCGACGCCGAGCACACGTACCACGGTGGGGCGAGTGCTGGGGCCGGGTTCGAGGAGAGCGTAGTCATGGGCGCTCTCGGTTCGAGCCGGTCCGGTCCACGCTGACGGTGACTGGCGTTCGCTGAGGGTTCTCTTTTCTCCCGACTACCGGATGTCGAGAGCGACCGCCAGGGTCACGAACCAAAGAGGCGGCCAGTGCAGTCGTTTTCGGCGGTCGCGTCGGCTGGTGTATCCCTTCTCTCCGGGTCGAGTGACCCGGAAATCCGCCCTCGCGGTTACCGTCTTCGAACGGAGACGTGGCGTCGCAATCGTGGTGACGAACAGGCGTGCTCGACAGCACCGACGACGACCGTCCGGCCGGCGACGCCGACTACCGAGCGATTCTAGAGGGACTTCCCATGGAGTCGCGGTGGAGTTGTGAAACAACCCAGAAAAGTGTTATATCGTGTCTCGGCGAGTTCTACATCGTACAGGGTGCATCGAGCACCAGGGTAGAAAACCGATCATGAGTGCAGAAACACGAACCGACGTCGAAGGGAAACGACAGACCGAAACCGAAACCGGTGCGTGGACGAGCGCGATCCTGGCCGGCCTCGCTTGCGGAGCCGTGGTGGGCCTAGTCCTCACCATGTCGAATCCGCTGAGTCTCACGGTCGCCGTTCGGTCGCTGTACGGCTCGGAAGGCAGTATCGCCGGCTGGGTGATTAATTCCCTATGAACAGCCGATCGAAACGGGTGGTTCTCGGCGTGCTCGTGCTCGCGATCGTCACAGCAGGTGTCGTGGTCGCTGTCGAACTGTTCGCTCCCGAACAGGCCACACAGGTGGATGAGTCGGCCGCCGCCGCAGGCGTGAGTTCGTCGGCTCGAGTGCTCGAGACCGGCACGTTCTCGGGGAAGACCGGCCACCAGGTCGCCGGCACCGTGACGGTTTTCCGAGACGGGACGGGCTATTATCTCCGATTCGAGAACTACAGCCAGACGCAGGGTCCCGACGTGTTCGTCTACCTCACTCCCGCAGGGGACCCCGAGACGACCGAGGAGGTCGAAGCCGGTCGGAAGATCCGCATCGATGGCGGTGCTGATGGCGGCGAGAGCACCAAAGAGGGGACGTTCGCCCAACGACTTCTCGACGACGTGGATCCAACGCAGTACAACGGCGTCAGCATCTGGTGTGAGGACTTCGGCGTGCCCTTCGGGAGCGCGACGCTCCGGTAGGTCGTTTCGGGAATCGGTCGCACCGAGTTCGTCGATCCACTGCTGGATGTCGGTCGTTCACCTACCGGTCGTCGATCGCTCGTCGATCGGCCCTCCGTTCGCTACCTGCTGGCAGTAGTGTCGCTGTATCATCCTGACCGTGCTCGGCTCTCGTCGAGCCCCACCGGAGACGGTTCCCAACCCCTATCGGGAAACGACGAGAGCGATCGGCCGACGCCAGCCCTCGCGGTCGATTCGAGTCCGAAGGTACTTCCCGTTCGCCCGCCTTCCGTGCCGATATGGATGACTTTACTGTCAGCGGTCGCTTCCGGGCGCGCCGGAACACCTGGCAGCCCTTCGAAACCCAGGTACGAGCACCGAACGAGGACGTCGCGACCGAGCGGATCTACGCCGAGTTCGGCTCGCGACACGGCGTCAAGCGAACCGGCGTCGAGATCGCGGACCTGAGCCAGGCGGAGGCAGCCCGATGAGTCAAGCACCGGGCGGTGGCGGCGGTCGCCAGCAGCTCCAGCAGCTCGCCGAAACCATCCAGGCACTCGACGAGGAACGAGAGGAGTTAGAGGCAGACATCGCCGGCCTGCGCAACCAGCAAGAAGCGATCGACGAGGCCATCGAGGGCATCGAGACGCTGGAGGACGGCTCGATCGTTCAGATGCCACTCGGCGGGGGCGCGTACGTGCGCGCGGAAGTACAGGACATCGACGAGATCGTCGTCGACATCGGCGGGGATTACGCCGCCGAGCGCGAGCAGGAGGGGGCGATTTCCTCGCTCGAAGCCAAACGCGACCGGCTCGACGATCGCGTCGCGGAGGTCGAAGCGGAGGTCGAAGAGATCGAAGAGGAGAGCAACGAAATCGAGCAGCGTGCCCAGCAGGCCCAACAGCAGATGCAACAACAACAGATGCAACAGATGCAGGGCCGATTGGGTAGCGAGGGAGAGGGCGAGCCGGACGGGGAGTAGCGCGGACCACAGAGTATGTTCGACGGACTGAAAGATACCCTCGGGCGATTCAAGCGCGACGTCGAGGAGGAGGTCGACGAAGGGGAGCCCAGCGAAGGAGAACTCGACGAGGAAGAGATCGATCGAGAGGGTGTCGAGGGCGAAGAATCCGAGGAGGGACTTCCCCCCGAAAGCGAGGCCAGCGCCGAGAGCGAGATCGAAACCGACATCGAAGCGTCCGAGCAGCCGGATGCCAGCACCGAGGAGGGTGTCGCGGAACCGGAGACAGGGACCGACAGGACAGTGGAGCGACCCGGATCAGAAGCGGAGACCGTGGCTGCCGACGCCGACATCGATGCCGACGCCGAGCCGGTCGCCGAGAGCGAGCCTGCTACCGAGGACGCCCCCGAAGAAGGACCGGGACCGAGCTTCGGGACGCGGGCAATGGCCTTCGCGACCGGCCAGGCGATCATCCACGAGGAGGACTTAGAAGACCCCCTCTGGGATCTGGAGATGGCGCTTCTGGAAAGCGACGTCGAGTTGAGCGTCGCCGAATCCATCCTCGAGGGGATCCGCGAACGCCTCGCGAACACGCGTCGGGCCCAGGTCAAGAGTACCGGCATGGTCGTCGAGGACGCGTTGGGCGAGGCGTTGCTCGACGTGATCAGCGTCGGACAGTTCGACTTCGATGGGCGCGTCGCCGAAAGCGAGAAACCGCTCGTGATCACCTTTACAGGAGTGAACGGGGTCGGCAAGACGACCTCGATCGCGAAACTCGCTCGGTATTTCGAGCAGCGAGGGCTCTCGACGGTGCTCGCGAACGGCGATACCTATCGGGCGGGCGCAAACGAACAGATCGAGGCCCATGCCGACCGGCTGGGTAGAAAGTTGATCTCCCACGACTCGGGCGGCGATCCCGCGGCGGTGCTGTACGACGGTCTCGAGTACGCCCACGCACAAGACATCGACGTCGTCCTCGGGGACACCGCGGGGCGGCTGCACACCTCGAACGATCTGATGACCCAGTTGGAGAAGATCGATCGGGTCGTCGACCCGGACATGACGCTGTTCGTCGACGAGGCCGTGGCGGGCCAGGACGCGGTACGCCGGGCCGAGGAGTTCGACGACGCCGCTTCGATCGACGGGACGATCCTCACGAAAGCCGACGCCGACTCCCAGGGTGGGGCAGCGATCTCGATCGCTCACGTAACCGGCAAGCCGATCGTCTTTCTCGGTACCGGCCAGGGGTACGACGACCTCGAGCGCTTCGAGCCCGAGCAGTTGGTCGATCGCCTGCTCAGCGAGGGGTAGGGCAATCGCTTTCTCGTGGTCGGCCGTCGCGGCCCGTTCCGGCGAAGGGCGATCGAATCTCGACCGGAAACGAGGGGGCGAATCGGAGGGCGACGGACGCGCTAACTGACCGATGGAGCTATCGACGCAATTCTTTAGCGACCGGCCCTCCTCGCGGCGGGTATGCCGGGTACGAAGACGATCTCGCTCTCCCTCGACGAGGAGCTGATCGAGGCCCTCGACGAGGAGATCGCTCCACACGATATCTCACGGACGGAGTACATCAGATACATCATCGAGGTCCGCCACGACCGCGCCGAACACGAGCGCGAGCTCGATCGGGCGAACGAACGCATCGAGGAGCTTCGGGAGGAACTCGAGGAAGCGAGAGCGCGAGTCGAGAAGCTCCAAGCGGTTACCGATGAACGGCGACGCGAGCGCGACGAACTTCGGGAGGAACTCGAGCACGCGACCGAGCGCATCGAGGAGATAAAAGGGGAGTACGAGGACGAAGCGGCTCGCGCGGAGGAGCTCCGAAAGGAAAACGAAGGCATCCGGCACGAACGGGACGAACTCGAAGCTGATCTCGAGCGCACCGAATCGCGCGTCGAGACCCTCCTCCAGCAGGCCGACGAGGCGATCGACCCGCGAACAGAGGGGAGACCGGACTCCGAACCTACCGGCTCTCGGACGAACGTGGATGGGGATGGACGGAACGGAACGGAAGACGGGAGCGAAAGGAGGATCGAGAGAACAAACGGTACCACCCGGAATGGGCCGGTCGAGAAGGAAAACGAAGAGAACACTGAAAACGGAAACGACGAGTTGGCGGTCTGTGCGGCTCAGCTTAGATCCTATCTCGATGAAAAGGCAGGGCACCTGAACCGCGAAAACTGATCTCGCAGATAAAGTAGGAGATCGACTATAGAAACGTGCACTTGACCTCTCATCGAACCTCGTACACCTCGTCTGGTAGACGATATCGGCAAAACGAAGCCGAGGTCGAGATTTTCGACGACGGCTATCGTAGGTGTTTCCGTATCATGCAGGGAAAGCTCCATTACAAGCGAAGCCGACGGAGTTCCTGAGATGAAATGGAATGACGAGAGATAACGACGGTGACGTCGATTTCGAACGCTTATCGAGGCAGTTGTCAGAACGTATACTACTATCGGATGGCGGTGAATCGAGCGAAACCGATAGCGACGAGAGTGCTACGGACTCCGAAGAGATCGAGGGTGGGAGTGGGGACGAGGAGCCAACCGCCGAATCGCTTTCCGATCGTGTAGACGAGGTAGAAGAGGACGTCAGTGCAGCCGAAACCGGAGCCGATCTCGATGACGTTGGGGCCACGATCGACGGCATCGAAACCGATATCGAAGGCGGTGATCTCAGCGACGAAGATGAGGGGGAACTCGAATCGAGACTAACGGAACTGCGGGACAACATCGAAGAAACTCGTCGGTCCGATCCCGAGGATATCATCGATGAGATCGAAGACGTCCAATCGACGATCTCGAATACGGACTGGAGCGGCGCTGGAAAAGAGCAGGTAACAGAGGCCGTCGGGGCGTTTCTGGACTCAGCAGGGGAAGCGCTCAACGAATCGTTCTCCGCGAACAGCGACGATCTCGACGATCAGGCCGTAGCGTTGGACGACGTCATCTCGGCCGTCGGATCGGCCGATCTCGATTCCGAGGAGGACGAAGAGGCGATCGATTCCCTCTTGGAAAGCGCCAAGGAACTCAATCGGCGGGGGGAAACGGCTAGGGCCGCCGAGGGAGAAGGGGAACAAGGAGAGGCAGACGAGCTAACAGTAAGCGTTGAGACGGAGAACGGGGAGCACGTTCAGGGTGCCACCGTCACGGTCGAAGACAGGGAAGGTAGCACGTTCGAAGCGGACGAACGGCAGGAGACCGGAACCCACGGCGAGGCGTCGTTCCTCGTCGACGATGGTGAGTACGGTATCGACGTCGACGCCGAGGAGGGCAGCGCCGAGGATCGACTCACCATCGCGGACGACGAGGAGGTCACCCTCACGATCGTCCCGGACGAGAAGTCCTACGAGCTAACGGTCACCGTCCAGAACGCCGAGGGTGAACCCGTCCCAGGGGCCTCGATCGCAGTCGAAAGCGAGGACATGGGAGTCATCGAAGGGTTTCGGGACCGCCCATCGGAGGCAGAAACCGACGCCAGCGGTCAGGCGTCCTTCGAGCTGGTCGAGGCTCAGTACACGGTCACGGTCGCAGCCGAGAACGAAACGAACGATCAAGCAGTGGAGATCGACGGCGGTGACGAGGAAACCACGCTGACCCTCGATGTCCAGGAGGAGGCGGACGAAGAGGAGGAAGGTCGCCGGGGACCGAAGGAGGCCGAGGGCAGAGTCGACGAGGACGAATCCGCGAGCCACGGAACCGACCGCGGAGCGACGGTGCTGTATCTCGACCTCGAGGGGCTGTTTCTCGACCTGCTCGGATTGGAAGTCGATCTCCACGAGGTCGTACTGGACATCCGTGCGATTACCGGGCCGGGGAACCTCCTCGGGAACCTGTTGGCGGGGGTCGCGAACCTGTTGAGTCCCCTGTCGTCGCTGCTCAACCGCCTACTCAACAGCGTTTTGAACCTGTTGAGCTACGTAACCTCGCCGCTCGAGTGGCTCTGGAACCAGATCAAGAAGCCATTCAAGCGAGCGCGTCACCTTCTAGCTCAGGTCGCAAACGAACTCGCGGCCCCGATCAACTGGCTGAAAAGCGCCGCGAACCGGGTCTGGAACGTCGTGACCTCGCCGGTTAGTGCGCTGGGGAGCCTTGCGAGCGGTATCTGGAGTATAGTGACATCACCGATCAGTGCACTCCGGAGTATTGGAAGTCGCGTCTGGAGCGCGCTGACAGCACCGATCCAGTGGCTGGGCGACAAAGTAGGAATAGGAGGGTCGGATGGTCTACTCCCATCGCTTCCGGAATCGACTTCGGAGAGATGGCAACTCATCAAAGAACGGCTCCCATCGCCGTCACTACCGTCTCTTCCCTCGCTCCCATCACTTCCGCTGCCGTCACTACCATTGCTCCCCTCGCCATCGAATGCCTTCTTTGGCGCGGTGAACAGCGTGCTGGACGGGCTATTGGCACTGCTCGGCAAGGGGAGCCCGGAAGAATCGAACGGTTCCGAGAAAACGGAGGACATAGGAGAATCGTCCTCACTCCCGTCGTTACCGTCGCTGCCGTCGCCATCGAACGCCTTCTTCAGCGCGGCGAACACCGTACTGGATGGGTTGTTGGTGTTGCTCGGCGAACAGGACTCGAACGGAACGGAGAGCGCCGACGAAGAAGTAAGCGGGTAGTTCGTCCGCTCTCGACGCAGGTCCGAAAGGACGACCCTAAGTTCCGGTCTCCCGCTACTGGAATCCACGATACGAGTACGGCGCTGCGGTGATCGCCGTCGCCTCGATCGTTCGGAGACGAAGGCCGTCATAGGAAAGCATGATTGCTAATAGCGATGCAGGTAGCAGGCCGCACGTTTATACGAAAGGGGGCAGAACCGTGTGACCGCTCCGTATTGGTGAACGAAATGGGAATTATACGAGAAATAACGACGTCGATCGGCGGGGTACTCGGACGCAAAGTAGGCGACCTACTTGGGCAGCGGATCGAAGCCTACCGCTCCAGTACCGAGGAATCGGACGAGGACGAAGCGGAAGAGGAGTCGGAGCGATCCCGGCTGTCGGCGCTCGTCGAACGCCTCCGAGGTGGACCCCAGTCGATCAAATCGGGACTGGGGGAACGGCTCCGATCGGCCAAAGCGAGAGTAGACGAGATGCAATCGGCGGAGAACGGAGAGGACGCGGCGGACGAGGAAAACGAACAGGAAGGCGACGGAGAAGAGAGCGAACAAGAGGCCGAGGAGGAGAGTAGCAAACAGAAATCCGGTGCCGAGAACGGAGCGGAAAGTGAAAGCGACGAAAACGGCAAAGCGGACGGGGAGAACGAGGACTCGGAGAAAGGCGAAAACGAAGAGGGCGGAGAGAGCCGCGACGAGGAGGGATCAGAAGCAGACGAAGAAGAACCGGAGGAAGACGAGAGCGGCGAGGAAAGCGAACAAGACAAGGAAGGCGAAGAGTCCGAGGACGGGGAAGAAGGCTCGTTCAGGGACATGTCGGACGAGGATCTTCAGGCGTTCGCGAGCGACCTCATGGACGAACTCGACAGGCGGGACGACCAAGGACAGTGACGTCCGCCGCACTGCTGTATCTTGCTACGCTCTCCGGGACCCGAACCAGAGCGATTGACGCCGAGCCGCAGGCGGGAAGGTTATGTCGTATCACGGCAACATAGATCAGGAACGAGGATGACCGAACGATCCGAACCGGATAGCCGAGGAGACGAGCGAGAGGAAGAGAGCCTCGAAGACGTTCGCGATCGACTCTCGGCGTTCGTTGGGAGCGAGGGCGAGAACGAAGACGAAGAGCGACCGAACGAATCGGTAGGGGAATCGACGGGATCTGGCCCGGATGAGGGAGATTCCGTCAAGAACGGGGTCGAAGACGACGAGGAATCCTCTTCGCCCGAAGAAGGGGCGCAAGACAGTAACGTAGTGGTCGAGGCGGCAGTACGGGAGCACGTCGAGGGGATGGCCGTCGCGAGCGAGTTCTACGAACCGCTGAACGAAGCTATCAACGAACTCCTGGCCGATGCGGCCCGGCGCGCGCGAGCGAACGGGCGCAAGACAGTCCAGGTCCGTGACCTCTGAGCTCTGTACGTCCCCAGCACACGAACGGAGACGTACCGTAGATCGCTCCGCCGCTCCTCGAGTTCCTCAGCGACGTCCTCGCTTTCGACGAACTCGGAGCCGATACATCGGTGAGTGGACTCCGGTGGACCGGTCGATCGCTTCCGAGAGCTCTCCATCGATAGCCAGGCACACGCAACGGGTGCAACTAAGTAGACGACGACTGAGTCCCCGGCTAGGAGATACTACCAATGAGTCAAAGCGACGATCAGAAAACCCAGGCGATGGAGAAGGTCTCGAATCTAGGGGAACAACTCGACGTCGGCGGCGACGACCTCTCGAACGCGTTCGACAAGCTGAAGAACGGCGATCTTCAGGTACAGCAACTCGCGTCGCTCGGGGAGACCATCGGGCGTCAGGGAGGATCACTGCTTGGCCGACAGATGGGCGAAGCAGTCGGACAGAAGTTCGCCGACGATGACGGCACCCTCTCTTTTTCCTCGATCGCGAACACGCTCAGGAGCAGCAGGGCCGAGGAGGGCGACGGTGAGGACGGCGAGGAAGGAGCAGAGGGGTCGGCCGAAAGCGAGGGAGCAAGCGAAGACGAGGAAAGCGGTGACGAGGGCGGGAACGAAGCCGAACTCGAGGGAGACGGGTCGGGGAGTTTCGAGGATATGTCCGACGAGGAGCTACAGAACCTCGCGAACGACCTCATGGACGAACTCGATCAGCGGGAGTCGAGCGAGTCCTAATACCGATTCCGCCGCACAGTTGAGCAGAACATGAGAAGCAGCTTTCTCCGAGGATACCCGCGAACTAGCGGCGGCTCTTGGGAGGTCGTCGACTCCGTGTTCCAAAGGCCGACCCTCCTCTCCGGGCGGAAAGGGAATCAATCGCGCTTTTCGAACGCGGGCGAGTACGAGCGGGTCCCCGATCGTCGCTCCTCGAGGCGGGCGGCCTGCCGTTGGGCGGCGTCCCACTCCTCGAACATACCGGATTCGACCATCGTCGTCATCCCGGCGAGTGCCGCCCGGAGTTTGAGACCGACGAGTGGGATGTCCGCGACGGTGATGATGGCGTCGGCCTCGACGATCGCGCCCTCTTTCATGATTACGTCGAGCAGATCGACGAGCGCGTCCTCGTCGTCCCGAGTGGGTTTCATCGCTTCTCGACACCCCCAGAACCACCACCGCTGCCGGCATCCTCAGTACTGTCAGCGCCGATCTCCGGGGCGAAGGTATACGGCGGCCAGGGACCGGTAAAGCGGATCGTGACGCCCGGTTCGGCGGCAATCGTATCGAGCGCGTTGCCGATCGCCTCCTCGTGATCTTCGTGGGCCAGCACTGCGAGGCGCGCCTGGGACCGTTCCTCGGAACCGTCCGAGTCGGGTGAGACAGGGTCGTCCTCGCTGTCGTCGAGCAGTGCCGCTCGCTGCTGGCCGAGGTGATGCACCTCGCGCGCGAAGGCTGTCAAGCGCTCTTCGAGTTCCGCCCCTCGATCCCGCCGTCGGTCTCGTTTCAGCTCCGAGAGGCGCTGGTCGTACTGTTTTTCGAGTAAGAATTCCGTGCCCGAACTGGCCTCGTCGATCTCCGCGGCGAGTTCGTTGAGGCGAGGGTCCTCGGCTTCAAGTTCGCTCTCGAGATCGCCTTCCTCGGCGAGGAGCTCGATGCGGTACTCCCAGTGACCGGCGAGCGAGGCGAGGTATCCCGAGAGGGTCTCGGAGGCCTGTTCGGCCCACTCGCGCACCCGATCGTCCTCGCCGGTGATGATCGTATCGAACTGGAAGGGAAGGGGCGTGCCGAAGTGCTCGCCGGCGACGTCGATGACGCGCTGGTGTTCGAGGAGCCACTTGCGCAACAGGTCCATCCGATCGGTGTCGTACAGCGAATCACACTCGTGGAGCAGGAGTCCGAAGTCCTGGCCGTCGATCGCGAGGAGACGAATCGGTTCGTCGTCGATCCCCGTCTCCTCGAACGCGTCGATAGCGTCGTCGGTGCCGGCGGTGGTGTCGTCGTCTACGGCTACCGCACAGTAGAGATATCGGCCCTCCTCGAACGTCGGACCAGCCTCGCGGGCACCGTCTCGAGTGCTCGCGGCATCACGATCGGGTTCGGGTTCGGTGTCGTTCTCATTCATCGTCGGGGACGCCGTCGTTGGGGATGCTGTGGCCGGTGGACCGGGTGTCTTCCATGCCGTGAACGCCATGTATGAGATCGTCGACGACGTCGTCGAGTTCCTCCCGGAGGTCACCGACCGACTCGTCGATCCCCTCCTCGTCTTTCAGGCGCTCGATCTCGGCTTCGAGCGTCGCGAGCTGTTCGCCGAGACGATCGATCTCCTCGTCGGTGAGCTGGCCCGATTCCATGCGACGGATCGCCTCGCGCTCCATCGCGTCGACGAGCAGTTCGACGACCGTCACGACGAGCGTCATGAGCCCGTCCCGGGCTTCCTCGCCGTCGATGTCGATCGTGGTCATTACTTTTCTTCCTCCTCGGCCTCTTCAGTCGAGTCCTCGTCGTCGGTCTTGCTGTCCGTCGTGGCATTCTCGGTTGCGTTCGAATCGTCGGCCGCGGCGTCCGCCTCGGTATCGCCAGTCGCTTCGTCGCTCCCGTTTACGGCCGCAGCGTCGTCCTCCTCGTTTCCTTCCTCCGCTGGGTCCGGGGCTGTCGGGCGCTCGCGAACGCCGGGTTCGGAGCCACTACTGTCGTAGGTATCGTCGTCGGAGAGAGCGCTACCTGCTTCCCCGACGGCTTCGGCCACCCCGTTGCTCTCCCCCTCGCCGTCGTCGCTCACTTCATCTTGTTCGCTCCCGCCTTCGTCCTGGGACCCGGAGATCGGGGCGCTTTTCATCGCCGGTGAGGACGAGGAGATCGGCGGTTCGTGAAGCCCCATGAACTGCTCGGCCATCTGCGAGCGATCGATTTCGTCGTCCTCCTCTTCCTCGTCGATCGCGGTCGCGCCGGCGATCTCCTCGATGCGATCGGTGTCGGTCCCGGTCGGGAATTCGAGTCCATATTTCGCAGCTGTCTCGAAGGAGGCGATCGCCGCCCGGAGCTGGATGCCGAGCAACTCGGCGTCGCCGACCGACACCGCGATGTCGGCGTTGATGACGATTCCCTTATCGAGCAGCAACTCGACGATGTCGGCCAGGTCGGATTTGGATCGGGTCGGTCCACCGCTACGGCTGCCTCGTCGGTTGGGTCTATCACTCATTGTCGTCGTCCTCTTGGTTTCGGTTCTCGAAGCGATCGCCGTAGATGTGATCGCGCCCCGGTGCGCTCGAGTGCCGGGGTGTCCGGGACATCGTTGAGAAACGCGCGACGCCGCCGACATCCGGCCGGTCGTCCGGTGAAGCGGGAAGCGTCGAGTACGCCGTCGGGTTCCGCGAGGAGGGCTGGCCGGTCCGGCCGGTTTTCTGGCGGAACTCCTCTTTCGAGCGCTCGCGCATCTCGTTGAGCTGGTCGCGGGCATCGAGGGCACTGTCCCTGAACTGATCGATCGCGTCGCCGAGTTCGGACTGGACTTTCGCCTGAATGAGCTCCGAGGGGATCCCCCCGCCCGCACCCTCTTTGTCGTCCCTGTCCTCGCCCATCACGCCCGGCCCGATGCCGTCGTCCGCGCCCCCGTTACTGCCCCCCGTCTCGTTGCTCCTGAACCGGTCGAGGATCCCACCTTCGTCGTCTTCGTCGTCCTCGTCGTCGTCGGTGAGGTCCTCGACCGCCTCCTCGACGTCCTCTTTCTCGCGTCGAAGATCCCGCAGGTCGACGTTCCCGAGTACCTTCCGGAGGTTCACCACCTGTAGTAATTTTCGAAAGTTGACCGCTTCGCTCGCCTCGCCCTCGGCGATCGCTTCCGGGACGTCCCCGCCCTCGATCGCCTTCGGGAGATCGGTCCACTCGACGGCGTCAGGTAGCACCGAGAGATCGACCGTCGAGAGGAGGTCTTCGGCCTCGTCGATGACCTCGATGAGGTCATCCAGGTCGTCTTGGGCTTCTTCGAGCGGCCCCTCTTGATCGCCCTGGATAGTCCCG
>PXRJ01000066.1 GCA_003021705.1 Halobacteriales archaeon QS_3_64_16
GAAGTCGGTGCAAGGAACATCGCGAGCGCGGAGGTGATCGCGAGTGCGGGCACCGAGAGGTAGAGCATTCCCCGCGAGAGGTCGACGAGCTGCCACTGGAAATACAGCGTCTTGATGTGTTCCCGGGCCGGGCCATAAAAGCCCAGAATGTCGATGAGGTCGATGAGTTTCCGTACCGTCTGGGGGTCCATGTCGTCCTGATACTGGTCCTGGATCCGCCGCGCTTGGAAGATCTTCCAGGAGTAATTGTAATCGAGCGCCGCCTTCACGACGGTGTACTCGCCGAAGGCCCGGTCTTCGAGCTGGTCGCTCACGACGTCAGCGTTGTCGTGGATGTCCCCGGCGAGTTGGGAAACAGCCTCTAGTATGTCGTCGTCCTCGTTGTCCTCAATGGCGTCCTCGAGGGCTTCTGCCTTCTCGCTGGTGTTCTCGACGAGCGCCCGGAGGAAGTCGTTGGGCTCGCGGCGTCGAAGATGTCCTCGACGTCCGCCCGGAAGCTCATCGAGCCGCTCATCCGCTCGCGTTGCTCGCCCAGTGGGCCGAACTCCTGGGAGAGCACGACGAGACTGATCGTGACGACCAGCGTCACGCCAGTGATGAGCGCCCCGACGTAGGCCTGAAAGACGTATCGCGAGGGGGCATACTCGATCATGTACTGCCGGAAGGTCGGCACGGCATAGGCCCCGAGGGCGAGGAGAACAACGAACATGGCGATTCCCAGCGCGAACGCCAGCAGCCGGCGATTGACGTTCAACAGGATGTAGAGATGGATCTTCGCGCGGCGGCTACCGATGCGCTCGCGCATCGTATTACCCGGCGAGGACCCGCTCATGACAGTAGTCCGTTCATCTACCTACCCTCTCGATCCCGGGCGATAAGGACGTGACGCTTGTCGATCCCGGGCGAGCGCTCCTCGATCATTGGCCATGCTGACCGTGTCCTCGCTGTTCCCTCTTTCTCGTGCCGGCTCCGTCGGGAACGCCTCCTATGATTGGGATCGTCGGCGGCGGTATCGCGGGCCTCGCGGCGGCGTACGCCTTACAGCAGCGGGGCTACGTGGTGCAAGTCTTCGAGGCTACCGACCAGGTGGGCGGGCTCGCCGCGACCTACGAGACGGCAGGCGACCGCATCGAGAAGTTCTATCACCACCTTTCGGCCTCCGAGGAGACGATCGTCTCACTCATCGAGGAGTTGGGCCTCGGAGACGACCTCGCCTGGCCGATCGGGAAGAACGCGTATTATATGGACGGCACCGTCTATCCGCTCGATACCCCTTGGGAGATCGCCGCCTATCCCTATCTGAGCTTTTACGATAAGTTCCGCCTCACGATGCTTACCCAGGAGATAGACGTCCGCGGTGGGGTCCCGAAATTCGATACCTACGACGATCTCGAGGCGTTCGAGGACGTCCCGATCAAAGACTTCCTCTACGAGTACACGACAGCCGGCGTCTACGAGAACTTCTTCGACCCACTTTTAGAAGCCAAGTTCGGCTCGCGCAAAGAGGACGTCTCGGCGGCCTGGCTCTTGGGCCGGATCAAGTTCAGAGGGGAACGGGACCTGCTGCGGGGCGAGCCCTTGGGGTATCTCCGAGGTGGGTTCGGCCGGCTGCTCGATCGCCTCGTCGATGCCGTCGGGGAGGAGAACATCACGACCGGAACCCGGGTGACCGACCTCGATTTCTCCGGAGGGAGGGTCTCGGCGCTGACGGTCGAAAGCGACGCCGAGAAGGGGAACGGCATAGGTGGTGGCCGGGAGACCCACGCAATCGAGGCCTGTGTGGTCGCCGCGATGCCGAACGTTCTGGAGGACCTCTCGGGGTATGAGTGTGCGATCGACTTCCAGGGAACGGTCTGTTCGGTGCTGAGCGTAGAGGAGTCGCTCACCGACACCTACTGGCTCAACATCGGCGACGACGCGCCCTTCGGCGCGCTAATCGAGCACACGAACTTCATCCCGCCCAAATACTACGGCGGCGAACACCTGCTTTACGTACCCAAATACGTTCAGTCGCCCGAGGAAGCGGTATGGCAGATGGACGACGAGGACGTCGAGGAACTGTGGCTCTCGGGGATCGAGGCGCTGTTTCCATCGTTCGATCGCGCCGCGGTGAACTGGATCGAGACGGCGCGAAACCCACGCACGGCACCGATCTACGAGCGGGGCTACCTCGAGATGGTGATCCCCTACGATCTCAGCACGGAGGTAGCGGAGGGTCTGTACTACGCGGGCATGGCCTCCCGTGCCCAGTACCCCGAACGCAGCCTCGACGGCGGTATCGAGGCCGGCTTCGCGTGTGCGGACCGGATCGCGACGAGCGCGGCGACGGAAACACCCACCACGAGCCCACAGCGACCGCAGGCGGACGGCAGCGGGTAGGTTATCGAGGCCGGAGGATACGCGGCGAGTCCGCTTGGCCGAGACTCCCGAGCACCGGCTCCCGGTCCAGCGCATGAATATTACCGCCATAGGCTTATTCCCGTCCGCATGATACCGATCTCATGGCTGTTAGCGTCATCGATGGGGAGAACTCTCACTCGCGGCAAGCGATGTGGGCACTCGCCCTCGCGCTCGGCGGGGTGCTCGCCTACGTCGTGTACTCGTATCTGGGGACGTTCGTCCTCGGGTTGTTCGTCTACTACATCACGCGGCCGGTCCACCGCCGGCTCTCGAAGCGGGTCTCGACCTCCAGTCTCGCCGCGGTGATATCGCTGTTGACGATCGCGCTCCCGATCTTGCTAATCATCGGCTACGCCGTCGCCGTCGGCGTTAGCCAGCTCGGGAGCCTGGTCGGCCCTCAACAGATCGATCAGGTACTCGGCCCGCTTCTCGGGGGTGTCGGCACCGGCGCCGGTAGCGGCCCCGGAACGCCGAACGCGGTCGTCGCACAAGCGATCAACGACCCGCAGGCCTTCGCCTCCGGGTTCGCCGGCGGCGGCCTCAGTGGGGTGGCCCAGCAGGGCGGCAGGATCGCACTGGCCGTTCTCGGCGTCCTGGGTACCGTTTTCATCCAGCTGTTCATCGTGCTCACGCTCGCCTTCTACTTGCTGCGTGACGATCACCGCCTCGCGGGATGGGCTCGCACGGAAATCTTAGGCGAGGGAAGTCCGGCCGATACGTACTTCTCAACGGTCGATCGGGACCTCAAGACCGTCTTCTTCGGGAACATCTTGAACGCGATGGCGGTCGCGATCCTCGCGGTGATCTGTTATGTGCTGCTCAATTTCTTCGCGCCCAGCGGGGTCGCGATACCCTCGCCGGTGCTCGTCGGTCTCTTGGTCGGGGTCGGTAGCCTGATCCCCGTCGTCGGCATGAAGATCGTCTACGTTCCCGTGGCGCTCATCATCACCGCAGCCGCTATCGCGGGCGGCGCGACGGCGGCGCTGTGGTTCCCGGCGGTCTTCGTCGGCGTCTCACTGTTTATTGTCGATACGTTCCCCGATCTCCTCCTGCGGCCCTACGTTTCGGGCCGGGATATTCACACCGGGGCGACGATCGTCGCCTACATCGTCGGCCCGCTGCTCTTCGGTTGGTACGGTCTCTTCCTAGGACCACTCCTGCTGGTAGCGATGATCCACTTCGCGCGCATTGTCCTCCCCGAACTCGCCCACGGCGAACCCTTGACCGCGCGGGCCACGACCGACAGCTCGCTCGATCCGACCAACCGGGAGAACACGGCACCCGAACCCGACCCGGTCGATACCGACATCGACGCGGAAGCACAGACGGGCGGCGAAACCGGCAGCGAGGACGGCCGACCCGACGAAGGCGATCACAGCACCGCCAGCGACGGCGGTCGGGAGAACAGGGATACTGCGACCCGATCGTCGGCCGAGTCGGACACGACCGAGGGCCGTCCCGACTCTTCGGCCGACCGCGTGCGCTCGACGTGGGACGACGATTCCTCGACGACCGACGGCCCCAGGTCGCGAGACGAGGACCGATAGCGGCCGGGAAACGCCGCGAAACGATGCCGGACGACATCGGTCGCTGGCTATCTGCCTATCTGTCGACGTATCGACGTACCGATCGGGGCGTTTTATGCGGATCGCGATCGAAACGGATTCGATGGAAGCGATCGAGGTCACCGACTTCGGCGACAGGGATTCACTGAGGACCACCGAGCGCGAGGTCCCCGAGCCGGGCTCCGGGGAGGTTCGCATCGCAATCGAGGCGATCGGCGTGAACTTCGCCGACATCATGCAACGCCGCGGGAACTATCCCGGCGGGCCACAGCCGCCCTACGTGCCCGGCATGGAAGCCGCCGGCACGATCGATGCCGTGGGCGAGGGCGTCGATCGCGAGGTCGGCGAGTCCGTCGTCGCGATGACGACCGAAGCCTACGCCGAGTTCAGCATAGCGAACGTCGACGCGCTGTTCAACGTCCCCGAGGGGATGGACTTCGAGGAGGCCGCGGGCTTTCCCGTCCAGTTCCTCACTGCTCACAATACGCTGTTCGAGTGGGGCGGGCTGACGGAGGGCGAATCAGTGCTGATCCACGCTGCGGCCGGCGGGGTCGGCACGGCCGCGACCCAACTAGCGAGTCGGGCCGGCGCGACAGTCTTCGGCACCGCAAGCACTCGAGAAAAACTCGATCTCGCAGCGGAGTTAGGTTGTGACCAGCCGATCCAGTACACCGAGACGGATTTCGCCGACGCAGTGAACGACGCCACCGACGGCGCGGGCGTCGATCTGGTTCTCGATAGCGTCGGCGGCGAGACGACTCAGCGGAGCCTGGAGTGTCTCGCGCATTTCGGGCGCATGACCGTCTACGGCGCAGCCAGCGGTGAGCCCGGCCATCCCGATACAGGTACCTTGTTGTTCAACAACCACACCCTACTCGGCTACCACCTCGGCCAGGCGATCGAACGCACGCCCCAGCGAGTCCTCGGTGCGGTGCCCGAACTCACCGAGGCCCTCACCGCGGGCGACCTAGAGGTGATCGTCGGCGAGACGTTCGCGCTGAGCGAGGCCGACGCGGCCCACGCCCACGTCGAAAACCGCGAGAGCACCGGCAAAGTAGTGCTCGTTCCCTGAGTCGTCCCAGAGCGACCGAAAAGCGAAGGGTGAGGCAGAGAGGGGAAGAGAAGTGAGAAGGAGATTACCGACCGAACGCGAAGCGCTCGACGTCTTCGTTCTCGCCCTCGCCGAGCGTACAGGTGAGGTTATCGACGACGAACTCCTGCTCGAAGTCCACCTCGCTCAACGCCTCGACGACCGCCGGCAGGTCCGATCGGTCGAGCTCACCCTGGGCGAGCGTGATGTGGGGAGCCCACTGCTCGGGGGCGAAGCGCTCGACTGCTCCCGAGGAGCGGCCATCGGCCGCGTCCCAGATCGCTCGGTGGACCTTCGAGAGGGCGGGCGAACGGACGATCGACGCACAGACGACTGGCTTCGGCTTCGTGAAGACCGTCAGCCCGCTCGGGCGAACGGCGATCGGTGCCTGTGAGCGGGCGAGTTCGGGGAGGATTCCTTCGACGACCGACGAGGAATACTCGTCGGCGACGTGATAGGAGAGGTGAGCCGCCGAATCGTCGTCGCTCTCCGCACTTACCTCCTCGGGGAGCCGCCCGGTCGCCTCCTCGATCCAGGCTCTCCCCGCTGCGTCTAGCACCGAGGCGATGACTGACACGTCCTCGCTCCGGGGCCCGCCCAGATAAAGCGTGCTGTAGCGCGGCTGCCCGGCTTGGCGTGACGTCCCGGCGTCGGCTACCGAATCGTCACTCGACCGGCAGCGCCGACCGATCGATCCCGTTTCGCCGGTTTTCCAGCACATCGAAGGCTTCCTCTCTGCGGGTTTCGAGCCAGTAGAGCAGCCTCACAGCCCAGGCCAGCTTCCGGCGTTTGATCGGCGAGACCGTCGAGTCATCGAAGTCCCAGCCGACGAACCTCAACTCGCGCGCTCCGAACTCATCGGCGAGAAAAGCCGCCCGGTCGCCGTCGGTGAACCCGCCGTAGTTCTCGACGCCCACCCGAGGCGCGGCCTGGGTCGTCGCCAGAACATTTCTAGGGGGGAGGTCCGGAACTACCTCGCGGAGCAGTGCCCGGTTGTCGCCGTGGGCGTGGATCGCGATCGGCACGCCACGTTCGACCAGACGACGAACGGTAGCGGGGTTTTTGTCCAGATCGGTCGTCATCAACTCGACGTCGATCCCGGCGTCGAGCAGTGTATCGACTGCCGTCGAGGCCCCGATCACGACGTCTTGTTTCCCGATTCGATCGAGATCGTCGGGCAGCGAGGGTCCGGCCCCGGCAACGACCACTTCCTCGTCCGCCAGTACTCTAAGTCGGTCGCGATCGAACGCGTGTGGGGAGAGTAGCGCGGCGATCTCCTCGCGAGCCGCCTCGTCGGCCGCTCGCGAGAACCCGAACTCCGCAAGGATTTCCTCGTAGACCGGCTCCCACTCGGCGAAGTTCATGCTCGATCCATCCGTTCCTCCTCCTTCCGTTCAGTCGATCGTCGCCCGGAGCCCTGCTGCGACGGTCGATAGCTCCTCAGCCGTTCGATCCCGGTTCTCGATCGCCGTCACGACCCTTCGAAGCGAAGCGATCGTTCCGAACAGTAGCGCGCGCTGGCCTCCATTCCATGTGTTTCCCCTCTCGGCGCTTCGATCTCGCTCTCTCCTCTGGCTCCCGGCGTCGGCTCCAGTGGCGAGCGTCGCGCCGGTAGGACCGACGAGTTCGGCCAACCGATCGCGCCCTTCGGCCCCGAGCCCTCCTATCTCGACGACGCGGGCCACCGTCGCCTCGGGGTCGGCCTCGGCGCCGATCCGATCGAGGTGGCGCTTCGCGTCCAGCGGGCGCTCGACGTCGAGTTCCTCGATGCGTAGCTCCCGATCGGCCCTTCCCTCTTGTTGAGTTCGATCACGGGCGAAGGCCCTGCCCAGGAGCGCCGCGTCGCGGGTCTCACGTACGTCGTGGGTCCGAATGACGTGCGCGCCCCGCGCGACGGCCATCGACGTGGCCGCGAGGCTCACCGGCAGCGCGTCGTCGGTACTCCGGTCGGCGATCTCTCGTAAGAAGTTCTTCCGGTTGATCGAGACGAGCAGCGGCCGGCCTAACCCCCGGAACTCTCGGAGTCGCTCGAAGGTCTCCCGGTCGACGGCAGTGCTCTTGCCCGCCGACCACCCGCCGAAGGCCGGATCGAGGATGGTCTTCTCGGTGAGGCCCCCCTGGGCGAGCGCGTCGTAGATCCCCTCGACCGACTCGATGGCCCCAGGGCGATCGAGATCGGGCGGGCTCGCCATCTTCACGACGGCGGCGTCGTACTCCGTACAGACCGCGGGCATCTCCCGGTCGGCAAAGCCACAGACGTCGTTCACCATATCGAACCCCCGGGAGAGGGCGCTTTCTGCGACCTCGCTGTACCTGGTCTCGATCGAGAACACGGTAGAACTCGAGACGCTCTCGACGACGTCGATCGCAGTGTCGAGACGGTCGAGCTCCTCGGCGGCTGAGAGGGTCTCGAAGCGCTTGTTCGCCGACTCGAGGCCGACGTCGATTATATCCGCGCCCTCGGCGAGCAGCTCCTCCTCAACGTAGGTCGCTGCCCGTTCGGGATCGGCGACGACGCTCGGGTCGTAGGGCGACTCCGGGCTCACGTTGAGTACACCCATGACCCGGGGCGGGTATTTGTCGCCGATTCCGAGTCCGCCAGCCTCAACGCTCTGCATACTTCCGGTGATACCGCAGCCGACAAAAGCGCCCCGTTTGCCGCTGTCACACTCGCCGTGTCCGGTCGCGGGACGCGGAGCGATCGCGGGGCGTGCTCGAAGGCGCCCTACCGGCCGACCGTAAACACTCGTCGATAGTGAAGAGTTGGAACACGCCGTTCGCGTGCCCCAAGGCACATCTCGATCTACTCTGACGGATCAGTTATATTTTCAAGAGTATCATATTTTAGCTCCCACACTAAATGGATGGCGCAGACACCAACGACATCCTCAAAATCAACCGTCCCATTATAAGCCTTGAAATCCCTAACATCGACGAGATTCGATGCTCGCCGAATGTGCGCTTTGTGGCGACGAAGCGGAACTCAGAGGCAGTCATATCATCCCCAGATTCGTCTTCAAACAGCTCAAAGGGAGTTCGGCATCACCATTCCTTCGGGGATATGAAAACCCCGACGAACGAGTACAAGATTACAACGAGGAGTTGCTGTGTCCAGACTGCGCAGAGCACCTCAACGAGTTCGAGAGTCCCGTTGCGGGATACATATATCATCCATATCAACGAGGAAACTCAACCTCGTTCAGTCACGACGACTGGCTCCACCGATTCCATGTCTCGGTAAACTGGCGACTCATCCACTCGGATCTCTCAGAGTGGGAAAACCTACCGCGACATCAACGAGAAACGGTTGAGGATGCGCGAGACATCTGGCACGATATAATCCTGAACGATGAACCAGTCCACAAGGATCCGTTCACACATCATATGGTTTTATTCAGTGATCTGGAGTTGCGAACCGATTCGGCTGAACTTCCCGAGCGATGGGAATTCTACTGAGACCGTGCGATAGATGCTACTGTTCTCCACGGCGCAGGGACGCACTACTACATCAAGCTACCCGAAATTGTGTTTATAACGTGCATTCATCCACCTCACCTAGATGGATTCAGCAACACAGAGATAGAAGAATCAGGTCGAATCCGAACTCCCCAGCGGATTCCACGCGACATCGAAAATTTCCTCATTCAACGCGGTACACTCGTGTTAGACCGCACAGCGTCCGATGAGAGTCAAGAAAAGATATTGGAGCGGATGTTGGAGAATCCTGGACAAACTCTCGAATCCGGCTCGTTTCGTGCTCACGCGGAAGGCATGAAACGACGGATCGAGAGCCACAACCCGTTAGAGTATCTCGGTCAGGAATGCCAGGTCTGCTTTACCGACCATCGCGTTATCGAATCACTCCCCGAACGCCCGATTGAAAAAATAGAACTGGAGAAATGGCGTGAACAACAGGACGAGTGGGATAGCAAATTCGTTTACTTCGAGCCAATCTACTTCGAAGACGAACTCATTCATGAAGACCTGTCTGCAACAGCAACAGCAACACTCGTGTTTGGAACCGAGGATAACGTTGTACAGGTTGCGTTGTACAATGATGCAGGATGGGTGGTAGAGAAAGAGATCGACATGACTGACGGGGGAGCTCCCGTGGAGATGGCCGAGCTATTACGCGAAGAAACTCGCAGCGGCTACGTTGAGTTCGTGGATCAGCAATGGTAGCGGTTGACTAACCAACCGATCCAGTGATTCCTCTTGTTCCATTGAAACCCGACCCCGAGCAATTACTCCAAGGAGGTAGCAGTCGTGGCTGCGTGATCAGGTCGAAAACAGTTAGAGGGGAATTTTTCTCGACGACCCCGTGCCCAACCGATGGGCATAATCCGCTACGTCCGCTACTGTGCTATCCGACCATACTGAGAGCTATGCATCCGAGAGCGTCTCCGAGAACCGAGCCGGACCGAGACGCGAAGCACGCCCTACCAGGGGGGCGTTAGCGTGCCCTGGGGCGTTCACACGGAGTTTACCGAGGAAGAAGGGCCCGCAGTCGAGATCGACGAGGATGGGGACGGAGAAGAAGTCGACCGGAGCGAAGAGGGCTCGGAGACGACCGAGGACTTCGACGTCGACGAGGCGATCTCGAATCTAGACTGAGCACCGACAATGGTCGATCCCGAGCGGGAGGTTCGACGACTGCACGAGGTCATCGAAGCCTGGTTTCGTGGCGAGACTGACGATCTGGAACCCTTTAGCGAGGCCTTGGCCTCAGAGTTCGAACTGATCTCGCCGGACGGAATCGTCAGCGATCGAGAGGCCGTCCTCACAGGACTGCGCGGGGGCCACGGCGACGACCCCGAACTCACGATCGCGATTCGAAACGTCGAGCACCGAACGACCGCCGGCGAGTGGCACCCGGTCCGCTACGAGGAACACCAATCGACCGACGGCGGATCGACCGGCCGGGTCAGCACTGCTGCACTGCGGGAACGTACTGACGCGCCCGCTGGTTTGTCGTGGATTCACCTTCAGGAGACCTGGCTGCCCGGGAACTGAGACATCGACCTCGCTGTGGAAGCGCGAGGTGGGTCCGCTCGGTACATGTCTCGCCCGACTGGTACTCGACGGCTTCTGATCGGGGGCTAGAACGACTCGATTGAGCGACTCTCAGCTTCCGAGGACGACTCGAAGAGGGGAAGCGGGAGAGAACCGAGAGGCCGAGGACCGACAGTAGTGCTCGGCGAGACCCGTGGCACCGATTACCGCCGGATTTCGAGCATCGTGAGATCGATCGAGACGTCGCGTTTCGCGTAGGCGATCAGGAGCGCGAGCAACACGAACAACAGACAGAACACCACTACGAGTACCACGAGCGGTGGCGCGAACCCACCGGCACCAGCACTGGCAGTGAGGCCTTCGACGGTCACGAGCATCGTCGGTCGTGCGAGCATAGTACGTTCGACGCCGCCGGATCGAATAAGCGCGGGCGTGTTCCTTCCAGAACCGCCGGAGAACCACCGTAGAACGCTCTGAGCGGCTAAAAACGGCACTTAGGAGTTCTGTGGGTGATGGATCGCCGGCCGACCTCGGAATCGGGAACGTAGCGAGCGTGTGACCGTATCCATCCGGTCAGTAGCGAGGCGTCGCGGACACTCATACCCGGTAGAGACGGTCGCGACTCGTCCCTTCGGAGACGATGAGATCGTACTGAGTCATCTTCCGGAGGTAATTACGAACCGTGCGGTTCGTCTTCGGATCGTCGACGCGCTCGCGATAGGCGTCGTAGAGCGTGCCGGGTTCGATCGCCTCGCGGTCCGCGACGATGTCGTACAGCGCACGCTGATGGGGCGTCAGCGTATCGAGTGCCTTCCGGCGCACTTCCTTCTGGGCGCTTGGGATCGCCGCCTCGAGGAGGTCGGCGGTGATCCGCTCGGCGTTCTCACGCTGGGCCCGGCGAGCAGCACTCCGAAGGATCGAGATCGCCACCCGAGCGTCGCCCGCCGCCGCGTCGGCGATCGCCCGCAGCTCGGAGCGTTCGATCGCGCCCGACTCTAAGCCCCGCCAGGCACGCGCCTTGAGGATCGCCGTGAGTTCGGAAACGGTGTAGCGATCGAAGCGGACGTGTTCACAGCCCCGCACCCGACTCGTGAGCCGTTCGTCCGCGTCCGCGAGTAGCGTCGCTTCGTCGTTCGCGATCAACAGCATCGAAAAGCCCGACAGCGCGTGGAGATCGTAGAGCACTCCCTCGTCCTCGAGCTGGTCGGCTTCGTCTAAGATCACGACACAGGGCGGTCCGTCGTACTCCGCGAGGCGTTCTATCAGTTCGTCCCGTGGCGTCGATCGGCGGTGGATGTCGATCGTTCTCCCGAGGTCCTCCAAGATACTGTAGAGCGCTCTGAATCGCGAGTAGTTCTGCCAGCAGTTGACGTACTGATACTCGACGTCGAGGTGGGCCCGGCGGAGCCGACCGACGGTGAACTGTGCGATACAGGTCTTTCCAGTGCCAGTCGGGCCGGTGAGGAGTGCGGTACTGGCGGGTTTCCCGTCGGTGATCGGCGCGAGAACGCTCGCGAGATGGTTCACCTCCGAGTCGCGATGCTCGACCTCGCGTGGAACGAACTCGTCGCGGAGCACCCGTGCGTCCTCGATCATTGCCGGTGAATGCAATCGGAGCACCCTAAATGGAGACGGGTCCGTTCCGAAAGTTCCAGAAGCTATCGCGCAGGGAGACGAGGAGAGGAGGGTCCCGCGAACGACAGCTACTCGCCGACCGGCCTCGAAGCCGGTCGGTATGCCCTTCGAACTGCGGGATCACACCGCCGACGTCGCCGTCGCCGCCACCGACGGGAGCGTAGATGGGGTCTTCGCGAGCGTCGCCGATGGACTGGCTGCCGCGAGTTGTGCGGACGTTCCCGACCCCGGTGAGTGCGATAGCGATCGGTTCTCGCTCACCGTCGCCGCCGAGAGTCGGGAGGCCCTGCTGTACGATTACCTCGCGGATCTCATCTACGAGCGCGACGTTCGAACTGTGCTTCCGGTCGACAACGAGGCGTCGATCGAAGAACCGAGGACCGAGGGCCCCGAGGCCGACGCCTGGCACCTCGACGCGAGCGCGCGGGGCGTCCCCCTGGAGGCGATCGACGCCCGCGAGGTGAAGGCGGTCACCTACTCGGAGATGGCACTCGAAGAGACTCTTCAGGGATGGCGCGCGTACGTCGTCTTCGACGTGTAGGCTCGATCGCATTCTCGCCGCGGGGACCGGACGGCATGGCGAGGACGAGTCGGAGCTTCCGCGGACTCGGTAGGACTATTCGGCACGGGCGAGGACGTTCGAGCATGACCACCTACGATGCGAACGGCATCACCCTCCAGAAGGTCCGCGAACACGTCTGGGAGATCCCCCAGGACGAGGAGATGGGCGCCCCCGCACGCGTACTCGCGAGCGAGGCACTACTCGAAGAGATCGCCGACGATCGCACCCTCCAGCAGCTCAAAAACGCGACTCGGTTGCCCGGCGTCCGGAAGCAGGCACTCTGTATGCCGGACGGCCACCAGGGCTATGGGTTTCCCGTGGGCGGGGTCGCCGGCATCGATGCCGAGAGCGGCTGTATCTCGCCCGGAGCGGTTGGGTTCGATATCAATTGTGGCGTACGAATGGTACGGACGAACCTCACCTACGAGGACGTACAGGGCCACGAGCGCGAACTCGTAGAGGAGCTGTTCGACGCGATCCCCTCGGGCCTGGGCGGCGGGGGGGTGCTCGAAACCGACGTGGAGACCGTCGAAGCAGTCCTCGAACGCGGGGTCGACTGGGCGCGGGAAGCGGGCTACGCCACCGAGGCTGACCTCGCTCACTGCGAGGACGAGGGTCGGCGCAAAGAGGCGGACGCCGAGGCGGTCTCGCAGAAAGCCAAGGATCGAGGGAAAAACCAGTTGGGAAGTCTCGGGTCGGGCAATCACTTCCTCGAGGTCCAGCGCGTCACCGACGTCCTCCGCGAGGAGGTCGCGGATGCCTACGGCCTCAGCGAGGACGAGATCGTCGTCCTGATTCACTGTGGTTCTAGGGGCCTTGGCCACCAGGTCTGTACGGATTACGTTCGCCGGATCGAGGAGGCTCACCCCGATCTGCTCGATGAACTGCCGGACAAGGACTTAGCGGCCGCACCGGCGGGTAGCCGGTTGGCCGAGGAGTACTACCGGGCGATGGGCGCGGCGATCAACTTCGCGTGGGTGAATCGCCAACTCATCACCTATCGTACTCGCAAGGCCTTCGAAGAGGTCTTCGACGCCGACTGGGAGGGTCTCGGCATGGAACTTCTGTACGATGTCGCGCACAACATCGCGAAGAAAGAGACTCACACCGTAGACGGCGAGGATCGCGAACTCTACGTTCACCGCAAGGGCGCGACGAGGGCCTTTCCTGCCGGCCGGCCCGAAGTGCCCGACGCCTACCGCGAGGTCGGCCAGCCGGTTATCATCCCCGGGAGCATGGGCGCGGGCAGCTACGTCCTCCGTGGCGGGGAGGACTCGCTGAGTGAGACCTTCGGTTCGACGGCCCACGGTGCCGGCCGGACGATGAGCCGCACCCAGGCCAAGAACGATTTCTGGGGCGAGGACGTTCAGGAGGAACTCGAAGGCCAGCAGGTGTACGTGAAAGCTCAGAGCGGGGCAACAATCGCCGAGGAAGCCCCCGGTGTCTACAAGGACGTCGACGAGGTCGTGCGGGTCTCGGAGGCACTGGGTATCGGGGATACCGTGGCCCGAACGTTGCCGGTGTGTAACATCAAGGGCTAACACCGACTTTTTTGCTGGGGTCCTCGCTCGTCGGCGAAACCGACTCACTGCGGGCCCAGCAAAAACCTCGATTAAAAACCGCTCACTCACCGCCTTCGGCGGTTCGCTCGCGGCGGATCGTGCTTGACCGCAACCGCCCCGCTTCCGCCGGCTGCACATCGGCCTACCCGCTAGCAGGCGTCGACCTCGCGACCGTCGTCGTACTGCAGGAAGTTCAGATAGAAGGTCAACCCACAGCCCTCCTCGTCGTCGGCGACACAGGGGGTGGCGATGCCGTTTGCGTCCTCGTAGCCACCGATCGGCGAGGGATCGGCGTACTCCCACTCTCGTAGGGGATATTTGGTGACGGACTTGTCGTTGAGGTAGGCATCGCGCTTGACGCTGTGAACCACCCCGCAGTAGGGACACTCGTACGTGACGGTCGCGATCATGTCATGACCGAAGGGAACAAACGCGAGCGACCTCGGATTGAGAAGGTCGCTCCCTCGTTCGCGCCCCCTGCTAATTCGGTCACAGGGAACTGCTCGCTCACGTCGTTCGCTCGCGGATGCAGTAGTCTCGTGGACTCTGGCCCGAGTTGGTGGCCAGTAAAACAGTAGTTGTGTCGGAGCAATAGGCACGGTATATTACTGTGTGGTTGGCGGGCAAGCACTGTCCGCGCGAGCGAACGTAGTGAGCGAGCGTTTTTAGTCCACGGTCGCTCCCGTTCGCTCGTTTCATTCGCTCACCTTCCACTCCCTGCTCTCGCTCGTTTCACTCGCGAGAACAGGTTTTTGCTGGGCCCGCAGTAAGCGCGACTGAAAGGAGTCGTTCGAAAGACGCGAAGCGTCTTTCGTGATGTGGCAGAAACGCTCCGCGTTCCTGCTGCAAGCGAGACCTTCGGTCTCGCACTGACAAAGGGCGCTTCACGCCTTTTGAACCACGCGAACGAGGACCCCAGTAAAAAAGTGGGGCTGTCAGTCGTCCGCGCGACCGGGGGGGACCTGTCGGTTCGCGAGATCGATCCCGCCGGAGAGATCGACCTGTGGGAAAGGGATCTCGATGTCTTCCTCGTCGAAGCGTTGTTTGACGTTCTTGATGTACTCGGTGCGGATCTCGAGGAAATCCGCGCGACTGGGATCGGCAATCCAGATCCGGGCGGTGAGCCCGACGTAGGAATCCGCGAGTGCCTCCTCGCTCATGTGAAAGATCGGGGCCGGGTCCTCTAAGATGTCCTCGTGGCGTTCGGCCTCCTCGATGAGAATCTCAGCGGCCCGTTCAACGTCGTCCTCGTAGCCGATGCCGAAGCCGATCGAGAGCCGGAGCGTATCGTAGGCCATCGGGTTCTTGATGACGCCTTCGGTGAGCTGGGAGTTCGGCACCGTCAGCAGTTCGTTGTCAAACGTCCGAACGCGGGTCACCCGAAGGCTGATGTCCTGGACGATGCCGGCGTACCCGCTCTCGCCCCACTCGATCCAGTCGCCGATCCGGAAGGGCCGATCGGTGTAGATGAACATGCCCGAGACGAAGTTCTTGAGTACGTCCTGGAGCGCGAAACCGATCGCTAGCGTCGCCGCAGCACCGATCGTCGCGAGCGAGGTCAGGATACTCCCGTAGCCGGCGAACCCGAACGCGATCGCGACCGCGACGAACGCGACGCCGAGCCGCGTCAGCCGTAACAACGGTCGCCTGGCGTTTCGTTCGATTCCCCGCACGTCGAGTGCGCGCCGGATGAGCGGGATGAGTATTGCCCGACCGAGAACGTACAACACGGCGAACGTAACGACGAACGTGATCGCAGCACCGATCGCGGCGGCGTACGGAATACCGATGTCCCGCAGGAACTGCCCGATCGGTCCGACTTCCGGTGGGTTCGTAATAGCGGAGACGGCCGTCGTCTCGCCCGAGCCACCGGAAGCGTTCGTCCCGTTCCCGGTGGCGTTGCCGGCCGGCGCGGACTGGAGAAGCACGGAGAGAAGGGCGAGCGGGGTCATCGTCTCAACGATAGGTCGCAGTGTGCCCGCGTGTCTCGATTACCTCTGCACCTGCCTTCGCAGCCAGGGTGTTCGCTAGCTCTTCGGTGTCGGTCCCGCCGCGCGCCGATCGGAGGAACTTGACCTTCACGAGATCGCGCTCGTGCAGTTGATCGCTCAGTTCCTCCGCGACCGCCTTGATACCCCCCTTCCCGACGCGGACCGTCGCGTCGAGGTCGTGTATTCGCCGCCGTCGCTCCTGCTCACCCATATACCAGCCGGTCGGTTCGCGGTCTCATGAACCTTTTTGCTGCCGGTCACGCGTCGTATGGATATCGGGAGTGTGCCCCACACTCACAGCTGGTCACGACGCGACCGTCCTCGACCCTGACTCGAGCGTTACGGCCCGGCCGGAGGTAGGCATCACACCGATCGCAGGTGAAACGCTTCAGCTCGCGGGGCAAGGAGAGTCGATTACGCTCGGCGATCCGGCGGGCCAGCCTGACGTACTCGCGTGCCCGGTCGGTTTCCCCATCGGCAACCGCCTCGCTCGCCAGTTCGCTCAATCGCTCGATCCGTTCAGCCGCGATGCTCACGGCGGTAGCAAGCCGGCGCTGGATATAGACCCTCCGACCGGCGAGAACGGAGATGGGAGGATCGAACGCACCGAGCCACCGATCGACCATCGATCGGCTACGACCGAGTATCGATACGCCGAAAGGACCCGAGACCTCACAGGCCGATTTCACTCGTCCCGTCGCTCGCCGGAAGGGAAGTGGAGTAGCAAGCAGGTAGGTGGGTGGGTGGGGGGTGGGGGTTCCGGGGTGAAACGGACGTGAGAAAAGCACGTCCGGAATCGCCCCATCGGGATCTTTGGCGTCGAGAACATATACTTTATGGCTGTCGGACTATCCGGTGAAATTATTGTACGAAGCCGTTTCGATTCGGTATGCGCGTTCTCCACTACCTCGAGCTCGAAGACCGCCTCCGGCGCAGCGGCATCGCGAGTTCCACGACTCAGCAACGACGAGCGCTCCGCGAGGCGGGCGTCGAGGTCCGTACCTCGCCGTGGCCGACCGAGGGTGAGGATCCTCGGCAAGCGCTCGATCGCCTCGCCCTCGCCGAGTTCGACCTCGTCCACACTCAGATGATCGGTCCGGGTTCGGTCACCCTCGCCCGGTTGGCCGACTATCGAGACGTCCCGCTCGTCTGTCACGCCCACGTCACTCGCGAGGACTTCGCCGGGAGTTTTCGAGGGTCGACGCTCGTCGGCCCGGTTTTAGAGCGCTATCTCAAGTGGTTTTACTCGGGGGCCGATCTCGTTCTCTGCCCAAGTAAGTACACCAGAGGCGTGCTCGAGTCCTATCCTATTCAAGCGCCGATCGAACCGATCTCCAATGGCGTCGATCTCGATTCTTTGGAGGACTTCGAGACCCTCCGCGAGCCCTATCGCAAACGATACGATCTAGAGGGCACGGTTGTCTTTGCCGTGGGCAACGTCTTCGAGCGCAAGGGACTGTCTACGTTCTGTCGGCTCGCACAAGCGACCGAGTACGACTTCGCCTGGTTCGGCACGTACGATCGGGGACCACACGCCGCCCCCGAAGTACGGAAGTGGACCGGAAGTCCACCCGAGAACCTCACGTTTACGGGCTGGATCGAGGACAAGCGCGGCGCGTTCGCCGCCGGGGACGTCTTCTGCTTTCCGGCGAACGTCGAGAACCAGGGCTTGGTGGTGCTCGAAGCGATGGCCTGCGAGAGGCCGGTCGTCCTTCGGGATATACCTGTATTTCGGGAGTTCTACACCGACGGCGAGGACTGCCTGCTCTGTTCTTCGCCCGCCGAGTTCCGGGCGGCACTCGACCGACTGCATCGTGATCCCGATCTCCGCGAACGGCTCGGCGAGAACGCCCGCGAGACCGCAAAGCGCCACAGCCTCAGTCGCGTGGGTGAGAAGCTATCGAGGATCTACCAAGGAATGATAGAGTAAATTGTTATCACACGCTATCGGTCTGTGTACGTCGATGGATCGAGTTCCACATACTGAATGTGGTCAAGCGATTTAATTTGACTTAGCGCAGATTCGCTAAAGAGCGGAGCTATGAGGGCTCCATGTGGCAATTTATCCAGGTCATTTCTATCTCTGAATGTATCTATTGTTGACACCAGCTGGTCAACATCTCTATGGTAGACCTCTCGTGCCTTGACTTCGGCTAAAACCGGTGTCCCAGATTGATCCTCGGCGAACAAATCGATTCTAACCGGACCAAATGGAGGGTGATGTTCTATGGTATCTACATCAATATTGTCTCCAAGCATTTTTGGATTATTTAGAGCCCGGTCGATAATTGGCTTTTCTCTTATCTTTTCAGTCTGTTCAAGGATATTCTGTCTCAATCTATGTCTTTCTTTAGATATTTGACGATATCTCTTGCTATATAAATAAGAAACAACAGAGGCGACAAGCCCCAACAAGATGTTTGTTGCAGCAGATACAGCTCGAAACTCCGGAATTGCTATCGAAGGCAGAGCCCTGGCGATTAGCGTAGTTACGCCCGTGAGCACGCTGAGAAGAATCAAAAAGGCGTATAAGAATGGGAGTAAGCGATCATCGATCTCCTCCAAATATCTAGACTTGAGTTCGAATCGAAGTGGCGTTATCAGCGTTTTCAATAAGAGAAATGCAGCAGACGATCCACCAATCAGCCAAAAAGATAGTTGCAGCGAAGATCCTTGGATCTCATCTTGGACATACAGTGTGACGAGGCCTCCTAAGACACCGAGTGCAACAAGTATCTGAACGTTTTCTGCTCTTCTATAATCTTGGTTATCTACGCTCGTTTCAATGTAGTCGATAAGTATACTCCTTACCGACTCAACTTTTTCGTCGAGATCGTCACTGTCGCTCATATCCGAGCAAGCATCTTAGAGACCGTAACAGCTCCCACCGAATCAACAATAATATTATGTGAATCTTCGTCGATCGCTGGCATGATACTGGCAATGGTTGGTTTCAATTTCACGACATACAATACAAGCGCGGGCGGGCTTTGCGTACGCCAACTTGCTATCCAGACTCCTCTATTCTGTCGCTCTCGCCGAGGACGAGACACAACGACTTATACTCGCCCGCTAGAATCGGACGCCAGATGGCTTCGGTGCCCCACGTCGCTGCCTTTACCGATACTTACCTACCGACGGTCAACGGCGTCACCTACACGATCCGAACCTGGCGCGAACGCTGGGACGAGCGGGGCGGCCGGATGGATGTCGTCTACCCGAGTTCCGCCGAGTACGCCGGCGAAGGCGGCGAGTTCTCGGTGCCAAGTCTTCCCTTCCCTTTCTACGAAGACTTTCGAGTCGGTGCGCCCGCGATCCCCGACGCGGTTCGGGACTGCGAGATCGTCCACGCTCACACCCCCTTCGGCGTCGGCCTCGGCGGATTGAAACTCGCCCGTGCCGAAGGACGGCCGCTGGTCGCCTCCTATCACACCCCGACCTCGGAGTACGCCGGCTACCTCGTCGAGGGGTGGCTGCGCGAGGTGGTCGCCCGCGTCGGCGACGCCTACGAGCGGTGGTTCCTCGACCGGGCCGATCGGATCGTCGCACCGAGCGAAACAGCACGGAAGGCTCTCCGTGAGCGGGGTATCGGGCCGGTCTCGGTCGTGCCGAATGGCGTCGACATCGATCGCTTCGCGCCGGTCGAGTTCGAGGGGTTCCGCGCCCGCTACGACCTGCCCGAGGGGCCCCTGGTCGGCTACACCGGCCGGCACGGCTACGAGAAACGGCTGTCCGATCTCCTTGCCGCTGCGGCCGACGTGGACGCCACGTTCGTCTTCGGCGGGGACGGCCCCGCCCGCGAGAGCCTCGAAGCCCAGGCCGCGGAGCTGGGCGTCGACACACGTTTCCTAGGCTTTCTCGATCGGGAGGAACTCCCCGAGTTCTACTCGGCGCTCGACGTCTTTGCCTTCCCAAGCCCGATCGAGACCCAGGGGCTAGTGGCGCTGGAAGCGATGGCCTGTGGGACCCCCGTCGTCGGCGTGGCGAGCGGGGCGCTGGTCGATACGATCGCCGAGGGCGAGACAGGCTATCACTACCCGCCCGGCGATGTAGAGGCGTTCGAGGGGGCGCTCCGGCGCGCGCTCGCCGACCGCGACCGACTGCGCGAGGTCTGTCTTTCCCGGCGCGAGGCGGTAAGCGTCGAGCACGCGATCGACGAACTCGAATCGGTCTACGACGACGTGCGCTGAATCTTCGGTAGCTATCGATCGCCGACCATCGGTCGCTACTCACGATCGGCACGGTAGACGTCCGCCGAGCGCTCGTACTCCATCTCCCGAGCGACCTGTTCGGCGATCTCGACTCCTCGGATCCGTTCGACCAGATAGAGCGCGAGGTCGATCCCCGCGGTGACGCCGCCCGCAGTCAGAACGTTGCCGTCGTCGACAACCCGAGCGTCGATAACGTCCGCGCCGCGCTCGCGCAAGTCCTCGATCGCGCCCCCGTGAGTGATCGCCGGCCGACCGTCGAGTACTCCGGTTGCAGCGAGGATCATCCCGCCAGTACAGACCGACGCGAGAAGTCCTCCGGAATCGTAGTGAGCCGAAATCGTGTCGGGAAGCGCGTCGTCCTCGACTTCGGCGCGGGCACCGGCCTCGGAACGGTCGTTCCACCCGCCACCCGGTATCACGAGGAGGGCGGGATCGCTCTCGTCGAGAGTGCCGTCGGGAACGACGCAAAGCCCGTGGCTCGCCCGAACCTCGCTCGCCGAATCGAGCGTCCGGAGTCGAACGGAGAGGTCACTGTCGTGGGCGGCGTTCTCTAACACTTCGTAGGGGCCGATCGCGTCGAGTTCGTCGAACCCGTCATAGAGTACGATCGCCACGCTCTCGACGTGCTCGAGTGCCGTCGATTCGGTAGGCATACTGTCTCCTCTCGGCACCGGAGCAAAAACCTACAGGGGAAATCGCGCCGAAAGTCCTCACCTGCCCGTTGGTTCCGCTCAGTCGTACGCGTAGAACCCTTGACCAGTTTTCTTCCCGAGGTCGTCGGCTTCGACCTTCCGCTTGAGCAGGTAGGCCGGTTTGTACCGATCGCCAAGTTCCTCCCAAAGGGTCCGGGTCGCGTCAAGACAGACGTCCAGTCCGATGTGATCGGCGAGCTCGAGCGGTCCCATCGGCACGTTCGTCCCGAGTTTCATCCCGCGATCGATGTCCTCGGCGGTCGCGACCCCCTCGTCGAGCGCTCTGATCCCCTCGTTGATCCAGGGCATCAGAATACGGTTGCTGACGAACCCGGGTTTGTCCTCGGCTTCCCAGGTCTCTTTGTCCAACGCCTCGGCGAGCGCGTGAGCTAACTCGCCCGCCTCTTCGCTCGTCTTCTCGCCGATAACGACCTCGACGCCCCTCATTGTCGGCACCGGGTTCATGAAGTGCAGGCCCACCACTCTTTGAGGTCGATCGGTCGCGCTTGCGATCGACGTGATCGAGAGCGTACTGGTGTTCGTTGCGAGCAGCGCCTCTTCGCCCACCACCTCGTCCAGGTCGGCGAAGACCTCCTTTTTTACGTCCACGTTCTCGACGACCGCCTCGATCACCAGTTCACAGTCGGCGAGATCGGCGAGATCGGTCGTGCCGGAAATCCGCTTGCGGGCGGCGTCGGCCCCTTCCTGGGTCACTGTTTCGTTCTCAACGAACCGGGCCAAACTGTCGTCGATCGTCTCGAAGCCCCGGTCGAGGTACTCCTCTTCGATGTCACGCAGCACCACTTGGTAGCCCACCTGAGCGCTGACCTGAGCGATGCCACTGCCCATCGTCCCCGCGCCGATGACCCCCACGGTCTCGATGTCCGCCAGTTCGATCATATCCTCACTGCCCTCGGTCCGCCCCTAAACCTGCCGACCTACTGCACCCGTCCGCGAACAGCCCCCGGTCACCCCCTCATGAGTTACTCCTCGTCCTCGTCGTCATCGTCGTCACCGCCGCGAGCCTGCTCGAACATCGAAATCGCTTCCTCGCGGCGCTCGCCGTGATCGACGATCGGTGCCGGATACTCGGGTGCGACCTCTTCGCGCTCGGCCTCGCTCAGTTCGTGCCAGGAGTGTATGTCCTCGGGATCGACCGCCTCGAGTTCCGGCACGTACCGCGCGACGTACTCGGCCTCGGGGTCGTAATCACTTCCCTGTTTCATCGGGTTGAACACGCGGAAGTACGGTTGGGCATCGGTGCCCGTCGAGCCGATCCACTGCCAGTTGCCGTTATCGTTGGGCGTGTTGTGATCGACCAGCAAGTCTCGGAAGTGTTCGTAGCCCCGCCGCCAGTCCTGCCGGAGGTCCTTGGTGAGGAAAGAGCCGACGATCATCCGCGCCCGGTTGTGGATGTACGCTTCCTCCTTCAGTTGGCGCATCGCCGCGTCGACGACCGGATAGCCCGTCTCGCCCGCCTTCCAGGCGTCGAGTTCGTCCTCGTCCTCGCGCCAGTCGATCGGGTTCTGGAAGTCCTTGTGGTTCTGTGAGACATTAGAAGGGTTGTGGTAGATGACGTCGATGTTGAACTCCCGCCAGGCGAGTTCCGAGCGAAAGTCCGCAATCGATTCGCGCTGCTCGTCGGTCTCGGCGCTCTCCATTGCTTCTTCCGTGCGCTCGTAAACTTCCCTGATCCCGATCGTCCCGTAACTCAGGTCCTGTGAGAGGCGCGAGGTCGGCTCGGAGGCGAGGTCGTCGCGCTCCTCCTCGTAGACGTGAATGTCGTCCTCACAGAAGGCATCGAGCCGGTCGCGAGCGGCCTCGGTACCGGCGTTGGGCAGCGTCGCGTCGGGCTGCTCGAAGCCTAGATCATTGAGGCTCGGCAACTCTTCGCCATCTGCGTCGGCGAGGCCTGCCGCGTCGGGTTCAGGATAGGAGTCTTCCTTCCCGTGGTCGAGCCACTTGTTCCCGAAGTACGTGAAGACGGAGTAGGGATCGCCGTCGTTGGTCGTGATCGAGCCCGGTTCGTGATGGACGGCGTCATGAAAGCGTTCGTACTCCGAGCCGGCGTCGGCCAGAGCGTCTTCGACTCGCCGGTCGCGCTCGCGGGCGAGCCCGGTGTAATCCCGGTTCCAGGTCACCCCCTCGGCCTCGTGTTCTTCGATCAGCCGCGGAAGCTCCTCGGCCGGGTCGCCGTGAGCCACCAGGAGATCACTACCCTTCTCGCGGTAGGTCTCTTGGAGCGATTCGAGAGCGTCGAGCATAAACGCCACCCGCGGGGGCGCGCCGTGTTCGAGAATTTCAGGATCGAAGACGAATACCGGAAGCGCTTCGTCCTCCACGGCGGCCGTGAGGCCGGTGTTGTCCGCCGCACGGAGGTCCTGTCGATGCCAGTGGAGTCGCATACGAGCTAGTGGACCTCCGACAGTGTGAAAACGTCGCTCCCTGCATCGATTCCCGGTATACCTCTCCCCGTTGTCGGTGGGTTTCGAGCAGCACCGATAGCTGGGGCCCTCTCGGCGGGTATTTATATCCGCCGACGTGCCACCTCGCATATGACGCTCACCGAGCGGTTCGGATTGGAAGATCGGATCGCGATCGTCACCGGCGGCGGCCGCGGGATCGGCCGCGCGATCGCCGGCAGCCTCGCCGACGCCGGGGCGGCGGTCGTCCCGGTCGCACGGAGCGAAGAGCAAGTCAAGACGGTCGCCGAGGAAATCAAGGCGGCGGGCGGCACTGCGTTGCCGGCCACTGCGGACGTCACCGACGGCGAGGCGGTCATGGACTTGATCGACCGCGTCGAAGGCGAGTTCGGCGGCATCGACGTGCTAGTGAACAACGCCGGAGCCAACCCCGCCGCAGCGCTCGGCACGCCCGAAGACGTCGATCCCCAGGCGTTCGCCGACCTCCTCGAAGTCAATCTCACCGGAGCCTTTCGCTGTACGCACGCCGCGGCCGATTCCATCACCGATGGGGGCGGGTCGGTTATCAACGTCGCGAGCGTCGGCGGACTGGTGGGACTGCCCCGCCAGCACCCCTACGTGGCCTCGAAACACGGGCTCGTGGGCATGACAAAGAGCCTCGCGCTCGACTGGGCACCCGACGCGCGGGCGAACGTTCTCGCGCCGGGGTACGTCGCGACCGAACTAACCGAAGATCTCCGCGAGGACGAGGCCCTCGGCGATTCGATCCGCGAGCGCACCCCGATGGGTCGCTTCGCCGATCCCGAGGAGGTCGCGAGTGCAGTCGTGTTTCTCGCGAGCGACGCCGCCTCCTTCGTCACGGGGTCGGTGCTGACGGCCGACGGCGGCTGGACGGCGCGTTGAACCAGCGAATAACATCGTCGGGATTGCGAGCGACGACGTGTATAGTTATTACATAACATGAGTATGTTCACGCGAGTTGATCCGTCATTACCCGCAAACGTTCGTGGGGTAACGCCAGGCCCTAAAACGCCGAACCTGAAATCCAGTTATATGCGAGAGGGTAGCAAAATACACGGAAATTGTGAAAATTGATTATACTTTAGCCGATAAGAATCGAAGTGAATCACTGCTCAATCCGATCATGTAGTAGAGCAAGAGTCTGGAGGCTCCGGGAGAGCGTTATATCTCTCTGCGTCTTCGTTGATCGCTTCATCAACCGTAATTGTCCGTACGACTGTTTCTCCAGGAGAGATGTTTCCACTCGATACCGACACCGGCATGGGGTAATTCCACTCACCGTCATCGAATGAAGCAACGACAAAGAACGCTGCTAACGTTTCCTCTCCCGTGTTTGTCGCTCGGAATGTGGCGTTACTTGGTAAATACGGATCGTCGGTTCGGTCGACATCGGTAATCTCGATGTCGATGTTTTCCCACCCATCACAGCTGCTTGGCTCATCAGCCGGGGCACCGTATCCCCACTGGTCGGCCTGTGTCTCAGTTTTGGTCTCGGTCGTGTATCGATCGGATGTAGTGGTCGACGTTGTACTCCGTTCGCTCGTTTCAGTGGGATCTGCTGTCTTCCTCACATTCGTCGATGCCTCCGTGCTCTCGATCGTCTCCGATGTCGGCGTAGGTGTCTTTGATGCGGTCGGGCTGGGCGTCGTGGTGGTGCTCGTAACCGTCGTCTCGATTGGACTCGCGGTCTGTGTCTCTGTCGTCGTGCTCCGGGGCGTGAGCGTCGTCGTCTCCGTTGAAGTCCGTCCCTTCGTAGCTGATTGATTGGTCAGTTGATCGGTTCTGGTCATGGTCGTGGTGGAATTCGTCGCAGTAGCGGTCGGCGTTTGGGTAGAAACAATGGATGTCGTTTCGTCAGTTGTAGGCGGGTCTGATCCACCGAAGCTAACGGTACACCCAGCCAGCAGAATCATGCACGCGAGAAGCATGCTTAGCAACATCCGGGCCATATCGCGAGCTACCACTACTGTCTGCATAAGCCTCGTGGCTGTGAAACGGCGGTCGATTGCGATTCGTCGGAAGCCCCGAATCAGCCGTCGCTCGCGGCCGACACCCGCACCCGCTTTCCCTCGGCCGTCTCGGGGAAGATCTTGCCCGGGTTCAGGGTATCGTTCGGATCGAGCGCGCGCTTGATCGCCCGCATCGCCTCGACGCTCTCGGAGCCGTGTTCTGCCTCTAAGTACTCGCGTTTGCCCTGGCCGATCCCGTGTTCGCCCGTCGCGGTCCCGCCACAGGAGATCGCGCGCTCGACGATCTCGCGATAGACCGCCTCGCCGCGTTCGACCTCGCTATCGTCGTCGGGATCGACGAGCACCGAGTAGTGGACGTTCCCGTCGCCCGCGTGGCCGAAACACGGCACCACTAGGTCATAGTCGACGGCCAACTCCTTGATGAACCGAACCATCTCGGGATACTTGCTGATCGGGACGGTCACGTCGCCAGGATGTAAGGGAGTGAGGTCTCGGTCGTAGGAATCGACGGCATAGGCCAGTTCGCGGCGGGCCTGCCATAACTGCGCCATCTCCTCCCTTTCGGCGGCCATCTCGAAGCGCTCGACGTCCTGTGCCTCGAAGAGGCTCCGACAGAACTCGATCTCCTCTCCGATGCCGTGGTTCGCGTGGAATTCGAGAAAGACCATCGGCGCGTCGGGCAGGCCGGTGTCGAGGTAGGCGTTCGCCATCGCGACCGTCGTGTCGTCGAGCAACTCGATGCGGGCGACGTCGACGCCAGACCGAACGGCGTCGAAGACGGCGGCGGTCGCATCCTCCAAGTCCCCGAAGATCGCCCGGCCCCCACGGATCTGTTCGGGCCGACCGGCCAACTGGAGCGTCGCGCGGGTCACCACTCCGAGCGTCCCTTCGCTGCCAACGAGGAGGTCTTTGAGATTATAACCACTGGAGGTCTTTGCCGCCTTGCTACCGGCCGTGATGACCGTCCCGTCGGCCAGTACGGCTTCGAGTTCGAGCACCCAGTCGCGCACCTCGCCGTATTTCACCGTCTGCATCCCGCTCGCGTCGGTCGCGATCATCCCGCCGATCGTCGAGATGTCCCCTGAAGAGGGCAACGGCGGGAAGGTGAGGCCATCGCCCGCGACGGCCTCGTCGACCGCCGAGCCGATCACACCGGCCTCGACATCGATCTGGAAGTCCTCGGGTCGCTGGTCGAGAATCGAGTCCATCCGCGTGAGGTCCATGCTGATCCCGCCGTGGGCAGGGGTGGCGCTGCCCTCCAGGCCGGTGCCCGCGGCGTAGGGGGTTACCGGCACGTCCCGAGCGTTCGCCGCTTCGAGCACTCCCGAAACTTCGGCGGTGGACGCGGGCCACACCACCGCATCGGGGCTCACTTTCCGCTCCTCGGGCGTTCCCCAGTCCCCGGCGTGATTGTCTCGATCCGAGGAGCCAAAGGAGAGTTGTTCTTCGTCCAATAGATCAGTGAGAAAGTCGAAGTCCTCGGTCCCGTGGACGCCCGCTGCCTCCTCGAGCGTGTCGCCACCGCCACCGTCCGTTCCGGGGTCGTCGTTGCTTGCCATGCCCTGACACTCGCAATCGAGCGGGATAAAACCGAGTGGCGAACGCCCGATCGCTCTCGGTCCGGACGCCTGGCCCGCCGCTTCGACCTGGGGGGTGTGGACGGCGGCTCTCCGCTCCGCTCGAGCAAGAGAGTACGACACATCGGATCACCGCACACTGGGTTGTGGGGCCCCGGGCCGCCGTTCGCGCCACCGTTCTGTCCCGAGTAGTATCGTTTTTCCTTTCCCTTCGAACATGACTCGATTCGACTGGGCTATCGAGCGTATCGCGTTCCGTTCCGAGAATCGCGGGGGACAGCCACAAAGCGTTTGTAATCGTCCCCTCGATCCGTGGTCGTGATTACGAAACGATGACACGACAGATGAACCGACTATTGACACTCCTCACCGCGTTCCTAGTCGTCGCTTCGGTCCTCGGGACCGGAGCGATCGCCGGGATCGCGAGCGCACAGCAATCGGGCGAAACGACCGAGATCGACTCGTGTACGACGATCACCGAATCGGGCAGCTATCTACTCACCGAGGACATCGAGAACAGCGAGGTCGAGACGTGCATCTCGATCGAGACGAGCGACGTTACCCTCGACGGGAACGGCCACACGGTCGACGGGACGGATACCGAGGGCACTGTTGGCATTCGAGCGGAGTTCGCCGACGGTGTTACCGTCCGGGACGTCACCGTCGCCGATTGGACTACTGGAATCGAATACCAGAGCGATGCGGACGACGGCACGGTAACCGACGTCACGGTGACGTCGAACCTCGTTGGGATCGGCGTTCACGACGCTAGTAACCTCACGGTGACCGACAGCGAAGCATTGGATAACGAGGGGGTCGGCGTCGACTTCTTCGTCAGTGCCGAGAACACCGTGACGGACACCGTCGCCAGCGACAACGGCGGACCTGGGTTCTCCTTCGCCGATAGCAGCTCGAATACGGTGCGAAACGTCACCGCAACCGACAACGACGATGCCGGGTTCGTCTTCGAGGAGAGCGTCGGGAGCACGGTAACGGACGTCGTCGCTACCGGCAACCAGCAGGGATTCGACTTCTCCTTCGTCGGGAACACGACAATCGAGAACGCCCGGGTGAGGAACAACACGGGCGTGGCCTTCGAATCGGACAGCGTACTCGGCCAGAGCCCCGAGACCAACACGGCCCGGAACGTCGAGACCGGCTCGGCGACGATTTCCTTCACCGAAATCAAAGACACCAGTTCGCTCACGCATGGCCTCGCAATCGACGCGGTCGAATCGGCTCCCGACGACCCGGAGGACCGATCGAACGTCGGCCAGTACGTCAGCGTCACCGAATCCGCGCCGAACGCGACGCCGAGCGTCGAACTCGACGTGCAGTACGACGATTCGGATGTCGAGACAGCCGGCGTTGCCGAGGAGTCGCTGCGCCTCTACGTCTACGCTGACAGCGAGTGGACCGAAGTGCCCGACAGTTCGGTCGACACCGAGGCGAACGTCGTCTCCGGCAATCTCACCGGCGTGAACGACGAGAGCGTCGTTGTCGCGCCGCTCGGCCGGCCGGCGAATGAGGGCGACGATACCGGCGACGGCGGTGACGATGGTAACGAGGCGTCGGACGGCAATAACAGTCCGGCCGACGCGACAGCGCTCGCGCTCGGTGAAACTGTCGGCGATTCCGTCGGCCCCGACGACGAGGTTGACTGGTACGCCGTCGATCTCGACGCGGGACAGGGAGTCAGAGTCACTGGTACCGACGAGGCGAGCGATACGACGCTGACGGCCTACGGGCCGCCCGCCGACGATCCCGAAACCGTCGAACGAAGCGATCTCGACGGGATCGACTCGGGAGACCTCACCATAATCGAGGAGACGCTTCTCGAATTCACCGCCGAGGAGAACGGTACTTACTACTTCGCGGTCACTGACGACGAGAACGACGGCGACGAACCGATCGATGCCTACGAGTTTACCGTCACTACGGTGAACGACTCCGAGGAAAGCAATGACCCCGAGGAAGGCGACGATAGCGAGAACGGCGACAGCAGTGACGGCAGCGACGGCGATCAGCGAGATGCGGACAAGCGGGACGACGAGGCGGACGGGCAGAACGGAAGCGACGACGGTGCCGGGGACGACGGGAAGCAGGGCACCGACGAAGCACCGAAGCCCGACGACAGGGACGATGCGGACGAGGAAGGCGACGAAAGCGACGGGAGTGACGGCAACGCCACTGGAGATGACGACCGGGTGGGCGACGCCGCCCTCTTCGACGAGTCGATCACAGCGGAGTTCGCCGGAATCACGCTCGCGTTCGGTCCACCCGCGGACCCCGGCGGCGATGGCGTCTACGAGGACCTCACCGGTGACAGCGAGGTGAACCTCTTCGACTCGTTCGCCCACGCTGCGGTCCTCACCGCGGTGAACGACGGCGCGATCGACCTGAGCGACGAACAGGCGAGCGCCCTCGATATGGACGACGACGGTACTCTCACCTACGGCGATGCGCTGGCGCTCGTGGGCGGGACGAACGCGTCCTGAGCGCTTCATCCGAGCCACTCTGTTTCACTCGTCGTCCGCTCGTTTTCGACCTTCGCGAGTTTCACCGCCTGTCCATCGGTTTCGGTAGCGAAGCGGAACGATCATTGTTCGTCGAACGACTCGAAAGCCTCGTCTACGTTCACTTTCTTCATGCGTCCCCGACGGTCGCCGAGAACGAAGGGGTACGTACCTATCGACCGCCCTCGGTTCAAACCCGTTTCAGCAGCGCCTTCACGCCCTTTAGCGCTCCCTGATCCCACGCGACGCGGTGATCGAGGCCGGTCTCGGTGGTCGTCGGCTCGTAGTTCTCCAGGTACCACTCGTAGGTATCGATCAGCGCTTCTTTATTCGAGTACTCGGGCTCCCAGCCAAGTCCCCGGAGCTTCTCGACGGAGACGTAGGAGTCCTCGTGGGCGGTCTCGTAGACCCACGGGTAGAGCGGCGAGAGGTCGAGTTCGTTGAGTACGCGCAAGGCGAGTACGGCTGGCAGCACCGGCGTCCCGAGCACGCGCTTGCCAGTGCCCGCGTGATCGACCAGGGCCTGGAAATCCGCTTTCATCGTCGCGAAGTCGGTGGCTCCGACGTTGAACGTCTCGTTGACTGTCTCCTCCTCTTCGGTGAATAGCAACCCCATCGCCTGCACGAGATCGTGGACGTGGAGCAACTGGTAGCGATTCGATCCCCACCCTACTAGAGGAATGTTCGCGCCGTCTTCCACCCAGTCGAAGAGGACTTGAAAGACCCCCAGTCGCTGGGGGCCGATGAAGGTCTTGGGCCGGAGGATGGGTACACACATCCCCATCCGGCGGAAATCCTGACACACTTTCTCGGCTTCGATCTTCGCCTCGCCGTAGGGCCCGACGCCATCGAGCGCCGACTCCTCGGTGATCGGGGGGGGATCGTGAGGGCCATAGACCGCCGTCGAGGAGACGTACACCACGCGGGAAACGTCGGCTTCCTTCGCGGCCCAGAGGGTAGATCGAGTGCCGTCGATCGTCACTTCCCGGATCGTCTCGTCGTCCCACAGGGGCAGGGCCGCGGCGGTATGGACGAGGACGTCCGCGTCGACCGCCTCGAGGACCTCCCCGATGCGCTCTTCGTCCCGGACGTCGCCCTGCTCGTAGGCGATGTCGGCGGTGTCGTCCTCAGGAGCGAAGGGTTTCCTGTCGATCGCCGTCACGTCCCAGCCGGCGTTCGCGAAGAACTGACAGGTATGCAAGCCCAAAAAGCCGGTCCCACCGGTCACTACTATCGAGTCGTACTCCGACTCCGCCGCCGCGGTAGCCCCGACGGCACTCGGTGTGTCGCTCATGCGCGGCGGTTCGAGCGCCCGGACTTTACCCTGCGGGTTTCGATCCGGGCCCCGAGCGCCCTTCGCGGCGAACTCGAGAATGGCGACGGTCGATCGCTACCGACCGGCGTCTGTTCGTAGTGAACGACAGTGAAAGATATCGATAGAGAGCTCCAAAATACTGGTTTCGCCATTCCATGTGAGTTCTCTACCAGCAGGCCTATACGCGTCGACGGCCTACTCCGAATCGATGATGTCCTCCCTGCTGAACCAGCCCACCACCGCCGGGAGACGCGATCGGGACGAGTCAGTCCGTCCGAAATCGGTGCTGTTCTGCCAGAACTGTGGGCACGAGAGCCCCCTCGGCGGGGACTGGCGGGTCGCGCGCGTCGATCTACACCTGCCCCGAGTGTGCGCGTACCGTCGTCACACGGCCCGACAGCGGCCACGAAGAGTCCGGTAGCGGCAGGGAGGAACGAGACCGATCGAGACAGTCGAGACGGTAGACGGTCGGTCGCAAGTGCCTCTCGAAGGGGTTTTAGACGTCGTTCTCCCGTTCGGCCATACCGACTCGTCCCGAGGACCAGCCTCGCCGCGGGAGGGGAGCCGGACTCGGAGTTACCGGGTCTGAAATCAGTACTCGACCCTTTCACGGTCGGTGACAACCGAATCGAGTAGGCGGGTCGGCGTCGCGTCGTAAGCGGGGTTCTCGATTACGAAGCCCTCGGCGGGTTCGCGCATGACCTCCGAGGGCGATCGGAACTCGTTCTCGAAGACGAAGCCCTCCTCGATGATTTTGGTACCGGCACCGATCACGGTCACCGGCACGCCTAAGTCGGCTGCGGTCGCGGCGATCGGGTAGGTGCCGACGCGATTATAGAGGGTGTCTCCGACGATACAGTCCATGCCGATCAACACGCGATCACAGTCGGCGAGATAGTGGCCGGCAGCGCTGTCGGTACGGAGCTGTACGTCGACGTTCTCGATCGAAGCGAGCGTGCGGGCGGTCTTCCGGCCGAGGTAGCGTGGACGAGCCTCGGTAACGAAACACTTGATAGCAGTGTCCCCACCGACGGCGTGTTCGATCGCGCCCAGTACCGTCGAGGAGTAATCGTGTGTCAGGACGGTCATCCCGTCCTCGAGTAACCCCGCACCCCTGGTCGCGGCGTTTCGCTTGGCCGTCGTGATCCGCTCGACGACTGCCTCGATCGCCGCGTCGGTCATCGATTTGGCCTGCGGGACGCTTTCAGGTTCGCCTTCCTCGACGCGTTCGACGACCTCGCGCTGGGCGTTCTGTAGTGAGGCGTGGGAGTGATTCGCTCGCCGGAGGGCCTTGCTGTTCCGTTCTAGGTCCCGAAGGTACTCCTCGGTTGTAGCGAAGTCCCGATCCCGGTCGGTCAGGGCACCCAACGCACGCGTCGCCTTGATCGCGACCACCGAGGAACTGTGGGTCCGCATCTCCCGGATCTCCTCGATCGTCTCGTCGATCATGGCTTACTCTCCTCGTTCCGAGACAAAGCCCTTCCGTCTACGGGCCATCGAGGAGGACCGACCGGAGGCCGGACAAGGACTCGGACGGCCGATCATCCCTGCGAGTGATAGGCGAGCGCGACGACCCGACCGTCGCCGTACATCACGTAGATCTCCGCCGTGCCGTCCCTGTCCGTATCGCCGACCGTCGGATGGACGTAGATCGGAACCTCGCCTGCCCGCTCGTAGGTTGCCAGGATCTCCCCCGAGTTCGGGTTGAGGACCGAAACGAGGCCGTCGTTCGTCGCGGCAACAATCTCGCTTTCGCCGTCCCCGTCGAGATCCGCCATGCTGGGCGGAGGCATCATCCCCACGTCGGCGGAGGTGAGCGTCGTCTCCCATTCGATCGTCCCGTTACTGGCATCGAGGCTACGCAGTGCCCCGTCCTTCGCGGTGGCGTACAGCTCCGGCGCGCCGTCCCCGTCCCCATCGCCGAGCGCACGTACCGCCGCCAGATCGCCGACGTCCCGTCGCCACTCGCTATCACCGCTCGCGCCGTCGACGACGGCCACGACGCCGCCGGTAGTCCCAACGGCGATCTCGATCGCGGGGTCCCCGTCGGCCTGACCGGTCGTCATCCACGTGATCGAGCTATCGAAGGGCGCTGCTCGCTTCCAGCGCCGCCTCCCATCCCCTTCGTAGACAGTGAGGTTCCCGCCCCCGCCGAGCCCGACGACGAGTTCGTTCGCGCCGTCGCTATCGAAATCCGCGACTGCCGGCTGGCCCCAGGTGTAGGAAGCGAGCCGGTTGGTCCAGACCGTAGTACCGTCCGGGCGGAACACGGAGATCGTTCCCTGTACGTCGACGGCGATCACTTCCTTCGTGTCGTCGCCCGTCAGATCGGCGACGACCGGTTGGGTGTAGCCGTAATCGGAGAGATTCTGCCGGAACTCCTGGGTCCCGGTATGTGGTTCGTAGGCGAGCACGGCTTCTTCGGTAGTCGCCGCGAGCACTTCCCCCAGGCCGTCAGCGTCGTAGTCCGCGACGGTCGGATCGGCGACCGAGTGGATCGTACAGTTCGCCGGCGCGACCGGATCGCTCCAGACCGTACTCCCGTTCGAGGCGTTGAGCGCGAGAAGTGCACACGTACTGCCGCCCGCACCGCTGATCGGCGCGAATATCATCCCATGGTCGCCGACCCGCGCGGCGGCCGGTGCGTGGTGGTTCCCGTTCATGTTCGGCCGGGCGGTATCGCTCGTCCATCGGACGGTGAGCTCCCCCCCGGAGTCGAACAACCCCTCGAACCCGACTACTGTTGCGCCGAGAAGTATCCCAATGACGGCGACGATCGCTAGCCCCGTCCGGAAGCGCATACGCGATCGTAGGCCCTCGCCGCCGGAAAGCCCTTTCTTGGTTTCCGCGTGGTAGCGAGGGGTCCGGCCGGGGCGGACGTCCTTATCCGTGGAGTCTTTGCCCACCGTTTTCCTACCCGCTGTATGGTTCGACGCCGAACCGTCCCGATCGCTCTGCTAGCTCTCCTCTCGGTGCTGTCTACGTCCGCAAGCGCACACGAACTCGGTGGCTCGCGATTCGACGCGCCGATTCCGCTTCCATTACTGTTCGCTGGTGCGGCGGCGACGGTCGCCGCTACCGCAGTGTTACTGGGCGTGCTCTCCGATCCCGAGGCGACCGTCGAACCGGTGTCGGGCGCTCCGACCGGAACCGGGGGGAGCACAGGTGCCACGGAATCGAGGCGAGCGGCGTCGGGAGCGTCCACCCCGACACCGAGCACACGAGAGCCCGTCGCTACTATCCCCGCCCGGTTCGCGCGGGCGCTGGGTTTCCTGGCCCGATCGGGTTTCTTACTCGCCTTTCTCGCCGCGGTCCTCGCCGGCCTGTTCGGGACGGGGGTCGGCGCGGAGAGTCTCGCGACGACGTTCGTCTGGCCGGTCTGGATCAAGGGCGTCGGGCTCTCTGCGATCGCCGCCGGCAGCCCCTGGCGCGTGCTCTCGCCCTGGCGAACGCTGTATGCGGGACTCTGTCGCCTCGAGGGCGGGGAGATCGCGCTACTGGGCGCGCGTATCCCGACCGGCTCGGGCGGTGGCCCGCACTGGGTGGCTTTCTCCTCTGGATCGGCGTACTGGAGAGCCTCACGATCGTCCCGCGATCGCCGTCTGGGACCGCGGTCGTGATCGCGGGCTATGCCCTCCTCATGGTCGGGGGCGCGATCGCCTTCGGCCCGACCTGGCTGCGAAAGGCCGACGCGCTCGGGGTGTTCTACCGGCTGCTCGGCCGCGTCGCACCGATCCGCCCGCGCCGAGAAGAGAACGGCGATCTCGGGCTCGCATTCCGTGCGCCCTGGGAAGGGTGTACGCGCCCAGTAGCCGACCTGAGCCTCGTCACCTTCGCCATCACCGCGGTCTACACGGTGAGTTTCGATGGCTTCACGAGTACGCCCGAGTTCCAGCGCGTCCTGCTCGACGCTCGCGATCTGGTCGGAATCGGGGGTGGGATCAGCGTGGTGCTCTACCTCGCTGGATTGGTCGGGTTCGTCGGGCTCTTTTGTGCCGCCAGTTGGGTCATGGGCGCGATCGCCGGCTCAAAGGGGGGTGGCGCGAGGTCGCGCTGGGGTTCGCGCCGACGGTGCTACCGATCGCCGCTGCCTACGAACTCGCCCACAACTACCCCTTCGTCCTCCGGAATCTAGGGACTCTGCTCACCCAACTGGCCTCCGTAGCGACGAGCACCTCGGTAGCGCCGATCGCGCCGCTGGAGTGGCTCACGGTCGGGCTCTTCTGGGGCTCGCAAGTACTACTGATCGTCCTCGGGCACGTGGTCGCCGTCGTCGCCGCCCACCGGGTCGCGCTCGCCCGAACCGAAACGGCCGGGCAGGCCCGCCGCATGCACGCCCCGCTCGTCGTCCTCATGATCGGCTACACCGTCCTGTCGCTGTGGATCGTCTCGCGACCGATCGCTGCCGGGTGACGCGAAGAACCGATAAGAAAATCGCCTACCGGAAGGCGAGGGGGTGAACGAGGAAACGGGAAGTTGAGGGTGAACACAGGGGTTTCGACGACCGCACCACAATCGCCTTTCGGATGTGGGGACTACCGCCGATAATGGATCCCGGTAACGATGGGAAACGGACGCGGCGCGAGTTCCTGAAAAGCGCCGTCGCCGTGGGGGGAACGAGCGCGCTGAGTGCCTGTCTCGGGGTCGCCGAGAGTGGTGACGGCGAACGCGAGCCGGTCCCGACGGGTGTCGAGGAGATAAGGACTCTCCCCGACCGCCAGCACGCCTGGCGGGATCGCATCCGCCTCGATCAGCACAGCAACGCACTCCTGCCGCGCCACCAGATCCTGTTCTATCTGACTCTCGATGGGTCGGGACCGCCTGATCAGGGAGCACGCGAGACCGTCGAGAGCGCGCTGCGGACGCTCGATCGGGCCTACGAGCGCTCGCATGAGGGACTGCTCTACTCGGTCGCGTACTCTCCTGCCTATTTCGATCGGTTCGAGGATTCGTTACCGGAATCGATCGACCTGCCGCCGCCGCGATCGCTCTCGGACTTCGAGAGCCCCGACCTCGACACCCAGGATACCCTCGTCCATCTCGCGAGCGATCGTGCCGACGTCGTCCTCGAAGCCGAGGAGGTCCTGACCGGTGATCGCGAGCAGGCAAACGGCCGCGCGGCCGACGCCCGCCTGACCGACGCTATGAGCGTCGATTCGCGGCGGACGGGGTTCGTCGGTCCGGGCCTACCCGCCGAGCGTCAAGGGGAGCCAGAGGGCATCCCCGAGGGCGGACCGGTCCCCGAGAAATCGCCCTTGTTCATGGGTTTCATCGCCGGCTTCCGGAAGAACCAGGCGAGCGAGGAATACGTCACCCTGAAGGAAGGTCCCTTCGCGGGGGGAACGACCAAGCACGTCTCGAACATTCGCCAGCGCTTGGACGATTGGTACGGGGAGCAGGACTTCGACGAACGAGTAACCGAGATGTTCAGCCCCGGCCACGCCGAAGAGGGACTCGTCGAGAACGTCGGCGAGAGCTTGGGGGCCAGTAGCGGTATCGAACGCTTTCTCGATTCGATCGACGACGACGCAGAGGAGTTCGGCCGCGTCGGCCACGCCCAGAAGAACGCCCGGGCGAACCGCGACGCCGAGGGCAACGTTTTGCTCTTACGTCGGCACTTCGAGTCGACCGATGAGGACGTCGCGAGCCTGCATTTCCCCTCGCTCCAGCGCGAGATCGCCCACTTCGAAGGGGTGCGAGAAGCGATGAACGGGGCCGACCTCGCTGAGATCTCGCCGGCGATCCGCCAGCGCGTCAATAATGGCATCCTCGAGTACATCTTCGTCGAACGTCGGGGAAACTTCCTGGTCCCACCCATGAAATTGCGCTCGCTACCGCCGGCACGACCCTGAGATGAGATGTGAAATGACCCGACTCGGTGGAGCGCTGTCCGCGTACGGAAGCTATCGTACCGATTCGACGCTCCGGCAGATAGATTGTAGCGGTCACACTACCCGCGAGGGGACCACGAAATGATCGAGTCGACAGTATCGCTCGCTTCGCTCCCGTTTCCCGCCATCGTCGGGACCGGGCTCTCGGGCTCGGAGGTAGCGTTGGTTCCGCTGCTCGTGTTCGGTGGGCTCGCCTCCGCAGCGCTCGCCGGATTGGGAGCGGTCGCGTTCTTGCGCCGGCGCTCGCGCTCGTATCTGTTGGTCACGCTCGCGCTGGTCGCGTTGGGATTCAAAGCCTTTCTCGGCGGGCTGTGGCTAGTCGAATTCCTCCCGATTACACGACATCACCTGCTCGAACACGGAATGGACGTCGCCATCGCCCTATTGCTCGTCGCGGCGATCTACGACGCGCGCCGAGCGCCGACGAACGGAAGAGCGGAGACGGAGGGATTCGAATGACCGATACGCGCACCCGCCTCGCGAAGCACGTCTCGGCCACGCCGGGCGTCCATTTCAACCGGCTCGTCGAACAGTCCGGACTGGCGCCCGGACAGGTCCAGTATCACCTCCGGCGGCTCCGCGCGGACAAGAAGGTCCGCCAGGAACGGCTCTACGGGAAGACGCACTACTATCCGCCCGAGTACGACGATCGTGAACGGCGCACCCTCGCGCTCCTTCGCCGCGAGACGGCCCGTGAAATCCTCTGTTATCTCCTCGAACACGAGACGGCACGGCCAATGGCGATCGCCGACCACCTCGATATCGCTCGCAGCACCCTCGAGTGGCAACTCGACCGTCTCGTCGAACAAGGCCTGGTCGAGAAGCGCTACGACGAACGGAATCGAGTTCGACTCTCCCTCGCCGACTCGAGGGAGATCGCACGCCTGCTCCGTGACGTCGCTCCATCGCTCGCCGACCGGATGGCCGATCGGTTCGTCCGTCTGACGGACCGGCTGTTAGAGACCATCGCGGACACCGACCGACGAACGAACTCATAGGCCACTCCCATTGGTGTCGCCAGCCCCGTCCTCTCGACACCGAGGCAGTGAGACGGTAGCTGCGGCGAACGGGTCGGCGTCCTGACTGCGCGAGCGATCATGGCGAGCAGGGAGAATCCGATAAGCTCGCCGGAAAGCGGGACTAGCGACTAGATGTCTTCGATATACTCCGCTAACGTGCCGAGGAATCGGGCTGCATCAGCCCCGTCGACGACGCGATGATCGAAGCTGAGATCGACCGGTAGCTGTCGCCGGAACGTGACGTCACCGTCGTCGGGGTGTGCGCGCGTTTTGATACGCCCTACACCGAGAATAGCGATCTCCGGCGGATTGATGATGGGGGTAAACGAGTCGACATCGAGCGGGCCGAGGTTCGTTAGGGTGAACGTTCCACCCCGGAAGTCGCTCATGGTGTGATCACCAGCCTGCACCCGATCGATCAGCTCCCGGCGCTGCTGGTGAACGGCTGTGAGTGGCTTCGAGCCGACATCAGTGAGTACTGGCGTGACCAATCCGGCATCGACCTCGGTTGCGATCCCGATGTTCTGCTCCTCGTAGAGCCGGTGTGTGCCGTCTTCGAACGTCGCGTTGAATGCAGGGCGGCGAGCGTGTCGGCGAGCGCACGGAGGAGGGAATCGACGAGCGTGAACTCGAGTTCTGCCTGCTGATTCGCGGTTTCGATTTCGCCCAGTAGTGCCTCGGCGTCGATCTCACGGCTCGCCGTTACGTGGGCAGCGTTCCGGGAACTCTCCTGAAGCCGGTCTGCGATAGTCCGGCGCATTGGACCGAGCGTACGCTCCTCGCGAACCGTTCTCCTCTCCGATCCGCCATCCGTACGGATCTCCTTTCCACCAGCCGAGGGACGTTCCTCGGAACTACTCGAGTCGACCGCATTGAAACCGTTCGAATAGGACTTCATCGATACGTTCTCCTACTCGTGAGATATATACGCGAGTGTATCGCCACGCTCGAATGCCGCGTTTTCCTCGAGAACGATCGGGTCGATCGTTCCGGCGACTGGACTGGGTACATCGACGTCAACCCTCTCCACTTGGAACTCACAGATCGAATTACCCGCTTCGACCTGACTACCCTTACTGACGAACCAGTTGACGACGAGCCTCTCGTCGTCCTCCGCGTCCTCGGGCCACACGTCCGCTGTGTCGATGGAAACACGATCAGTGCCGTTCACGAGTTCGTGTTGTGGATGGAATCGATGATGTCGTCGCTATCGGGAACGATCTCGTTTTCCATCGGTCGAGAGTAGGGGATCGGCACGTCCGGAACAGCGACACGCTCGACCGAGTCGAGATCCCCGAGACCGTTCTCGACGATGCGGGAGATCACCTCACCGGTGACGCCGAACGATCGGTAGTCTTCGTCGACGACGACGAGTTTCCCTGTCTTTCGAACGGATTCGAGTACTGTCTCCTCGTCGAAGGGCACGAGCGATCGGAGGTCGATCACCTCGACGTCGACCCCGTCCTCGGCGGCTTCGAGTGCACGATGAACGTGTAGCCCCAGCGTGACGACGGTAACGTCGGCTCCCTCGCGTTTCACGTCGGCGCTTCCGAACGGAATCGTATAGGACTCTTCGGGCACACCGGTCTTCGGCCCGTCGGGAGCCGGTAGCCACCCGATACCCATCAATCGCTTGTGAAACAAGTAGACGACCGGATCGTCGTCGCGGATGGCGTTGTGCATCAGACCCTTGGCATCGTAGGCCGTCGACGGGACGACGACTTTCATACCGGGGAGGTGGGCGAAGGTCCCATAGAGCGCCTGGGAGTGTTGTGCAGCGTCGTTGTACGTCCCACCCACAGCTGCGGTGAGGACCATCGGGACGCTCACGCTCGCCCCGCTCATATAGGTGTTTTTCGCCATCTGATTGTAGATCTGATCCATACTGACGCCGAAGAAGTCGACGAACATCAATTCGGCAATCGGTCGCATGCCCTCCTGAGCAGCGCTAACGGCAGCACCGATATAGGCCGTTTCACTGATCGGCACGTCCATGATCCGGTCTCGGCCGAACTCCTCTCGAAGCCCCTCTGTAGAGTCGAATATACCGTCGCAGTCGGCGACGTCCTCGCCCATGTAGAACATCTCCTCGTCTGCACGCATCTCGGTCGCGATGACTTCGACCATCGCCCCGCTCATCGTCATCGTCCGGTCTAAGTCCGCAGGAACGGCCATTACTCCTCACCTCCCAGCGCTTCGATCGATGGTTCCTGGTCGGTTACTCCCGAGGGTGGGTTGGTGAACACGTCCTCGTAAGCAGCCTCCGACTCGGGCTTCGGTTGTTCTTTGGGCCCACTCGATCGCCTCCTTGACACGATCGTGGGCCTCGGTCACGGAGGGCCTCGAGTTCCTCGTCGCCGATATCGAAGGCACGAAGATCCTCAGCGAGGCGTTCGATGGAATCACGCTTTCGATGCGCCGTTTGATCCCCCTTGGACCGATACGTCTGGGGGTCGCCCATGAAGTGGCACATGCGTCGATGGACCTGTACTTCGAGGAGCGTGGGGCCGTTGCCGTCGCGGGCACGCCCGACTGCCTCTCCAGCGGCCTCGTAGACAGCGACGACATCGTCGTGATCGACACGATCACCGGTCATATCGAAGCCATCGGCGCGTTTCGATCCGTCCCGCGGGGCGGTGATGCGGTCTTTCGGCATGCTGATCGCCCAGTCGTTGTCCTCGACGACGAACACGACGGGGAGGTCGTGTACACTCGCGAAATTGAGCGATTCGAGGAAAGCTCCCTGATCGAGCGCCCCCTCACCGATGTACGCGACTGCGACGTTGTCCTCGTTTCGCTTCTTCGCCGTGAGAGCGGCTCCGACGGCCGGTGGACACCCTTCGGTCATGATTTCGCTGGCCGCAAAGCCCACGTCCATATCGAAGATGTGCATGTGACCGCCTTTTCCCGAACAGAGGCCGGTTTCTCGACCGAATATTTCGGCAGTCATTCGGTTCAGATCGACCCCTTTCGCGATAGCGATGTGATGGAGGCGATGGGGTGCTGTCACTGTATCGTAGTCGCGCAGATGGTGACAGACGCCGACAGCAGCCGCCTCCTGGCCGGCTGCGAGATGGAGTTCGCCGGGAATCTGGCCGGCTCCGATATCGAAGCCAGGTGTTTTCCCCTCCATATATTCTTCTTGTAAGCGTTCTTCGTGGTGCCGAGCTGTTACCATGTCTTCGTAGAATTTTTCAACTGAGCCGTGCCAACAGTAGCCATGGTGAGTGTTATACTGGTAGCATCATAAAACTGAAGTGCGTACTGATTCAGCGAGATCCCTACTCGTCGGGCTCGTCGGTAGAGGACCGACTCGATTGCACCTCTATTTAGCAGAGATACAAGGGCAAGAGGTCCCCGCTCCGACCGCTCTCCCTCCTTCGGAGGTACAGAGGTCTTCGCCTCACCGGAACAGGGGAGAACTATCCGGTAAGGCCTGCCAGTCACGAAAGCCGATACGGAGTCGACTGCAAACGAGGGGAGTCCTCCACAGACTCAAGAGGCTCACCCCCTCCAGTACGCTCGATGCCGTCGTTGGATGTCGTTACGGTCGGGAGTGCCGTCATCGACCACGTCTATACGCTCTCGAACCTGCCGGAACCCGACGGCGGCGCGTTCGTCCAGAGCTATACTACTGCTGCCGGTGGCGTCGCCGCGAACGTCGCCTCCGCACTCGCAGAACTGGAGCACGAGACTGGAATCGTCACCCGCCTCGGCGCCGAGGCTGCCGGGATCGAGGCCGATCTACGGGAACGAAATCTCGATGTCGCTCGCGTCCGTTCCGGTCCCGAGGAGTCGTCATACTCGCTCGTTTTGCGGGGGCTGGATGGAGAGCGGATGGTCCTCGCTGGCGGCCGGAGCGTTGCGAACCTCCGGCTCGCCGACGCGGACATGCCCTATCTCCGTGACGCGAGCGTGGTATTCACGAGCGCGTACGCCCCTGATTCGGTGGTCTCGAGGCTCGTGGCGGCGCGCGAACGCGGCGAGATTTCGATGCTCGTGTTCGACCTCGCCGGGCCACTCCCGGAGTTCGAAAACCGAGGAACGCGACCGGCGACCATCGACCGACTGCTCGCCGTCGTTGACCTGTTCGTCGTTAGCGAGGTCGCCGCCCGATCGTACTTCGACGGCGGCGCGGACGAAACCGCTGCCGTTCTCGCAGGAGGCGACATCGATCGCGCCGCCGTGACCCGCGGGCGGGAGGGAGCGCTTCTCGTCGATGGGGACTCCGTAATCGAGATTCCCACATTCGACGTCGCCATCGAGGACACGACGGGTGCCGGCGACGTCTTCACGGCGGGATTGATCCATGCGTGGCTACTCGAGGGCTCGCCAGCACCGGCGGCCGGTCGCTTCGCTGCCGCAGGAGCCGCGCTCAACTGTACTGCCCTGGGTGCTCGCGGCCGCCTCCCGACGAAGCAGGCCGTTCGTGCGCTCCTGGAGTAGCGTCAGGGAATCGACGCGACGAGGCGCTCAACCGCTCGCTCGTCCACGGGAGCGGTCGTTTCGCCGTCGCGTTTCAGCGCCGTTCCGACGATCGCGCCGTCGGCGAGCGAGAGCAGCTCCGGTGCCGTCTCGGGGGTGAGGCCGCTACCGATCAGTATCGGTACGTCGAGACCGCGAGCATCACGGTGTTCGATCACCCGATCGAGGACATCCCCATCGACGGCTTCGCCCGTACCCGCACCGCTTACGATAACGGCGTTCGCACCGCCGCGCTCGATTAGTTCGCTTAGCGTCCCCTCTACGGGGCGTCGAGCGAGCGGCGCGGAGTGCTTCACGTCGAGGTCGGCGAGGATCGCGACGTCGGCGTCGAGTCGCTCGCGAAGGCGCAGCGTCTCGTGTGCCGTGCCTTCGACGATCCCCTGATCGGTGAGGCGTGCGCCGGTATGGACGTTCGCACGGACGAACGCACCCCCCGTCGCGGCGGCGATGCCGATCGCACTCCGCACGTCGTTTCTGAGCACGTTCACGCCGAAGGGAATCGAGACCTGCTCGCGGAGCGTCGCGGCGAGCGCCGCGATGTCGGCGACGACGTGTCGGGGAACTCGACCCGGGTAGAAAGGAGCGTCGCCGAAGTTCTCGAGCATGATCCCATCGATACCGCCCGTCTCGAGTGCCGAGGCGTCGCGACACAGCCGCTCTCGAATTCGGGTCCGATCCCCCTCGAAGTTCGGTGCATCCGAAAGCGGCGGCAGGTGAACCATGCCAATCACCGGCGTGTCCGTATCGAAGAACTCCATGTGCCAGTCAGGTCACCGATGGACTTAGTTCGTGGTCAGTGTACAATCCGTATTGCAAACACGAGTCGGACAGTGTCTCGGCAAAAGTGAGAAGCCCCCGCCGACGCTGTGGTGCTCCAGTCCTCGAGTGGAGTCTCGACCCGGTCGGGACCAGCGCGAACGCCTCACCCGAGACGGTCAGTCGAATCGAGATCGACGACAGTGCTCGCTCGATCACGCCGACGGTAGCCGACGCGCGATCATAGATCGAGCTTCGATGCGAGGTCGTCGTCGAGATCGCCGTCGATGGCGGACAGATCGCCTATCTCCTCGGTTGAGAGTTCGAAGTCGAACACGTCGAAGTTCCCCCGAACGTGATCAGGGTTCGAGGACATCGGGATTGCCGCGACCATCGGTTGCTGTAACAACCAGCGGAGCGCGACCTGTGCAGCCGTCCGCTCGTGACGATCGGCGATCCCCCGAACCGTCTCGTCCTCGAGGAGATCGCCTACCCCGAGCGGGCTGTAGGCGGTAAGCATGATGTTCTCCTCGATACAGAGTGAGAGAAGGTCGTCTTGACGCTCGTGGACGTTGTACTCGACCTGGTTCGTGAGGATCGGGGCCTCCGAGTGGGTCATTGCCTCCCGCGTCTCTTCGACCGAGAAGTTCGACACACCCAGATGCCGAATCATCCCTTCGTCGCGGAGTTCGTTCATCGCGTCGAGCGTCTCCTCGTGCGGAACGTCTTGATCCGGCGAGTGAATCAACAGTAGATCGACGTAATCCATCCCTAGGCGATCGAGACTCTTACGCGTCGAATCGATGACTGCGTCGTACGCCCGGTTGTCACCGGCAAGCTTCGTCGTGACGAAGACCTCCTCGCGATCGACGTCGGCATCACGAACCGACCGGCCGACTGCCGGTTCGCTGCCGTAGATCTGTGCGGTATCGAGGTGTCGGTAGCCAGCCGCGAGGGCGGCGGCAATAGCTCGCTCCCGCTGTTCGTCCGTGTCCATACTGGCGGTGCCGAACCCGAGTGCGGGTACTGCCTCCCCATCGACGGTGACGTACTCCATATGCTCCAGTACTTCCAGCCGGTAGTTAACTCCCCGGACAGTGCTAGTTTCTCGTCGAGTAGGCTCCGCTCAGTGATTTCGATGACTCCCGAGAGAACTCGCTATCCCGTGTTTTCCTGCAGAGACGATCTATCGCACGCTACTCGAGCGAATCGCGCAGTGAGACCTTATTGATCTTCCGCGTCGAGGTCTTCGGCATCTCCTCGGTGAACTCGATCCGCCGCGAGAGTTCGTACTCGGCGAGGGGGTCCCGACAATCCTGCCCGATCGACTCCGCGGTAATACTCTCGTCCGAACGGACAACGACCGCCGTTACCGTCTCGCCGAGGCGGTCGTGCGGGGTTCCGAGCACTGCGGCCTCCTGTATACCGTCGATCTCGTAGAGTACGTCCTCGACGCCACTCGGGTAGACGCTCTCCCCGCTCGAGATGATCACGTCGTCGACCCGGTCCTCGACGAACAAGTGTCCGTCCTCGTCCAAGCGCCCGATATCCCCCGAGCGCAGCCACTGCTCTCCCTCCCGCTCGACGAACGCCTCCCGATTCTTTTCGGGCCATATTGTAGTAGCCCGTCGTCACCACGTCGCCGCGCCACAACAGTTCGCTACGACCGCCCTCGTCGACACGGGCCCCCGTTTCGGGCTCTTCGATCCGGAGATCGATCACTCCCTTCGCTGGCGGGCCGACGCTACCCGGTTTTCGGCCGTCCTGATCGAAGCGATTGATCGCGCCATTGGCCGTCGTCTCGGTCATTCCGTACCCCTCTAGTAGTACGCAATCGAATTTTCGCTCGAACGCTTCGATCCGATCGCTGGGCATCGGTGACCCGCCGGCACCGAACGTCCGGAGCGAGCTCGTATCGTAGTCGCCGGCACTCTCGCAGTTCAACAGGTCGATCGCGATCGTCATGATACAGAACGTCGTCGTAACCGCTCGCTTCTCGATAACGGCGAGTGCGTCCTCCGGGTCCCAGGCCGGCATGAAGTAGTTCTCGGCTCGCGCAAGTAGTAATGGCGCGAGCGTGACGTTCAGTCCTGAGACGTGGAAACAGGGGTTCACTGTGAGCCCGATGTCGTGGCGCGACCAGCCCATACAGAGGTTCATCGCGTGTGAGTTAGTCCCCATGTTCCGATGGGTCCGTTTCACCCCCTTCGGCCGACCGGTCGTGCCACTAGTATACATGAGACCGAGGAGTTCGTCCCCTTTGCGCGGGTAAACCCTGTACTCGGTATCGGCGGCTTCGACGAGGCTGCTGTACTGGTGGCCTTCGTTTCCGTCGACGACGACGAGGTGTTCCAGTCCGTCGACGGTCGTGTTGGCGAAGTGGTCCTTGAACTGGCCGGTAGTCACGATCGCTCGTGCGCCGGCACCGCCGAGGACGTACTCGATGCCCTCCTGCTGGAGGCGCATGTTGATCGGAACGGGGATCGCACCGCGTTTCACCGCCCCGAAGTACGTCGTCACGAACGCGACGCTATTGGGGAGGTAGAGTGCGATCCGATCGCCGGCCTCGATACCCAGTTCCGCGAGCGCGTTCGCGACGGCGTCCGTCTCCTCGGCGAGGTCCTCGTAGGTCAGTGATCGCTGCGGGTCGACGATCGCCGTCTCCTCGGATACGTCTCGTGCGGCGAGATCGATGTGATTTGCGACGTTCATTCAGTCCCCTCCCGACCGAACCCACATAGTGGTTCGGTAACTGACACCAAGACTACTGATCAGTGGTCGATTCCTCGGTAGCTCTCCCGAGCGACGTGCCGATCAGGCGAGAAGAGGAAGACGGCTTTTGTATTCGGGTAACTAACGGTCGTCGTGCTCGGATTGAGATTTTTCGCCTGTAATCGGTGTGATACCGTCTTCGCCGACCCCGAGAGGCCACTACGCTGTAACAGTTGTGGCGGCGACGCTCTCGAGGAGATCACCGACGAGCTGCAAGCCGATACGTACTTCACCCCACAGTAACTGGAACTTGCCTCCCCTCACCTGGTCGGCGTCATACTCTCGAACACCGCCGGAAGATAGCCGTCTTCGCTCACAGCGCCGCGAAGCCAAAGGCTCGCTATAGCAGCGTCAGTCTTCGGTGTATACGACAGCGAACTTCTATGGCTGCGTTCCTCCATGCGTACTCGCCGTATCACAACGTCACGGAGCGCGCGTACCCTGCGCTTCTGTTCACGACCGGCGAGGGCGATAGCCGGGTCGATCCGTTTCACGCCCGGAAGATGACTGCGAGACTCCAGGCTCGGAGTACCGGCAACGAACCGATCTTCCTGAAGACGTACGGGGATACCGGCCACGGGATCAGCAAACCCGTCTCACGGGTGATCGAAGAACGACTCGCCGACCGCCTCGGTCTCTATCGGTAGGGCCACTCGATTCCGTAGCCTCCGTGGTCCCAGCTCTCGGTTTCGTCGTCGCTCGCTCGCGCTCGCCGAACACCGACGGGCAGGCCGATCGTCGTTCGAATCCCGGGACGCTGGTTCGTATCACGGCTACGAACGGAGGAATCGTCTTCGAGCCGTGATTGTGCTTCTTGAGAGCTGTTAGCGGCAGTCGAATCAGTCGGCAGTCCGGCGGATGTCCGCGGTTCTGGTCGACTCCTCACCGGTTCGATCCGGTTGCCGAGTCGAGCCCACTCGTTCTCGTAGCGCCTCAGCAACTCGAACCACGCTGCGCGGAACGGTCACTGATAGAGTAGCGATGGTCGCTATCGTAGCGATCACCGCCACGAAAACTGGAGCAACACTCAGTACGATACCGAACACTGCGAGCAGAGGAACGCCGAGCGCGAGTACGGGAACGATAGCTGAAGAGGAGTGCTGATCAGTACTGCGGTACGCATCGGTTCGCCTGCCGCTATCCGACCGATTGCCAATGCTGCTTTGGGAGGAAATTGAACCTCTCATGTGGTTGTAAATACTCCCTCAGCACGGATAAGTGTGAATAAATAACCTCGTGAAATAAGGTGAAAACGTTATCACAGAGGCTGAGAGACAAACACAAGGATTCGAGGGGATAACGTTCGAATTAGAGCTAATTATCATTTTAGATATGATTTCTGTATTCACACCAGCGCTACGCTGCCGGTGGCGCGATGGTCCGGCACTGTGTATTTCTCGTCTCACCGTGGGCTCGTTCCTGCTACTCGCTCGCTAGATGCCGCGATCGTTTCCGGGCGATCCACTCTTTCTTGACCGACGAATCGACGAGCGGATCCGCCTCCTATCGCTCGAGTCCCTGCCGGCGACCGCACACGACCACACGACAAGGGACCGCTCCCCTCACGACGAACGACGAGGCTACCTAGAGGAGCAATAGCCCTCTACGACCGCGGTTAGTCGCGAGAATCACGAAGAGCCAGCCCGTCGATACGATCGAGGTGGAGGTCCGTAGCGACGAGTTCGGCGACCATCGCGCGGGTGATCCCTGCGATCAGTACAGCAAAAGGCTGAATTCACTCCTGCCGGTTCCGTCGATCGACGCGGCTATCGATCGCTTCGCGCGCGGTCGTCGCAGTGAAGTGAAGCGGCTCGGTCCGGTCGAGTGTCGCTGCTATTCGGGGGATCGACGTGTTAGAAGCAGCGGAGAGCACGCGACCGGACTCGATATCGGCCCAGCGTCCCCCACCTCACTCGAGCGGGAGATGGTCTCGGCCTGGAACGCAGTCAAGTGGAAAGCCGAAGAGTATGAGGTCCCCTGGCGCGAGGCAGCCTACATCGTCGTGCTCGAACGGATCGCCGACGCTCACGAGACGCGCGGCCTGTGGCCGTGATATTCGAGCGAAGAACTCCTCCTCTCTCTGTTCAGTCCACCGACGACGAGGACTACAGTACGATCCACTCACAGAGTGTCCTCCGAGTGTGCGTATGCCGCCGAATCGACAGCGAAACGAATACGAGGGGAGTGGCGGCGAGTACGGATATGAGGATACGAAGGGGACGATGAGCACGGCCGATCGGTCCCGGTACAGTACACTTGGCCTCGTCGCCGGGTTGTTCTTGCTCTCGACCGCGGCAGCAGCCTACGAGATCGCCCCTGCGAGCGTCCTGCCGGTCGTCCGCGGCGCGCTCGATATCGGTCCGACCGCGGCGGGGTGGCTCGTGAGCGTCATGTACGCGACGGCCGTTCTCGCAAGCGTCCCCGTCGGATTCCTCCTCGATCGGGTCTCGGTCCGTCGGGCGGTTACCGTCGGCGGGGGTGCGCTCCTCGTTGCCGGCGTCTGGGGCTGGTACGCGGCGACGCTTGGCGCGTACTGGTGGCTGCTGTGCTCCCGTGTCCTCGGGGGCATCGCCTACGTGTTGTTCTGGAACGCCGGGGCGAACACGGTCGGGCGCGCCGTGAGTCCCGAGCGCCGTGCGACCGCCGTCGGCGTCTTCACTGCGAGCGCGCCGGTCGGGTTCACCCTCGGGCAGTTCGGCAGCCCGTTGATCGCCGGTCGCTTCGGCTGGCCCGCGATCCTGCCCGCGTTCGCGGCGATCGCCGCCCTCGGCGTCGCGGTCTTCGCGCTCGCGACGCGGCGGGGCTCCCTCGGCGGCGCTGGGAACGAACCCGATCGGGATGGCGTCGCTGCCCTGCTGACCGACCGAGCGGTCTGGACGCTCTGTGTACTCTGTTTCCTCGCCTACGCGCTCTATCTCTTCCTCAACACCTGGATGCCGAGCTACCTGGTCGAGAACTTCGACGTTCCGCTCGCGGTGAGCGGTCTACTCACCGCGCTCCTGCCGGCGGTCGGGATCGTCGCCCGGTCGAGCGGCGGCGTGCTCTCGAACCGGCTGTTCGGCCGGCGGCGCCGTCCCGTGGCGATAGTGGCCTTCGTTGTTGCCGCGCCCGCCGTGACGAGCGTCGCCGTGGTATCGGGCGTCGGGCTACTGATCGGACTGTTGGTCGTCGTCGGCTTCACCGTACAAGTCGTCATCGGCTTGCTATTTTCGTATATCACGGAGATCGTCGCCGCGGACGTGCAGGCAACGGCCGTCTCGATGCTGACGAGCGTCGGGCTCTTCGGCGCGTTCGTCGGCCCGATCGTCGCTGGCGAGGTCATTAGTCGAGCGGGTTACCGGCCGGCCTTTCTGCTCGCGGGCGGCGCTGGGCTACTCGGCGTCGTCCTGGCGTGGCGGGCACCTGAACCGGCATGAACGACAGTCGACGATAGCTGGGAAGGAGGATGTATGGTTAGTCCATCCATAAGCGCTCGCCTGTGCCCTCGCGCTACCGATCAGCCTCTTCTTCCGATCATTTCCGACGAAGCGGTGGTGAACGTCGCCCTCGATGCGGTGCCGATCTTCTGCCTCGGCCTGTGCGAGGCCCGTCGAGAAGTAGTACGACGGGCGGGGTTGCGTCGGCCTCCGTCTCACCGATTCAGCGGAGACCGCAGGCTTACGCCGCGACATCGATCCATCGGTCCCCGACCGGACGACCGATCAGTTCGGCCGCCCAACGGATCGGCTGTTGGAGAACAGTACGGCAGCGAGAAGGAGATGAACTCGTAACCCGGTCGATCGACGTCGTCAGCCCGTTCACAGGACGACTTTCGAGGAGAGGGCGCCGACCAGCAAGAACGGAGTTCTCCGGAAATACCGAACGGACGCTACGGTCCCGAGGCGTCGAGCGATCGGGTTCGTTCGACCGAGCGTGACGTACGACGCGATCCCGATCGGCCGGCCCGGACCAGGGTCCCGGTCAGGATCGCCACGCTGGCGACCAAAAATAGCGAACCGATCGAGGAGGAGGGATCGGCAAAGAGTAGGTAGATCGGAGCCGCGGCCGACGGCCCGAGCGCGACGATCGCGATCTGTGAGAGCACCGGGCCACAACAACAACACGCCTGGGGCGCGGCGACCCCAACCGTCCCCGCAGTGGTACCTGAGCCCGAGCCCGAACCCGAGCGACTGGCTCCCTCCCTGCCCTGCCACTGGTAAGCGACCAGCGCCGCGTTCAGCCCGATGAGCGCGCCGAAGACGCCGAGTAAGAGCACCATCCCGACCGAAAACATTCCACCGAGGGGCAGACTGGGGAACCAGAACTCGATCGCGGGCCACGTCACCAGCGGGCTGGCGACCGGCTGGGTCGTAACGATCCGCTCGGCCAGGGAGATCCCGGTCCCGTCGTCCGGGATGATCGTGAGCATGCCCGTCGAGAACAGGAAAAATATCACGCCAAGCGCGCCGACAGCGAGGCCGAACCCTCGAGCCAGCCGGTCGGCCCACAACCCGGCGAGCAGCCCTCGAGCGTCGCGCCACAGGACATACCCGAGTGCCAGAGGCAGGATCAGGACGATCGAATAGCCGAGGGGATGGGTGAGCGAATCGATACCGAAGCCGGCCATGAGCCCGGGGTAGGCGACCCAGGCCCCCAGTAGAATACCGAGTCCGGCGTACCGCGGGCGAGTCGGCCACCGGTAGCGACCGCCGAGCAGGCTCGCGACCGCGATTCCTAGTCCAAAAGCGAGCATGAGCGGGTCGTGGATCGCACGCGGGATCACCGGGTCCGTAGCGTACCACTCGACCGGCGAGAGTTGAACGAGCCCGATCGCGCCGAGAACCGCCACTGCCAGGCCCGCGAACACGCCATACAAGGCGTACTTCGAGTAGGCCGGTCGCAGAACGCGCGGGAGATACGCGCTCGCGAGGACCGTCCCGATCCCGAGGCCGAGCGGGAGGAGTGCGTGCCACTGGGTCACGTGAACGCCGACGATGTAGACGTCCGTTCCGCCGGCGTGTGCGGCCGCGGTCGGCATCGCGAGGAGGGCTCCGAAAAGGGCCGTGAGAACCGTCAGGGCGTGTCCGACTCGCAGTCGCGGGCTCCGGACTCCTCCCGGCGTTTCGGGAACTGCCATTAGCGGCAGTTCGGTCCCGAGCCCCATCTATCCATCGTACCGACCGCCGGCTCGTCGTCGGTCGAGCAGCGTGGGTCGCGTCTCGAGCCGTCGACGATGGACACTGGTTCGAGCATCGTACCAGAACCGCCTTTCGGCCCTGGGTTCGACTAGCGCCAATGAGGAGACGGAGGTTCCTACAGGCGACAGGTCTCGCCGGAGCGAGCGCTCTGGCCGGTTGCACGGGCACGGATCTCTTCGAAGTGCGATCGAGCGCGACGCGGAACCCGCCGGTACCTGATAGTCGCCCGAACGCCGTCTACTACCCTTCCCACGTCGAGGGCATGGAGATGGCCGGTACGAGCGGGAAAGCGGCGACGGATGAAACGGGGACGACGAACGGTTCGGACGGCAGGGAAGGCCCGAACGAGTCGGGCGGGATGGAGGGATCGAACGGATCGAGCGAGACGGCGAGCACGGCCGGCACCGACGAGTACGCTTTCGCACTCATGTACAGCTACCCCCATCGCTTCTGGACCGTCACCGGCAGCGAGCGCTCGAAGACCGCTTTGCAGGACGCCGATTCGCTCCATCTCATGGCGAGCGTCTGGCATCCGGCTTCCGGAACTGTGCTTCCCGACACCGGCCTCTCCGTCGAGATCACCCAGGACGGCGACCTCGTCTCCCAGGAGGTCATCTACCCGATGCTCTCCCAGGGGATGGGCTTTCACTACGGCGCGAACTTCGAGCTGCCCGAAGAAGGGACCTACACCGCGGCGCTGAGCGTCGGCGCGATGAGTTCTCGTCGGACCGGCGTCTTTCAGGGACTCTTTTCCGAGCCACGTTTCGCGGAGATCGACTTCGAGTACCGGCAGTCGAACCTAGAGGAAATCTCCTTCCGCGTGCTCGAAGAGAAGGCCGGGACGAAGGGGGCAATCGAACCGATGGACATGCCCATGCTCCCCCACTCCTACGCGCCGACACGGAAGGAGCTTCCCGGCCGCGTTCTCGGCGAGGAAACGACCGGAGACGCGACGCTCCTCGCGACGATACTCGACAGGTCGCCAGAGGGAGTCGGGAAGTCGGGCCCCTATCTCGCCCTCTCCGCACGCACGCCTTACAACCGGCTCGTGATCCCCTCGATGGCGCTCTCGGGGATACAGAAGCGCGGCAGTGAGACGAGATTCGAGGGCGAGCTTCTCCGCACGCTCGATCCCGATCTCGGCTATCATTACGGTGCCGGCCTCGAGGGCGTCCGGTCGGGCGACGAACTCGCGATTGCAGTCGACACCCTGCCACAGGTCGCGCGCCACGAGGGTTACGAGACGGCCTTTCTCGACGGGATGGGCGAGGTGAGCTTCACGGTCCCGTGAGCCGAACCGGCCGCGATCCGCGGCGGAGCGACGGCGGGCGGGACGACCGGAAAGCCACTGTCCGGACCCTCGCTCGCCCGAACGATCCGATCGATCGGGCGAGCCCGCGCTGTGATCGGCGTCGAGCCGGCATCGTGTGAGTGTAGTACGCGCGGGACGGAAGGAGAAGTGTGACTCGGGACGCTATCGATCGGTGGGTTCTGGCCGGCGTCGCCGGTCTGTGTGCGCTCAGCGGCGTCGCTGTGCTCGCGATCCCGGTCGCCGCTCACGCGGGGAGCCTAAGCGGCTCCCAAGAATCGCTCGCGATCCCAACGTGGCTCTTTCTCGTCACTGGCGGCGGTGCCGTCGGGGCCTCCTTTCTGCTCGCGAGTTTCGTGACCGACCGAACCTTCATCAGGTCAGTACATAGCTGGCACCGCCGGCGAGCCCTTCCGGCGCGAGCGGGGCTGCTCGCCGCCGGGCGAGCGATCGGCGTTCTCGGACTCTTGCTTGCGATTCTCGTCGGCTTTCTCGGCCCGCCCTCTCCCCAAGGCAATCTCGCGATACTCCTGGTCTGGGTCGGCTGGTGGGCCGGCTTCACGATGTCGAGTTATCTCCTGGGGAACGCCTGGCCGGTACTCAACCCCTGGCGGACCCTCGCCCGCTCGCTTCCCGCCGTGGGCCGGGCGTACCCCGATCGGCTGGGAGCCTGGCCCAGCGTCGTCGCCCTCCTGGGACTGATCTGGATCGAGATCGTTAGCCCCATCGCGACCGATCCGCGAGCACTCGCGACCCTGATCGTCGTCTACTCGACCCTCACGCTCGCAGGGGCGGTCGTCTACGGATCCGAGGTCTGGTTCCGGCGGGCGGACCCGATCGCGCGAGTCTTTCGGTACTACGGCCGTGTCGCCCCGCTCACGACCGAGGACGGTAGACTTCGAGTGCGGCTGCCGGGAAGCGCACTCACCGAAACGCGACTGGTAGACGGGTGGGACGAGGTCGGGTTCGTCATCGCCCTGCTGTGGGGGACGACCTTCGACGGACTGGTGC
>PXRJ01000067.1 GCA_003021705.1 Halobacteriales archaeon QS_3_64_16
TCGATCTCGCGGGCGAACAGGCCGAACACAACGTCCGGACCTTGGCGCCACGGATCGAGGACGGATGGTCGGTTGCCTTTATCGAGCCCTCCGACGCCGTGATGTTCCAGGACGAGTACCTCGATCTCGTCAACGATTCGGATGTGGAGACGGTCGCGGCGGCGTCCTACGGGATCATGGAGTTGCTCGATATCGGTCGGGTCGACGAGAAACTGGAGTTCTCGAGCGCCGAGGATTCACTGACCTATCACGGTCACTGCAACCAGAAGGCGACCAACAAGGACCACCACGCGGTCGGCGTGCTTCGCCGTGCGGGCTACGAGGTCGATCCGCTCGATTCGGGCTGCTGCGGGATGGCCGGATCCTTTGGCTACCAGGCCGAACACTACGAACTCTCGAAAGCCATCGGCCGGATCCTCTTCCGGCAGGTCGAACAATCGGGTCGGGATCGCGTGACCGCACCCGGGGCCTCCTGTCGCTCGCAACTCGGTGATCGCTCGGGCTACGAGATGCCCCCCCACCCCATCGAGAGCCTCGCTGAGGTCACGAACGGGCGAGGGAGCGACGCACCGAGGGCAACCGAAGCCGAGACGGGAAGCGACACTGGATCGGGATCGATCGCGGGCGCAGTCGCGGGGCTGTTCGCCCGCCTCTGAGAGCGACGCGATAAATCCTTTACGCCGGAACGATCGGCACGCGTCGATCAGCTTCCTAACGCGGTCGATCCGAGCCGAGGCATAAAGTTTAATAAGTTAGGTTAATAGGTCGTAATAATCGTCAGACGACCGGTAGGTTTATGATTTTCATCGTAATTGGTCCGGGTGTATCACGACGAGTGACGATACCACATGGGTCGGACAGACGACGACCACAAGAGACGACAACAAATAATGACAGACGATGAACACGATCCACCGGGAGAGGAGGCAGCCGAGACCGACGGCGGAACCGTCCAACGAGAGGACATCTACACCTCCGAAGAGGAGGGCAAGGAGTACCGTGAATCGGTCTACTACGAGACCGATTACGACGAACTGGAGCAGGCACCGGATGCGAGCACGTATCCGAAGGACGAGGAGGACAGCCCGTTCCGCCTCATCGACATGCCGAAGGTACCGAAGATCTCCCACATCGTCGGGCCGAGCGCGATCATGCTCGGGGCATCGTTAGGCTCGGGCGAGACGATGTTCTGGCCGACGATCATCGCCGAGGGGAGTTGGGGCCTGTACTGGGCTTTCTGGGTCGGCGTGCTCACCCAGTTTTTCATCAACACCGAACTCCAGCGCTGGACGATCGCCACTGGCGAGAGCATCTTCGGGGCCTTCAATCGCTTACACGGCTTCTGGCCGTGGTTCTTCCTGATCTTTGGGTTCTTCCAGGTCGGTTGGCCCGGGTGGGCCGCAAGCGGATCGGAGGTGTTTGCCGCCTGGACCGGTATCGTCCCCCGTGCAGAGTGGTGGATCATCGGCGTGATCTCGGTGGCGCTCATCTGGCTGTCTTACCAGGCCGGACCGGTTATCTACAACATCGTCGAGAACGCACAGATCGTGCTCATGTTTCTCGCGATCGCCATCGCGATACTCCTCATGTTCCTTCTGGGAACCTTTGGCGAACTCGTGAACCTGCCCGGCGGGGCGGTGAACTTCGGCGCGTTACCGACCGACGACGACTTCGATATCGCGACGTTCCTCGGCGGGTTGGCGTATGCGGGCGCTGGGGGCTATACCAATCTCTCCCAGGGCGTCTGGACCCGCGAGAAGGGCTATGGCATGGGTTCCTACCAAGGCCGGGTTAAGAACCCCCTGCGGGGGGTCGGCGATCCCGAGGAGGTGCACAACGGCTATACCTTTGAGCCGACCGAGACGAACCTGAAGCGCTGGAAGGCGTGGTGGAAGGTCACCCAGCAGGAACACTTCCTCACCTTCGTCGTCGGTCTGTTGATCGTCGCGACGATCGCGATGACGATCTCCGCGCGGCGGCGACGGTGTCACGATGTGGCTCGATACCGTCATCCCGAGCCTCGGCGGCGGGGTCGGTGCCTGGATGCTCTATGCACTGTTGTTCATCGCGCTCTTCAGCACACAGTACGCGATCACCGAGGTGTTCGTCCGCAATAGCGCCGACATCATCTACCAGAAGGTGCCCTCAGTCAGCTCCGGCGATATGGGTCGTGTATTCCTCGGCTTGCTTACGATCTTCGCGCTGTGGGGCATCGTCATCATCGCCGGCAGCGGTCTGCTGGGTTGGAGTCAGCCCTGGATCCTGCTGGTGATCGGCGCGGCGGCCGCGGGCGTGATGATGTGGCCCTACAACGCGCTCGCGATCATCCTCAACACCACGCGATTGCCCGAACACCTCCAGCCCGGCTGGGGGCGGGTCGTCGCGATGTGGTGGGCGACCGGCTTCTTCGGCTACTTCAGCGTGTTGCTCATCGGTGCCCAGTTAGCGGGGCCGATCGCCGATGCGACGATCCCGGCGCTCGGGACCTTCAGCACCTCTGCCGCCGTCATCGGTAGCGGCGTCGGGGGTTACCTGCTGTGGGTCTTTGCCTTGGTCGTCCAGATCTACACGATGTACGTCTCCGCGCGAGCGAAACTCGACGCCAGCGGCACCGTCGAGGACGCCGAGGAAGCCCAGGGCTTCCTCGCCTGAGTACCTCGCCGACTCTCGTTCTATCGATCCGTCGATTCGTCGATAGTCCGACGATGGGCTTCGATAACGACCGCGCGTTTTTAACTGAGCGTTCCGAACGGTCGCGAACATGGCATCGTGTGCGAACGAGAGCGGCTTCGATGCGCTACTGCGGTCGCTCGTTGCCCATCGACTCGCCGTCTACGTCGGCGGTCTCGCCATCATCGCGCTTCCCGCGCTTCTCAGAGGAGCGCTCGATCTCGACGTACCGGCGACGATACGAACACTGCTAGTCGCCGCAGCGCTCGGAGCGATGATCCTAACGTATCTCGGCGAGCGCCGCGTCGCGGACGAAGCGGCCAACGGGGAGCAACGAACCCAACCGAACGCGGGGAACCGAACGCCCGAAGGGGCGGCTTCGACGGCCGAACCAGGCTACTCCCGCCGAACGCGAACGACAGTGGCGATCGGTCTCATAGGACTCGCGGTCGGGATCTACGTCGCCATCGAGATCGATACGATTATTGGGGTTCTGTTCGTCGTCGGCGGCTTGCTCTTCGGGCAGTCCGCTCTTCGCGAGGAGGGCAACGAGAGCAAGCAAGGCGAGGAGGAAGTCTGATCGTGGGCGCACCGGACGTAGAGGACATCGACCCCGAGGAGTTCGAGGACCTCCCGAGTACCGACGTCGAGGTCGATCGTCACATCCATTTCGGCATGACCGGTTCGTTCCCGCTGCGACTGGCGGAACTGTTCTTCGCTGACGACGGGTTGTACATCGCACAGTACGCATATATCACGCCGATGTTCGGCCTCGCCGTCGGGAAACACCGCCGCGAAGCGAAGGGGATGGCGGCAATCTACGAGATCCACGGGCTCGACGAGGTACTGCTACAGGCCGATGACGTGGTCTGGCACAGCTACGAGAACGTCGATCGCGTCCTCGTATACGGAGGCGGGGCGCTCGGCCGGTCGAAAGTCGCCATCCATCCGAAGCAGGGATCAGTCCACGCCTACCGACTTCACGAGGACGACATCGATCTCGACGATCTCACAACGGATCTCGAAAGCTGTGGCGAGAGAGGCGAATTCGGCGTCGAGCGCCGAAGCGGCGTCGGGTTCAGCGCGCGCCGGACCCTCGCACGCTTTTTCGGACGCGAGTGAGCGGGTGGACGGTCCGGCCGACCGATCGACGGCTCGTGGGGCATCGAGCAGCGAGAGGAGCGGTGAGTCGAGCGGTCGGCAAACCGAGGTGGGAGAAAGAGGAGCTACGTCTCGGTGCTGGCGGGGAGATCCCCGGCCTGGGACTCGCGAAGACCGATGAGGACGTGACCGGCGAGCGCACGACACATCCCGAAGGCGTAGACGAGCGTCAACACGACGGCGAGAACGCGGCGATAGGACCGAGAGGAAGCGTCCTGCCGGCGGCGCTCGAGGGAACCGCTGTACTCGACGAGTCGGCGGACCGATCGGGTCGTTCGCGCGGTCGGGTGTCGCGAGAGCGTTCGGGCAACGGGCGGGGAGAGCCGATAGTAGACGCCGACGAGTGCCCTGCCCGGTGCTGTCGATCGAAGCACGTCGTCGCGGAACGTACGAAGCGAGTCGAGGGTCTCGCCGTCTCCGGTCGTAGCGGTCGTAATAAAACACACTGAGTGGTGTTGGGTGATCTCGACGCGCAGGAGGTTCGCTTTCGCATAATGCGTCGTTTCGGCCGTCGGGAAGGAGTCGTCGGTCGAGACGAGGAAGGCCTCGGTCGTATGTCGGAGGTAGCTCTCGAAGTGTTCAGCGTACTCGCCCGAACGGGTAAGCACCTCGACGTACTTCTCGCGGTCGTCGCCGACCCCGGCGGGCTCCTCGCTTTCCCGGTCGCCATCCCCACCGCCTTCTCTTTCGACTCTAGGATCGGTATCGTCGGCCGGATCGTTCTCGTCCGTGTCTACGCTCGTAGTGTCAGCGTCGCGTTCGACACCCGGATCACCAGCACCCTCACTCATCGGTCGCGATTACTGGGGACGTGGCTAAACCCTTTCGCGCTCGCCTTCAGACGGTGTGAGTGAGCGTGCGCTCGATCCGGCGCTGTGCCTCCCGAAGCGTCGCTGCGGCCTCGCTCGTGTCGGCTAATATCGGATGGGTCACTTCGAGGTCGGCATAGAAGTACTCGTTCAGCGAGGTACCGTCGTCACGGCGCCACTGCCCGCCGGCCCGGGGTGCTCGAAGGCTCGTTTGGCGACTCTCGACGAGGTCCTCACACCGACCCCCAAGCGCTCGAAGGCACTCACGGGTCTCGCGTAGGGACCCGAAGGACAGCCGTTCGTCCGTTCGTCCTACGGAATCGAGATCGAGTTCGGCCATCGCCTCGCCGACATCCCGCAGCTCCTGGGCCGCATTCTCGAGTGCGTCCCGCTCCTCGTCGATCACGGCCACGAACGTGGCTCCCCCCCGCTGCCGGCGACCGCACCGCCGAGCTCCGCGCCGAACTCCGCGGTGAGGTTTTCGATCACCGACTCGCCGTACTCCTCCTCGTAGTGATCGAGCGCGAGGATCGTCTCCCGGTAGGCCTCGCGGACGCGATCGAGCATCGAGGTGGACCGGTCCGACTCGGCCGACAGCGAGCGCGCGAGCGTGCCCGGACCGCCGGAGCGACCCGGTCGCTGCGGTGAGAGGGTACCGACCCGGCGCTCGAACGTCTCGAAGGCGTCGCGTTCGGCGGCCGTTCGCTCCCGCTCGGCTGCCAGAGCGGTTCTGGCACGGCGAATTCGGGTGGTGAACTGTCGACCTGACATACATGAATACCGAGAAGCGGAGCAGGGCAGGACCCAGTTCGATCGCTGTTGCTCTTCTGCTCGAGTGACCGGCCGATCGGTCGATTAGCCGTCTTCCTCCTCCGTTCATTACTCGATCTGTATGAGAGCTCTTAACAGTACCGGACCGGGCCAATCGTGCCGCCGATCGACCGCTGGCCACCTCCAGTCCCGCCAGCCCTTTGAGTAACGGTTGCGAGGAATTGGCATGGACGTGCCGGACCTCGATCCGTTCTTCGAGCCGCGGTCGGTCGCCGTCGTCGGTGCCAGCCCCGACTCGTGGTACTCCTCACAGCTCGTCGAGAACCTGCTAACCTATGGGTTCGAGGGCGAGCTCTCGTTCGTGAACCCCGGTCGCGAGCGGGCCTGGGGGCAACCGTGTCACGACCGCCTCGCCGATCTCTCCTCGCCACCGGATCTCGTCGTGATAAGCGTTCCTCGGGCGGCGGTACTGGACGTTCTCGAAGAGGCTGGCGATCTCGGTGTTCCGGCCGCACTCGTGATCACTGCCGGGTTCGGCGAGGCCGACGCCGAGGGCGAAGCGCTCGAAGCCGAATTAGCGACCGTCGCCGCGGAGACAGGCATCCGGGTCTGTGGCCCGAACTGCATCGGGCTGGCCGACAGTCGCTCCGAAACCGTGCTCACGAGTACCTGCTCGCGCAAACCCGAGGGCGGGTCGATCGGGCTCGTCAGTCAGTCGGGGGCGCTTGCCTTCACGACCTTCTTCGAGCGGGCGGCCGACGAGGACGTCCGGTTCTCGAAGATCGTCTCGACGGGCAACGAAGCCGACCTCTCGCTTACCGATTTCGTCGCGTACATGCACGCAGACCCGAGTATCGAGGCGATCTGTGCGTACGTCGAAGGGGTGGAGAACCCCCGCCGGTTCGCCCGGGTCGCCGAGGAAGCGACCAGAAGTGGGACGCCGGTGTTCGTCGTGAAGATCGGCGACTCGGCGGCCGGGGCGGCCGCGTCGCTCTCACATACCGGCTCACTCACCGGCAGCGACGCCGCCTGGAACGCCCTCTTGAAGGGAGCCGGCGTCCAGCGCGTCAAGGACGTCCCCGACCTGCTCGGCCAGGCACGGGCGCAGGCGGCGTTCGACGCCCCCGAGGGCGATCGGGTCTGTATCGCCTCGACGAGCGGCGGGCTAGCGAGCCTTTTGGCTGATATGGCCGGCGCATGGGACCTGTCGGTCCCGGAACTCAGTGCAGAGACGGAGGCCGAACTCCTCGACGTCGAGGAGTTGCTTACCTTCGGCGAGTTACACAACCCGGTCGACATCCGGGGCTACGGTGCCGACGCGCTGCCCGCGATCGCGGATGCCTTGTTCGCTGATGACTTCGACGCCTACGTTCTCGCGATCGGCCTCTCGGCGGTTGACGAGCGCGCCGAGGCCATCGCCGACGATCTCCTCCGGATCGCGGCGGCCGCACCCGAACCGGTCTTTTTCCTCTGGACCGGCCGGAAGACGCCCGAGCGCGACGGGGACGGTGCTGAGAACAGCACCGCCCGGGACGCCGACGCGCTGCCCTACGAGCGCGTACGCCGCGAGGTCCCCCTGTACTACGACGCGGGCCGATGTATGGACGCGCTCGCCTCGCTCGTTCGCTTCGGTGCCGACCACGAGCGAGTCACGGGTCGCCCTCCCCTCGCCGAGCAGGATGCTCGTAGCACCACTTCGAGCCTCGAACTCCCGCCGGATCGCGTTCTCCCCTGGGCCGAAGTCGAGAGGCTATGTTCGGCCTACGGGATCTCCCTCGCCCGGACCGAACTCGCGAGCACACCCGAGCGAGCGATCGAAGCGGCGAGCGCGATCGGTCCTCCCGTCGTGCTCAAGAGCGACTCGCCGGCCGTTTCCCACCGGGCGGCCGCCGACGCCGTCCGGCTCGGCCTCGATTCGGGTCCCGAGATCGAAGCGGCCTACGAGGCGATCACCGCGAACGTCACTGCGTACGACGAGACCGCGGCCTTAGAGGGTCTACTCGTCCAGGACCAGGTAGCGGGCACCGAGGCGATCGTCGGCGTCACGACCGAACCGGGCTTCGGCCCGCTGATCACGGTCGGTACCGGCGGGCGGCTCGTCGAAGTCCTCGGAGATAGGAGCACTCGGCTCGCTCCCCTCTCGATCGCCGAGGCCGAGGAGATGCTCGCCGAAACCCGGCTCCCGGACCTGCTCGTCGCTGAGAGCAACGAGGGAGGGATCGAGGAGCTTCGCGAGCTGCTCGTGGCGGTCTCGGAACTCGCGAGCGAAACCTCAGTTGCCGAACTCGATTTCAACCCGGTGATGGTGCGTGCCGGGGGTGTGACGATCGTCGACGCACTCGTTCGGACGGATAGCGTGGGCGACGGCGACACGTTCGGCGACGTGGCCGACTGAGCGGACGGGAGCGAGGACAGTCGAGTCAGTCGGGCCGATCGGACTCAGTAGCGAAACCCATCACTGGGGAGCGGGGAGAGCGGTGCGGGCAGCCCAGGTTTATGTCGGCGGCGTCGGTGGGAAGGGTATGGATCTCGACGGCGAGACGGTCTTCGTCACCGGCGCGGCGGCCGGAATCGGACGGGCGATCGCACAGGGCTGTAGCGAGGCGGGAGCGAAGGTAATCGTCACCGACGTCGATAGCGAGGGTGGCGCGGAGACCGTCTCGCTGATCGAGGAGGCAGGCGGCGAAGCGGACTTCCGGGAACTCGATGTCCGTGACGCCGAAGCCTTCGCGGCGGCTATCGAGGAGACGACGAGCAAGCACGGACCCGACGTACTCGTCAACAACGCGGGCATCGGCCACCAGCCCGCGAGCTTGGAGGATACCGACCTCGCCGTCCGCGACCGGGTGATGGAGATCAACGCGCTGGGGATGTGGAACGGCTGTCGGGCGGTCCTCCCTGGTATGAAAGCCCGGGGATCGGGCGCGATCGTGAACGTGTCCTCCCTTGCCGGGCTGATCGGCCTGCCGACCCAGGCGGCCTACTCGCTCTCGAAGGGCGCGGTCGTGACGCTCACGAAAGCAGTTGCCGCCGAGGCCGGGCCCCACGGAGTGCGTGCGAACGCCGTCTGTCCGGGATTCGTCGATACCGATCTCGGCCGGGCGTTCTTCGAGACCCGCGAGGACCCCGAGACAGCTCGCGAACGCATGGAAGCCCAGTATCCCCTCAAGCGCCTCGGCGAACCCGAGGAAGTCGCCGACTGTGTCCGCTTTCTCGCAAGCGACGCCGCGTCCTACGTCACCGGCCACGCACTGGCCGTCGACGGCGGCTATTCCTCCTCCTGAGTAAGCCTCGGCGCGAGGGCGTCCCGGCGGTGTCGGTAGGCAGCGATATCGACAGCTATCGGTGCCCGTCGGTGAACCCTAGTCCTGAAAGGGGCGGCTGTCCTACCGGCCGGAAATGACGATATTAGCCGCCAGCTCGGATTCGCCTGGCTTCTTTGCGTTCTACCGCGAGTACGCCCAGACCGGTATCCACGCCGCGACCGCAGCCGCGTTGACCGGCTTCATCGGGCTCGCGAGTTTCATCAGTCCCTGGTTCTTAGCCGTCGCGATCGGAGTGTATGCCCTCCCGCCGATCTACTTCTACCTGAACGAGGACATCGATCCCATCCCCGACTCCGAGGCGTCGAGTGCCGAAACGCCGACCGCCGAGGCCGACTCGAACTCGGACGCGACGCCGACCGACGAGCCGACCCGGAATCCTGAACCGGCAGCGACCGCCGCAGACGCCGACTCTCTTCGAGCCGATCGATCCGATACCGAGGCGGGCGGCGAGGCCGAACCCAGCAACGGTCACACAAAAACCGAGACCGACTCCGAGACCGGAGCCGCGATCGCCGAACCCGAGGCCGACGCCAGGACCGACAGCGACGTCGATACCGAAACCGAGGAAGCGGAATCCGAAGCCGACGTTGACCCCGAGTTCGAAGCCGAGTGGGTCGAGGTCGATTCGCCGGTCAATGTCGCGCTGCGAGATGCCGTCGCGAGCGGTGAGGGAGCGTACATGGCTGGCGATGGGGGGGTCGTCCTCGCCCGCCGAGAGGAATGGGAAGTGCTGCTCGACGACGGGCCAGCCGGCGATTCGAACACGCTTTGGGGGATCGATTGCACTGCGAACGCGGGCGGCCAAGGCGACGATGGGGGCGACGGGGAGGCAGTACTGTGGGTTGCCGGCGACAGCGGCGTCGTCGGGCGGTACGACCCTGCGGTCGGGGGCATCGCAGATTTCTCCGCGCCGAAGGACCAGACCAGTTCCTGGACCGGCCTCGCGGTCACCGGGTCGGCCGGTGAGGAGACCGTGCACCTGGCAAACGGCTCGGGGGCGGTCATCCGGGGAGAGTACGACGAAGCGGAGGGATCGATCGAGTGGGACGAGCTGGACAAGCCCGGAAGCGGATCGTCTATCACGGCTATTACCTTTCGCGATAGCGAGGTGGGCTACCTGTGTGATTCCAGCGGCGGGGTCTGCCGGATCGAGGACGACGGGGAGAGCTACGAGGCCATCGGCCCCGAGGAGAGCGGGGTCGCGTTCTGTGATCTCGCGCCTATCGGTAGTGAGGGGCTGCTTGTCGCCGGCGAGGACGGCTCGCTCTTCCAGTACGACGGCAGCGCCTGGACGCGACGGTCGGTGAGCGAGGTGCCACTTCGTGCGATCGATACGACCGCAAGCGACTCGATCGATCTCCAGGGAGTCGCCGGCGACGGGGCAGGTGCGATCTACGAGTACGACGGCAGCGAGTGGACCCCAACCGAGACCGCGGTCGGCTCGATAGTCGCCGTCGCCATCGAGGAGAGTGCGTTCGCGATCGGCGACGGCGGCGAGATCACAGAACGCGAACGGACGTGGAAGGCATAGGACTCACCGGCCGCGTGAACGTGACGGGGTTCGAGAACGCGAGGAGGAAGGACACTCGCCAGGGCGACACCGGCGGGAGTCGACCACCCGGGCAACCACTGAGGTTCGTTAGCGGTAGTACTCGTCGACGGCGAGCGTACCGAGCACCCGCGAGAGCGCGCGGCGCAACCGTTCGGAGGCCGCCTGGTCGGAGATGTCGAACTCGCTTGCGAGCTCGCTCATTCTGATCCCGCGTGGGACCTCGAAGTATCCGCCGGCGAGCGCGGCCGCGAGGATCTCGTACTGTGGGGCAGTCAATCCGTAGGGGTAGGTGCTCGTTTGCTCGGTCGCCTCGCGAACGCTGCGAAGCGTAAACGCCAGACCGCGATCGTCACAGCAGGCCCGGTAAGCGGTAAGCGCCGCCCGATCGGGAAAGCGCATCCGAACGTTCCACCCGTCCTGGGTCACCGTGGCGTCGAGCAGCACACAACCCAGAGCAGCCCACTCCCAGTAGGTCGTCTCGTTCGCTGGGACCGTGATCCGATAGCGGCGCTCGCCGTCGATCGACTCGTCGAGCAGCCGTACCTCGCTTACCGTCCGGTCGTTCTCCAAGGCGGCCTCGAATGCCCCGAAGGCCTCGCTCTCGCTCGTCGCTCGGAAGGTGAGCACTGTCGACCCCGCACGCAGCGCGACCTCCTGTTCGATCCGGAGACGCATCGCCGGTGTCGCGGCAAGCGTCGCTTCGAGAAGGGGAGCGACCAGCCGGTAGGAGACGACGAGACTCATCCCGCCTGGTAGTTACTACGGGACTATTTAATAATAATCGGTGGTTTGGATGTAATGCCGAATTCCATGAACTCATCTCATGATGCTGTGGCAAGTGAACTCCCACTATGTAGAAGAGAAACCGGGTAACGAATCGAGATGGGGCCGATCGGAAATCGGAAAACTTGCCGGTAGCAGCGTGGATGGGTTCGGAGGGTGTCGCGGTCTGGCGGCCATCCGGATCGCGGACGAAGAAGAGAGGGTGGTGTCCTTGAGGTCTCATGGTCCACACCGAGGGGCTTGGGGGACACAGGTTCGATCATGAAACGGGTGACCGGCGAAGCGACGAGCGGCGTCCCCACGTTCGGACGGCTGTTGCCGGGCCTTCGGAAGGGAGCATGAACGGATCAGTGGAAGATCGGCGACACTTCCCGCGACAGCGAAAGGGGTGTTACTACGAACGCCTGGAGGACTGTTGTTGGCTGTGTGTGGGACGGTTCACCCTCGCAGCGACAGGACCGAAGACGGGAAGCGAGCGGCGGGATGAACGCGGGGCGCAGGAATCGAACCGGACGCCGGTTCGTGATGGCGGCGAGTAGCCGACCGACAGGAGAACGTCCGAGTAGTGGTACCGACTCGCTTCGCGGTAGCTGGGGCGCTCAGCCCTCTCGAAGATCGTCGAGTGCCTGCGCTCGGATCGCCGCGGCGGCGGCCTCATCGGCCCGATGGACGAGTTCGGCTTCGATAGTGGCGGGTTCTATCGCGGTTCGTCGGGTGTGAGAGAGAACGACGTGAGCGATCTCGGGCCCGAGACCGGTGGCCGCGACGACGGCGACACCGTAATGAGGGTGACCGAGCAGATTCTCGATTTCGGTCGGCTCCGTGCCATCGAACTCGTAGAGTTTGCTGATATCGTGGAGCAGTGCCCCGGCGAGAAGGGTATCGAGCGAGATGTCGAGGTCTCTGCGCTCGGTCAGCGTCTCGGCGAGCGCGAGCGCTCCTCGGGTTACGTCCCGGACGTGGGGGACTAAGTACTCGTCGGGCAGGTCGAGGTTCCGTTGGGCCGGCGGGAACCACGGGAGCGAGTCGAGATCCGTGAGTCCGTTTTCGGCCATCGCCTTACTCCAGGCGTCGAGCACGCCCTCTCGAAGAGCGTCGCTCTCGATACAAATCAGTTCGGGAAAGGCGGTCGCAACGGTCTCGCGGTAGTCGTGACAGTCCTGATCGTCCATAAGAAGCGAACTCTCCGAGACGTGATAGCGTTGTAGCCTACTCCT